>JANMTS010000019.1:0-19023 GCA_031390755.1 Holophagales bacterium
CTTCTCCATCACGCCGCGCATGCGCACGGTGACGTCCGGGTTCTCCAGCAGGGCCAGCACGGGCGTGCTCTTGTCGCTGTAGCGCAGGAAGTTGAAGCGCCGAACCTTGTACGGGCAGTTGTTCGAGCAGTAGCGGGTGCCCACGCAGCGGTTGTAGACCATGTCGTTCAGGCCTTCGTCGCTGTGGACCGTGGCGGCCACCGGGCAGACCACCTCGCACGGCGCGTTCTCGCAATGCATGCAGGGGACCGGCTGGTTGTGGATGCGCGGGTCGTCCATGTCGCCGGCGTAGTAGCGGTCGACGCGGATCCAGTGCATCTCGCGGCCGCGCAGAACCTGGTCCTTGCCCACGACCGGGATGTTGTTCTCGGACTGGCAGGCGATCACGCACGAGCTGCAGCCGGTGCAGACGTTCAGGTCGATCGCCATGCCCCAGGCGTGGCCTTCGTACTTGTGGGCCGGATAGAGCGACTCGTCCGGCTTCGGCTGTTCCCGCTCGCGCTGGACGAAGTCCGGATCTCGCCGCAGCTCCTCCAGCGTGCCGGTGCGCACCAGGTGACGGCGCTCGGCCTCGTTGCCCGCCTCGGGGATCTCGTCCGCGCCGCTCACGGAGCGGCCCTGCGGCAGCGCGTGATGGTTCTGGGTGCAGGCGAACGCGAACGTCTCGCCTAGGCCGCGGATCTCCACCCCGGGCAGCGCCCAGAGGGCGTCGGAGGTGCGCAGCGCGTAGGCGTTGAAACCCAGCCCCGTCGCCCGGCCGGCGCGCGTGCGGCCGTAGCCCAGCGACAGGTTCGCCGCTCCCTCGGCCAATCCAGGCTGAATCCAGGCCGCGGCTTCGAGCTTGCGGCCGTCGAAGGTGATCTCCACGGTCTCGGCGTGCCCGACGCGCAGCTGCTGGGCCGTCTTCGGGCCGATGAGCAGGGCGTTGTCCCAGGTCAGCTTGGTGAGCGGCTTCGGCAGCTCCTGGAGCCAGGGGTTCCGGGCCAGGCTGCCGTCCCACACCGTGGGATCGGGACGCAGAAGGAGAGTCACCGTTTTTCCCTCGGTACCTTCGCCCAGCGACCGCATCTGCTTCACCCGGGTATCGACCGCCGCCGCGGCCTGCTGCACCGCGCCGCCGTTGACCGCCGCCGCAACCGGCGGAAGCTGGGTGGCCGGCAGCATGCCGTCGTGCAGCGCCTTGCGCCAGGCGCCGTCGAAGTCGCCGACGAGCAGGGTCTTCCAGTGGTTCTGGACCAGCTCGTAGCTGGTGGCATCGGCCCGGCCCGCGAACGCCGCGGCCATGACCTCGGTCGCGGTCTTGCCGTTGTAGAGCACGTCGATGAGCGGCTGGATCACGCTCACCGTGCCGTCGTACGACCGCGCGTCGCCCCAGCTCTCCAACTCGTGGGCGGCCGGGATGTGCCAGTGGCAGTAGGCCGAGGTCTCATCTTCATAAAGACCGTGATGGACCCGCATCCCGACCTTCTGGATGGCTTCCATGAAGCCGAGGTCGGCGGGCGCCGTGTAGACCGGGTTCACGCCGTCGAGCATCAGCAGCAGCTCGACCCGGCCGGCGTTCATGTCGGCCACCAGCTCGCGCATCGAAACTACCTGATCGGTCTGATCCGTCGAGCCGGCGGGCTGTCCCGCGGAGCCTGTCGGCAGGGCCTCGACCGGCGCCGTGTGGATCACCGTCCGGCCCACCCCCCCAGTATTGCCGAGGGCCTCGTTGATCGCATGGACCAGCACCTGCACCGCGGGCGCCGCGTGCTCGTCGGTCAGCACGAGCGAGGCACCGGCGTTGGTTTTGAGGTCCGCGGCGATGATCGGCAGCCAGCGGCGGGCGCGCTCGTCCGTGAGGACATCCACGCCAGCTCCGCCGACTCCGAGCGCTCCGGCCAGGGCCAGCACGAAGGCCTCCAGCTCGGCCGGCGACAGCGGCAGGCGGTGGTCTGCCAGACTGCCCGTGCTCGTCGGGATCGTCTCGACCGCGTAGAGCCGGCTCATCTCGCCCTGGCCCTTGCGGACGCGGCGGTTGCGGGCGAAGTCGCGTTGATAGCGCACGTTGCCCGGGCCCTGGGTGAGCACGTCGGAGTCGATCGAGAGGATGACCTTCGCGGCGCTGAAGTCGTAGCGGGTCTCCAGCGGCTGGCCGAACGCTGCCTGCGCGGCCATCCGTCCGTGGTGCCGGCCGGCGGGCTCCCACTGGTGCCAGCGGGCGCGCGGGAAGCGCGTCAGGAAGTCCTGGACCTGCGCGGCCAGCGTCGGCGACGTGAACGTGCCGGTCACGAGGCGCACGCCCTCGCCGCCGAGCGCCTGGAACGCCCGCACCTTCGCGCTCACCTCGCTGAAGAAGGAGCCCCAGGTGGCGATCCGGCTGTTGTGGAGAAGCGACTGCGAGCGCTCCGGGTCGTAGAGCGTCAGCACCGCGGCCTGGGCGAAGATGTCCGTCGCGCCCTGGCTCCCCGGATGATCGGGGTTGCCCTCGATCTTCGTCGGCCGGCCGGTGTGGCTCTCGGCGAGCACGCCGTGGCCGTAGCCGCCGTGCGTCAGCGCCGTCGCGAAGAAGAGCGGACGGCCCGGGACGATGTACTCGGGCTGCTTGACGTACGGGATGATGGATTCCCGCGGCTGCTTCGTGCAGCCGGTGAGCCCGGCGAAGGCGAGAGACGCGCTCGACAGCTGCAGGAAGCGGCGGCGGGAGACCCCGTCCGCCAGCTCTGGCGCCTCCGACGCGAAGCGCGGGAACTCCCGATGAAGGAGATCCTCGAACTCCGCGGAGCCGGCAAGCTCGTCGAGGCTGCGCCAGAGCGCCGGCCCCTTCTGGTCGCGCAACCGCTCGCGGACCTCCGCCACGTCGAGGCGGGCCGGCTCGGGCTGCGCGGCGCCCTGGGCGCCGCATTTTCCTGGGCTTTGGTTCACGCTATCCATCCGATGGCTCGCTCTCGCTTGTTCGACCGGCTCGCGCACCTAGCGGTGGCACGTCGAGCAGCTCGTGAGGGATTGGATGTTGTAGTCCTTGACCAGCTTCGCCTGAAGCGCCTTGGCCTCGGCGGGATCCGAAGGCGGCTGCCAGTCGAGGTTGAAGACCTCTTCCTTGGGCCGCACGAACTTCCCGGGATCCCGGTGGCAGTCGAGGCACCACTCCATCTGGAGCGACGCTTCCTGGAACATCAAGGGCATCTTGTCCACCCGGCCATGGCACGACGCGCAACCGATCCCCTTCGCCACGTGGACGCTGTGGTTGAAGTACACGTAGTCCGGGAGGTCGTGGACGCGCTGCCACTGGATCGGCGTGTTCGTCGCGAAGCTGGAGCGCACCGGCTCCAGCATGTCGGCGTTCGTCCAGATCTGCTTGTGGCAGTTCATGCAGGTCTCGGTCGGAGGCATGCCCGCGAATCCGGCCGTCTCCACCGTGCTGTGGCAGTACCGGCAGTCGAGGCCCAGCCCCGCCACGTGATGATCGTGGCTGAACGGCACCGGCTGCTTCACGACGATCCCCTGGCCCGTCGCGTACGACGACCGCAGGAGGGTCGAGAAGATCCAGGCGAAGAACGCGATGAAGAACACCGCACCAAAGATGCTCACCTTGGCGACCGTGTTCGTGCTGCGATGAAAGATCTGCATTCAGATGCCTCCCCTAGCCGTCCGGCGCCGGGGTGCGTAGTGCTCCGTTCCTTGTCCGGTTGCGAAGTGACCTTGTGAAAAGCGTCACAAGCCCGCATCCTACTCAAAAGGGCCGAGCCTGCGCAAGCAGGTTCCGCCTCTCCAGTGAGCAGGCGAGCTACTTCAGACTTTACCTGATCCTTGTAGACTTTGGGGATGCCGGCCGCGGAGGCGTCGGCACTGGGGATGCATGAAGGATGCGGGATGCACCGGAGGAGGGATGACCCGATGAGACGGATGGTTCTGGCCCTGATTCTGGCGGGCCTTGGATTTCTTGCGGGCCTCGCCTGGCCGCGCCATGCGGTGGATGGAGCGAATGAAGCGGTCACCGTCGAGCCCGCGGCGCAGGCCTCGCCCCAGGCTGCGGCTCCGATCCGCAGGCAGGAGTTGGCCGAGCCCGAGCGGGCGACGATCTCGCTCTTTCAGCGGGCCTCGCCCTCGGTGGTCTACATCACCTCTCTGGCGATGCAGCGGGACTTCTTCAGCATGAACGTCCAGGAGATCCCCCGCGGCTCGGGCACCGGCTTCCTCTGGGACCGCCAGGGCCACGTCGTCACCAACTTTCACGTCATCCAGGACGCGAGCGCCGCCCAGGTCACGCTGGCCGACCAGACGACCTGGGACGCCGAGCTCGTCGGCGCTGCGCCGGAGAAGGATCTCGCGGTCCTGAGGATCAAGGCGCCGCTCGACAAGCTCCAGCCGCTGCCCCTGGGAGAGTCGGACGACCTCCAGGTCGGCCAGTCCGTTTTCGCCATCGGCAACCCGTTCGGCCTGGACCGGACCCTGACCACCGGCATCGTGAGCGCCCTCGGCCGCGAGATCCAGTCCGTAGGAGGCGTGCCGATCCGCGACGTGATCCAAACCGACGCGGCGATCAACCCCGGCAACTCGGGAGGCCCGCTCCTCGACAGCTCCGGCCGCCTGATCGGCATCAACACCGCCATCTACAGCCCCTCCGGAGCCTACGCCGGTATCGGCTTCGCGATCCCGGTGCACTCGGTTTCCTGGGTGGTCCCCGACCTGATCCGCTACGGCCAGGTGAACCGCCCGTCCCTGGGCCTGGATCTGGCCCCCGAGTCCTGGAACCGCCAGCTCGGCGTCGAGGGCTCGCTGATCGGAACCGTCGACCCCGAAGGCCCCGCCGCCGCGGCCGGCCTGCGAGGCACGGTCCGCCGCGGCCGGCGCTTTCAGCTCGGAGACATCATCCAGTCGATCGACGGCAAGCCCATCGGCTCGCTCGGCGACCTCTACCAGATTCTGGAAGAGAAGAAGGCCGGAGACACCGTGAGGGTCGTCTATCTCCGAGACGGTCGGCGCCAGGAGGTTCCGGTGCGGCTGGTGGCGCTGCGGCGGTAGGCGGATGGAGTCGAGAGACCCAGGGTCCTCCATCCCCGCGGAGGAATGCGCCACCCTCGAGCGGGACCGGTTCATGTCGGCGGTTCAGGAAGGACTCGCTGACATAGAGGCAGGCCGCTTGCTCGATACTCAGGAGGTCGACCGCGAGTTGGACGTTGAGTTCGGCCCCCTGGATCCATGACAAAGGGCCTGCCAGAGCGGCAGGCCCTCGGCCAACCTGGCCGTGCCGGGATCACTCAAGCTTCCGGTCCTCCCGCTTGGCCTCGGCCATGGCTTCGGGCTCCAGCTCCTCGGCGGAGCGGTTCAGCCGGATGAAGACTCCCCAGGCGGCGAGCAGCACGCCGGCTGCGACCAGGATGCTGGCCGCGTGAACCAGCTGAGCTGAATCCTCGTGGGCCGCGCGGAAGGTGGCCACGAGCCCCTCGATCGCGATGGCTACGACGATGACGACGAGGAACCTGGAGAGAAAGCGGCGCACCCGGGTCGGGCCGCTGATGTGGGCATCGCGGACGACCTCCTCCTCGGCGATCGTCTGCGCGATCTGGAGCGCTACGACCGCAGCGGTCAGCAGGCCCACGGCTTCGATGATCCCCTGGGCGGCGGTGTTCGTGAGCCCGCCGGACAGGGCGGCCAGACCCGCTTTCGTCGCGATGACGATGAGTGCGAGCGCGGCGCCCGCGAAGAGGGCGGCCATGGCGCCATGGACGATCGAGAAGGCAAGTCTCAGCAGTTTCATCGCCACATAGTAGCCTGCGCCGGACTACGGCTCGACCGTGATGCCGCGCCAGAAGGCGATGTGGTCCTTGATGTTCGCCGCCGCGGGCTTCGGGTCCGGGTAATACCAGGCGCCATCGCGGTTTTCCTTCCCGTCGACCACGACCGTGTAGTAGCTCGCGGTGCCTTTCCAGGGGCAGACCGTGTGGGTCGCGCTGTCCTGGAAGTACTCGCGATTCAGCGAGTCCGGAGGGAAGTAGGCGTTCCCCTCCACGATCTCGACGCTGTCGCTCTCCGCGATGACCTGCCCATTCCAGCTAGCTTTCGCCATGATGCGCGCACCTCCGGGAACCCTCGGGGACATTCCGTCGCATGCTACTCTTCGCCGGCCATGCGGCGCAACGAAACGCTACTCGACCTTTTCCTTGAGATCCAGGCCCTCGACAAGGTTCCGCGGACCGGGTACATGCTCCGCGGCGTCAGCGATCCGGAGAGCGTGACCGAGCATAGCTGGCACGTCCTCTTCCTGGTCTGGGGCCTCGGCAGCCGCATCGAAGGCCTGAACCTTTCCCGAGCCGTCGAGATCGCGCTCGTCCACGACCTGGCCGAGATCCGGGTCGGCGACATGCCGCGGACCGCGTCCCACTACTTTCCCGAAGGCGCCAAGAAGACGGCCGAGCTCGCGGCCATGGGTGATGTCCTCGGCCCCGTCCAGGACCGCGCGCTCGATCTCTACCGGGAATACCAGGAAGGGGCCACCCCCGAGGCGAAGCTCGTCAAAGCCTGCGACAAGCTCCAGCTCATGCTCAAGGTGGCGGTCTACGAACGGTGGGGAACCGGCGCCCTCGCCGAGTTCTGGGACAATCCGGACAACTTCCCGGATGGTGGATTCGAGCCCGTCCGGGAGCTGTTCGAGGAGCTTCGCCAGCGCCGGAACGCCGAAGTCTCGAAGCCGAAGGCCTGACGCCGAGCGTCAGCTCTTCTCGACTCCTCGGCCTTTTCGAGCCAACCCCTGGAGTTGCCTCATCTCGGCAACGGTCTCCTCCAGCCAGCGAAGCCGTTCCGCAGGAGTCAGCCGCAACCCTTGCCGCAAATGATGACGGCGAGTGCCCGCAAAATCCCAGGCAGGCTCGTCGGCGGAAGGATCAGTCCGGCCGGCCGGGCTGATCATCGACCTCGATCCCGCGACGCCCCATCACCCGCTTCAGTCGGTCGTAGAGCTTCTCACCCAGCAGCGACTGGGCGGTCTCCGAGACGTCCTTGAGGACGACCCGGAGATCCTCGGCGCCGCTCCAGTGCTTGCGGGCGTAGGGCTCGAGGTCGCCGCTGAAGGCTTGCGAGAGGACCGCCGCGGCGAGCACGAGGTCGTCCAGGTAACCGGCGCCGCCGAGGAGCATCTCAGGCAGCAGGTCGGCCGGCAGCACGAAGTAGGCGAGCGCACCGCCGATCATCGCGCGGGTCGATCCCGGCACGTTCTTGTCCAGCGTCAGGCGGACGAGCAGGATGAAGACGTCCGGGACCAGCAGCAGCGCCCTCACGGCGCCCTCGGTCATCCGGCCGCCGCGCTTGTCCAGACGCTTCTCCAGCGAGGCGATGATCCGCTCGCGGAGCCGGTCGTAGGACGACAGCAGACCGCGGCTCGGAACTCGTCCCCCCGTCGCGAAGGCCCGCGCGGACTCCCGCTCCGCTTCTTCCGGGTCAAAGCGCGGGTCAAAGTCCGGGTCAAGATCGTCGAAGTCGTCGCCGGCCAGACCGGCCGCCGCCTCTTCGGGATCAATTTCGGTATCGTCCAGATCGTTGCTGTCGTCGTTCCTGTAATCAGCCATGAGCCCTCCCTCGGCACATCTCCTGTTCAAGCCGCGTGCCACTGGCGCATTTCACTAAAGAATATACGCCAGGGCGAAGCCAACCTGACCGGCCATCATGATCAGGTACATGTGCTTCCAGGACGGATGGTTCTCCGTCTCGGTCAGCGACTTCGGGTCGCGCAGCAACAGGTATACGGTGTACAGGCCCCAGACCGTGAAGAGGACGCCGAGAGCCGTGAGGAACCCGGCGTTGCCCGTCAGGATCGGGTGGCTCGGGTTCTGCGGGTCCTTCATGAAGGCGCCCAGCGGCAGGAGCAGCCAGGGGAAGACGAAGAACGGGCTGATCATCAGCGCCGCCTTCTTGACGCCGTAGAGGATCGGCAGGGTCTTGCAGCCGCCGGCCAGATCGCCCTCCATGTCCGCGAAATCCTTCGTCGACGCCGCGCCGAGCAGGTAGAGGCCGAAGATGGAGCCGATGAACCAGGGCTCGGTGTAGCCGATCTTCGCCACCATGGCCCAGCCCGCCACCTTGAGCAGGATTCCCCGCGGCACCGCGATCGTGAAGTTCGCGAGCATGCCGCGGACCTTGGTGCGGCCGAGCTCGGGCGCCGAGTAGACGAAGGTCGCGATCATCCCGGCCAGGTAGATGAAGAAGGTCGCGTGCTCGGCGAGCGGCGCGGTGAGCTTTTGCTGGAAGGTGTCGTACGGATGCGGCACCACCAGCCAGGTCGGGATCAGCGCCAGCGCGTAGAGGATCCAGCTCAGGACCCACACCTCGCGCACCGACAGCTCGCCGGTGACCAGCGGCCGGCTCGGCTTGTTCACCCGGTCGATCTCCAGGTCGTAGATCTGGTTGATCGCGTTCGAGGCCGCGTTCATGAAGCTGGCGCAGAGCGAGCCCAGGATGATCGTGAGGATCACCGAGAGCGTGATCTGCCGGCTCGGGTCGGGGTTGTGGATCGAGCCGAACGCGCAGATCGCGCCCGAGACGATGCCGAGCAGCGGCGGCAGCAGCGTGAACGGCCGGACGAGCTGGAGATAAAGGCTAGTTTTCGAGCGAGTGGCGGTCATCCGACGATCCAGGGGGCAAAGATCACCGCGACGAGCGCGCCGACCAGGGTGTTGAGGAAATTGAGCGCCTCGTTGTCGAGGAGCTGCCGCTTCTCCAGGGCCGCGCCCACCAGGCTCTCGAAGGTGGTGCCGACGAAGGCCGCGATCACGATGGGCACCACGCCGAGCCAGGGGTAGAGGCCGACCAGCGCGCCGAGCGCGCCGATCACCGCCGAGGCGATCACGCCCGCGAGCGTCCCCTCCACCGAGACCGCGCCCTCGGTGCCGCGCGGCACCGGCCGGAAGTTGGTCAGAAGGAACGTGCGCCGGCCGAGAACCTGGCCGATCTCGCTGGACGACGTGTCCGACGCGGCCGTGGCGAAGGCGCCGGCGAAGGCGAGCCCGAACAGGATCGGATGGTCGGTGAGCGCCGCGAACAGGGCGCAGGCCGTGGCCACGCCCGCGTTGGCCAGGGCGTGGCGGGCGCCGCGCCGGCCGCCGCCCTCCTGGGCGATCTTCGCCGCCGCCTTGCTCTTGTAGCCGAACTTCGTGCAGGCGCTGCCGATCACGAAGAAGGCCAGGAGAAGCATGTAGCCTTCCCAGTCCAGGAACGCGTAGATCGTGAAGCCCACCAGGAAGCCGCCGGCCACGCCGGACAGGTTCACCGTCTTCACCGCGTACGCCGTGCCGGCCAGCGCCGCGTTGACGACCGCCGCCATCAGCAGCCGGAAGCCGAGGCCCTCGGTCTCCAGGAAGGTCACCCAGTGACCCTGGGTCAGAACGAGACCAAGCAGGAAGAGGCCGGAGACCAGGGGGACGCCGATGTTGTCGTCCAGCCCCTGAGGCAGCGACTCCAGGGCCGCGGCGAGCAGCGCCGCCGCGAAGCCCACGGCGAGCGCGAACGGCCAGGTGAATTCGGCAGGCGTCCAGCGCGCGGTCCACATCAGGAGGACCGCCGCGGCCAGGCCGCCGAAGATCACGTAGGCGGTGCTGCCGGCCCAGCTCTTGTCCGGGTTCCAGGAGAGCTTGCGCCGGCCGAGCGTCATGCCGACCACCGAGGCCATGCCGTCGCCGAACGCCAGGATGCCCCAGGTCGCCGCGGCCACCTCCAGCCTCTTGAAGAAGACCAGGATGAGGATGAGCACGGCGAGCGGATAGAGGACGATGCCGATCGACGAGCCCCGGGCCGTCTCGTGGTCGCGGTAGAGGCGCCGGCCGCCGATGCGCGGGAACAGGAAGAGGTTGAACGCCAGGGCGGACGCGGCCAGGACGGCCGACCACACCGGACCGAGCCAGCCCACCGCGAAGGCGAACAGGCCCATGCTCATGTGGGTCACCTTGCGCAGCAGCTCGCGTCCGGTCAGCGCCATTGGCCGCTCTCCTTGAGCCATTTGAGCGTCTCGGCGAGACCCTGCGCAAACGGGCGCGGGGCGTACCCCAGCTCCCGCACGGCGCGGTCCGAACGATAGGCCCAGTCGTGCCGGTAGATCTCCACCAGGTCGGGGGTGAGCTTCGGCGTGCCGTTCGTGAGGCGCGCCCAGGCTTTCTGGAGCGCGCCGGCCGCCGAGGCGATCCCGTCGGGGATGCGCCGTTTCGGCACGGGCACGCCGGTCGCCGTCTCCACCTGGGCATAGAAATCGGCCAGCCGGACGTTCTCGCCGCCGAGCACGTAGCGACCGCCCACCGGGGCTTTTTCCAGCGCGAGGCACACGCCGCGGGCCACGTCGTCGACGAAGACGTAGTTCCAGACGTGGTCCGGCGAGCCGATCAGCCCCGGCAGCTTGCGGCGGATGAGGTCGAGGATGTGGTGGACGACGATGTTGCCCTCGGTCATCTCGCCCGGTCCGTAGATGACGCCCGGATAGACGACGTTGACCGGCGCGCCTTCTGCGATGGCCCGGCGGGCGCGTCGGTCGGCCAGCGCCTTGGTGCGCTCGTAGTCGTTGATCCAGACTCTCTCGTTGACTTCGGCGGTCTCGTCGAGCATCCCGCCCGGCCCCTTCTCCGTCGGCCCGAGGGCGATGAAGCTGGAGACGTAGACCACCTTGCCGACCGATCCGGCCTCCTCGGAGGCGCGCAGGACGTTCTCGATGCCGCCGAGGTTGATGCGGTCGAACTCGGCCGGCGGCGCCAGAATCTTGACCAGCGCGGCGGCGTGGACGACGGCGTCGCACCCGGCCGCGGCCCGATCGAGGCTAGCGCGGTCGGTGATGTCGCCCACCGCAAACTCGACGGTGTTCGGGGAGCGCGGAAAGCGCTCCCGGGAGGACGTGGCGCGAACGAGCAGGCGGACGTCGTGCCGCTCGGCGAGGTCGGAGACGATGCGCCGGCCGAGGAAGCCGGTACCGCCGGTGACGAGAACCTTCATGATGGCGTGCGGATCTTAACAGGCTCGCAAGTCATGCCACAGATCCCGGAGCGCGTCGTCGAGCGACCGGCTGGGCTCCCAGCCGAGACCGCGGAGGCGTTGGGAATCCCCCAGGAGGAGCGGCAGGTCGACCGGGCGCATCCGCTCGGCCTCCTCGCGCACCTCGGGACGGACGCCGGAGACCGCCATGAGCCGCTCCAGGGCGTCGGCGATGGTGACGGCCCGGCCGCAGGCGATGTTGTAGACCTGACCCGGCCGGCCGCTCTCGGCCAGGATGCGGAAGGCGGCGGCGCCGTCGTCCACGTGGACGAAGTCGCGCCGTGCCGTGAGGTTGCCGACCCGGAGCACCGGCTCGGCCTTGCCGTCGGCAATCCCGGCGAGCTGGGTGGCGAAGGACGGCAGTGCGAACGAGGGCGCCTGCCCCGGTCCGACCAGATTGAACGAACGGGCCACGATCGCGCCGCGCAGGATCGCGATCCGCTCGGCCGCCGCCTTGGTCAGCGCGTACGGGCTGCGCGGATCGACCGGCCGCTCCTCCTTGACCGGCTGCTCGGTCTCGGGCACGGGACCGTAGACCTCGGCGCTCGACGCCACGACCACGGTACGGCCGGCCGCGGCTTCGAGCAGGTTCTCGGTCCCCATCACGTTCACCTGGAAGTACTCGCCCGGGCGATTCCACGACTCGCCCACGTGCGAGAGGCCGGCGAGGTTGATGATGGCGTCCGGCTCGGCCTGCCGCATCACCGTTTCAAGCGAGCCCATGTCGAGGAGGTCGGCCTGATAGAGGTCGATCCCCTCGATCTCCGGACGCGGCATGCCCTCCAGCCACGTGCCGCTCACCCGGTGGCCCGACTCCAGGAGGTGCCGGGCGAGCCGCGGGCCGACGAAGCCGCCGACTCCCGTGATGAGGACGTGGAGGACGCTCATAGTCATCTCAGGCGTCTCGGGCCGGCCGTGGTTCAGCTCTTGGCGTGGCGGCGGCGGAGCGTCTCGCGCCAGTAGTCGAGCAGATCGCGCAGGGTCTGATCGAAGGGGATCTGGGGCTCCCAGCCGGTGTCGGCCTTGAACTTCGAGGCGTCGCCGATCAGGATCTCGACGTCGGACGGCCGCAGGCGCTCGGGGTCGACCTCGATCTTCACCTCGACGTTGGCGAGCGCGATCAGCTTGTTCAGCATCTCGCTGATGCGGATGCCGGAGCCCGTGGCGATGTTGTAGACCTCGCCCGGCTTGGCCTTGGTCACCGCCAGCCAGTAGGCGCGGACCATGTCGCGCACGTCCGTGAAGTCGCGGATCGCCTCGATGTTGCCGACCCGGATCACCGGCTCCTGGAGCCCGAGCTCGATGGCCGCCACCTGGCTGCAGAAGTTCGAGGTCACGAAGACCTGTCCGCGGCGCGGGCCGGTGTGGTTGAAGCCGCGGGTGCGGATCACCTTGAGGCCGTAGCTCTGGAAGTACTGATAGCCGAGGTAGTCCTGCGCCACCTTCGAGACCGCGTACGGCGACAGCGGACGCAGCGGATTGGTCTCCTTGATCGGCGTCTCGTCCGGCAGCACCAGGCCGTACTGCTCGCTGGAGCAGGCGATCTGGATGACCGGGTCGAGGCGCAGGGCGCGGACGGCCTCGAAGAGGTTCGTCTGGCCGGAAACGTTGGTGGTGAGCGTCTCGTTCGGCGCCGTCCAGCTCGACGGCACGAAGCTCTGCGCGGCGAGGTGGAAGATCACGTCCGGCCGCGACTTCTCGAGCGCCGCGTGCATGGAGGTGTAGTCCCGGATGTCGGCCTCCAGGAGATTCAGCCTGGAGCGCAGGTGCTCGATGCTGTCCATGCGGCTGCGCCAGCGATAGGTTCCGAACACCTCGACGTCGGGGTGCTCATTGAGAAGGTACTCCGCCAGATGAGAGCCGGCGAAGCCCGTGATGCCAGTGATGAGGGCCTTCATTTCCTTTACGTTCTCCCTTTGCGAAGGCCGGCCAGATAGTCCACCAGGCCCCAGCCCCACGGCTCGACCCGGCGGCCGACGGCCTGCTCGAAGCGGGTCACGTCCAGCACCGACCAGGCCGGGCGGGGAGCGGGGAGCGGATACTCGGCGGTGGTGATCGGCTCGACCTCGTGTGTCCGCGAGGTGCCGGACCACAGGCCGGCGATCTCGGATGCGAAAGCGTACCAGGAGGCCGGCTCCCGGTTGCAGTAATGAAACAGGCCGGGCTGGTCGACAGGTGCCAGGTCGAGAAGCGCCTTGGCCAGGAACGGCGTATAGGTGGGACACCCGATCTGGTCGGCGATGATGCGCAACGGCAGCTTGCCACCCTCGATCCGTCGAACGATCGTGGCCGCGAAGTTGGGACCGCCCGGGCCGAACAGCCAGCTCGCCCTGACCACCTGCGACCTCTCCCAGGAGAGCGCCCGCCGCTCGCCGTCGAGCTTGCTGTGGCCATAGACGGACAGCGGCCCGGTGGGGTCGTCCTCGCGGTACGGGCGGCGGGGATCCACCGCCTTGCCGTCGAACACATAGTCGGTCGAGACATGGATCAGCCGGGCTCCGGACTCCCGCGCCACGGCCGCTACGTTGCCGACCGCCTCGCCGTTGACCGCGAAGGCGAGATCCTTCCCCTCTCCTTCGGCGAGGTCGACCTTGGTGTAGGCGGCGCAGTTGACGATCAGCTCGGGCCGGAAGGAATCCACCCAGTAGCGCAGCCGGCCGAGATCGCGCACGTCCGCCTGGCCGTGCGACAGCCCGAGCACGGCCAGCGAGCGCGAGCGCGCCTCGGCCACCACGGCCCGGCCCAGCATGCCGGTGCCGCCCAGGACGAGCGTCCGCATCAGGTGATTCCAACCTCGGAGTTGTCGCCGAGCATGAAGCGGTAGGCCTTGGGCTTCTGGTCGGTCTTGACGATCTTGACGTTCCTGCCGATCAGCGAGCCGTCGATGCGCAGCGGGATGTCCCGGATCTCCGAGTCGGAGAGGATGATCGAGTTCTCGACCTCGCAGCAGACCAGCGTGCAGCGGTTGCCGATCGAGGTGTACGGTCCGACGAAGGCGTTCTCCAGCCGGGTGCCGGCGCCGATCACGACCGGTCCGCGCACCAGCGAGTCGATCAGCTCGACGCCCTCGCCCAGCTCGACCCGGCCCTCGATGCTGCTGCGCTCGCCGATGGCGCCAATCAATCCTGCCTCCAGCCCTTCGAGGACGATGCGGTTGGCCTCCAGCATGTCCTCCAGCTTGCCCGTGTCCTTCCACCAGCCGCGGACGATGTGCGGATGGACGTCCAGGCCGCGGTCGATCAGATCCTGGATCGCGTCCGTGATCTCCAGCTCGCCGCGGGGCGAGGGCTTGATGCGGTGGACGGACTCGAAGATCGTCGCGTCGAACATGTAGACGCCGACCAGCGCCAGGTTGCTCTTGGGCTCCTTGGGCTTTTCGACCAGGCGGTGGACCTTGCCCTCGGGGGTCAGCTCGGCGACGCCGAACTGCTCGGGGTGCGGCACCTCGGCGAGCAGGATCTCGGAGCTGCAGCCGCGGCCCTGGAGATCGCGGAACTCGTCGACCAGGCTGGTGATGCCGCCGGCGATGAGGTTGTCTCCCAGGTACATGACGAACGGCGAGCCGGCGAGGAACTCCTCGGCGATCATGACCGCATGGGCGAGGCCGCGCGGGGCGTCCTGCTCCAGGTAGGTGACGCGGGCGCCGAAGCGCGCACCGTCGCCCACCGCGGCCCTGATCTCCTCCCGCGTCTCCCCCACCACGATGCCGATCTCGGTGATGCCGGCCTCGACGATCGCCTCGATGGCGTAGAAGAGGACCGGCTTGTTGGCGACCGGCACGAGCTGCTTGGCCGACGTGTACGTGAGCGGACGCAGGCGGGTGCCCTTGCCGCCCGAGAGAATCAAGCCCTTCATGTCTGCTCCCATCGGGGAACGCTTACGGCTCGGCCGTGGAGCTTCGTCCGGTCAGGTCCAGGAAGGTACCGACGTTCTTGAGGCTCAGCGAGAAGCGGATGTCCTTGTCGCGCGTGCGGGTGCCGACACTGGCCCGGAAGTCCCGCAGCTCGAGGCGAAGGCCGTAGCACTGCTGGTTGAAAAGAAGGATGTAGCGCTGCTGCTGGAGGAAATTCAGCTCCACGTCGTAGTTGATCTGGCCCTCGACCCGGATGTTCTTGAACAGGCCGACGTTGCCGCCGAAGCGGATCTGGTTGCTCAGCGTCGTCGAATCCTCGGGCCGGAAGCTGGTGAACCACGAGAGGCTGAGGTTGTTTCCCTTGCCCACGCCGATGTCGCCGGTGAGCTGGGTCGCCGAAAGCCCGCTGAACAGGGTGTCGTAGTCCGCCTCCAGCTTGACGCTCGTGCGCAGGGTGGGGGTGAACCGCGCCAGGGCCTCGAGGGGTCCGGACTGCGTGGTGGTCAACCCGTTCTGGGAGGACTGGAGCGGACGCTCGTCGTCGAAGCTGAGCCGGCGGGCCAGCTCGAAGAAGAAGACTTCGCGGGCGCTCTCGTTCGCCTTGGGCTTGGCCAGGATGCGGGTGACCAGGGCCGCGCGGCCCACGTTCAACGACCTCAGGTTGTCGACCTCGTCGTACACGGGGAGGTCCAGGTCTTCGTCGATGTCACCCAGGTAGTTGTACGTCAAGCGCGGCTCGATCACGTGCTTGATCTTCGAGAAGCCGAGGACGTTGTCGTAGATCCGCGAGACGGAGGGGCCGATCACCTCGGCGCTGCCGAACGGCAGCGTGCGGGTCGCGGTCTCTCCGGAGAACGCCTTGCCGGTCTCGTCCAGGGTGTCGCCGTACCAGGTGAACCGGCCGCCGCCGCTGACCGACATCGAAAGCCACGGCACCGAGCGCACCGGCAGGGTGAGCTGCGGGAAGGCGTCGAGGCGGCCGTACTTTCCGGCGTAGGAATTCGGGCGGGTCAGGTCGAGGTACGACGCCGAGCCCAGGAACTGCGCATAGAGAGGCAGCTTGCCGAGCCGGGTGTTGCGCAGGCGGTACTCGACCTCCGGCAGCTTGATCTGCTGCACCGTGTCCTCGCTCGTGGCGGCGCCGACGAAGGTCTCGCGGTCGTTGAGCAGGATGTTGAGCAGGTGCGGGCCCCAGTTGCCGGTCACGAACGCCTTGCTGTCGATGAACCGCAGGGTGTTGCGGTCGAAGCTGCGCTCGAAGTCGCGGAAGAAGTTGAAGTCCGAGAAGTCCTGGTAGTTGACGACGCCGCGCATCCCGAAGGGGAGGTCGGTCGTCTCATGGTTCCACTCGACCTTCCAGCGCCAGTCGTCCTCCGTCGGCGCCTCGGGATCGCGCACGGTGTAGGCGAGCACCTGGCCCTTCGTGCCTTCCGTC
Source organism: Holophagales bacterium (assembly GCA_031390755.1). Classification (GTDB taxonomy): domain Bacteria; phylum Acidobacteriota; class Thermoanaerobaculia; order Multivoradales; family UBA5704; genus DATMER01. The sequence goes on from JANMTS010000019.1 coordinate 16,272, forward strand.
GGCCGGTAGCGGAAGTCGTTGCCGAGACCCAGATAGTTCTCGGAGAACAAGTCGACGTGGACCGTCGTGTCGTAGCTGCGGCCGAGGGTCTGGTAGTAGGCCAGGCCGAGGAGGGCGCCGCGGCGGTCCGAGTAGCCGATGTTCGGAATCAGGAAGCCCGAGGTGCGGTCGCTCTTGACCGGCCACAGGAGGTAGGGCGCGTAGAAGACCGGCAGCTTCTTGGCCCGCATGGAGGCGTGGCGGATGTGGGCGTAGCCGTCGACCTCGACGCGCGCCTCGGAAAGACGGAAGCTCCAGTCCGGAACCTCCTGGCTGCAGGAGGTGAAGACGCCGTCCTTGACCGTGTACTCGTTGTCGCCGACCTTCCGCAGCTCGGTGCCGCTGAAGTAGTAGTCCTGGGAGACCTGGGCCGAGGCATTGGTCATCATGCCGGTCTTGGTGTTCAGGTCGAACGTCAGGGTGTCGCCCGCCATGCGGCGAGGGCCCTGATCCAGGATGACGTTGCCGGTGGCGGTGACGATCTTGGTCGCCAGGTCGATCTCGGCGCGGGTGGCGCGGAGGTCGATGTCCTGGTACTTGAGCTTGACGTCGCCGATGAGCACCGCGTACGTGTCGCGCTGGTACTCCAGGTCGCCGGCCTTGCCCGCGGCGCTGCCGCCGCCCTGGTCGGCCGGGAAGCGGAGCTGGAACTCGATCGCGTCGGCGACCGGAGCCGGCGGCGTGGCCGGCATGGTCGGCGTCGCCGGGGGAACCGCCGGCGTGGCAGTTGCGGCCCCCGTCGTCCCTGTCACGGGATCGGGCGTCCCCGAGGGCGCCGAGGGCGTCACCGCCGCCGAGCCCGGTTCGGGGACCGCCGTCGTCGGCTCCGGAACCGCAGCTTCTGCCGGGGGGGTCGGTGAAGGAGTTTCCTGCGCGGCCTGCCCCCAGACCGGCGAGACTGTCGCGGTCAGGAGGGGCAGGGCCAGGCAGAGCGCCAGCAGTGGGAGGTTCGGTCGGCGTGTGCGCATAGCGTGGGCGTTAGTCTATGCGCTCCACCACCATCGCGGTAGCCTCTCCGCCGCCGATGCAGATCGCGGCGCACCCGAGACGGCCGCCGCGCTCCTTGAGGGCGGACAGCAGGGTCACCAGGATGCGGGCGCCGGAGCTGCCGATGGGGTGCCCGAGCGCCACGGCGCCGCCGCGGACGTTGACCCGGTCCGCGGCGAGCCCGAGCTCGCGGTTGAACGCGAGCGCCACCACGGAGAACGCCTCGTTGATCTCCCAGAGGTCGATGTCCGCGGCCTTGAGACCGGCGCGCTCCAGGACCGCCTTGGCCGCGCCCACCGGCGCGGTGGTGAACCACTCCGGCTTCTGGGCCATCGAGGCGTGGGCCACGATGCGGGCGAGCGGCTTCCTGCCGAGCTTCGCGGCATGGGAGGCCGTGGTCAGGATCAGCGCGGACGCGCCGTCGTTGATCTTGGAGGCGTTGGCGGCCGTGACCGTGCCGTCCTTCTGGAAGGCGGGCTTGAGGCCCGGCATCTTCGCGAGGTCGGACTTGAACGGCTCCTCGTCCTTGTCGATCATCACCGGGTCGCCCTTCTTCTGCTTCACCGGGACCGCGACGATCTCGTCCGCGGTCAGCCCCGCCTCGGCGGCGGCGCGGGCGCGGCGGTAGCTCTCGGCGGCGAAGGCGTCCTGCTCCTCGCGGCTGAATTTGTATTCGGAGGCGCACAGCTCGGCGCAGTTGCCCATGTGGACGTCGCCGTATGGGTCCCAGAGACCGTCGTGGATCATCGAGTCGATGAGCTTGCCATGACCCAGGCGCAGGCCGTCGCGCACGCCGGCCGCGAGGTAGGGCGCCTGGCTCATGCTCTCCATGCCGCCCGCGGCCACGACGTCGTAGTCGCCGCAGCGCAGGTCGTTGGCGGCGATCATCACCGCCCGCATCGCGGAGCCGCAGACCTTGTTGAGCGTGACCGCGCCGGTCGACACCGGGCAACCGGCGGCGAGGGCGGCCTGCCGGGCCGGGGCCTGGCCCTGGCCGGCGGTCAGCACGCACCCCATGTTGACCTGCTGGATGTCCTCGGGCGAGAGACCCGCCCGTTCGATCGCCGAGGCAATGGCGCGCGCCCCGAGGGCATGCGCAGGAAAGCCGGCCAGAACCCCCTGAAACGCTCCAATGGGCGTACGGGCCGCGCTGAGAATGACGATGTCGTCCATGAAATCTCCTGTCGGGGCAGAGAGACGGAAAGCCGAAGGCTGCCGCCCGGTCCGGACGGACGGCGGCCTGGTCGTACAAATACAACGAAGGCCAGCCTTTCGTTTATCCGCAGAATCGCCTGTCCTATGCCGAAAATTTTCTGCACATGATGTTTTCGACGCCGTGCGAACCGTATGAGCCCAATCCGGTTCTGGCGCGCGCGCTCGACCGTATTTTCATCCTGCACGCCGACCACGAGCAGAACGCTTCGACCTCCACCGTGCGGCTGGCGGGTTCCAGCGGTGCCAACCCCTACGCCAGCATTGCCGGTGGCATGGCTTCATTGTGGGGGCCGTTGCACGGCGGCGCCAACGAGGCGGTGCTGAAAATGCTCGACGAAATGGGCGACATTTCGCGCATTCCCGAATTCATCAAGCGCGCCAAGGACAAAACCAGCGGCTTTCGCCTGATGGGCTTCGGTCACCGCGTTTACAAAAACATGGATCCGCGCGCGCGCATCATCCGCGAAACCTGTTACGAAGTGCTCGACGCGCTCGATTTGCGCGACGATCC
>JANMTS010000029.1:0-3050 GCA_031390755.1 Holophagales bacterium
GGATCGTCCGGGCTCAACCGCGAGCCGGCCCGGGCCGACTCGGCCAGACCCAGCAGCTCGTCGATGTACTCCGGGCCGAGCCCCATGAGGCCGATCAGGTGATCGGCCTTCGGCCGGTGAAGCGGCTTGCGGCCCTGCTCGTAGTCCGCGATCAGACTTGCTGGTATTCCTGCTCTCTCGCCGAGCCGGGCCTGAGTCCAGAACATCGACTTCCGCAGAAAACGCAGGGCCGGTCCCAATTCCACCGTTTGCTCTTCGGGCATGAATCTTCTCCCTTCCGCACGCGATCTCCACAGCACCCTCTAATAAGGTTGCCGCTGGACCTGAAAAAGTGACAAGGCACCTCAAAATCCCCGGTTTGCACTAAAGAACCGGCCGCCACTCTACGGAAGGCAGATCTTCGGATTCTCCCGGACGCGTTCTGCCTACCGGCGATTTCCGGCCCGGCGGCTTGCGGCGAGCCTCTCTCCGTACGGAAGGAGCCGGCCGCGGAGGCCGTCTCCTCGGCGCGGAGAGGCGTGAGATGCCCAAGGCGACAGTTCCACTAACACCCAAGGTGCGAGCCGGCGCTGCGGCGGTGCGTTTTCGGCCGACTTTTTTCGGAAAGGGCGCGAAGCCTCTGGCGAACCGGGGTTCTCAACGGTGCGTCCTTCGCTTCCGCGAGCTGGCGGCATCATGAGCGGAGCGTGCGGCGGTGGCGGAACGAGAGGCCTCTTTGTCCTATCTCCTGCTGTGCTGCCGGCGAGGCCTGGATCTCATCGACAGCACGGAGTCGCGGCAGGATCGAAGAGTGATGCTGAGCCTGCTGCTGCGGGATCTCGAAGGCGCGTCGGAGCTGCTGGCCGGCGCGACCCAGGAGCAGGCGGCCGAGCTGTTGGCGCTCCGCTCCGAGGCGGCCGGATGGAGGAAACGCATCGGTCCGCCGGTGTCGCCCGGCCTGGAGGTGAGAAATGCTGACAGCAACTCAAGAAATCCCCGCCGAGCCCCGAGGAGATGGGGCCGGCGCCTGCGCGAAGCGCCATCCATCTCCCAACCTCTTACGGCAATTCGCCCGGGGCGAGCTGACGTCGACGGAGGCGAAGGAGATTGTCAGGCACCTGCTGCACCGTTGCGGGAGCTGCGAGGCCGCCGCGAGGAAGGCATACCCGGGATCGAAGAGGGATCAGCCTTGACTGAGCCCAGGCTTTTGGAGGTACTACCGGCCGCCCGGTTCTGGGTCGAAGCCGGCGTCGGGCTGGGGCAGGCGGGAAAGCTGGTGCGCGCCGGCTTCCCGAGCCTTGAATCTCTGAAGTCGGCAAGCCGGGACGAGCTGCTCGCCATCCCGGGTATCGGTAACGTGACGATTTGGATCTGTGAGCAGTTGCTCGGTCGGCGCCTCCCGTCGGTCATCGGCGACTGGCAGGCACAAGGGTTCTCGTCCAACGCCGCCGCCGCCCTGGCCGGGGCCGGCATCGATTCGTTGGAAGCCCTGGCCCGGCTGACGGAAGGGGAGATCGCGGGGCTCGGACTGCGGAATCCCGACCGGCAGCTCTGCGAAACCCTGCTCGGCCGTCGCCTGCGAGAAACGCCGGTTCCTCCGCCGGCCAGGAAGCGGGCGCCCGAGGCCGAGCGGGCGATCCGCGCGCTCCATCAGCAGGTGCTCCAGCAACTCGCGGCCTTCTTCGCTCGGACCGAGGAAGGCCCGGTGACGGATGAGGATCCGGCTCGCCTGGTGCTGTGGGAGGCCGCGCGAGGGATCGAGTCGGTGATCGACGGCGCCCCGCAAGGCCTGGATCTGACGATCGACCATCCCGCGACCCGCGAAGCTCTTCACGAGTGGGTTGTGCGGCATCACTTCGCGTTGAGGGTGCTGGACGACCCGGGCGACATTCTGATTTCGGCACACACCCCCGAAGAGTGCCAGTTGCGGGTCTACTTTGAGTATGGTCGCTGGTTCGCGACGTGGCTCAAGCTGGAGGTGGACGAGAGCCAGCCGGAGGTGCGGCGGCGTGCGCTGATCCTCTTCGAGACCGGCCGGCAGGGCGAGCTGGTGGAAACGGCGGTCTGAGCCCGATGGCCTTTCGTTCAGCCCCGCCACGGCGCGTCCCGGAAGGGAGCGCCCGCGTGCTGGAGCCTCGGATTCCCACATGGCCGGGAGGAGATCCCGGCGAAGGCGTCCGGGGGGACTTCGCGCAAGCGATCGAGCGGCGCCTCGGCCGGCAGGCAGCGGATGCCGTTCGCCCCTGGCTCGATGAGCTTCCGCTCGGCCGGCTGGGCAAGGTCTGGAGCCGCCTCCCCTATGTCGAGGACGCTGAAGCGCTCAACAATCCGGAATGGAGCCTGGAAGCGTCTCCGGTGGGCGTGGTCGAGCTGGCGCGCCGAGCCTTCGAAGGCTCGGCGAAAGCCGGGCTGCTCCTGGAGCTTCGCTGCCGGCGGTTCGGGCCTCCGGAGCCGTTGGCGCTCTACACCGCGATCCCGTGGGCTCAGCATCTCAAGGAGCCGGGCCAGTTCGTCGAGAGCCTCTCGGCCGCGGGCTGGGCCGTCCTGGAGTGCAGCTCTCCGCGCGAAGCGGCTCGCCTGTGCGGCGCCGTCGATTCGTCGGTGCTCCGGGCAAGGCGGCTCGGGCTCCGGAGCGATCTGCCGCCGAGCTTGCTGGCCTGAGAGCCAGGCAATCCCCGTTTGGTCTTGTCCGGGCGGGAGCGGGCGCCCCTCGCCCGGGGCGGGTGGACTCGGGCGGACCGGGAGGGGGACGGGGGTGAGGGCTCCTCCGTTCAGCCTTTACCAGTGCCCCCCGCTTCAGCCGCCGTCCGCCAGACCCCCTCCAGATTCCGAATGTGTAGCTTTCATCGTTACAATTCCGTCTTTCTGCGATCGACTTATCCCGCTTGTATTCAGTAGCTTACGCTAGAAATCGATTCCGTCTCGGTTGAAGGTCTTGCTTTTTGCTGGGAATCTCCTTCCAGCAAAGGGGGAGCCTCGAATGACCGAACCTCATCACCGTAGCAAGCAGGGGGCGGCCGGCTGGCCGTCACACCCATGAGCCTGGAGCACCTGGCCGCCATCTGGGAGCG
>JANMTS010000035.1:0-198224 GCA_031390755.1 Holophagales bacterium
GGCGAGGTGAGCTTTCTGGGAGACGAGGTGAGCTTACTGGAAGACGAGGTGAGCTTGCTGGGAGACGAGGTGAGCTTACTGGAAGACGAGGTGAGCTTGCTGGAAGACGAGGTGAGCTTGCTGGAAGACGAGGTGAGCTTACTGGGAGACGAGGTGAGCTTACTGGAGGCGAGGTGAGCTTGCTGGGGGGCGAGGTGAGCTTGCTGGGGGGCGAGGTGAGCTTGCTGGGGGGCGAGGTGAGCTTGCTCGAAGCGAGCACCTGTACCGGTAGAAAGAATCTTTCCGAGGCCGACACCCAGCGCTTGCCGGCCACCAAGGGGCCACCTCCTGGCACGATGCAGTGCAGGGGCGGGTGCAGCACAAGCGGCTGGCCCCAGGTGTGGAGAACCGCCAGGACTCCCAGGCGAATCCCGAGATGCTTCGGTTGGCATCAACGCGCTACGTAGCGAGTTGTTGTTCGCGTACCGGAACCGCACGCTCGATGTCTTGCAGGGTAGGCAAGGTCTTCAAGTCGTAGTTGGCCTGCATGACCAGCCATGACGTCGCATCACCGCCAAAGTGCTTTGCCAAGCGCGCGGCGGTGTCCGCTGTCACGGCGCGCCGCTCCTTGACGATTTCGTGGATACGAGTTGCCGGTACATCCAGAGCTACGGAGAGTGCATTGACGCTCAGCCCGAGCGGAACAAGATAGTCCTCGCGCAGTACTTCGCCAGGGTGGACCGGACGCATGCGATTGATAGGACGTGTCATATTCGTTCCTTCAGTGGTAGTCAACGATCTCAACGTCCATCGGACCGACATCAGCCCATACGAAGCAGCCTTGGCCAGAGACCGGTCAGTCTCCGGTGCGGGACCAGCGGTCATGCGGAATGGCGTGAGATTCGAGGAACTCGGAGAGGCCTGCAGCGTCCTCTCCGCTGAAGCGCTCTCCGAGGGCGGCGAGAACATTGCCGGTCGCGTCCAGCGCGCGAAGCAGAGCGGGGACGCCGGAGGCGGGTATCGTCCATTTCCACTCATACTCCCGCTCACCGAAGATCCGCTCGACTCCGTCTCCATGGTCGAGGCCCTCGATCAGCACATCGCCGCCGGAAGTCAAGGACGCTTCCAGCAGGCGCGAGCCGTCAGCGTCGTTCACCTTGCGCAGAACGATGTAGGAAGCGCTCGATTTCGGTTCGCTCGCCTTGCCGCGGCGAAACGCCCGCCAAAGGAACAGAGCCAGCAAGACGGCCAGGAGCAGCGCAGAAACGAGGTCGTTGACCATGGGAGAAAGTCTTCTTGCCGATACCGCTACAGCGCCAGCACCCTCGCCAGCTCGTAGCCCCAGTGCAGGAGATCCTCGTCACCCCGGAAGATGCCGGTCACCTGAAGGCCCATGGGCATCCCGTCCGCGTTGACGCCCGCCGGCAGGCCGAGCGTCGGCAGGCCGGCGTGCGTCCAGGGGAGGTTCATGACCGGGTTTCCCGTGTTGCCGATCCCGGCCGGCGCCGGTCCCTGGGCGGGCGGCGAGAGCCAGAGGTCGATGCCGTGCTTCTCCATCAGGTCTTCCAGCTCGTCGCGCAGCTGCGCGCAGCCTTTCCGGTCCTTGTTGAGCTGCCGGCTGGAGACCTTCTGCCCCTTCTCGATCAGCTCCACGGTCTGCGGTGCGTAGAGATCGCGGTACTGCCGGAACCAGTCTTCGTGGACCTGGGCCGCCTCGGCCGCGACGAGCCGGCGGTGGCGGGTCTCGATGTCGTCGAAGTCCGCCAGGGCCGGCACGGTCTTGACCTTGTAGCGGGAGGTCAGCCAGTCGCAGGTGTCGCGGAAGTGCGCCAGCCCCTCGTCGGAGGCCTTGGAGAGGTACGGACCCTCGGGGATGCCGAGCACCGGCCGCCGGAAGATGCTCTCCGAGGACGACGGGAAGCCCGGGAACAGCGCCAGCGCCACGGTGTGCGCGCTCGCCATGTCTACGGCGAACAGGCCGACGTGGTCGACCGACGGTGCGAGCGGGATGACGCCGGCCGTGGAGATCAGGCCGTAGCTCGGCTTGAAGCCGATGACCCCGCAGTACGCGGCCGGACGGATGATCGAGCCGATCGTCTGCGTGCCGAGCGCCACCGGGCAGAAGCCGGACGCCACCGCCGCCGCCGAGCCGCTGCTCGATCCGCCGGGCGTGTGCTCCGGGTTGTGCGGATTGCGCGTCGGTCCGGGCGCGTAGTAGGCGAACTCGGTGGACACGGTCTTGCCCAGCAGCAGCGCGCCGTCCTTGCGCAGCTGCGTCACGACCTCCGCCTGGGGCCCGGCCAGAACCTCGGGCGGCAGCTTGCTGCCGGCGCGGGTGGGAAACCCGTCCACGTGGAAGATGTCCTTGACCCCGATCAGGTGGCCGAACACGCTCGGGCGGAAGATGTGCTTCGGATGGGCGGCCTGGGCCGCGTCCGCGTCCCGGTGCAGGCGGGAGAAGCGGTTCTCCTCCGGCAGGAGGCACTGGACGGTCGGCTCGAGCTCTTCCACCTTGCGGCGCAGGCGCTCCAGATCCTCGTGCAGGTCCGCAAAACCCTCCAGACGGTAGCGGGACGAAGAGAGGCTGTCCTCCGGCTCGTCGTCCATGTTCATTTCGCCTCTCCCCCTCGCTCCGCGGCCAGCAGGACCGCGTCGACAATGTGTTGATAGCCGGTGCAGCGGCACAGGTTGCCGGACAGCGCGTGGCGCACCTCCAGCTCCGTCGGGTGCGGATTCTCCTCGAGAAACGGCACCAGGGTGAGCAGGATGCCCGGCGTGCAGAACCCGCACTGAAGACCATGGGCCTCCCAGAAGGCCTGTTGTAACGGATGCAGCTCACCTGCTGAGGGTGCCAATCCCTCGACCGTGGTCAGCTCGTGACCCGGAGCCTGCACCGCGAGCATCAGGCAGGAGCGCATGGGCTCGCCGTCCACCAGGATGGTGCAGGCGCCGCAGACCCCGTGCTCGCAGCCGACGTGGGTGCCGGTGAGGCCGAGGTCGTGGCGCAGGAAGTCGGAGAGCAGCAGGCGCGGCTCGACCTCGCGCTCGTACGCCTTGCCGTTGACGCGGACGTGGACTCGGTGCGGCGCGGTCATGGCTTCCTGGTCTCTCCTTTCGCCTTGGCGAAGGCCTGGCGCAGAACCCGGCCCGTGAGCACCCGGGCCAGGTGGCGCTTGAAGTCTGCCGAGGCGTGGATGTCGCCCGTGGGGTCCATCTCGTCGCGCGACGCGATGTCGGACGCCTCGGCGACCGCGGCTTCGAACGCCGGTCCCGAATCGCTGCCGATGCCCACCATCCGCCGCGCGGCCCGCAGCGTCTCGACCGGTCCGTCGCCGACGCTCAGGAAGACCAGCCGCGCGTCGGAGCAGAGGCCGGCTTCGTCGAGGGTCACCCGCGCCGCGACTCCCACCTGGGCATAGTCGCCGTGGCGGCGGGCGACCTCCAGGAATGCCCAGCCGGTGCGCGGCGGGGGCGCGGGCAGCGCCACCTCGACGAGCATCTCCTCCGGTTCGAGGACGGTCGCGAACAGGCCGCAGAAGAAATCGCGGGCGTCAACCCAGCGCTCGCTCCCCGCCCGGCAGAGGCGGACGCGGGCGTCGAGCGCCACGGCCACGGCCGGCAGCTCGGCAGCCGGGTCGGCGTGGGCGAGGCTGCCGCCGAAGGTGCCGCGGTTGCGGATCTGCGGATGGGCGACGAACGGGATGGTCTCGGCGAGCAGCGGGGCGAGGCGGGCGACGAGCGGATCGCGCTCCAGGGTGCGCTGGCGGGTCATGGCGCCGATGCGCAGGCCGGTGTCCCCCTCGGGCCCCTCCCGGACATAGTCGAGCTCGCGCAGCCGGTTGAGGTCGACCAGCAGGGTGGGCTGGGCGAGCCGGAAGTTCATGACCGGGATCAGGCTCTGCCCGCCGGCCAGCAGCTTCGCCTCCCCGCCGCTGCGGGCGAGGATGTCCAGAGCCGCGTCGAGCGACTCGGGTGCCAGGTACTCGAATGGAGCTGGCTTCATGCGGCCTCCTTGAGCGGGGCCATTCTAATTCACCGCGGCTTGCTATGCTCGCCGGCCATGCGAGCCGCCGGCACAGACGCCCTGCCCCCCCTGGACGCCACCCGTCACTGGATCAAAGCGGCCGTCATCGGCCTGGATCTCTGTCCGTTCGCCCGGGCCGTGTACGACGGCGGCCGGATCCGCTACGTCCTGAGCGCGGCGGAGACGCCGGAGGAGCTGCTCGGCGATCTGGTAAGGGAGCTGGAGATCCTGGCGGAGGCGGACCCCGACGAGGTCGAGACGACGCTGATCGTCCACCCGCAGGTGCTCGACGACTTCCTGGACTACAACGACTTTCTGGGGGTGGCCGAGGCGGCCGTGGAGGATCTGGAGCTCGACGGGGTGATCCAGGTCGCGAGCTTCCATCCGCGCTACCGCTTCGAGGGGACGCCGGAGGACGATCCCGGCAACTTCACGAACCGCTCGCCGCATCCCACGCTGCACCTGCTGCGGGAGGAAAGCGTCGAGAGGGCGGTGGCCGCGTTCCCCGACGCATCCAGGATCTACGAGAAGAACATCGCCACCCTGCGCCACCTCGGCCTGGAGGGGTGGAACCGGTTGAAGATCGCGGAAAAGCCGTAGGACGGGCTGCCATCCCCAATTCCCGAAGCGCCATCCCAAGAGGGATGGAGGCCGTCCCCGTTTCCCCGACTGCCATCCCAAAAGGGATAGAGGCTATCCCTTGTTCCCGAACCGCTATCCCCGAAGGGATGGAGGCCATCCCTTTTACCCGGATCGCCATCCCAAAAGGGATGGAGGCCATCCCCTTTACCCGGACGGCCATCCCAAAAGGAATGGCCGTCATTCCCGTTTCCCGGACCGCCATTCCCCTTTCCCGAAGGCCCATTCCCGATGGAATGAGGGCCGTTCCAGATGGAATGGCCCTCGGCGCGGCGTCAGCGCTTGTCGAACAGACCGCCCAGCAGGCCGCCGCCCATCCGGGCGACGTCGTCCATGACACTGCCGTCGTTGTTCGAGTCGAGCAGGTTGCCGAGGATCGAGCCGAGGCCGGAAGGCGCCTGGGCCTGAGCCTGGGCGTTGCCCTGCTGGAGCACGCTCGCGAGGCCGCCCGAGTCGAGCCCGTTCCGATTGGTCAGCTTGCCGAGGGCGGCGAGCACCAGCGGGGCGAGCATCATGAGGAGCTGGCCGGACTTGTTGGAGTCGAGACCGGTGACCTTCGAGAGGCCGGACGCCGCGTTGCCCTGGTTGCCGCCGAACACGTGACCCAGGATGCCGGCGCCCATGCCCGAGCTTCCGCCCTGGCCCAGGAAGTCGGTGACGTTGTCGAGCAGGCCGCCGTCATGGTCGCGCGTCACCGCCTGATGAAGCGCGGCGGCGCCGCCGGGCTGACTGGCATTCTTGGCAAGCCCGCCCGTGAGCATCGGAATCGCCGCTCCGATCGCCTGCTGGGCGGTGCCCTCGTCGATCCCAAGCTGCCTGCTGATGGACTGGACGGCATCCGGGCCGAGTTGCGAAGACAGTAGATCGACGATCGAGGACATGAGGTTCTCCTTGGCTCCGTGGGAGCCTGGACGGGGTTCATTCGGTAGGATGTGACGCAACAATCTCTTCGGCCAGCACCCGCAGGAGCCGGTCCCGCTGCTCCGGCGTCAGCTCTGTCGGACCACTGAGGTTAGGCCGGAGGCGGCTCACCAGCGCGTCGACGGTGCGCTGGTGTTCGCCGCGGTCGGCCTTGAGGTCGCGGTAGACCTGCCAGCCGATCTGGGCCAGGCTCACCAGAAGGCTGGCCATCGCGATGCCGGTGCCAGGATCGATCCCCCGCATCCGGCGGGGCTCCCCTTCCCTCCCGGCATCCCTCTCCTCGGTCCGCGCCGCGGCGCGATCCGTGAGATCCGGAAGGCTCGGATTCAGGTCGGCGAGCCGGGCCGCGGCACGGCGGGCGATGTCGGAAGCGAGGGTGGCCATGAATTGGCCGACATTTTAGCAGAGCCGTTGAAAACTACGCACCGAAGACGCCGTGTAGAGACGCCCCAGTCCGTTACCCGAAACCTGACCGGGTCAGAAACTTCGGGGCGTCTCAACGCCCCAGCCATCGATACAGCCACCTACGGCGTCGTCCCGTCGCCCTTCACGGGTCGGCCAGGACGCGGCGCAAGGTGCCGAAAGGTGCGGGGATGCGGCGTGCCCTTGTCCGAGGCGATCGTGGTGACGGAGAGGGAGACGCCCCGAGGTTTCGGACCCGGTAAGGTTGGTGATGTCGGACTGGGGCGTCTCTACGCGCGCGGGTGCCCGGTGTAGGACAGGATCAATCAATGTCCACGTCCACGTCCCGGTCCAGCGTCGCCAGGACGGCCTTGTCCTCGCGCCAGCCGGGCTCGGTGCGGACGAACAGCTCCAGGTAGACGCGGCGCTCCAGGAACTCCTCGAGGTCGAGGCGGGCGGCGGTGCCGATGGCCTTGATCATCTGGCCCTGGCGGCCGACCACGATCTTTTTCTGGCCTTCGCGCTCCACCATGACCGTGGCGTAGATGCGCGTCAGATCCTTCTCCTCGTCGTCCTCCCAGCGCTCGATCACCACCGCCGTCGAGAACGGCAGCTCCTCGCTGGTCAGCTCCAGAACCTTCTCGCGGATGCGCTCCGCCACCAGGAAGCGCTCGGGATGGATGGTCAGCAGCTCGGGGTCGTAGATCGGCTCCCCCTCGGGCAGCAGGTTCCAGAGGATCTCCATCAGCCGGTCGCAGTTGTCGCCCGAGAGCGCGCTCACCGGAATGATCTCCTCGAACAGGCCGGACTCCGCGTAGTGGGCCATGCGGGGAAGCAGGCTCGGCTTGCTCACCCGGTCCACCTTGTTGAGGATCAACACCCGCGGCGACCCCTCGGCCTTGCCCACCAGGTCGAGCATGTAGGCGTCGCCCCCGCCCGTCTTCTCGGAGACGTCAACTAGAAGACAGAGGACATCCCCGTCGTTCATGGCGTCCATGGCGTGCCGGACCATCTGGCGGTTCAGGCGGTGCAGCGGCTTGTGGATGCCGGGCGTGTCGTAGAACACCATCTGGCCGCGCTCCTCCGAGAGGATGCCCACCAGCCGGTTGCGCGTGGTCTGCGGCTTGTCCGACACGATGGCGACCTTCTCGCCCAGGAGCCGGTTCATCAGGGTCGACTTGCCCGCGTTCGGACGCCCCACGAAGGTGACGGTCCCCGCTTTCTTGCCTGCTGCGGTCATCAGGAATCCGCCTCCTCGGTTGTCAGCTCGTTCGCCGGAATGCGCTCCACCCGGACCGTCTGGATGCGGCGGTCGGCCACGGCCTCGACCGTGAAGCGCAGACCGAAGTCGTCCACGGCCTCCCCCACCTGCGGCACATGGCCGAGGGCGCTGAAGATCAGGCCGGCCACGGTCTCGTACTCGGGGTCTTCGACGTCCACCTGGAACAGCTCGTCGAGCAGCTCGATGTGGGCGCGGCCGTCCAGCCGGTAGCCGCCATTTTCCAGCGGCTCCAGCTCCGCGGCGAGCGCCTCGTGCTCGTCCATGATCTCGCCGACGATCTCCTCGATCAGATCCTCGACCGTGACCAGGCCGGCGGTGCCGCCGTACTCGTCCACCACGATGGCCACCTGCTGGAAGCGCGCCTGCAGCTCCTTGAGCAGCTCGCCCAGAGGCTTGGTCTCGGGGATGAACAGCGGCGGCTTGAGCAGATCCCGGGCCGCCGGCGGCTCAGCCATGCGCGACGCCCGCAGCACGTCGCGAATGTGCAGGACGCCCACGATGTTGTCGATCGAATCCTGGTAGAGCGGGATGCGCGAATGCCCCGACTCGATGAAGCGCTCGGCCAGGACATCCATGGAGGAGTCGATCGGCGCGCAGATCATGTCGATGCGCGGCGTCATGACGCTGCGCGCCATGCTGTCGCGGAAGTCCACGATGCTCCAGAGCCACTCGCCCTGCTCCGGCTCGAGGATGCCCTCGCGCGTGCCGACGTCGATGAAGGCCTCGATCTCCTCGGCGGTGGCGGTCTCGTCCTCGGCGCCGTCCTGGCGGTCGCGCTCCAGGGAGACGGCCGGCACCAGCCGGGTCAGCACGGCGAGCACCGGCGTCAGCAGCAGGAGGACGATCCGGTAGACCCGGGTGAGGGCGCGCAGCGCCCGTTCGGGATCGCGGCCGATCAGGGAGCGGTTCAAGATCTCCGTCGCCGCCAGCACCACCAGCATGATCAAGACCGACCAGGCGGCCGGCCGGATCAGGCGGGTGTGCGCGAACAGCTCCGCGATGGCCACGTAGAGCCCGATCGGCGCCAGGCGCGAGCTGAGCGCCAGGATGAACCGGAAGATCACGAACCGCATGGGCGTGTCATAGAGACCGCGCAGGCGTCCGCCGGCCTCCTCGGCCCAGTGGCGGAGACGGATCGGACCGCTGCGCTCCAGGAGAGCGGACAGCACCGAGCCGACCACGGTCGCGGGCAGGAAGACGACGAGAGCCCAGACGAGCAGGGCGAGGGGTAGGGAAGAGTCTGAGGTGTCAGGCATGGTCGTCGCCGATCCAGGTGCGGCGGAGCTTGCGTTCCAGGCGCTCCATCTGCCCCCGATCGGCCTCGTGATCGTATCCCAGGCAGTGCAGAAGGCCGTGCAGGAGCAGGGTCTTCAGCTCGCGCTCCGGAGAATGTCCCCGCTCCGCGGCCTGCCGCCGCGCCGTGGGCACGGAAATCAGGATGTCTCCAATGTGGTGGGGCTCTGCTGCTTCATCTCCAGGCTCCATCGCGGGCTCGATGTCCTCCTCTCCGGATTCTCCCGGGAAGGAGAGGACATCGGTGGGCTTGTCCTTTCCGCGATAGTCGCGGTTGACGCGCCGCAGCTCACGGTCGCTTGCAAAGCGGACGCCCAGGCTCGCGCCCGGCCCCAAGGGACTCTCAGGCAGGGAGGGCCGCTCGCGGGCGAGGAGGTCCGCGGCGAGGCTCCGCAGCCACGGGCGGAGGCGCCGGGCACCGGCTTCCGGGTAGCGGTTCGGGTTCTGGAGGACGATGTCGATTCCGGGTTCTCTCATGCAAGGGTCAGAGGGGCAGGCGCAGGCCGCTTCTCGCGCCGGGCTCCGGCATTGAAATCGAAGCCCGGGTAGTCTATCCGTTGATGGAAGATGTTGGCGAGCACCCGCAGGAACGTCTCCGAGACGACCCGCAGGTCGGATAGCGTCAGGTCGGTGTCCTCGAGCTGCCGATCCTTGAGGATATCATCAAGGATGGTCTGGATGAGACCGCGGATGCGGACCGGCGTCGGATCGGTCAGCGTGCGGCTCGCGGCCTCCACCGCGTCGGCGATCATCAGCACCCCCATCACCTTGCTCTGCGGCCGGGGGCCGGTGTACCGGTATTTGTCCTCCAGCACCTCCGCGACGTCGCCCTCCTTCAGCTCCATGGCCCGGTGGTAGAAGTACTTGATCAGCCGGGTGCCGTGGTGCTGCCCGATGGCGTCCTGGATCACCTGGGGCAGCCCGTGCTCGCGCGCCAGCTCCAGTCCGTCCTTCACATGGTTGAGCAGGATGAGCGCGCTCATCGAGGGGAGCAGCTTGTCGTGGCGGTTCTGGCCGCCGCGCTGGTTCTCCACGAAGTACTCCGGGCGGATCACCTTGCCCACGTCGTGGTAGAGGCCGGCGGCGTAGGCGAGCACCGGGTCGGCGCCGACCGCCTCGCTCGCCTCTTTCGCCAGGTTGGCCACCATCAGCGAGTGCTGGAACGTGCCGGGCGCCTCGTAGGCCAGGCGGCGCAGCAGCGGCAGGTTGGTATTGGACAGCTCCACCAGCTTGATGTCCGTGGTGATGGCGAGCAGCGACTCCAGGATGGGCAGCGCGAAGCTCGCGACCGCGGTGACCAGAAGGCCGCCGGTGAACGCGCAGAGCACGTCGAAGCCGAGCTGCAGCCAGCTGCGCTCCAGGGTCGGGGCGAGCGCGGTGAGGATCAGCACCATCACCACGTTGATGACTCCGACCACGAGCCCGACGCGGACCATGACGAGGCGCTGCCGGAACTGGTAGAGGTCGAGCGCGTGGATCGCCGCGAGCGAGCCGGCGAAGCCGTAGAAGACGACCCACTGCGGGTCGGCGTCCACGGGCAGGCGGCTCGCCAGGATCGAGAACAGGATGGACAGGGTCAACGCGGCGTGGCGGCCGAGCAGCAGCGCGGCGAGGAGTGCCACGGATGCGAACGGAATGGCGTAGGCGTAGCTGCGTGCCGAGCTCAGAGGCCCGGCCTCGAAGGCGCCGGAGAGCGCGCCCGAGACCAGGAAGCTGAACTTGGTGACCAGCAGCGCCGCAGGAGCAGCAGCAGGCCCTCGCCGAACACCCGCCGCGGACCGTGGTCGGCCACCTTCTCGCGCGACAGGGCGAGCCAGGCCACGGCCGCGGCGAGCGCGAGCAGGAAGAACGTGGCGGCGAGCGGCGGCACCTGGAGCCGGAGCTGCCGCTCGCCGCGCATCTGGGCGATCACCCGGGCGTCGGCGGCGTCGACCACGTCACCCTTGCGGACGATCACCTGCCCCTTGCGGATCTGGTTGAAGACCTGCCCGGCGCCGGCCGACGCCGCGGTCTGGCGGGCGACGGTCTCGCTCCGGTTGGGCAGCAGGTTGATCGGCAGGTTGTCGACCAGGAGGTCGGTCAGGATTCGCCGCTCCGCTGACGAATAGCCGCTCCAGTCGCCGACCTCGGAGTCCACGAAGTCCCGCAGCTCCCCCGGATACCCGAGGTGATCGAAGAGGTCGAGCTGCACGCGCTCGGCGCCGCTGCCGTCCCCTCCAACCCCTCCAGCCCCTCCAAGATCGCGGAGCGTCACGCCGCGCATCCGGTTCTCCAGCAGCAGCGGCTTGCTCCCCACCACGCCCCGGCGCAGCGCCCGCGTGGCCACGGACACCAGGCGCTCCGCGAGTTGCGGCGAGAGCTTCCGGCTCACCAGCAGCTCGGCCTGCTCGGGGCTGAGGCGGAGCTGATCCCCCGTGGTACCGGTACCGGCGGCCCCCACCGCCAGCTCCGCCGCGATCCTCTGGGCTCCGGACTGCGGCGCCGACGGATCGGCCTCGGCGCGGGCCAGAAGGCGGCGGCCGAGCACGAACAGCTGCTCGACGCGGCGCTCGACGTCCTCGATCGCACCGGGGTCGTAGTCGTAGACCGGAAGGACGGCCTCGCGCGACTCGCCCTGCTTGACGCGGGTGGCCTCCTCGTCCGAGACGAGTAGATCGCGTGACGCCACGTAGTCGCGGATGGCGATGGAGCCCGGGATCGCCCGGGGCGTGAAGAGGAACGCGCCGGGCATCAGCGCCCAGGTGCCCAGGATCAGGAAGAGGGTGACCCAGAGGGCCGGCGTCTCCAGCGCGCGGGACCACAGGCGGCTCGCGCGGAGCCGGCGGCGCAGGTAGATCGTGCCGGTGTTGAGGAGGTCGATCCGGGACGGGCGGGGTCGGCCGTTGGGGGCGGGGTTCGGTGGCACGGTCGTCCAGTTCCTCGGGCCTACGAGGGGGAGGGATCCCCCGGTTTCTCGCGCTCCGCCTTCAGGCGGTCGTGGGCGTCGTAGGCCTGAACGATCTTCTGTACCAGGGGGTGACGGACGACGTCCCGCTGGTCGAAGAAGAAGAACTTGATGCCCTGGACGCCGGAGAGCACGTCCTGGGCCTCGCGCAGGCCGGACATCTTCCCCTGGGGGAGGTCGACCTGCGTGATGTCGCCGTTGATCACGGCCTTGGAGTTGTTGCCGATGCGGGTCAGGAACATCTTCATCTGCTCGGGCGTGGTGTTCTGCGCCTCGTCCAGGATGATGAAGCTGTCGTTGAGCGTCCGGCCGCGCATGAAGGCGATGGGCGCCACCTCAATGATCCCCTTCTCCAGCATCCGGCCGACCTTCTCGAAACCGATGATGTCGTGGAGCGCGTCGTGGAGGGGCCGCAGGTAGGGGTTCACCTTCTCCGCCAGGTCGCCGGGCAGGAAGCCGAGCTTCTCGCCGGCCTCGACCGCGGGGCGAGCCAGGATGATGCGGCGGACCGTCTTTTCGAGCAGCGCGGCGGCGGCCATGGCCACGGCGAGATAGGTCTTGCCGGTGCCGGCGGGACCGATGGAGATGACGATGTCGTCGTCCACCATTGCCTGCATGTAGAGCTGCTGCTTGAACGTGCGGGGCGCCACCAGGCGGCGCACCGCGGCGACCATGCCCTCGGGCATGAAGAAGTCGACCAGCGAGGCGTCCGGAACGTCGGCGACCACGCGGATCGCGGTCTGCACCTCGCCCGGGCGGAAGCGGTAGCCCCGTTCGAGGACGGCGTTCAGGCCGGCGAAGAGATGCTCGACCGCCTGCACGCGCTCGGGATCGCCCTGCACGTGCAGCTCGGTGCCGCGGGCGGCGATCGTGACGTCGAACGTCCGCTCGACCCGCTTCAGGTGTTCGTCGTTGGTGCCGAAAAGGGTGTTCAACCCCTCCTCGGGGAGAGTCATCTGGGCCATCGCTGTGCTCGTCCTGGGGTGGTCAAAGTGTTGGAGCGCGTCGTCACGTATTATCACGTGTCGTCACGTGACATCGAAAGACCGAGGCCGCCTGACAGGCGGCCTCGTTGAGACCAGTCTAACAGAAAGACGTGCTGCGTCATTTCTTGCTGTAGTCGTAGAAACCCCGGCCGCTCTTCTTGCCGAGCCGGCCGGCCAGCACCATCTGCTTGAGGAGCGGCGGCGGCGCGAAGCGCTTCTCGCGGTACTCGTCGAACATGATGTTGGCGATGTAGTAGGTGGTGTCCAGCCCCACGAAGTCGAGCAGGGTGAACGGCCCCATCGGGTAGCCGCAGCCGAGCTGCATGCCCTTGTCGATGTCCTCGACGCTCCCGATCCCCTCTTCCAGGGCGCGGATGGCGTCCAGCAGGTAGGGCACGAGGAGGCGGTTGACGATGAAGCCCGAGTTGTCGCGGCAGGCGATCGGCTCCTTGCCGACGGCGCGGGCGAAGTCGAAGACCCGCTCGAAGGTCTCGTCCGAGGTGATCAGGGTGCGGACGACCTCGACCAGCTTCATCACCGGCACGGGGTTGAAGAAGTGGAGGCCGACGAAGCGCTCCGGCCGGCTGGTGAACATGGACATCTGGGTGATGGTCAGCGACGAGGTGTTGCTGGCGAAGATGGCGTCCTTCTTGACCACCTCGTCGAGCGCGCTGAAGGTCTTGCGCTTCTCGTCCAGGTTCTCGACGATGGCCTCGACCACGAGGTCGCAGTCGGCCAGGTCGGCCAGGTCGACGGCGCCGCGCAGGCGTCCGAGCGCCGCGTCGCGGGCCTCGGCGTCGAGCTTGCCCTTCTCCACCGCCTTGCCCAGCGACCCCTGGATGCGGGCGAGACCCTTGTCCACCAGCTCCTGGGACACTTCGCGCACGACCGTGTCGAGGCCGGCCTTCGCGCAGACCTCGGCGATACCCGAGCCCATCAGGCCGCAGCCGAGAACGCCGACTTTCTTGATGCTCATCGAAACCCTCCTATCGATTCACTGGTTTTCAAAAACCGGGTTGTCTGTAACGTCTTCGATCTCTCTTGTTGATCCCATTCCCGCGGTTGATCCCATTCCCGCCCTCCCTGCTCCCTCCGCTTCTGGAGACAGCCGGTTGAGCCGCAGCCAGCGCGCTCCGGGCACGGGGAACGGCAGCCGCTCCGCCCACTCCACCACCTTCACCCCCGGCCCGGCAAGCAGCTCGTCGATCCCCAGCGCGGCGGTCTCGGCGGGGTCCAGCCGGTACAGGTCGACGTGGATCAGCCGTCCGCCCGCCCCCTCGTGCTCGCGGATGAGCGTGAACGTCGGCGACTGGACCTCTTTCGGGTCGATCCCCAGGCCCTCGGCCAGCCCCTGGGTGAGCACGGTCTTGCCGCTCCCGAGGTCTCCCGAGAGCAGCAGGACGCCGTCCGGCGCCAGCTCGGCGGCCAGCTCGGCGCCGAGGGCGCGGGTCTCCGTCACGTCCTGCGTGATCCGCGGAGCCCTCACCCCCCGACCCCCTCTCCCGCCTCCCCTCCCCCCTCACCGGGAGAGGGGGAGAAATGCAGCTCAGTCATCACTCTCGCTCAGCTCCTGAAAAGCGGCCGGCAGGAAGTCGACCAGGTCGCCCGCGGTCAGGCTCCTCTCGCCCTTGTCGACCGCGGCGAGATCGCCCGCCAGGCCGTGCAGGTGGACGCCCAGGGTCGCGGCGTCGAGCGCGTCCAGCCCCTGGGCCATCAGTCCGGCGATGAGGCCAGTCAGAACGTCGCCGGTGCCGCCGGTCGCCATCCCCGGGTTGCCGGTGGTGTTGACGTAGACCTCGCCCTCGGGGTCGGCGACAAGGGTGCGGTGCCCCTTGAGCACCACGACGGCGCCGGACTCCAGGGCGGCGCGGCGCGCGGCGGCGATCCGGTCCTCCTGGACCTCCACCGTGGAGATCCCGAGCAGCCGGCCCAGCTCTCCGGGGTGCGGGGTGAGGACGGTTTCTTCGGAGCGCGCGGAGCGGTCGGCCAGCTCCTCGAAGCGGCCGGCGAAGGCGTTCAGGCCGTCGGCGTCCAGCACCAGCGGCACGGAGGCCTGGAGGACGATCTGCCGGATCGTCTCGGCGGTCTCCGCGTCCTGGCCCAGACCGGGTCCGAGCGCGAGCACCGCCTTCCCTTCGAGCGCCTCCAGGGCGCGCCCGGCCGCGGACGCGATGAGCTGGCCCGAGACGCCGCTCGACGGCAGGGGGAGCGTCATGGACTCGACGGAGCCCAGGTCCACCATCATCAGGATCGGCTCGGGGACGGCCACGGTGACCAGGCCGGCGCCGGACCGGACCGCGGCGCGGGCGGCCAGGATGGCGGCGCCGCCCTTGCCCGGCGAGCCCGCCACGATCAGCGCATGGCCGTAGTCGCCCTTGTGGGTTCCGGGCGCGCGGTCCGGCAGCAGCTCCGCCAGCTCGTCCGCCCGCAGGAGATAGATCGCGCCGCCTTCCTCTTCCACGTCCTCGACCAGGTCGGGGGGAAGACCCAGATCGGCCACCACCAGCTCGCCGACGGCGTCGGAGGCCGGCGGGAAGACGTGAGCCATCTTGGGAGCGGCGAACGTCACCGTGAGGTCGGCCTGCACGTGAATCCCGAGCGGGATCGCCTGGCTGCCGTTCAGGCCGCTGGGCAGATCGACGGCCACCCGCGGCACGGGAAGGTCGTTGAGCCCCTCGACCACCTCGGCGAAGAGACCCTCCAGCGGCCGGGTGAGGCCGGTGCCGAAGAGCGCGTCGACGATCACATCCGCCTCGCGCGCCGCTTCGAGCGCCTCGATCACGTCGCCCTCGGAGGCGACCTCCATCATGGCGAGCCCCTGGCGGCGGCAGATGCCGAGCTGGACCTCCGCGTCGCCGCGCACCGGCCGGCGGTCGGTCACCAGGAAGATGCGGACGTCGTAGCCGCGCACGGCCAGATGCCGGGCGATGGCCAGGCCGTCGCCGCCGTTGTTGCCGGGGCCGCAGAACAGGGCCGCGGACTCGGCGTCGGGATAGACCTCGCCGATGGCGTCCGCCACGCCGACGGCGGCGTTCTCCATGAGGACCAGGCTGGGGATGCCCAGCTCCTCGATGGCGGCGCGGTCGACCTCACGCATGGACTCGGCACTCAGGATTCTCATGTCACGGTCTCCAAGCGCCCGAGGGCGCGCAGCAGCTCCCGCGTTCGCGGGCATCCGAGGTCGTCGCCGGCCATGCGGGCGGCGAGGCGGCGCAGGTCGTCAGGCGTATCCACATCCGAAGCCGGGGGCAGCAGCTCCACGTTCAGGCCCAGCTCGCGGCAGCGCTCCAGGGTCTGGGTCAGAACCCGGTCGGTGCTCCAGTCGATGTCCTGGAAGAGCCGGCGGGCGACGGCCCCGGCGCGCAAGGCGATCAGATAATACCCGCCATCCTCGGCCGGACCGAGCGCCACATCGGCATCCTGCTCTACAGACAGGAATGCGCCGTGGACAATCTCCAGAGGCAGCGTCGGATGATCACTCCCCAGGGCCATCACCGATCCGGCCTCGCGAGCGGCATCGGCCAGGGCGTGAAACAGCCGCTCGCCCAGGTCGTCCCCCTCCTGGCGGACGCTCCGGAGAACACCCTGGAACGGCACGGCCGGCATCTCGTCGCCCGGCTCCAGGGCCCAGGCCAGGACCAGCTCGAAGTCGCCGGGCCGCAGCCGGTCCAGCAGGTCCTCCAGGAAGGCGGCATGGAGGGCCGCGGCATCAGCGGGGGTCAGGGACGGAGTAAGATCGCCGATCAGGCGGGTCTTGACCCGCCCTTCCCGGGCCGGCTTCGTGAACAGGAGAAGTCGGCGGCTCGGCACGGGCCGGGATTCTAGCAGCGTGGACGCAACGGCATGGGCATCCTCACCCTCCTGACGGACTTCGGCGTCGCCGACTACTACGTCGCGGCGGTCAAGGGAGTCGCGCTCCGGCTGGCTCCCGGCAGCACGATCGTGGACATCTCCCACGAGGTGGCTCCGGGGGACGTGGCGGGCGCGGCGTTCCTGCTCGGCGCCACGGTGCCCTGGTTCCCGGACGGCACCGTCCACCTCGCCGTGGTCGATCCCGGAGTCGGCACCTCGCGGCGCCTGCTCGCCGCGCGGCTCGCCTCGTCCTGGGCCGTCCTCCCCGACAACGGGCTGCTCACCGCGCTCCTCGACCGGGACGCCGTCGAGTCGGTCCGTTCCATCGAGCGCACCGATCTCTTTCTTCAGAGCCCGGGCCAGACCTTCCATGGCCGCGACCGCTTCGCTCCGGTGGCGGCATGGTTGTTGCGTGGAGAATCCTTCGCGGAGCTCGGACCGGAGGTCGGCGACCCCGTGCGGCTCCCTGGAGAGCGGCCAAGGCGCGCACCCGGTCTCGCAACCGGACAAGTGGCTCACGTGGACCGATACGGCAATCTGATCACCGACATCCCGAGCGACTGGCTCCCCGCGGGATCCTGCGCCGCGGAGGTCGAGGGCCGGGTAGCCCGGGTTCGGGCGGCCAGCTATGCCGAGATCCCGGACGGCGAGGCGGCGATGATTCCCGGCTCGCTGGGCACGATCGAGCTTTCGCTCAATCGGGAAAGCCTGGCCCGCCGATGGGGAGTCCCGCGCGGCGCCGCGGTCCGGATCGGCTGGGCGATGTCGGTGACGAAACGGTGACAGCCCCGGCGACTGGGGCTACAATGACGGGGTTCCGTGCTTGACGGGTCCCGTGGATCTCTGGGAAGGAGCGTGTGGCGTGAACAAGTGGGAATACAAGATCATCAACATCCGGAGTGAGAACTACCGCCTCGATCCGAACTCGGCGACGCAGCTCAATCAGCTGGGGGATGAGGGGTGGGAGCTGGTGTCGATCACGTCCGTGAACTTCAAGACCGGCGCCACGGACAACATCGCCATGGTCTTCAAGCGTCCCGTCACTTCCGAGGAATGAACAGGGCCCAGGCCCAGCGCTCCGCTACCGCCGCCTGCCCCTGAGTTGCTTGCGTGACCGCCGTCCCCCGCGCAGCGCCAGGGCGAAGCCGCCCGCGCTTGCGGCGAGCAACATCAGAAAGTGCTTCTTCCCGGTCAGGAAACCGACCTCGGTCTCCACCGCGGTTCTCATCTCGGCCATCTTCAGCTCGGCCTCGCGCCGCGCCTTCGCGACGCGCTGCTCGGCCTCGGCACGGGCTTCGTCCAATCGGCTGCTCATGGCAGATCTCCTTCGCTCCTGATTTCCGTCGCCGGGACATCCAGCGCCTTGCCCGACGCCAGCAGACCGTTCTGCCACCAGTCGAGATGATCGTCGACGTGGCGCTTCACGCTGTCCATCGGGTTCTCCACCTGCCGCATCCGTCGGAGCCCCAACAGGACCAGCACCGCGGCCACGGCGATGAACAGGCCGAGCACGATGAGCGTCGCGCCCCAGAGCGGCAGCCAGATCGCGAGCACCGCCACCATGGAGAACACCAGCAGGCCCAGAATCCAGAAGGCGAGCATCAGCGCGGCGCCGAACAGACCCAGAGCCACCCCGAAGTGACGGCCCGAACGCTTGAGATCGTCCTGCAGCGTGTTGACTTCCGCGCGGACGACCTCGATCAGCGATTCGCCCAGCGAACGGAACAGATCGATCCACCCCTGCATCCCCGCCTCCCTGCCTTGAGTCCCGGTCACCGTCCCCCCACGCTGCCGACCCGCAGCATCCGCGAGACGAACGACGCCTGCCCCGCCACGTCATCCCGGACGCCCACGGCGACCTTCTGGTCTCCCGAGCGCATCAGCAGGCTGACGGAGTAGGAAAAGTACTTGGTCATCGCGGCCTGCACCTCGGCCGCGGGAATGCTGATGGGCAGCGGCACCTGCTGCACGTCCGAGATGCCGCCCTTGTTGTCCATCGCGGCGATGTAGAGGCGCACCTGGGCCTCCTCGGTCCCGGTCTGCTCGCGCGGCACGAGAGTCACCTTGGACAGCGGGATCTTGACGATGATCGGCACCAGGTAATAACCGTCCTCGCGCGGCGAGGCCTCGCCGAACTCCAGGTCGATCCCGAACTTGTTGTCCTCGAACGGGAAGTTGAGGACCGCCAGCGTGCTGTCGGTCATCCGGGACTCGGGGCTCTTGTCGCGGTAGCCCTCGCGGTGGCGCACGACGAGACCCTTGCGCTTCACCTTGACGTCGATCTTGTAGTAGCGGCCATCGCCGTAGTGGGTCGGCGCGTAGCCCAGCGCGTAGTAGGTGCCGAAGTCCTCGGCCAGCTTCTCCAGCGCCGGCGTCACCAGGTTGCGGTTGATGATCGCGACGCCGCCGGTCTTCTCCGCCAGCATCTGGAGCGGAGCCTGGAGGTTCGAGATCTGGACCGAGTCGACGTAGATGCCCTGCCCGGCGGTCTGGTTCTCCGCCGAGATCGACGAGTAGACGCGCAGGCCCGCGGCGTCGATGGTGTAGAACGTGACCCGGTTGGCGTTGGCGTTGGCGGCCAGCTCGTTGAAGCGGCGCGAGGCGTCGTACTGCATGGTGGTCGTCAGGCCGGTCGTCTGCTCGGCGTACTTGCTCTGGACGGCGTAGAACACGTCCTGGCCGGCGATCATCTGCAGGCCGTCGCTGACGTAGAGGATCGCCTTGCGGCCCGGCATGCCGGCGAGCGAGCTGACCAGATCCTTGAGGGCGTCGATGCTGAACGACAGGTCGTTGAATGCCGACTCCGCGTAGGACCGGGCGTGGCCCTCGGCTTCGGCGGCGCTGCGCGAGTCCTCGATCTTGCTCAGGGTGTCGCGGCGCTCGGAGTCGGAGTGGACGCCCTGGGCCGAGATCTTCTCCAGCGACAGCAGCGCGGAGTTGATGAGGTCCGGATCGCTGGTGAACGTCTGCCGCACGTGGGTCGAGCGGTCGTAGGTCACCAGCATCATCTGGTCGCCCTTCGACAGCTTGGTCCCCAGGAAGGCGCGCAGCTCGCGCATGACGCGGTTGCGGTTGAACGGCCGGAGATTGAAGTTGTCGATGTAGACGATGAGCTTGAGGCGCTGATCCTCGGGCAGGAGGACCGGCTTCGTCGCCCCGGGCGGTCCCGGTGGTTCCGCCGAGGTGTCGACGGCCGGCGGATCGTCGTCCACCGAAAGGGCCCGGCCGGCTTCGACGGCATAGAAGTTGGTGACCGCCACCGTCTTGCCGTTCTCCGTGATCTCGAAGTCGTCCTTGGTCAGGCCGGAGACGCGCTTGCCGCTCTTGTCGGTGACGTAGACATCGACGTTGACCACGTTGACGTTGACCGACTCGCCGAAGGCGGCGTCTCTCTCGTTCTGTCCGGCTTTCGCAGCCGGCGGCTCGGCTTTCGCGGCAGGGGCCTTCTGGGCGGCCGCCGGACCGAAAAGCGTGACGAGGGCCGCGAGGGCCAGACAGGTCGGGATGAGGCGCTTTGACATCATGGATGCTCGTTTCCGTTAAAAGTCGCTGAACGTCCCGACCGGCGCCCCGAAGGGCGCCTCAGGGGTCTCCGAGGATACTACGGGACGCGTCCCACGGGCACGTCGGCCTCCGCCGTGGTGATCTTCCCGCTGAGCGGGTCGAAGACCGCGACGATGAGGTGCTGGCCGATCTTGCGCAGCCGCAGCGTGGTGTCGTAACGCACGTACTGCCCTTCGGCCGGGGACGGCGGACGGTCCGCAACCAGCCGGATCGGGATCACCGGCACGTCCGAGCGGTTGCCCTTCTCGTCCAGGGCGGAGATCCGCAGCTCCAGCTCGGCCACGTGCTTGCCGTCGAGCGGCACCACGGTCATCGAGGAGAGCGGGATCGCCAGCGTCACCTGCACCTCGATCTCGCGGCGTCCCTTGGCCACCGGCTTGCCGATCTCCATCGGCATCGAGGCCGCGCCCGGCGGGTTGCCGAAGAGCAGGGCGCTCTCGACGATCATCGAGACTTCCGTCTTGCGCGCGAGGTCGAAGTAGTCGTTGCGGGCGCGCACCTGGAGCCCCTCGCGCTCCACGTCGACCTTGATCTCGTGGCGCTTGTCGTCACGCTGGCGCTCGGGCGAGAAGCCGATCCAGTAGTAGGACCGGGTGTCGGTCTCGGCCGTCTGGAGCGCTTCGGAGCGCAGGCCGTTGATCAGCGCCCGGCCGCCGGTCTCGCGGGCCACGTGCTCCAGGGTCGCATGGATCTCCTGCTCGCGCAGGTTCAGCAGGCCGTTCGCCCTCGGCGAGCCCTCGGAGGCATCCGGCCCCGTGCTCTCGACGCCCGGCACGTCCACCGGATAGACGGTGTAGCCGACCAGGTTGGCAGTGTCGACCAGCGGCGCGATCAGATCCTCGCCTTCCGGAACCTCGCGGTTGAGGACGGGCCGGTTGGGGCTGTTGATGACGTAGTCCGCGGGCGAGAACGGCCAGCCTCCCGACAGCAGGATCATGACCTTGCGGCCCGGCGGGGCGGCGAAGCCGCGCATGGTGCTGACTGCGGCCATGACGGAGCGCTCCACCTGGTCGGCGATCTGCTCCATGTAGGAGAGCTCCTCCAGGTCGACCCGGTTGGTGAACGCGGAGCGCGAGTCGACGGTGCCGAGGGAGCCGGAGACGCGCTGGGAGCTTTCGAACGTCCGCAGCTCGGCCAGGCGCTGGAAGCCGTAGGTCTGCCGGCCCAGAGCCTGCTGGAAGGCGCGGGACAGGACGCGCTCGGAGTCGGACCACGTGCTCAGCATGTCGATCTTGCGGCCGTCGTAGGCCACGATCGCCATGCGGTCCTCGGGGCCGAGGCGGCCGAGGTTGTCCATCAGGGAGCGGATCACCTCGTCGCGGCGGGCGGCGATCGGGAAGAAGTCGTCGATGAACACGAGGTAGCTCGTGCCCACCGGGCTGCCGGGAGCGAGCGCGGGCAGACCCTGCACGGCCGCGCTCTGGCCGGAGCCGGCCTCCCCCGCCGCCACGGCCTGGCCGCCGCGCACCTCGGTGAAGTACTGGATCGGCATCTCCTTGCCGTCGACGCGCAGCCGGAAGTCGCCGGGGCCGAGGCCGGTGATCCGGTTGCCCTGCTTGTCGGTGACCACGACCTCGACGTTGACGACGCGGACGTCGATCGTCTCGCCGAACAGGCTGCCGGTGTCGACTGGGACGGCCGGTGCGGGAGCCGCCTGAGCCGATACCGGCAGGGTCGAGAGGGAGACGGCGGCGGCGAGGGCCGGTATGCACAGCAGCGTGGCTGCGAGGCTGCGTCGGAATGTCATGTCGGATGATCCTCCACACGGCGGGGCGACCGCACTGCCCGCAACACTGCGGGCGACCCCATAGTAGCAACAACCAGGTTCCGGGGTTGTAATCCAGCTTCGTCCACGATCCAGGGTCTCAGCAAGGACGATGCCGGGGGGCCAGGTGAGGGACAACGGTTGAAAGCACGGGGCGGACGCGCCGCTCCGGTGTTGATTCAGAAGAACGTCGTCATCCGGAGAGGACGCCTACCGTCTCTCCGCCTTGACGGCAGCAACTCCGGGGATGTCGTCCTTCGGTGTCAGCTCCACCTCCTGCCAGAGGGTGCTGCCGTTGACCTCGTCGCGGACCGTGAAGACCAGCCGCTGCTGGGCCTTGCGCAGGCGAAGGGTGGTTTCGAAGCGGGCGTAGCCGCCGGCCCGCGGGGGCTCCTTGACCGCGACCCGCAGCTTCGCGGTCGGGATCTCGGCCCGGCCGCCGTCGCCGTCGACGGTGGCCACGGCGAGCGGCGCCTCGGCGATGTAGCCCCTGCCCGAAGGGGTCAGGGCGAGCGCCTCGACCGGCACGCCCACGGTCACCGGGACGTCGATCTCCTTGCGCCCGACGGGCCTGGCCTGACCGAGCAGGATGCGCAGCCGGCGGTCGTCCTGGTTGCCGCCGAAGAGCAGAACGCTCTCGGCCCGCATCAGGTTCTCGGTCTTGCGGGACAGATCGGGGAAGCTGCCGCGGGCGCGGATCTCGACGCCGGCCCGCCGGGCCTCCACCTTGATCGAATGGCCTCTGTCGTTCGCCTTCCAGGTCGGCGTGAACCCGAGCCAGTAGTAGGTACCGGTGTCGGCCACTACGGTGCTCAGCACGTCCTGGCGCATCGAGTTCGCGACCTTGCCGCCGGTCTGCGCCGCAACGATGTTGAGCATCTTGAGCGTCTCGGGCGTGGGGTTGGCCACGTCGACCGGATAGATCGTGTAGCCGAGCTGGTTGGCCGCGGTCACCACCGGCTGATAGAGCCGGGGCGCCACGCCCATCGCCCAGCCGCCGGAGAGCAGCATCATGACCTTGCGTCCGAGCGGAAGCTTCAGCCCCCGCAGCGTCGCGGCCATGGCCTGAGCCGTCTTCCCCAGCTCCGAGCGGGCCTCGGGGCTCACCCGCGAGTCCAGGTCCCCGAGAATGACGGCCAGGTCCCCGCCGTCCAGCCCCGCGTCCTCGGCCGCACCGATGGCCGAGGAGCGGTCGCTGGCGAGGCTGCGGTGCTGGGCCAGGAGCTTGTTGCCGTGGGCGTTGCGCTGCCGGGCCGCGCTCAAGGCCGCCCCGAGCGCGGCCTTGTCGCTGCTCCAGGGGCAGAGCACCTCGATGGCGGCGCCGTTGAACGCCAGCACGGCCATCTGGTCCTCCCCCTTCAGGAGCTTCAGATCCTTCTCGAGGTTTTCGAGCACGACGTCGCGGGCCTTGGCGATCGAGAACGACTCGTCGATGAAGACCAGATAGCTGCGGCCGATCGCTTCGGCGGAACCGACAGGCGCAAGTGGGCCGCTTTTGCTGTTTTCGGGAGCAACCGCCTGTGTGGCGGCCACCCCTTCCGCCACCTCGGTGAAGAACTCGATCGGGACTTCCCTGCCGTCGACCAGGAGACGGAAATCGCCGGCCGCGAGACCGCGGACCAGCCCGGACTGGGACGAGGCGACCACCTCGACGTTGACGACCCGCACGTCGATGACCTCGCCGATGACCGGGATCTGAGGCGGCGGCTCCTGGGCCTCGGCGGCCCTGACCGGAGCCGAAGACACCACGGACAACGTGATCATGACCAGCGACAGACCCAGCAAGTACCCAGCCCTTCTCTTTGTCATGATGCCACCTCCTGTTTTTCTTTGACTGGAGGTGGGCTGAAAAAGTTTCAGGCAAGGTTGAAGCATCGGCTCCCAAGTGTAGCTACAAATAGTATATCCTTGGGTCAAGGGCACAAACAAGGAGATCGTCATGCCTGATCGTGCGAAGTTGTTCAAAAGCGGAGGAAGCCAGGCCGTGCGGCTTCCCAAGGGATACCGGTTCGAGGACCAGGACGAGGTGCTCATCTTCCGGAAAGGTCTGCGCGTGATCCTGGAGCCTGTCCGCCGAAGCTGGAGCCGTGAGTTCCTGGAGTTGGCCGGATCGGCCCCTGAGTTTCCCTATCCGGAAGAACCCCTGTCGGCGGATCCCGGCCCCGACTTCGACGCGTGAGATATCTCCTCGACACGAACGTCTGTGTCGACTACCTGAACCGACGCCATGCGGCGGTCGTCGACCGCCTCCAGGCGATGGTCCCGGAGGATCTCTGCCTGAGCTCCGTGGTCATCGCCGAGTTGCGCTATGGCGCCGACAAGAGCCTGAAGCGCGAGGAGAACCACAAGCGGATCGATGTCCTGGCCAATGAGATCGTTTGCGCCGACTTCGATGCGGAGGCTGCCGCGGTGTACGGACGTATCCGGAGCGACCTGGAGCGGCGGGGCGAACCGATCGGCCCCTATGACCTCATGATCGCTGCCCACTCCATGTCCCTGGGGCTCATCCTTGTCAGCGACAACCTCCGCGAATTCCGCAAGGTTGAAGGCCTCGTCGTAGAGAGCTGGCGCGAAGAGGCGTGAGAAAGAAGAGGGCGACGTTGTCGCCCCCCTGGGAGATCAAGGCTTGTAGTCCTCCAACCGCGCCGAAACCGTCTCGCCGGTGAGGGCGTCCTTCACGGTGAAGACCACCTGCTGCCGGCCGCGGCTCAGGCGCAGCAGGGTCCGGTAGCGCACCATGTCGCCCGGCTTGGGCTCCTTGGGGAAGTTGAGGCGCAGCTTCGCGACCGGCAGGTCGGAGCGGCCTCCCCAGCGGTCCAGGGCGCCGACGGAGAGGCTCGCCTCCGCTGCGAAGCCGCCGGCCACCGGCACGACGGTCAGGGCCTCGGCCGGGATGATCAGCGTCGCCTTGACCTTCACTTCCGAGAAGCCCGCACGCTGCGGCTTGCCCATCTCGACCTGCATGCGGCCCGCCGGACCGGGCTGCCCTTCGCCGAACAGGAGAAGGCTCTCCGTGCTCATGGCCATCTCGGTCCTGGATGAAAAATCGGTGAAGCCGCTGCGAGTGCGGACTCGCAGGCCCGGCTTCCTCACCTCCAGGTCGATCCGGTGATGCCGGTCGTCGGCCCTCCAGGCAGGGCTGAAGCCGAGCCAGTAGTAGGAGCTGGTGTCCGCCGCCAGCCGGTCCAGCGCCTCCAGCCGCGCGGAGTTGACCGCGGCCTTGCCGCCGGTCTCCCGGGCCAGATAGTTGAGGCCGTAGTCGGTGGCCTGGTCCCAGGGGGAGGAGATCAGGGAGGCGTTGACGAAGTCGTTGTCCTCGACATCCGCGCCGGTGCCCGCGCCGAGGCCGGGCATGTCCACGGGATACAGGGTATAGCCGAGCAGGTTCGCGGTGTCGACGAGCGGCCGGAACACGTCGTCGCCGGCTTCGCTGTCTATCCATTCCATCCACTGCGGGCGGCTGGCCAGCAGCCCCCTCGAGCTCACCCGCTCCACCGAAGGCCAGCCGCCCGAGAGGACGAGCATGACCTTGCGCCCCTGCGGCGCCGGCAGGGCGCGCATTGCCGCCGCGGAGGCGGACACGACCCGGTTCAGAAGGGACGAGATGTCCAGCGCCGGACCGCTGTCGGAGTCCTGGAATCCGGGTATCCAGTCGGCGCTGCCGAAGCGGCCGGCGTCGTCTCCTCCCGTGGTCTGAGCCGGCAGGGTGTTGAACCCCTGGATCGAGGTGGCCATGCCCAGGGCGTGATTGACGTTTCGCAGCTGCGCCCGGATGAGGAGACCGTGCGCTTTGCGTCCGCGTGCCTTGATCAGGGCTTCGGCGATCTTTCCTCCGTCCCCCGTCCAGCCGGTCAGGAGATCCAGCTTCTGGCCGTCGAACGCCACCATCGCGACCCGGTCGGCCGGAGAGAGATGCGACAGGCTCTTGCCGATCCGGTCCAGGACCAGGTTGCGATGCGGCGCGATGCCGAAGCTGTCGTCGACGAAGACGAGGATGTTGCGGCCGACCGTTTCCTCGGCAGTCTCCCGGCCGCCTTCCAACCCTTCCGCAGGGACCGTTGCGGCCATCAGCCCATCCGCGACCTCATTGAAGAAGCCGAGCGGAACCTCCTGGCCGTCCACTAGCAGCCGGAAGTCCTCCTTCGACAGGCCGCGGACCCGCTCGCCCTGCCGGTCGGTGACCACGGCTTCCACGTTGACGACGCGCACGTCGATCGCCTCAGAGAATCCATCGATCTGGGCCTTCAGGGGCAAAGCCGCGGCGAGCAACGCAGCCAGGACAGGCAGGATACGCATTTCGTCTCCTCTTGAAGATCTTCCGGATCATGGGGCACCGACTCCTATAGTGTAGTGCGCCCGATAAAGATGCCCTTTGTCCCTCAGAGGATCAAGGGCGTACCTTCCGGTTGGACTTCCGCCGGCTGCGCCGGGACTCCCTCACGTGCCGGTGCCATCTCGCCTCCTCGTCGGTAGGGAATTCTGTTGTAACTCGGCCGCAATTCGCAGCAGAAACCTCTCCGTCGCCCAGCAATTCACGTCAACTTACAGCGGCTAGTCCGCTTGTCGCATCAAATCACTCCCGAGTCGCATCCGGCTACGAGTTTTTCACATCAGAATGGTCGTTTGTCGCATCGGAATTTAGGGGCACAGATGCGACAGACAGGGATTCTGCTGTGACAAACGAGGTTTCTGCAGGCGACAAACCGGGTTTCTGCTGCGACAAACACGGTTGTCCCAGCAGGAATCTCGTTTGTCGCATCAAGATTCGGGGGAGCGCCTGAGGAGGGACAAAGGGCATCTATATCTGACGCACTCCACTAGGTCTCGCGCCCCAGCCGGCTCACCAGGTGCGCGACGATCAGCGGCCCGTGGTCGCGGGAGTTCTCGATGAAGATCCGGTCGGTGCGGGCGCCGGCCTGGATGGTGCCGGCGACGTAGAGGCCGGGGACGTTCGACTCGCAGGTCTGCGGGTCGAAGGTGGGCTCGAGACTCTCCGGATCGACCGCGACGCCCGAGCTCTGCAGCAGCTCGACCTCGGGGGTGTAGCCGACCAGGACGTAGACCGCGTCGGCCGGCAGCAGCTCGCGGCCCTTCGGGCCTTCGATCTCCACGCCGGCGCCCTGGCCTCCGGGTTGACCTCCGGGTTGGCCTTCGCGGAAGGCGAGCACGCAGGTGTCGAAGCGGGCGGCGATGGAGCCCTCCTCGATGCGGTTCTCGATGTCCGGCTTGACCCAGTACTTGACCCCGGCTTTGACCTGGGAGCGGCGATGGACCAGCGTGACCCGGGCGCCGTTGCGCCAGAGGTCGAGCGCGGCCTCGGCCGCGGTGTTGCCGGCGCCGACGATCACCACGTCCTGGCTGTAGTGGGGATAGGCCTCCTTGTAACGGGTATGGACCCAGGGCAGATCTTCCCCGGGGACGCCAAGCCGCCGCGGGTTCCCGAAGTAGCCGGTGGCGAACGCGACGGCGCGCGCCCGGTGCTCCCGCTTCTCGCCGCGGGAGACGGTCGACACCACGAAGAGGTCGCCCTCCTTCGTCACTGCCTCCACCTCTTCATACAGGGCGAGCGGGATCTGATACCGGTCGACCACGAAGCGGTAGTAGGCCAGGGCCTGCTGGCGGGTGGGCTTCACGTCCGGAATGGAGAACGGAATGTCCGCAATTTCCAAACGGTCGCGGGTGGTGAAGAACTCCATGAAGGTGGGGTACCCCTGGATCGCGGCCGTGATCGGCCCGCGGTCCACCACCAGGACGCTCACTCCGCGGCGGCGCGCCTCGGCACCGATCGCGATCCCCGTGGGACCCGCCCCCACCACCAGTAGATCCAGAACCTCGCTCATGCTTCGTCGTCCTCTCCATTCCTCGGGAACAGCTCGTACAGATGATTCACCGGGCCATGCCCGCCGCCCAGCGGATACGCAGCCGCCATGGCGCCGTGCAGCCAGGCGACCGCGCCGCCGACCGCGGCCGGCACGCTCTCGCCCCGCGCCAGCCGCGCGGCGATGGCCGACGACAGCGTACACCCGGTGCCATGGGTCGACGTGGTCGCGAGCCTGGGATGACGGTAGAAGTGGAACGCGCCGCCGGGATCGACGAGGGCGTCCGTGAGCTCCTCTCCCTCGGCACCCTCGGAATGACCGCCCTTGGCGAGCACCGCCGGGCCGCGGGACGACAACGCGGTCGCCGCCCGCAGCCGGTCTTCGATGGACAGGACGGGCAGCTCGGTCATCCTCTCCAGCTCCGGCAGGTTGGGAGTCGCCAGCGTGGCCAGCGGGAGCAGCTCCGCGATCAGCGCCTCGACCGCGTCGTCGCGCAGCAGTGCATGGCCGCTCTTTGCGATCATCACCGGGTCGAGCACCACGGGGAGGCCAGAGGTCCGAGCCATCCAGAACCGCAGCCGGTCCGCGACGGCCCGGATGATCGGGGCGCTCGCCAGCATGCCGATCTTGACAGCGTCCACGCCCATGTCCTCGAACACGGCGTCGATCTGCGCGGCCACGAAGTCGGGCGGGGATTCCTGGACGGCGGTGACGCCGAGGGTGTTCTGGGCGGTGAGGGCGGTGACCGCGCTCATGCCGTAGGCACCGTGCGCGGCGAAGGTCTTGAGATCGGCCTGGATTCCGGCTCCCCCGCCGGAGTCCGAGCCGGCGATGGTCAGCAGGCGCGGCGGTGTCCGGCGGGGCAATATCCGGCGGGGAGACACGGCGTCAGGCTGCGGCCAGCCGGCGGCGCCGCATCACGGCAATCACGGCGAACACCACGACGAGCGCCACGCTGATCATCTGGGCCAGTGTGAACGAGCCGAAGAACCGGTCGTCCTTCGCCCGCAGGATCTCGACCAGGAAGCGCTCGACGGCCAGGAGGCTGAGCACGACGAGCGCGACCTTGCCGGCGGGCTCGCCGTCCCGGACCTGGCGGCGGAACAGCCAGAGGCCGAACGCCCAGATGGCGAGGCAGGAGATCGTCTCGTAGAGCTGGGTCGGATGAACCCGCATCATCTCGCTGTCCGCGATGCCGGCCGGGATGTCGACGCCGAACATCCGCCGCATCTCGCCGGCCGTGGTCGGCGGGAGGCCGACCGGGAACTCCACGCCCCACGGCTTGTCCGTGGGCCGGCCGTAGTCGTCTCCCACCAGGAAGCAGCCGATCCGCCCGATGGCATAGCCCAGGGCGAGCGCGAGGGACGCGACATCGGCCAGGCCCCAGCGGAACAGGTTCCGCTTGTACATCGTGAACAGCACCGCCGCCGCGCCGAGCAGGAAGCCGCCGTACCAGACCAGCCCCGAGCGGTCGAACAGCAGGTGCCAGTCCTTGTTGAGGATGGCGTAGTAGGCCTTGGCGCCGACGATCCCGCCCACACCCGCGGCGAAGACCAGCGCGCTGGCGTCCTCGTCGTCGCCGATCCCCAGGCGGCGCATGCCGGAGAGGAGCTGGACGTAACTGCCGAGGAACGCGAAGACCAGCAGAACCCCAAAGGGGCTGATGGCAAAGGAACCGATGCGGAAAAGCTCCTGGATCATAGGCGGCGGAATCCTAGCACGCCTGCCTAGGATCGCGGGTGAAAGCGGTCGTAGAGGCTCTTCAGGCGTTCCTGATGGATGTGGGTGTAGATCTGGGTGGTGGAGATGTCGGCGTGGCCGAGCATGGCCTGGACCGCGCGGAGATCGGCGCCGTGCTCCAGAAGGTGGGTCGCGAAGCTGTGCCGCAGCACGTGGGGAGACAGGTCGCGGATTCCCGTCTTGACGCCGTAGGCCTTGAGGTTCTTCCAGAAGCCCATGCGGGTCATGCCATGGCCGACGGAGTTCACGAACACCGTCTGGTGCCGCCCCTCCGCCAGGTCCGGCCGCACGTCGCGCAGGTAGCGCTTCACCCAGTGCTCGGCCTGCTCCCCCACCGGCACGACGCGCTCCTTGCTCCCCTTCCCGAACGCCACCAGGAAGCCGACGTCCAGGCGGAGCTGCGGGATCTGAAGCCCCACCAGCTCGCTGACCCGCAGGCCCGTGGCGTACAGAAGCTCCAGCATGGCGCGGTCGCGGAGGCCGAGCGGCGTCGCTACGTCGGGCGCGGCCAAAAGAGACTCGATCTGGGCCTCGGTGAGAACCTTGGGCAGCGTCTTGAACAGCTTGGGAGGAAGAAGGTTGACGGCTGGGTCGTCGGCACGCTCTTCGGTGTCGACGAGATGCGTGTAGAAGCCGCGGATGGCGGAGAGCGCCCGCGTCATCGAGCGCGGCGCGAGGCCCTGCCGCCGGAGGTCACGCATGTGGGCGGCGAGGGCGGCGGCGTCCGCCGTGAGGAGGTCCGCGCCACCCTTGAGGGCCAGCGACTCGCCGAGACGGGTCAGGTCGTTGCGGTAGCCGTCGACCGTGTTCTTCGAGAGACCGCGTTCGACGGAAAGACCCTCCAGGTAGAGCCGGAGGGCCCGTTTCCAGGGGGGCTGGGGAGCTGGGGGGGAGGCCTGAGACATTCTTCGATCGCCGGCGCGCTTTTCCCTCTCTCCCCCGGCACGGGGGAGAGGGCCGGGGAGAGGGGGAATGGGATCAAAACCTTTTGCAGATGGCCAGAACTTCCGCCTCTTCGAGTGTGCAGTCCGCGGCCTTGGCGTGCTGGAAGATCGCCTGCACCAGCTCGGGGCCGGCCGCGATCCCCCGCTCCTGGAGCCAGTACAGCACGTTCGACTCGCCGCTCATCGGGCCGATCTCGATGATCTGGTGTCCGCCGATCAGGCTCGCCGGCACCGACGAGTAGATCCGGTCCGCCAGCCACTCCTCGCCACGCGCGCGGGCCTTGATGATCGCCGCCGCGTGGACACCCGTGCCGGTGCGGAAGGCATCGCGGCCCACCACCGGATAGTTGTCCGGCAGCGGCACGCCGGTCTTGTCGGCCACCAGCTGGCAGTACTCCTTGAGCTTGGTCAGATCGCGGTCGATCCACCCCAGGAGCTGCATGTTGACCAGCAGCACGTCGATCGGGCAGTTGCCCACCCGCTCGCCGATGCCCACGGCCGTGCCGTGGAGACGGTCGGCGCCGGCCTCGGCCGCAGCCAGGGCGTTGATGACCGACAGGCCGCGGTCCTTGTGACCGTGCCAGTCGACCTTCACGTCTTCCCCCGTGGCATCGACCACGCTGCGGATGAAGCGGATCACGGCGCGCGCCCCGTTCGGCGTGGAGTGACCGACGGTGTCGGCCACGCACACCCGGCGGGCGCCGGCTTCCACGGCCTCGGTGTAGAGGCGGCGCAGATCGTCCGGCTTGGCGCGGGTCGTGTCTTCGGTGACGTACATCACCGGCAGCCCCTCCCCCACCGCGTACTCAACGGCCTCGCGGGTCAGGCGGAGCATCTTGTCGAGCGTCCACCCTTCCGCGTACTGGCGGATCGGGGACGAGCCGATGAAGCAGGAGGCCTCGATGGCGAGGCCGGTCCTCTGCGCGATCTCCACGATCGGCTTGATGTCCGCGATCACGGTGCGGGCGGCGCAGTTGGGGAAGATCGGCAGCTTCTGATCCACGATCTCGCGGGCGAGCCGCTCGACGTCCCGGACCACGTGCGGACCGGCGCCTGGCAGCCCGAGGTCGGCCGACTCGATGCCCAGATCCGCCATGAGGTGGAGCATGCGCAGCTTGTCCTCGATGACGGGCGAGCGGACGGACGGCGATTGCAGCCCGTCGCGCAGCGTCTCGTCGTCGAGCTCCACCCGGCCGCGGCCCGGCCGGAGGTCCGGCCCTTCGGCCCGGTTCCAGTCGTAGATCAGCTCAGACTCACTGGGTTGCATCTCTCTAACCTCCGCTCGGCTCGGGTGTCGGCCTATTTTACCGCCACAGCCCGCGCGATCAGGTCGCCGACCTGCGAGGTCGTGAGAGAGCCGCCCAGATCGGGAGTGGTCTGCCCCTCTTCAAAGGTCCTGGTCATGGCGTCGTCCACGGCCTTCGCCGCGGCTTCATGCCCCAGGTAGTCCAGCATCAGGGCCGCCGAGAGGATGGCGCCGGCGGGGTTCGCCTTGCCGGTGCCGGCGTACTTCGGAGCCGAGCCGTGGACCGGCTCGAACATCGAGGTCTGTCCGGGATGGAGGTTAGCCGACGCCGCCACGCCCAGGCCGCCCTGGAGGGCTGCGCCGAGGTCGGTGACGATGTCGCCGAACATGTTGTTGGTCACGATGACGTCGAAGCTCTGCGGGCTCTTGACCATTTGCATGGTCAGCGCGTCGACGAACAGGTGGCGCGATTCGATCTGCGGGTACTCGGCGCCGACCTCGGCGAACACGCGCTGCCACAGGTCGTGGCCATAGCGCATGACGTTCGACTTGTCGCTCATGCACACCTCGCGGCGGCCGTGCGACACGGCGTACTCGAAGGCGGCGCGGATGATCCGCTCCACGCCCTTGCGGGTGTGGATCTCTTCCTGGACGGCGACCTCGTCGGCGGTGCCCTTCTTGAAATTGCCGCCCACGTTCACGTAGGCGCCTTCGGTGTTCTCGCGGAAGACCACGAAGTCGATGTCCTTCTTGGTGCGGTCCTTGAGCGGGCAGAGGCGGTCGGCGTAGAGCTTGACCGGCCGGAGGTTGATGTAGAGGTCGAGTCCGAAGCGGATGCCGAGGAGGATGTCCGCGGCGTGCTTCATGTCCGGCACCCGGGGATCCCCGTAGGCGCCGATGAAGATGGAAGCGTAGTTTTGACGGAAATCCTCAAGCGCACCGGCCGGCAGCGTCTCGCCCGTGGCGAGGTAGCGGTCGGCGTCCCAGTCCAGATGGACCAGCTCGAGAGGAAGGCTCCAGGTCTCGGCGGCAGCCTCGAGAACCTTGACCGCTTCCACGGTCACGTCCTTGCCGGTGCCGTCACCAGGCAGGACCGCAATGCGCTGCGGCCGGCGATCTTTGGGGTGGACGATGCTCATGCGGCGGATGCTAGCACGAGCCCGGGGCGTCCCTCGCCAGAGGAATCGTCCTCGCAACTCGTTCGCATCGTCCGCAACGATCTCAACGCGGCCTTCGTCCGCCAAGCCTCCACCACCCGCCCCGCCGCCGGCTGCGGCATCCCGCGCGACATCGTCATCTCCCGGGGAGCCGGCGCGAGGTCGAACACGAACGGGACCTCCGGGCACAGCCAGGCCGAGTGCAGGGCCGGCCACTGCAGCCCCTTCGCCGGTAGCCCCGGCAGGCCCGGCAGCCGGAACCACTGGGGCAGGCACGCCTCGCCGTCGATCTCGGCCCGCAGCGGCCAGACCTGCGCCGCCGGCCGCTTCATCTCGACCCGGCGCGCCGGACCGCCGTTGTTCTCTGCGTAGCCCCGCGGGCGGATCTGGAAGTACCGCACGGTCTCTTCCCAGGAGCCCAGCCGCGGTCCGGTGATCGGCGAGGGGATGGCCGAGCCGTCGCGCCAGGCCCGGATGTCCAGGGCCCCTCCGCGCTCCACCCGCCAGCGCCAGGGGCCGTCCCCCAGGTCGACCGACGGCCGCGGGAAGCGCAGCCGCGCCGAGGACGCCGGCTGGTGTCCCATCAGCCGGACCCCGGGAGCCATCCAGCCCGGCATCAGCATCCGCCGGAAGAGCACCGAGGGGACGCCGTCGGCATCCACGACATGGAGACGGAGGTTGAGTTGCGGAAAGCTGACCTGGAAGAGGGGCAGGGCGGAAAAGCGGATCGCGTCCTGGTGGAACAGGAGGGCCGAGGCGAACACCCAGTCCCGCCCCTCCCACGCATGAAGCTGATAGCGCAGCGGCGCCGGAGGCGCAGGCAGAATCTCCAAGGGGAGAGCCCAGTTCAGGTACAGGCAGTCTCGCACCATCATCCTCAGCCTCATCGAAGTCGCCGCCCCTCGCGGAACCATAGCACGGCCGGGAAGGGGCCATCGGAGCCGTCTGTTAAAGTGGACGGCCGGACAACGTCACCGTCATGGAGGTTTTCCTTTGAAAGTACGGAACAGATGGATTCAACGAGGGTTGACACCGCTTCTCGCGCTGGCGCTCCCCGCCGGGCTCGCCGCCCAGACGAGCCCGACGGTCGGCAACACCGCGGTCGAGCGCGCCACCCAGACGATCAACCGCCACGCCATCGAGGGGCCGATCCGCTTCCTCGCCGACGATCTGCTCGAAGGCCGCGGGCCCGCCAGCCGGGGCGACAGCCTGACCCAGCTCTATCTCGCCAGCACGCTCCAGACCCTCGGCTACGAGCCGGGCGGCGAGAACGGCACCTACTTTCAGTCCTTCGACATCGTGGGGATGGACTCGACGGTGCCCGACACCTGGGGGTTCAGCAAGGGCGGCCAGAGCGTCTCCCTCAAGAAGTGGGACGAGTTCATCGCCGCCAGCGGAGTGCAAAAGGACCAGTCCGTGCTCAAGGACGCGGAGCTCGTCTTCGTGGGTTACGGCATCCAGGCTCCGGAGTACCAATGGGACGACTTCAAGGGCATGAACCTCAAGGGCAAGATCCTGGTCATGCTCAACAACGATCCCGACTGGGATCCCAAGCTCTTCGAAGGCAACCGCCGGCTCTACTACGGCCGTTGGACCTACAAGTACGAGAGCGCGGCCCGGCAGGGCGCTGCCGGCGCCATCATCATCCACACGACTCCTTCGGCTGGCTATGGCTGGCAGGTGATCCAGACCTCCTGGACCGGCGAGCAGTTCGAGCTGCCCGCGGAAAACGAGCCGAGGCTCCAGGTCGCGGCCTGGACGACCGAGGACGCGGCGCGGCAGCTCGCCAAGCTGGGCGGCCAGGATCTCGACGCCCTGATCAAGCAGGCCCGGAGCCGTGACTTCAAGCCCGTGCCGCTCGGCGTGACCAGCTCCCTCACGCTCCAGAACAAGATCTCGCGCAAGAAGACCGGTAACGTGGCGGGCCTCCTGCGCGGCAGCGATCCCAAGCTCAAGGACGAGGTCGTCATCTACACCGCCCACCACGACCACCTCGGTATCGGCGAGCCGGACAAGGCCGGCGACGCCATCTACAACGGCGCCCTGGACAACGCCGCCGGCTCCGCGCTGATCCTGGCCATCGCCAAGGGCTTCGCGGCGCTGCCGGAGCCGCCGAAGCGGTCGATCCTCATCCTCTTCGTGGCTGCCGAGGAGCAGGGGCTGCTCGGCTCCGGCTACTACGCCCGGCATCCGACCTTCCCCCCAGGGAAGATCGCGGCGAACGTGAACTTCGACGGCGGCAACATCTGGGGTCGTTCGGAGGAGCTGGCCTTCATCGGCCTGGGCAAGTCGTCCCTGGACTCGATCGTGAAGTCTCTGGCGGCGAAGCAGGGCCGCGCCGTGGTCGGAGACCAGTTTCCGGACAAGGGCTTCTTCTACCGTTCCGACCAGCTGAGCTTCGCGCGGATCGGCGTGCCGGCGATCTACTTCGACACCGGCACGAAGTTCCGGGACCGTCCGGCGGACTGGGGCAAGGAGACCCTGGAGGCCTGGGAGGCCGCCAACTACCACCAGCCGAGCGACCAGCTGACCGCGGACTGGAACTTCGACGGCATGATCGAGGACGCCCACCTGGGCTTCCTGGCCGGCCTGGAGATCGCAAACGCGGCCCAGCTTCCGACCTGGACTCCCGGCGACGAGTTCGAGGCCGCCCGCAAGGCAGCGCTCGGCGGGAAGTGAGATTTCGCCGCGGGACCAAACATTCCCCCGCGGCCCGTGTCTACAGACATTGGCATAGCGCCAACGCCTCGCCGGGAGAAGGGGGACGACCTCCCCTCCCGGCCCTTTTTTTGTCTACGGGATCGACTGGATTTCGCGGACGATCCGGAAGCCGGTGTTCTTGTTGTTGCGGTCACGCCCGCGAGGGCTTCTGGTCGAGGGCTGACAGTTTACCGGGGAGGAATCGAAAGCGCCTCCTGCCCTGATGGGCTCGCCCTGACCGCCCATCAAGCCAAGGCTCGGTGGCTGGTCGACCCACTCCCACACGTTGCCGAGCATGTCGTAAAGACCCCAATCGCTATTGCGGAAGGTGCCGGTCGGAGCGAGCTCGCTGTAGTCGTCGCCACGCAGGCAGTTCCCTCCTTCGCCATCCCCTGGGCCACGGGCGGCGTATTCCCATTCCTCTTTCGTGGGGAGCCTGTACGCATTCGTCTGCTCCAACGCGTTCAACCTGCGGAAGAAATCCTTCGTCTCTACATAGGTCACGCTCCCCATCGGCAGGTCGTCTCCGCGCGGCTCCATGTCCTTCGCCGTGTTGGTCCCCATGATCTCCTCCCACTGCTTCTGGCTCACTTCGGTAGTTCCCATGCAAAAGGGCCTCGGGATGGTAACTTCGATCGGCGGCTCACCTTTCTTGCCGGAGCCCATCAGAAACTTTCCTGCCG
The DNA here is from genome assembly GCA_031390755.1 of Holophagales bacterium. GTDB lineage: Bacteria > Acidobacteriota > Thermoanaerobaculia > Multivoradales > UBA5704 > DATMER01. Next base: position 35,941 of record JANMTS010000035.1, read on the forward strand.
GGATCCATGCCATTTCCATGTCGACACCTACAGGAGACGGGCAATGGTTCTTCCAGGGAGCCCACATCCAGATACCAATCGAGAGGGCCAGAACCGACACGGCGAAGCCGATTCTTGCCCAGGGAATGGGTGGCCGAAAAAGCCGTCCGTCGGCAGCCCCTAGAAACAGGACAGGGATCGCCCAGTCCAGATCCTTTCCATTTCGCCGGACGTAAAGCGATCGGCGCGCTTCAGTCACAGCACGGTCCACAGGAGAACCTTTCGCCAACTCGCGGTAGAACCGCGACGCAAAAACAACGGCTGAATCGTCAGGAATTCTGGCTTGCATGGCCACCACAGCCGGTATCTCTTCTCTAATGAGGTTCTGTGCAACTCCCGAGAAGCGGTCGTCTCGACCTGCGCAGGCCCCTTCGCAAGCATTGAGGATCACCAGCCTCATGGAGGGGTGGGCCCGGAGCACGAAGGCAAGCGTTGCTCCAGACACAGCCACCGAGGGTTCCTCGCTGTCGCGGAGCAGGAGAACGCCTTCTCCCGTCGGTGCGAGGGAGCCGTGCCCCATGAAATGGAGCACGTGGAAGACGCCCTGAGCCAGAGCTTCGGCAAGCTCAGAGAGCGTCGGATTGTCAAGGCGTTTGATGTCCAGCTTTCTCCTCTGGGCAAGTGGAGCGAGACCCTGCCTGATCTCATCCCACTCGGTCTCCACGTCGAGTGGAACCTGAGATGCCACGTTTGAAACGACGACGAGGATACTCAGGGGGCCGGCCATTCGGACCGTGTCGACAGGTTTTGGAGATCCCAGGTACCGTACGATCGGGCTTCGTCTCCTCAAAGCGAGGAAGTCCCGTGAATCGTGCAACAGCTCGACAGGCCAATCGGACGTATCCGCGGCGCCCGAGCGAAATCGAAGACGCAGGCCCTGGCCTCTCTTGAGCCCATGCAGGGCGAGAGCTCGAAGCAGCGCAACATCTCCTGAAAAGACCGAGTCGAAGAGCCTCCTGCCAACTCTCTGAGCTGTTACAGCTCCAGATTTGGGGTCAGAGAAGGCCAATCGGACCTGATCTAGCTCTTCCGCAGAGAGGGGATTGGTGATCACCGCGGACTTCTCCACTCCATCAGGAAGATGTCCTTGAACGCGATACCCAAGGCCCGCAGGGTTGTGGGCGATGGAAAGAAAAAGATCCGCATACCTCCAGACGAGCCGCTTCTCAACCATCGTTCAGGCTCCACAGGACCGCTTCCCAGAAGTCCCGGACCATCGCGTTTTCGACGACCTCGACCTCCTCGCTGACCGACAGGAGAACCTCCCGGGCCTCCCGGTGGCGGCCACAGGTGCATAGCGCCGAGGCCGCACGTGCCGCGCACTCGACTCGATCGTCCACCTTGACGGCACAGCTCATCGCGGCGCGGAAGGACTCGGCCGCGGCCTCCCGCTCCCCCGCCTCTTCCTCCCGATGCCCGAGCCACATGCGAATCTCCAGAGCCAGCGCCCGCAGCGCATCCTGGGGAACCCGCTCCGAAGCCCGCATCGCTTCCGTCAGCGTGGCTGCCTTCCGGACTAGAGCGATGCACCGCCGACGGCGCTCGGGCTTCTCGTCCAGCAGAAGCATCACATTGCCCAGCTTGAACCGCAGCAGGATCGCCTCGTAGAGCGAAAACGTATCCTTCCCTGCCGTCGCTTCATGAGCCAGCGCGTAGAGGGCCGCCGCCTGGGGCAGGCTCCTGTCAGTCTCGAAAACCGCTTCGGCCAGCAGAAACGAATGCCGGCGGATGCGGTCGCGCTCGCCGGGAGGAAGGCCAAGCTGGTCGAGCCGTTCCCGCGCCGCGCCCTCCAAGAGATCCCGGAGCCGCGACAGATCGGAAGACTCCAGGTCCAACAGCTGATCGCCTTCGAGGTTCAAACGCTCCAGCACGGCTTCAGCCAGCTCCGAGCCCGACGCGTGGTTGGCCAGAGCGTCCCAGTAACCGTGCTCCATCTCCGTATCGGGAACCCGGCGCGGCCCGAGCCAGGCTCTCAGCGCTTTCAGCGTGCCGGTCATGTCTCCCGAGAGGAGACGGTCCCAGTCAGGAGAGGAGGCTGTGTGGAAGCCCTCCTGATGGTGGCCCTTTCCGTTCTGCATTCAATCGAGGCTCCGCAGCATGCGCTTCTTCTTCCCGGCCGTGCGCAGCCTCACTGCGGGATCGCCGACGACGACGTAGTTTCGAGCGTCCTGGCTCTCAATCCAGAGCTCGGCGAGGGCCTTTCGGTCCAGAGTGTCTTCAAGAAAGGCCTTCTTGAGTAGCTCTCCCAGAACCGTCGAGATGTCGGAGAATCGCTGGTTGAGCGGCTCCATGGCCCAGCCAACCCGGCCTCCACCAAGCAGCCGATTCATGGTCTCGACGAACGGGAGGATCTGTGAGCCCGTATCGCGCCAGAGAAAAGACTGCTGCCACACCTGCTCCACGTGGCCGATGACGGCCAGGGCTCCGCCATCCGGGTGGCTGAGCAGACGCTGCGCCAGGCTCGACACAAAGGGCTTCGGCGACACTGCCCGCATGTCTTCGACTCTGGAGGCAAAGTCATTGTTGACCGGAGTACCCGCGCTGTTGCAGGCAAACAGAAAGGCGATGAGGCCCAGCAAGCGGGCAGGCCCGTCAAGGTCAGCGGCCGAAAAGACATGCTCCGGCCCGGCAGCTTCCGTACACGGCCAGTCTTGGCATACGAGGGCGCCCTGGTGACTCCGTTGGCGAACATGTCCGTTCTTGTAGTAGACACCGTGACCAGCCGAGAACAGGAGATCCGGCGTCTCGTCTCCTCCGAGAAGTCGCCGCAGTCGCTCTTTGGTAGCCTTCTCTGCCAGGTAGGTCTCACACTGACAGCCAGGCTTGCCATCAAGCTCTTCGATCAGCGGCTTCAGCAATCGCTCATTGCTGACCTCGGTCCCCGCGTCCTGACAGGGGCCAAAAAAGGCGACCTTTGGACTCGGCTTGAACTCGTCCTCGGCTGCAACAACTGCCGCAGCGTAGGCAGCGAAAGCCTCTGGCGTCTCGAAGTGAACCCGCCCCACGGCATGGTGGTGATCGAGCCCATATTGGAATTCGAAGGGGATGTCCTCCGGACTGCCCACCAGAAGCAGGTAATAGGGAACCTTCTTCGGATCGACTCTGCCGGGGCCAGCTCCCATGCGGGCGAGAAAATCCAGTTTGTCCTCGCCGCGGACATAACCCTTCTCGCCTGCGTAGATCTTGTAGAGAGAGCCTGCCTGTTCTCTGCGAAGCTTGAGCAGGGGCTCAAGAGCGTCGAGGCTCTCGGAGGCGAAGCGATCGGAGCCGGACACGACGACGCCCCATCCGGCCTGGCTCAGATCGTTGGCGTCGACTCCGTCCTTGAGCTCGCGAACACGCCGCTTCTTCGACTTCGCGAGCCGCTCTAAGAGGATCTCCTCAACCTCGCGGGGGGAAACCGGTCGGCCGGTGTCTCCATCAATGCCACCCGCGCCGAGATTTGTCCTTGTGATCATCCGTGCACCTCCTGCGCAGGTCGCGGCAGGCGGGCCTTCACCCGCCTGCCAGCGGTTGGTCACTTGCCTTCGGTGGGATAACTCTGATTGCCCTTCGTGGTGGCGTCATCCTGAGCCGGAGCGGGTACTGCGCCAGCGACGGGATAGCTCTGGTTTCCCTTCCCTGTGCCGTCATCTTGGGCGGGTGCGGGATCTTCCCCCGGCGTGGGGTAGCTCTTGTTTCCCTTGGCCGTGACGTCACTCTGCGGATCCAACTGCGTGGTCTTGCCCTCCATTGGGATCTCCTTTCAAGCATGGCGGATGCGATTCAGTCGCCCCGGTCATTCGAATAGACACCAGCTGCAGATAATTGTTGGGGGGCTGACAAACCTGGAGCGCCGCATCAACGCTCGTAGCGGGTGTCGGCGGTGTGGCAGGAGTCGTCGCTTGGAGGAATTTCAGTAAGGCTCGCCCTGCAGCAAGAACGCGGCCCAGGCCTTGGGCAAGCTTAGCTGGGACGATCTTTCGCCACGCAGGGACAATTGAGCAGCCCGGAGCGCCTCTGAGGGCGGGAGCTTCTCGACCAGCATCTGATGATAAAACCGCTCCATCAATTCCTTCGTCCAGTCGTCCCGGACATTCCATAGACTGACCACAACTCGCTTGGCCCCGGCATGGAGGAAGGCCCGCGTCATTCCCATCGGCCCCTCGCCTCGCACCCTGGGGCCCAGGCCGCTTCCACAGGCGCTCAGGACGACCAATTCCGCAGGAAATTTGAGCTTGTAGATCTCCGAAGCTCGAAGCAGGCCCTCCTGCAACACTCCCCGGTGGTCGTAGCGAGACAGCACGAGCCCGCTGAAGTCAGGGTGGTCGTTGTAGATGTGATGCGTGCTGATGTGCAGGATCTGGTAGAGCGACAGGGACGGATCCATGGCCGTAGCACGGTTGGCCTCGAATCCAATCGCCAGAAATCGGTCGGAGGGCGGAACCAACTTGAGGATGGCGTCAGCCTCGTCAGCCGTATCGGGCAGTCGTGACAAACTGCCATAGTCCAACTCTCCCACCAGCCCCCGACTCTGGCTTCGAGAGTCTATTTTGACGCCGTTCAACCTCCGGTCGTCCCGGTTGAAGACGGCGTCCGTCAGCAACGCCAGTTGTTTGGGTGCCGGCTGCCGGCCCGAGAGGTTCCGTCGCATCTCCACTTGATAGGAGGCTGAGGGCACGTAACTGATGATGTGTCGATCGATCAGTTCGCCCCGAGTCGAGGGCAGCGCGGCAAATGGGATCTGATGCAGGGCACCGTCTGCTCGAACCAGGAGTCGCTTGCGGAGCAAGGGCTCTGCGGCAGCCGGAAGGATGGCGAGGGCCAGTTCCCTGGCCTTCCAACCACGGTTCCTGTCACTCGACAGCTCTCTCCACGTCTCCGCGGCCAGGCCTTCGATGACGTTCCGGCCTTTCTTCAGGTCGAAGGCATCGATCCGGTCCGGATTGACCACCCACAGGTAGCTGCCACGCTCTCCGAGCGAATACGAGAGGAGAGTCGTCTCCTTGTCCAGAAGCTTTCGCTGAATCTCCTGGAGACGGCTCCCCTCTTCTCTACCAAAATCGTCCAATAGAGACCGTGAGTGCGACAGGTCGCTGATCTCGAAGGCCTTCACGGCTCGACTGACATCCCGGTCGCGCCGATAGAGCTCCATGAAGAGTGTGACATAGAGGTCGTAGTACTTCTGCCGGAAGGAGAAGAAGCCGACCCGCGCCCCGACGTCTTCAAGGCCTGTGCGGCTTGCCTCAACTAGATCGATCGATCGCTTCAGCGAGGCCAGGGCATCCTCATATCGCCCGAGGTCGCGGAGGACCTCGGCTCGGCCGAAGAGCATAGACGCCTGGGCCAGAGGCTCCGGAACGGATTCAAGAAGCCTATAGGCTTCGTCAAATAGACGAAGGGCCTCGGATTCTCTCCCCTGGACATCCTCCAGATGAGCAAGATCCGCCAGGGAGAAAGCCTCCCAGCGAAGGCTCCCGGCTCGTCTTGCTGTGGATGCAGCCTCCTCCAAACCCTGTCTTGCCAGGGTCATCTTGCCTTGATCTCGGTAGACATTTCCGCGTCGCTGGAGGGTGCGAGCCCGGTCTTCCTGGTCCTGAGCCACTCTCAAGCCGTTCTCATAAGCCCACAAAGCTTTATCCAGCTTGTCGAGATCGTGGTACGCGAGACCCAAGCCATCGTAAACCATGCCCAGCACGTCCCGCCGAGATTCCACCTGGCTGAGCTTTCGAGCCTGCTCGTAGTACTTCAGGGCTTCTTCACTCAAACCGACCGTCAAGAGAAGTTGCCCGAGATCGCAGTTCGTCAGCGCCTGTTCAGAGGGTTCGTTTACCGAGGGCCAGATTTGAAGCGCTCGTCGATATTCGGTGAACGCAGTCTGAAGCTCGCCGCGATAGAAGGCGAGCGAGCCGTACCCATTGTGGGCCATTGCCAGCCCTCCCTGATCCCCTGCGGCCTCGGCCAACCTGAAGGCACGATCGTAGTGATCCTTTGCCTGTCTGGCGTCGACCTCTTCCAGCCGACGACCTGCCGCAATCTCTTTTCGGACTTCCGAGCTGCGGATCGGCCTCTTCGAGGTCGCCGGGCGTGAGGCAGGTGAGGGAGGAGTCCGAGAGTAGGGCTCGACGGGGGCGGTCGCCAAGCACGCCAGCAGCACTCCCGCAAGCGTGAATTTACAGCGGTTAAAGAGCATTGATCTCGAAAGGCTTCTCGCTGATTAAGTGTTCTCCTGGATCATTCGCGAGCCGGCCGTAGGTCTTTGCCAGATAACGCCCTGCGGGAAGGGTTCCGCCAGGGATGACGAATGAACCACTTGGCGAAGAGTTACCCTTGAAAGAGGTTCTCCAGACCTCGCGTTCACCTTGCAGGATCCGCCCTTCAAACAGGGCGTACTCATCCTTGGCATAAGATTGAACTGTGATGGCAACGTTTCCAGGGAAGAGATCCAAGTCCTCCTCTGACAATCCTCCTCGGGTCGGCGTAGTATCCAGCACATTGATGGCCCCACCCTCGACCGTAGACCTTGGGGTGAGATTCAATCCACACAGGAGCCCTAGCCCCCCGGCTACAACCAAGGCAGCCGCTTGAGCCCAAAGGCGAGCCTTACGCCTCGATGGCGCTTCTGGGGATGGAGCCGTCACGGGAGCGCGGAACGGTAGCACCGCCGCAGCCTGCTCTTCCACCTCTCTCCTCTCCGCCGCCAGCTTCGCCTTCAACGCCTGCCAGTCCTCCTCCACCTCCGCATCGGTAAGCTCCGGCACTCCCGCAGGCGGGGCCAGGGTGGCGAAGCCGGCCAGATCGAGGAGGAGGTCGCTGCAGTGCCGGCAGAGCGCCAGGTGCTGGCGGACGCGGGCTTCGGCCTCCGTGGGGAGGGAGCCTTCGTGGTAGGCGGTCAGCTCCCGGGGGGTGGCGTGCTCGGTGCTGCGCTCACGTTCCGCAAGGTGGCGGATCGCAGCGTTGAGGGATGGTTTTTCTTGGCTCACGTCAATACTCTTCACTTGTAAAATAATTTCCCAGCCGGTCCCGGAGGTGCTGCCTTGCTTGATACAAGTGCGCCTTGACGGTCTCAATGGAGACGCTCATCTCCTCCGCGATCTCACGATACTTCAAATCGCCGTCCACGCGCAGGAACACAGCCTTCTTCATCTGCGGCGGAAGCTCCGCCAGGGCGTCGCGAAGAAGCTTCTCCCGCTCGCGCCCCAGGATGGCCTCCAGCGGATCGTTTTCGCCTTCGCCGTCCAGGGCCACCGTTCCCGCTTCGGACTCCTCCAGGGGGATCTCCTCCCGGTCCCTCTTCAGGGTCCCTTGAGTCCGAAGCTGGTTCTTGTAGAGATTCGCCGCGATCTGGAACAGCCAGGTTTCGATGCTGCTGTCCCCGCGGAAGCTCTCTCTATTTCTATAGACCCGAAGAAATGTCTCTTGGGCGAGGTCGCGGCTCTCATCCACCGAAAATCCCCGGCGGAGAAAGAAGGAGACGACCGGGCGGTGGTATCGCCGGAAGAGATCCTCAGCCACTACACCTGGAGTGTTGTCGTCGGATCCGAGGTCGTCCGTCATAACCATCGACACCTCTTCGTCAACTCAGACGCCCTCTCCTCCAGGGTTGAAGGAGAGGGCTGAAGCGAGGAAAGGGAGCTACTTCTTGGCCGGGGCCGGGCCGTCGGCTTCGATCGAGATGGTGACCTTCACCTCGTCGCCCAGGATGGCGCCGCCGGTGTCGAGCGCCCGGTTCCAGGTGATGCCGTATTCCTTGCGGTCGACCTTGAAGGTGGTCTCGAAGCCGGCCTTCTCACCGCCCTGCGGAGTCTTCACCGTGCCGAGCACGTCGACCGGGATCGTCACCTTCTTGGTGACGCCCTTGATGGTCAGGTCGCCCGTGACTTCCAGGGTGTCTGCGTCCTTGGCCTTGACGGAGGTGCTGGTGAAGCTCCAGACGGGATTCTTCTCGACGCCGAAGAAGTCATCGCCGCGCAGGTGGTTGTCCCGGTCGCCGTTGCCGGTGTCGACCGACTTGGCCTGGACCTGGAAGCTGACGCTCGACGCCGCCGGATTGGCCTTGTCGTACTTGATGGTGCCGCTGAAGTCCGAGAAGCGGCCGGAGACGTTCGACACGAAGTGACGGATGGTGAAGTTCACGCCGCTGTGGCCGGCGTCGACCTTGTAGGTCTCGGCTGCCGCGAGGGCCGGCAGAAGAAGCGTCAGGGAAAGGGCTTGAAGAAGAGCTTTGCACCGCATGGTTTCAATCCTCCAGAAGATCGTTTTTCGGGCAACAACGTTATCAGACGAATGCCTTGGACAAGTACTTTAGACGGATAGGGCGTACGGCGCCTCGGGGTCGACCCCCAGCTCCGCGATGGCCCGCTGTACGGTGGCGGCGTCGACCTCTCCCCGCCGGGCCAGCTCGGACAGGGCCGCGACGGTCAAGGACTCGGCGTCCACCTCGAAGAAGCGGCGCAGGGCCTCGCGCGTGTCGCTGCGGCCGAAGCCGTCGGTGCCCAGAGGGAGGAAACGCCCGGGCAGCCAGCGCGCGATCTGGTCGGGGACCAGCTTCATGTAGTCGGACACCGCCAGGATCGGCCGGTCGTCCCCTTCGAAGAGCGAGACCACGTACGGCTTGCGCGGCTCCTGGTCCGGATGGAGACGGTTCCAGCGCTCGGTCTCCAGGGCCTCGCGGCGCACCTCCTTGTAGCTGGTGGCGCTCCAGACGTCCGCCGCGACGCCGTAGCGCTCGGCCAGGATCGCCTGCGCCCTCAGGGCCTCGCGGTGCAGCGAGCCGCTGCCCAGGAGGTGGACCCGCGGGCGCCTGTCTCCGCCTTCAGTCCCTTCCGCCCCGTCAGGTCCGGCTGGCCCGGCTGACCCGGCAAGGGGGGGACCGCTGAAGTGGTAGAGCCCCTTGAGAATCCCCTCCTTCGCGCCCTCGGGCATCGGCGGCATGGGGTAGTTCTCGTTGGCGAGGGTGATGTAGTAGAAGATGTCCTCCCGGTCCTTGTACATGCGCCGGAGGCCGTCCTCCAGGATCACGGCCAGCTCGAAGGCGTAGGCCGGATCGAACGCCACGAGGTTCGGCACGACGCTCGCCAGCACGTGGCTGTGACCGTCCTCGTGCTGAAGGCCCTCGCCGTTGAGCGTGGTGCGGCCGGCCGTGGCGCCGAGCAGGAAGCCCCGGGTCCGCTGGTCCGCGGCGGCCCAGATGAGGTCGCCCACGCGCTGGAACCCGAACATCGAGTAGAAGATGAAGAACGGGATGGCGTCGATGCCGTGGGTGGCGTACGAGGTGCCGGCGGCGATGAACGACGCCATCGAGCCCGCCTCGGTGATGCCCTCCTCCAGGATCTGGCCGTCCGTGGACTCCTTGTAGTAGAGCAGCACGTCCTTGTCGACCGGCTCGTAGAGCTGGCCGACGTGGGAGTAGATGCCGACCTGCCGGAACAGGGACTCCATGCCGAAGGTGCGCGCCTCGTCCGGCACGATCGGCACGACCTGCTTGCCGATCACCGGGTCCTTGATGAGCTGGGTCAGCATCTGGACGAACACCATGGTGGTCGAGACCTCGCGGTCGACGCCGGAGTGGTAGCGCTCCCAGATGGAGGCCTCGGGCTGCGGCAGCGGCTCCTTGCGCACGCGCCGGCTGGGCACCGGGCCGCCGAGGGCGTGGCGCCGCTCCATGAGGTACTGGATCTCCTCGCTCTTCTCGTCCGGCCGGTAGAACGGGATGTCCGGCAGGTTCTCGTCCAGGATCGGGATGTCGAAGCGGTCCCGGAAAAGCTTGATCTCGGCCTCGGAGAGCTTCTTCTGCTGGTGCGAGATGTTGCGCCCTTCGCCGGCCAGGCCGAGGCCGTAGCCCTTGACGGTCTTGGCCAGGATGACGGTCGGCGAGCCGGTGTGCTCCACCGCGGCCTTGAACGCGGCGTAAACCTTGGCCGGATCGTGGCCGCCGCGGCGCAGGGCGTGGATCTGGTCGTCCGAATAGTTTTTCACCAGCTCGAGCAGCTCGGGATAGCGGCCGAAGAACTCGCGGCGCACGTACGAGCCGTTCTCGACGGTGTACTTCTGAAACTCGCCGTCGAGCGTCTCGTTCATGCGCTGGATCAGCAGGCCGGTGTTGTCGGCCTCGATGATCGGATCCCAGTCCGAGCCCCAGATGACCTTGATGACGTTCCAGCCGGCGCCGCGGAAGTTGGTCTCCAGCTCCTGGATGATCTTGCCGTTGCCGCGGACGGGGCCGTCGAGGCGCTGCAGGTTGCAGTTGACGACGAAGATCAGGTTGTCAAGCTTCTCGCGGGCCGCCAGGCTGATGGCGCCGAGCGATTCCGGCTCGTCGGTCTCGCCGTCTCCGAGGAAGGCCCAGACCTTGCGGTTCTGCGGATCGCGGAGGCCGCGGTCGCGCAGGTAGCGGTTGAACTTCGCCTGGTAGATGGCGGAGATGGGGCCCAGGCCCATGGAGACGGTCGGGAACTCCCAGAAGTCCTGCATGAGCCACGGATGCGGGTAGGAGGACAGGCCTCCCCCGGCCGCCAGCTCGCGGCGGAACGCCTCCAGCTGCCCGACGGAGATGCGCCCTTCGAGGAAGGCGTTGGCGTAGAGGCCCGGCGCGCCGTGACCCTGGAAGTAGATGACGTCGCCTTCGAAGCCGCTCTCGCCGCGGCCGCGGAAGAAGTGGTGCCAGCCGACCTGGTAGAGCGTCGCGGACGAGGCGAAGGTGGAGATGTGGCCGCCCAGGCCGGGATAGTGCTTGTTGGCGCGCACGACCATGGCCATGGCGTTCCAGCGCACGAGGCTCTTGATGCGGCGCTCGATGGCGCGGTCGCCGCCGTAGGCCGGCTCTTCGCTCTTGGGGATCGTATTGATGTAGGGCGTGTTGCCCGTGAACGGGAGGGTGACGTCCTTCTCGAAGCCCTTTTCCAGCAGCTTCTTGAGCAGGTACTGGGCGCGCTCGTGCCCTTCGATCTCGATGACCTGCTCGAAGGCGGTCAGCCACTCCTCGGTTTCCTGAACATCCGTGTCCTTGCCACCCGTATACCAGTTGAGTGGCGTGCTGAACTGCTCGCTCATGCTCGCGTGACCTCCTGCCCGGGGCGTCTTCCCCCGGTCGACCCCTTAGATTGTCATGTCTGCGCCGCGGCGCCAAGGAGCGAAGCGCTCTCGGGACCCAACGCGGGGGTCGACTCGGGAGCGAGCTCGCGGGCGAGGTTGTCGACCTTCTCCACGTAGCGGGGGACGTTCAGGCGGACGAACGCGCGGCGGGCTTCGGCCAGGTGGGAGGCCGCTTCCGGGGTCGCCTCTCCGGCGAGCATGGCGAGGTCGAGCCGGGTCCGCGCCACCTCGAACGGCACCTGGAGGGCCTCGAACCGCTCCAGGGCTTCCCGCAGATGCTCCCCCGCTTCTCCGGGGCGCCCCTGGACGCGGGTGATCTCGCCGAGAATCCTCTGCGCCAGGCCGACGCCGTACCAGAAGGAGGCCTCGCGGGTCACCGCCAGGGCCTGGGCCGCGAGCGCGGCAGCTTCGTCGGTCTTCCCCTCGCGCAGGCGGGCTTCGGCCAGGAACGCGGAGAACCAGCCCTGGAGCTGGCGCATGCCGGTGGCCTCGATGCGGCGGATCGACTCCTCCAGGGTCTCGACGGCTTGAACGAGATCCCCTTTCTGGAGCCAGGAGTAGCCGAGGAAGCCGAGCGCGGCGGCGGTGTTGAGGGGATCCTGGGCGCGTTCGAGGCCCGCCCGGCAGAGCTCGACGCCGGCTTCCCAGTCTCCCAGCGAGGCATGGAAGTAGCCGGTGCTCCACGACGGGTCGAGGCGGGAGTCTTCGAGCGTCAGATAGATGTCGTGCGCGCGGGCCATGGCCGCGAGCGCCTGCTCGAAGCTGCCGAGAAGGTAGTGGTGGAAGCCGGCCACCCAGAACGCCTGGCCCTGCCACCAGCGGTCCTCGGTGCCTTCCAGCAGAGCCACCGCCTGGAGGCCGGAGACGATGCCCTCGGAGAACCGGCCGGCCCAGAACGCGTCCCGCGAGAGCACGTAGCAAGCCCGGCCCTCGGTGCCGGTCTCACCGGACCGCCGGGCCTCTTCGATGGCCAGCAGGGCGAACCGGGATGCCTCGGCCTGGTTGCCGAGATAGCTGTGGGTGTGGGCCAGCCAGAAGTGGAACTGGCCGCTCAGGGAGTCGTCGCCGAGCTTCTCGACGCGCTGGCAGTGGCTCGTGAGCAGCTCCAGCGTCTCGGGGAGCTGGGCCAGGGGGAGGAGCGAAGCCGCCAGCCGCAGGACCAGCTCGACGATCCGCCGCTCCCGGTGGTCTCGACGTCCCCCGGCGTCCCCGTCCGGCAGGCCGGCGGCGTGGCGGATGGCGTCCCGCAGCGCGCGCGCCGCCTCGGCGTGGGCATAGGTGGCCGCGGCCTGCTCGGCGAACAGCCCCAGGTAGAGGACGGCCCTCTCCTCCTCGCCGGCCTCGGACACGTGCCAGGCCAGCCGGTCGTAGACCTCCTCCAGCCGGCCGGCGTAGAGCTGCTCGAACGCCCGGCCGGCCGCGGCGTGGAGCGCCCGGCGCCGGCTGGTGAGGAGTGTCTGGTAGACGGCCTCCTGGGTGAGCGCGTGCTTGAAGATGTAGATCGCCGTCTCGGAGGTCGGCTGCTCGTACAGGAACTCCCAGCGTTTCAGGTCGGTCAGCAGCGGCCCGAGGTTGCCGTCCTCCTCCCAGACCGCGGTCAGGAGCGCGAGCGACAGCTCCCGGCCCAGGACCGAAGCGGTCTGAAGCAGCCGCTTGTGGCCCTCAGGCAGCCGGTCGATGCGCGCCAGGAGAACGCCCTGGATGGTGTCCGGCACGGAGACGTTCGGGCTTTCGAGGACGGACCGGGTCAGCTCCTCCAGGAAGAACGGGTTGCCTTCGGCCTTGCTGAGCACGGTTGCCAGCAGGGCGCCGGACAGGGTCGACCGGTGGAGCACGGCCTGGATGATCTGCCGGCTCTCGCGCTCGGAGAGGCGCGGCAGGGAGATCTGGGTGGCGAAGGACTTCTCCATCCAGCGCGGCCGGTAGCCGGAGCGGTAGGTGACGAGCAGGAGCATTCGCGCCGCCACCAGGCCGTCGATGAGATATCCGAGGAACTCCTCGGACGTGGGATCGATCCAGTGGAGATCCTCGATCTCCAGGATCACCATCCGTCCCTGGCCAGTATTTCCGGCAGTACTGCCGGAAATACCACTGGAAGTACTGCCGGCATGGAGAATGGCCTGGCGCAGGATCTGGAACGTGCGGGTCTGGAGCGCCTGCGGGCTCAGCTCGGCGAGCCCCTCGGTGCCCTCGCGCACGCCGAGGAGCATCAGGAGGTAGGGCACGGACTCCTCCTGATGGAGTCCCGCCCGCTCCAGGCCCGCGCGCACCTTGGCCGCGACCTGGGCGGGTGAGTCGGCGTCGCCGATCTTCCACTCGCCGCGCAGCATGTAGAGGAGCGGCAGGTAGGGCATGCCGCTGCCGTAGGAGAGGCAGCGGCCGGTCAGGAAGAGCACATCCTCGCTCCAGAGCCGGCGCCGCAGCTCGTAGAGCAGTCTCGACTTGCCCGAGCCGGCCTCGCCGGCGATGCCGAGGATCTGCCCTTCCCCGCCGGACGCGCGCTCGCGCAGCTCGTCGAGCAGCGCCACCTCGCGGTTGCGGCCGACGAAGGGGGACAGCTCGGAGCCGCTCAGCACCGCCTGCTCGGACGGCCGCGAGCCGGCGCCCAGCACCTGATAGGCCTGGATGGGCTCGGCTTTGCCTTTCACGTGGGCCGGCGGCAGCGCGCGCAGCTCGACGCCTCCCTGGAGGAAGCGCATGGTGGTCTCGCTGACCAGCACGGTGCCGGGCTCTGCGATCTGCTGGAGCCGCGCCGCGAGGTTGGTGGTGTCGCCGACCGCCGTGTAGTCGCGGCGGAGATGGTCGCCGATGCCGCCGACCACGACCCAGCCGGTGTTGATGCCCATGCGCACCCGCACGTCGGACTCCTGGGGCTCGTCGCCCTGCGCCTCTCCCTGAAGAATCTCCAGCCGCTTGAGCAGCCCCAGCGCCGCAAGCACGGCCCGCCGGGCGTGGTCCTCGTGGGCGATCGGCGCGCCGAACAGGGCCATGAAGCCGTCGCCGAGGAACTGGTTGATCGTCCCCTCGTAGCGGTGGACCTCGCCGAGCGCGGTCTCGAAGAATTGATTGAGCAGGAGGTGCATGGCCTCGGGGCCGACGCGGTCGGCGAGCGCCGTGGAGCCCACGAGGTCGCAGAAGAGGACGGTGACCTGCTTGCGCTCGCCTTCGAGGGCCGCCTTGGTCTGGAGCCCGGCGAGATGCTGGGGCGTGTAGCCCTGGAGGACCGGGACCGGGCGCGACGGCTCGTCCGCCTGCGGCTTGTCGAGCAGGTTGGACGGGGCCGTAGCCATCGCCGGGGGCGGCGGGGTCAGCAGGGTCGGCGGGATCGGTGGTGCGGCCGGCGGCGGAAGCGACAGGGCACCGCCGCACTCGCCGCAGAAGCGGAAGCCGGGTGGGTTCTCCGCTCCACACTGCGGGCAGACCGGGGAGAGCTTCCCCCCGCACTGGCCGCAGAACTTCATGTTCGGCGGGCTGTCGAATTGGCAATTCGGACACTTCATGACCGGATCTCTCGTCCGGTCCAGTCTACCAGTCCCCGCGCGCTCTCACCTCACCTCGCTCATGAGCGCCAGCGTGTTGCCCTCGCTGTCCTTGAGAAAGGTCATCCAGAGCTCGTGGTCCGGCATCTTCGCCACGAGATGAGGCTCGTCGCGGAACTCTCCGCCCCGTTCCCGGATCGCCTCGCAGGCCGCCCGGATGTCGTCCACCTTGTAATAGAGGATGGTCGACGGATGGTCGAATTCCGCCTCGGGCACCGTGATCATGAGCCGGACGCCCCCGCAGTCGAAGAACGAGAGGTTCGGGCCGGCCTGGAAAAGGAACGTCAGGCCGAGCACGTCGCGGTAGAAGGCCGTGGCCCGCTCGACGTCCTTGGCGTTGATGGCGATCTGTCCGATCTTCATGGGGGCTCCTCTTGAATGTTGCGGATGATATCGGCTTCCCGGCAAGGAAGCCCTCAACTGCATTCCCTGTACGTAGGGGCAACCCTTGTGGTTGCCCTCTTCGTGGCAGCTCCGGATGCGCAGCAGAGGGCGGCCACAAGAGCCGCCCCTACAGGAAGATCATGTCGTTTCGGGGGCATCCGGAGCCGCCGCGAAACCTCTACGATCGGGCTGCGTACCGTCAACACAAGGAGACTCCCATGACCAAGACGGTTGAGACAGCCCGGATCGAGACGATGGACCCACTCACGAGGCGGCGAATGCTGGGAGTCGGAGCCCTGCTGGCTGCCGGACTCGGAGGATCGTCCCTCTTCGCCCAGACCGCCGCTCCTGCGCCGACCGCCCCGGTCGCGCCGGCCGCGCCAGCCAAGAAGCCCGCCCCGGACCGCGGCCCCCGGCTGGATGCGGATCTGGTCAAGGAGTTCGTGGGTGCGGCCCACGGCAACCTGGAACGGACCAAGGAGATGCTCGCGGCGCAGCCGGCGCTCGTGAACGCCACGTGGGACTGGGGCGGCGGCGACTGGGAGACCGGTCTGGGCGGCGCCTCCCACATGGGCAACCGCGAGATCGCCGAGTTTCTCCTCGCGCACAATGCCCGCATGGACGTCTTCTGCGCCGTGATGCTCGGCAAGGTCGATCTCGTGAAGGCGTTCCTGGCCGACAACCCGAACGTGGTTCACCTGCCCGGACCGCACCGCATCTCCCTCCTCCGCCACGCCGAGGCCGGCAAGCAGGAGGCTCTGGTGGAGCTTCTCAAGGCTCACGGCGCCAAGGCGTAGGCCGGTCAAATGCGTAGGGGCAACCCTTGTGGTTGCCCTCTTCGTGGCGGCTCCGGATGCGCAGAGGGCGGCCACAAGAGCCGCCCCTACAGAAAGATCCTGTCGTTTCCAGTGAGACAGACAGGCCCGGCCGAGGGCGTCCCCCCGACCGGGCCTGTCGATTCCTTCCCGTCAATGCTTCCGAAACTGCACCCGGCCTAGTCGGCCAGAGGCGGCACCGTTTCCACCAACTCGACCGGCGGCACCGGATCGGGCTTGCGGAGGGTGGGGCGCGACCGGCGGCGGCGCAGCGGGGCCACCTGGAACTGCACCAGGCGCTCGCTCTGCGTGCCGATCAGGCCCTTCGCCAGGCCGCGCAGACGCCGCGCCTGCTCGCGGCCGATCACGATGCGCTCCAACAGCTCCTGCGTGGTCTGCTGGCGCTGCGCCGCACGCGAATCCTGCAACGCCTTGAGATCCCGGACCGCGTTGAGCGTCTGGGCCAGGAGCACCTGCACCGGCTGCGCCGGCGACATCACGTCCACATTGTCGGAATACGCCTGGAGCAGGAGCTCCCAATCGATGATGTTGTCGGCATACGACGTTCTCGTTCTCATGGTCTTTCTTCTTTCTATGGGCTTATCGCGCCCACGGTTGTCCTTCAATGAACCTTGGTTCCGGTTTCCCGACCGGTCGACGTCACCTTTGTCGGTGTCTTGCGATCTCTGTCGAATGTCACGATGTATTCATGCTTGCCCTCCTTCTCCTCACGGACGGAAGCCTAAGACGGTCAATGACCGATGTCAAGAGGGAGATTTTTCGCTTTTTGACGAACCGATCCCGTACCGGGCTTTACCTGGCCCTACCTGGCCCTACCGGGCTATACGGAATTAGATGGAGCTTTACGGAAATTGGCTGAAACTCGGAGCGGGGCGGTCGCCGTCCGGGTTGGCCGGCTTGCCGAAGGGTTCGGGGCGCCAGAGAGCTGGCTCTATTTCATTGCAGTAACTTGCCACTCATGGCATATTGCTGCCATGAAATTCGACCGACTGCTGGAGATCGTCGGCGAAGAGCCCGTCTTCGAGGCGGGGCTTCTTCTGGCGGGCGATGTCGACCCGGCCGATGTCCGCCGCCAGCTTTCCCGCTGGGAGGGTGCGGGCAAGCTGTTCCAGCTCCGCCGCGGTCTCTATGCCCTGGCTCCCCCGTATCGGCGGGTTCTGCCCCATCCCTTCCTCGTCGCCAACCATCTGGTCCGCGGCTCCTACGTCAGTCTTCAGGCGGCCCTGGCCCACTACGGCCTGATTCCCGAGTCTGTGCCCGTGACCACCAGCGTGACCGCGGGCCGCCCCGGGCAGTGGGACACGCCTCTGGGAAGCTACCTCTACCGCCATCTCCGGCCCGATCTCCTGACCGGCTTCCGCCGGACGCCTCTCGCAGGCGGACAGGAGGCTCTCGTGGCCTCTCCCGAGAAGGCGCTTCTCGATCTTCTCTATCTGGAGCCGGACGCCGACACCGAGCCGTATCTGGCCGAGCTGCGTCTCCAGCATCTGGAGGGGTTGGATCTCGACGAGCTCCATCGCCTGGCGGAGCGGTTCGGAAAACCCAAGCTCTTGCGCGCCGCCGAGCGCGTGGCGCGACTGGCTGCTGTCGAGGCTGAGGAGTACGAGCCGCTGTGAGACGCGATCTGATCGATCTTCTGCGCGGCAGCGCGAGCCCCACCGAGAGCCGGAATCGCCTTCGCGAGCTGCTCCAGGCCCGGATTCTGTCGTCCCTCCAGCGCGCGGGAGCCATGGTGCCGCTCGCCTTCCAGGGCGGCACCGCCTTGCGGTTTCTCTACGGCATCGGCCGCTATTCGGAAGATCTGGACTTCGCCCTGGAGCGGCCTGACCGGGGTTACGACTTCCGCCCCTACCTCCAGAGGATTCAGGCCGATCTGCGGCAGGAGGGTTTCGAGACCGAAACCAAAGTGAACGACCAGAAAGTCATGCACAGCGCCTTCCTCGCCTTTCCGGGCCTGCTCTTCGAGGCCGACCTCTCCCCCCATTCCAACGAGAAGCTCTCGGTCAAGATCGAGGTCGACACGCGACCGCCGTCCGGAGCCGTTCTCGAAACCAGCGTGGTCCGCCGGCATGCGACGCTCCAGCTCCAGCATCACGACAAAGCCTCCCTGCTCGCCGGAAAGCTCCACGCGATCCTCCAGCGCCCTTATGTGAAGGGCCGGGATCTCTACGACCTGATCTGGTACTTGAGCGACCGTTCCTGGCCGGCCCCGAATCTCGCGCTGCTCAACAACGCCCTCGCGCAAAGCCAATGGACGGAGGGTCCCCTGACCCCGGAGACCTGGAAGGAGCGGGCCGCCGAGAGGCTTCAGGGAATCGACTGGGAGAGAGTCCTGGCCGATGTCCGGCCATTTCTCGAAGACGCGAGAGAGATCGAAATCCTCACGCGGGAGAATGCCTTGCGGCTGCTGAACGGGTGATTCGCCACACTGTTTGTCCCGAAGGGACATAGGGATAAAGACTGGCAAGCCGTGTCCGTCCGTCGCCGCGCCTTGGCTCCTCCGTCGCAATCCCACCGTGCTGATCAGGGCATTTCCGACGATGGTTACATCAACGGAAGGGGGTACGTCGCTTGGAGCGAGTCGCAATCCCACCGTGCTGACCAGGGCATTTCCGACTTTTCGGCTTTCTGGTTGCGAAGTTCGTTGCCGCGTTGAAGAAGTCGCAATCCCACCGTGCTGATCAGGGCATTTCCGACACGGTTGCGCATTGGATTCCCGTTACGCGTCAGGCGTCGCAATCCCACCGTGCTGATCAGGGCATTTCCGACTCCGGCCTCGCCAACCCACTGATTCCAAAGGGTCCAAACCGCCTGATTTTCTGACCCCTCGAAATCGCCCCCTCGAAGGGGCCTTTCCATGCCGTCGGGCGACTCTCGCTTTCCATCTCAAACCTCTCAGTCCATTCAAGATACCGGCCTGGTTCTGAAGTGCCCGCCAAAAGGGAACATCGGCGCAGGCATGATTCTTGTCAGGTCCGGGCTCTCGCTTGTCAAAGAACGGCGCAATCTAATCCTACAGGGAGAGACACCTCTTGGGGAAGATTTGTTGGCCCAGCCACTTCCAGGGCTGAGGAGGGTTGGGGGTGGCCCACCGAACCGGGGTCGCGCGCCTGCGGCGCTTCTGACCCCGGCCTTCACACATCCACCGCATCCGCAGCAAAGACGGAGCCCGCTGAGCCCGTGTCGAGAAGAACCCGATCCAGCCGAAGCTGCTGGCCGCCAAACCGAAGAGTCACTGTGATGTAAGGAAGCCCGCCTTCGATATGCAGCTTCACGCCGCTCCCCGGATACCAAGCCAACGCAGCTCTTCGATCTCAAGCTCCACGCGGTCGGTGCTCAGGACATAGAGCTCGCGTTGTGGGGCCTTCTGATGGACTTCCATGTAGCCGTCCATCGCAGCCTTGCCGGTCGGAAATGTCGCGAGGACGGCGATGTCGTCAAGGATGCGGCGGTTGACCTCGGAGTGGGCGGCCGTCGCTTCGACCAGGAGCCATTGCCCGGGGAAATGCGCGCGGATTTCGGGCCACGTCATGCTTGCTCTCCTCTTGCTTCCATGGGCTTCATCGGCCTTCCACGGCCTGGAGCTAGTATAGCGGGCCGCAATCCCACCCGTGCGCCTGGAAGCCGGCTTGCCGCTCAAGGTTGCCTCCATCCGATGCCGCCTCGCGCCGGCGAGACGCCGGCGGTCCCAGGAGGGAGGCGCGCGGTAGGGGTTGGGAAGATCGCCGCACGGGTGGGGGTTCCCCCTCTCCCCCCGGAAGGGGGCCAGGGGGTGAGGATTCGAAGCGAATCCCTTCCGTGAACGGTCTGGGCGTCGCGTGAGCCCTCGCCCCCGTCCCCGGGGCTGGGGATGAGGGCCGCAGGGCTCCGCCGCCCGATCTCCGGACGACCGCCACCAAGCTCTGGACGACCGCCACACAGCTGGCGGTGACCGCCACACAGCTGGCGATGACCGCCACGCAGCTGGCGGTGACCGCCGCACAGCTGGCGATGACCGCCACGCAGCTGGCGATGACCGCCACGCAGCTGGCGATGACCGCCACGCAGCTGGCGATGACCGCCATCCAGCTGGCGGTGACCGCCACACGGTTGGCGGCGACCGCCACGCGGCTGGCGGTGACCGCCACGCGGCTGGCGGTGACCGCCACGAAAGGCGCGACGGCCCAGAGATCGGGCGGCACGGCTCCCGCGCCGGTCCGGACGGCCCGCGGAGAGATCGGGGACGGCCGCGCGGACTAACGCGCGGCCTGGGCGGAGTCGGCGACGGCCTGGATCACAGCGGCGGCGATCTCCACGCCCTTGTCGTCCGGGTCCAGCGCGGGATCGTAGGCCGTGAGACCGGCGGCGGCGATCCCCAGATGCCGGCCGGTGGTCCGCGCCACCTCCACCAGCTCGGCCACCGTCAGGCCGCCGGGGACGGCGTACTCGTTCGCCCGAAGCTCGGTGGGCTCGAGAACGTCGAGGTCGAAATGGAGGTAGGCCTGTTGCGCGCGGGCGGCGATGGGCTTCAGGGCGGCGCCAAGAGCGTTGCCGATTCCGCCTTCGGCTCGCACGCTCTCCACCTCCAGGCGGGTCAGGGGCGAGCCGGCGAGCACGTTCAGCTCTCCGAGATCCCACTCCCGGGCGCCCAGATGGATCAAGTTGCGCTCGTCGAGCGGCACGAAGCCCGGCAGTTGGTTGGTGAGGGTCCGCCAGGCGCGGCCCGCGGCGACGCTGATCGCCATGCCGTCGAAGAAGCCCGAGGGCGAGGTTTCGGGGGTGTTCAGGTCGCCGTGGGCGTCCATCCACACCACGGCGGAGGGGCCGACCCCGGCGAGCGAGCCCACGGCCGCGGCGTTGCAGTTGCCGGAGAGGACGATCGGCAGCCGGCCCTCGGCGCGGGCGGCGGCGGCGCGCTCGGCCACGGCGCGGTAGAGGCGCGGCGCCGAGGTGATCTCGGTCAGGAACCCTTCGAGGCGCACCGGGGACAGCTCAGCCGGATGCCCGGCCCGCTCCAGACGGTCGAGCAGGCCGCGCTCCACCAGATGAAGAGGGCCGCGGCCCAGGCGCACGCCGTAGTGGCCCGAGTCGTAGGGCACCTGGATGAGGGTCAACTTCATGACCGGGCGGTCTCCTCGGTCGGCTTGTGCGGCGCATGCAGGGCGGCCGTGGCGCCCGCGGGGTCCTGAATGATGCAGTAGGTGCCGTTCGGCCCCATGCTCTTCGGCCCGACGATCACCTTGCCGCCCTTCTCCAGGCAGATCCGGACGCTTTCGTCCAGGTCCGCGACCTTGAAGTAGACCAGCCAGACCGGCGGAATGCCGGCGTTGGAGCCGCGCGCGTGGCAGACGCCCGCGACGCCGGCTCCGCCCTCGTCCGGCAGGGTCATCACGTAGTCGTTGTACTCCCCCATGCTGAGGGCCTCGGGCTTCCAGCCGATGACCCCGGCGTAGAAATCGCGGACCTCGTCGGCGTTCGGAACGGTGAGATCGAACCAACCGGCCGTTCCAATCCCTGTGCTGACATCACTCATGCGCTCTCCTCTCGTCGGTTGAGGGTAAATCTATCCCAGTTCCGTTTCTTAAGAGGAGAGGCCGGGGCCGATTCCCCGGCCTGTAACAAGACTTGCAAAAATCCGCCTATGATTCGGAAGACGCAAACGCAGGAGAGCCCCGATGCCCCTTACATTCAGGATTCGAGCCGTCCGCCTCCTTCTCATCACCTGCCTCGGGTGTCTTCCCGGGGCCGCCGCCGCGTTCGCCCAGCCTGATCTCTTTCCCCTCCGGGGGGAGGTGACCGGCTGGAATGGGCCGATCGCCGGAGCCACGCTCACCCTGGAGATGGAAGGCCTGCCGCCGAAGACGATCGTCACGGACGAGTCCGGCCTGTTCCTCTTCGAGGGGCTGCCCGCCGGGCCGTACCGCCTGAAGATCGTGGTTCCCGGGATCAACCCCTTCGAGCATGTCGGCGTCATCGACGCCCTGACGACCCGGGAGGAGCTCGTCGTCAATTGTCACCTCATCCGCGACGGCGGCCGCGGCACGGTGACGAGCCGGCCGCTGGCTGAGGCGACTCCAAGCTTCGAGGTTCTGCCGGTGCCGCCGCTCCAGCCGCGGGACGACGAGGGCTTCGCCGAGGTGGAGATCTTCTATGGCACGGACCGGAAGCTCCGCTCGGGCGACCCGGTGGAGACGCGCTTCGGACCGCAGCGGATGTCGTGGCCCGGCATCCACCTGGGCATCGGGCGGGTCAGCATCCCGCGCGACCACCGGATGGGGCAGATCGAGCGGCCGTCCATCTGGAAGCTGGAATTCACGCCGGACCCGCGCGAGCACGTGGTGCTCCTCGGAGTCGAGCCGCTCAACAAGCAGACGTTCTATCAGCGCCTCCGGGGGAAGCTCGGGAAGTCGGGGGAGAAGGAGCTGATGGTCTTCGTCCACGGCTTCAACGTCTCGTTCCACGACGCGGCCCTGCGCACGGGCCAGCTCGCCTACGACCTCGGCCTGGACGGCGCGCCGGTCCTCTACAGCTGGCCGTCGATGGGATCGGTCAACAGCTACACGGTCGACGAGGCTTCGGTGGAGTGGACGGTGCCGCACCTGGAAGGTTTCCTGCGCGATCTATCGGAGCGCTCGGGGGCGCGGTCGATCTATCTGATCGCGCACAGCATGGGGAACCGCGCGATGACCCGCGCTCTGGAGCGCATTGCGCTCAAGATGAAGGCCGGCGCGAAGGCGCCGTTCCACCAGATCGTGCTCACCGCGCCGGACGTGGACGCGGATGTCTTCGCGGACCTGGCGAAGAGCTTTCGCCGGACCGCCGAGCGGGTGACGCTCTACGCGTCGTCGAACGACGAGGCGCTCAAGGTTTCCAAGAAGATTCACGGCTACCCGCGGGCCGGGGAGACCACTCCGAACGTGCTGATCGTGCCGGGGGTGGACACGATCGACGTCTCCACCGTGGACACGAGCTTCCTGGGCCACTCGTACTTCGGGGACAGCTGCTCGGTCATCGCCGACCTCACGACGCTGCTGCGGAAGCGCCAGCCGCCGGAACGGCGCACCGGGCTGACGAAGAAGCAGAAGGCGGCGAATCTGTCGTACTGGGCGTTTGCCGGGGCGGACGCGTGCCCGACGGCGCCGTAAGGGAAGGCGCTCTCCTTTCGTGGGTTGAGGGCAAATCTATCCCAATTCCGTTTCCTTCTACAGAGACCCGGGCCGGATTGCCTGGCTGTAACAAGCCTTGCGAAAATCCGCCTATGATTGAGATGCCGTCATCGCAGGAGAGCCCCATGACCATGAACCGAGCCTTCCGCCGTCTCCTTGTCGCCTGCCTCGGCAGCCTTCTTGGAACCGCCGCGTTCGCCCAGCCTGATCTCTTTCCCCTGCGGGGCCTGGTGACCGGCTGGGACGGACCGATCGCCGGAGCCACGCTCACCCTGGAGATGGAAGGGCTGCCGCCGAAGACGATCGTCACGGACGAGTCCGGCCTGTTCCTCTTCGAGGGGCTGCCCGCCGGGCCGTACCGCCTGAAGATCCAGGTTCCGGAGGTCCGCCCCTTCGAGCACACCGGAGTCATCGACGCCCTGACGGCTCGCGAGGAGCTCATCGTCGATTGTCACCGCACTCGCGACGGCGGCAGCGGCACGGTGACGAGCCGGCCGCTGGCGCAGGCGGGGCCGATGGGCTTCCCCCAGGCTGACGACGACGAGGGTTTCGCCGAGGTGGAGATCTTCTACGGCACGGACCGGAAGCTGCGCCCCGACGGCCCGGTGGAGACGCGCTTCGGGCCGGAGCGGATGTCGATACCCGGCATCCATCTGGGCGTGGGCCGGGTCAGCATCCCGCGCGACCACCGGATGGGACAGATCGAGCGGCCGTCCATCTGGAAGTTCGAGGTCACACCGGACCCGCGCAAGCACGTGGTGCTCCTCGGGATCGAGCCGCTCAGCAAGCAGAATTTCTATCAACGGCTCCAGGGGACGATCGGGAAGTCGGGGGAGAAGGAGCTGATGGTCTTCGTCCACGGCTTCAACGTCTCGTTCCACGACGCGGCCCTGCGCACGGGCCAGCTGGCCTACGACCTCGGGCTGGACGGTGCGCCGGTCCTCTACAGCTGGCCGTCGATGGGATCGGTCAAGAAATACACCGTCGACGAGGGCTCGGTGGAGTGGACGGTGCCGCACCTGGAGGGTTTCCTGCGCGAGCTGTCCGAGCGCTCGGGCGCGAAGTCGATCTATCTGATCGCGCACAGCATGGGAAACCGGGCGCTGACCCGCGCTCTGGAGCGCATTGCGCTCAAGATGAAGGCCGACGCGAAGGCGCCGTTCCGCCAGATCGTGCTGACCGCCCCGGACGTGGATGCTGGCGTGTTCGCGGACCTTGCGCAGAATTTTCGCCGGGCCGGCGAACGGGTGACGCTCTACGCGTCGTCGAACGACGAGGCGCTCAAGATCTCCAAGAGGGTCCACGGCTATCAGCGGGCCGGGGAGACGGCGCCGGACGTGCTGATCGTGCCGGGCGTGGACACGATCGACGTCTCCAGCGTGGACACGAGCTTCCTGGGTCACTCGTACTTCGGGGACAACTGCTCGGTGATCGCGGACCTCATGAGGCTGCTGCGCAAGCGCGAGCCGCCGGAACGGCGCACCGGGCTGGCGAAGAAGCAAAAGGCGGCGAACCTGTCGTACTGGACGTTTGCCGGGGCGGGCGGGTGCCCGGCGACGCCGTAGGAAGGGGTACGCTTCGAATCCTCACCCCCTGGCCCCCTTTCCCGGGGGGAGAGGGGGAACCCCCTCCCGTTGGAATGAGAGGCCCGCCGCCTCTTCAGCTCTTCTTCTTGCTTTTGCTTTTGGGTGGTGGCGCCCCCTCTCCCGGGGCTTGGGGGGCTGGGAGATGGGAGAGGGGGTCGGGGGGTGAGGACTCCCTGCGACGCCCTCCCAGCCCGGAACGCCATGCTAAACTCGGCCCGATGCGTAGGATCTTCGCCCTCCTGATGCTTCTCGTGCTCGGCTTCAGCCTGAGCGCGGGTGCGCATCCGTGCGGTGCCGAGACGGCTCCGGGCTCCGAGGCCCGGCCGGCGGCTCAGGAGGCTCCTCCCTGCCATGGGATGAAGATGCCAAAAGCGGCGCCTCCCGCGCACTCGGGCCCTCAGGCCGACACCGTGAGCGCGGGCGAAGGAAAGGGCTGCTGCGACCCGCGGCAGGCCGATCATCCCTGCGTCCATGCCTGCCACCTCGTGGCCGTGTCCTCGGCCTTGCCCGCGGCGTTCAGCGTGGTGCCGGTGGCCGCGGTCCAGGCGGTCTCCCCGGGGATTGCGCTGCGCAACCCGGCCCGTTCGATCGATCACATTCCCTTGTCGTAGCTCCCGTTTCCGTTCAGTCCTGAGCTTTCCATCAACCCGCGCCGATAAGCGCGGCGGGCGGTGCCTTCGGGCTCCCCCGAGGACCGACAGAAGGAGCTACGTTTCATGTCTGAAAGTCGACGCGATTTTCTGCGCCTCGGCGTGACCGGTGTCGCCACCGCCGCGGCCGGGCTGGTCGCCGCCCGCGCGCAAACGCCGCCCATACCGCCCACGCCGCCGGTGGACCATTCCGGCCACGACATGGGCCAGATGGCCCCTCAGCCTGAAGCCAAGCCGGCGGCACCGGCGGCGTCCAAGCCCCGGACAGCCGAGAGGCGGACCGGTCAACCCTCCTACATCCCCGTCGAGACCCCGGACATCCCGCGGATGCCCTGGCGCATGGACGGCAACGTCAAGGTCTTCCACATCACCTGCGACGTGGTCAAGAGCCGCTTCGTGCCCTGGCGGGAGACCAACACCTGGGGCTACAACGGCTCCACACCCGGCCCCACGGTCGAGGCCGTGGAGGGCGACCGGGTGCGCTTCGTGGTGGAGAACCGCCTCCCCGAGGCCACCGTCATGCACTGGCACGGGCTGGAAGTTCCGATCGAGATGGACGGCGTCGAGGGCATCACCCAGGACTTCATCGCCCCGGGCGACAGGTTCGTCTACGAGTTCACGCTGCGGCAGAACGGCACGTTCTTCTACCACTCGCACCGGCCCATGCAGCAGATGATGGGCATGATCGGCCTCTTCATCGTCCACCCGAAGACGGCCCACACGCCGCGCTGCGACCGCGACTTCGGGCTCATTCTTCAGGAGTGGGCCACGCTGCCGAGCAACACCACGCCCAACACGCTGGCGATGGAGTTCAACTGGCTGACGATCAACGGCAAGTCGGCGCCGTCCACCACGCCGATGCTGGTGCGGCTGGGCGAGCGGGTCCGCATCCGCTTCGTGAACCTCGGGATGGACCATCACCCGATGCACATGCACGGGCACACCTGGTACACCACCGGCACCGAGGGCGGGCGCATCCCGCGCGCGCTCTGGCGGCCGGGCAACACCGAGCTGATCGGCGTGGCCCAGGCGCGGGACGTGGAGTTCGTGGCCAACAACCCCGGGGACTGGATGCTCCACTGCCACCTCCCCCACCACATGATGAACACCATGGCCTCGATGGTCGGGCCGATGTCCGATCCGGCGCACCAGCACATGGGGCCGGTGGCTCCGAACGCGCGCGAGGTCCCGGGCTATCCCCAGGACATGTACATGGTGATGGACGACGCGATCAAGAAGCCCGAGGCCCACGGCCTGCGCCCCGGGTGGACGGGCGCCATGATGGGCATGATGACCCTCGTCCGGGTGCTCAAGCCGGAGATGTGGGACCGGATCCAGGAGCTCAAAACCGAGACGCTCAAGGCCCAGGCGCGAGGTGAGGGATGAACGCCCTGCGCAGCCTGATCCTGGGCGGGAGCTTCCTGCTCCTCGCCGGCGCCGCCCTTGCCCAGCACGAGCATCATCAGCCGGCTGCTCCCGTAGCGCCAGCAATGGAGACGCCGGCCGCGCCGGAACCCTACGCGCTGCCGGCTCCGGCGTCCGATCCGGGCCTGCCGGCGTACACGCTGGACGACCTCGAACGCCGCGCCCTGGAGCACAACCCGGCGCTCGCCCAGGCCGAGGCGATGGTCCGCGCTGCCGACGCCCGGGCGCGGCAGGCGGGGATGTGGCCGAATCCGGTGATCGGCTACACCGCGGAGGACGTCCCCACCGGCGACCTGGACGCCGGCAGCCACGGCGTGTTCGTCTCTCAGGAGATCCCCCTGGGCGGCAAGCTGGGACTGAGCCGGCAGGTCCAGACGCGGGACGCGGAACGGGCGCGGATCGACGCGGAGGCCCGGCGGCTGGAGGTGCTGGCCGGGCTGCGCGGTCAGTACTACCGGGTGCTCGCGGCACAGCAGACCGTCCGGGTGCGGGAGCAGCTCTCGGCCCTGGCGCAGGAGACCGTCGACATCACCGGCCAGCTCTTCAACACGGGCCTGGCCGACTCGCCCGACCGGCTCGCGGCCGAGACCGAGTCGAGCCTCGCGGAAGCCGATCTCTCGGAAGCCCGCATCGATCTGGACCAGAGTTGGGCCGCGCTGCGGGCCGCGGTGGGCGACGGGAGCCTGGAGCCCGGCGTGCTCCAGGGCGACCTCGCGGCGCTGCCGGAGCTCGACCGGCAGGAGTGGCTGGAGCGGGTGCTGGCGGAAAGCCCGCGCGCCCGACTGGCCACCGCCCAGGCCGGGAGAGCCCGGGCGGCGCTCGCCCGCGCCCGGGCCGAGCGGCTGCCGGACCTCGCGATCGAGGCCGGCGTGCGGAAGAACCGCGGCGGCCGGAGTGTTCTAGAGGATGGAGAGAAAGAAGCCTTCGCGGACATCGGCTTCCGGGTGCCGCTGTTCAACCGCAACCAGGGGGGCATCGCCGCCGCCGAGGCCGAGACGGCCGTCGCCGGCCTGGAGAGCGACCGGGCCCGGCTCGCCCTGGAGTCCAGCTTCGCCGGGACCTGGTCCCGCTATCGATCCGAGAGGCAGCGGGCCGAAGCCTTCAGAGACGGCATCCTCGATCGGGCGCGCACCGCCCACCGGCAGTACCTGGAGCAGTACCGACAGATGAACGCCAACTACTCGCAGGTCTTAAGCGCCCAGCAGACGCTCTTCCGCCTGGAAGAGGATTATGTGATGACGCTGGAACGGGCTTGGCAGGCGGCCGTCTCCGTGCAGAGTCTTCTTGCAGCCGAGCTGGCAGCCGAGCCCTCCGGAATGAACGTCGAAGACAACCAGAGCGCGGCCTCCGAGCGCCGCCATTAAAGATTGGAGTTTCCCATGTTGAAGCGACTCGCAACCCTGTCCGCCGCCGCGCTGCTCGCCACGTTCGCGGCCGTCCCCGTCCTCGCGCAGAGCCACGACCACAAAGCCCACGATGACCACGGCAAGGCGCACGGCAAGGCCGAGGCCGGGCAGTGCCCGCACCATAAGGCCGTCTCCGCGTCCATGAACCAGGCGATGGCCCTGCTCGACGCGGCCCTGGCCACGAAAGACCATTCCCAGATGACCGCCAAGGCCACCGAGGCCCGCAAGCAGCTCGCGAGCATGAAGGAGCACATGGCGAAGTGCGAGGCGATGTGCAAGGAGATGAGCTGCACGATGGACCACGGCGCCATGAACCACGGCGCCATGAACCAGCCGGCCGCCCAGCCGGTCAAGGACACGAAGGTGACCGACCTCGTCTGCGGCATGAAGATCGAAGCCGCCACCGCCGCCGCGAAGTCGGTCTACGCCGGCAAGACCTACTTCTTCTGCTCGATGGATGAGAAGGCGACGTTCGACAAGGATCCGGAGAGCTTCTTGAAGAAAAGCTGAGGCTTGAAACTGCATCGGGGTGGGCCTCCGGGCTCACCCCGCCCCTATTGCGCCGCTGCCCCTGCCTCTCGAAACCGCCGCACCACCTCCGCCACCGGCAAGATCTCCTCGATCCCCTCCACGCTCCGGCCTGCCTGGAGATAGTCCTTGTAGGAGAACGAGCGCAGCGACGAGCGCTTCAGCTTCCAGAGGGATTGGAGCGAGTAGATCATCCTATCCAGTGCTTGGTTCTGCGGCCCTTGAGCATCCAGCGGCCGAGCGGGCCGGCCTTCGTGCCCAGCCTCTCGATGTAGGGCGTGCGGATCACCGAGACCGGCACGCCGGTCATGCGCTCGGTGAGGACGATGTCCGACTCCCGGGCCTTGAGAATGGCCTGCTTGTAGTCGGGGTGGGCCGTGCATTCCGCGGTGGCGATGAAGCGGGTGCCCATCTGGACTCCGGCATAGCCCATGCGCAGGGCGCTTACGAAGCCCTCCTCGTCGCCGATGCCGCCGGCGCAGACCACGGGCACGCCGAGATCGTGAAGCTCGGCGTAGAGCTCCTCGATCCCCTTGGTCCCGGCGTGGCCGCCGGCCCGGTTGTTCACCGCGATGAGGCCGTCGACTTGCGCTTCCAGCCCCTTCATCGCCCAGCGGCGGTCGGTCACGTCGTGGTAGACGCGGCCGCCCGCGGCGTGGGCCTTCTCCACCACCCAGCGCGGGTTTCCGAGCGAGGTGACGAAGAAGCGGATGCCCTCTTCGATGGCCGTGTCCACGTAGCGCTGCATGCGCTCCTCGTAGACCTTGGAGGAGCGCTCGACGATCACGTTCATCCCCACCGGTTTCGTGGTGAGGCTGCGGATGAGCCGGATTCCGGCGCGCAGCTCGTGGCCGTGGACGTAGACGAGGGAGAGGGGCTGGAGGACGCCGATGGCCCCCGCCTCTGAGGCGGCGGCCACCAGCTCCGGGTTGCTGCAGGGGTACATCGCACCGCACACGATCGGCACCTCGATGCCGAGCTGCGCGGTGAGCGCAGTCTGGAGTTGGGACATGCGGAGGAGCTTACCGCTCTACCGTCACTCCGCGCCAGAAGGCGATGTAGTTCTTGATCGTCGAGGCCGCAGGCTTGGGGTCCGGATAGAACCAGGCGGCGTCCCGGTTCTCGTCGCCGTCCACCATCAGTGTGTAGTACCGGGCCGTCCCCTTCCAGCCGCAGCAGGTGGTCGTTCCGCTGGGCTTCAGGTGCTCGGGGCGGAGGGCATCCGGCGGAAAGTAGACGTTGCCTTCCATCACATGGTAGCGATCGGACTCGGCGATGACCTTCCCCTTCCAGAGAGCTCTGGGCATGACACGTTCCTCCCTAAAACAATCATCAAAAAAGATAAGATCCCCGTAGCGGGGTGACTACTCTATAGGTGCAGCGAGGAGCCCAAACCGGGGCACCCGACCTGGGAATACCCTCAAGAGGGAACACCTTAGAATGCACACAATGAATCGTGAGCTTCTCCTCGAACGATACCGAGCCACCCGCAACCTGACGCTCGACCTCTGCCGCCCTCTCCGCGCGGAGGACTACCGCATCCAGTCCATGCCGGACGTCAGCCCGCCGTGGTGGAATCTCGGCCATACCACCTGGTTCTTCGCCAAGAACGTCCTCGAGCCGTTCGGCCGCTATCTGCCGGAGGACGCCCGGCTCGAATTCGTCATGAACTCCTACTACGAGGCCCTCGGACCGCGCATCCAGCGCGACCACCGCGGCCTCGTCTCGCGGCCGACCAACGACGAGGTCTACCGCTTCCGCGAGTCGGTCGACGCCCGCATGGAGGAGCTGATCCGCGGCGCCTCCGAGGACGACCTGCCGCAGCTCGAATTCCTCGTCGTGACGGGCGTCCAGCACGAGCAGCAGCACCAGGAGCTGCTGGTCACCGAGATCAAGCACATCCTGGGCAGCAACGGTCCGGAGATGCGCGAGCCCTACCGGGAAGCAACGGCTGAGCCGCACAAGGCTCCAGAGGCCAGTTGGGTGTCGTTCGAGGGCGGGCTGCAGGAGATCGGCAACCTGGACGGCGGCTGGTGCTGGGACAACGAGGTGCCGATCCACAAGGCCTGGCTCGACGGCTTCCGCCTTCTCAACCGGCTGGTCACGAACCGGGACTACCTGGAGTTCATGGAGGACGGCGGTTACACCAATCCGCTCCTCTGGCTGTCGAACGGCTGGGCCAGGGTTCGCGAGCACGACTGGACCGCTCCGCTGTACTGGGAGAAGGATGGAAACGGCTGGCGGTCGTGGACGCTCTCCGGCACGCGCGCGGTTGATCCCGACGAGCCGGTCTGCCATGTGAGCTTCTACGAGGCCGAGGCCTATGCCCGCTGGAAGGGCGCGCGCCTGCCCACCGAGCGCGAGTGGGAGCACGCGTCGCGGGTCGCGGGGTTTCCCGGCAAAAGCGCTGGCAAGGACGCGGGCAAGGACGCCAACTTCCTCGACACCGGCGCCCTGCACCCCCGGGCTCCCCGCGGAGACGCCGACGGCTCGCTCGTCCAGATGGGCGGCGACGTCTGGGAGTGGACGACCAGCCACTACGAGCCCTATCCCGGCTACCGGCCGTTCGAAGGCGTCCTGATGGAGTACAACGGCAAATTCATGGACAATCAGAGGGTGCTGCGCGGCGGCTCGTGCGCCACGCCGGCCAATCACATCCGCGCCAGCTACCGGAACTTCTGGCCCGCCGACGCCCGGTTCCAGTTCACGGGCATCCGGCTGGCGAAGGACGGAGGCGAATAGCGAGGCCAATAGCGAGGGAAACAGCGCGGTCTGTCCGTCTAGAGTCCCCAAGGGGGTAGCCGATGCCCGATTCTCCGGAGCCGAAGTCGAAGCCGATCGCCATGGTGGAGGGCTCCGGCCCCCTGCTTTCGCTGTTCGACCGGGCCTATCCCAAGGCGCTCCGGGACGAGGAAGAGACGATCCTCAAGGCCCGCCGCAGGCAGGCCGGTCTCGGCGCCGATCCCGTCGATCCTGCGGGCCGGCTGGGTGTGGGCCTCTCGGGCGGCGGCATCCGGAGCGCCACCTTCTGCCTCGGCCTCTTCCAGGCCATGGCCCAGCGCTCCGGGCTGCTGCGCCGGATCGATTTCCTCTCCACCGTCTCCGGCGGCGGCTACTTCGGCACCTTCTACGGCCGCCTCCTCACCCGCGGCTTCGTCAAGGACGCCGACCACGCCGAGAAGATCCTCCGCGGCGAGGAGGACCCGGGCGTCCTCAAGTACCTCCGGGAGAACGGCCGCTATCTCTCCCCGAACGGCTCGGGCGACATGCTCCTGGGCGGCGCGGTGCTGCTGCGCAACTGGCTGTCGATCCACGTGGTGCTCGCGATCTCGGCCCTGGCACTCTGCCTCGGCCTTCAGGTGCCGCGCGCCCTGCCGGCCCTCGCCGGCATCGTGAAGCCTCTGGAATCCATGGCGGCGGAGCTGCCGCTCTCCGCCTCGATCTGGTGGAGCCCCTACTCCATCCTCCCGCTGTTCGTCTTCCTGTTCGCGGCGATCCCGATCGGCTGGGCCTACTGGCTGGTGCGGCCCGTCGGCCAGTCGATGAGCGCGGGGACCGGACGGGAGTCGGTGTGGCCCTCCTGGCTGGCCTGCGTGGCGGCGCTGGCGCTGGGCATCGCGCTGCCCTACTTCAACCTGGATCTCAACATGCCGGTGGTCTGGCACGGCGTGGCCGCCGTAGCCGGGGCCACGATCGTGTGGCGTTTCCTGGCCTTTCTCCAGCGTGTCCGGGATCCCGCTGCCGTGCCGGACCCGGACGCAGGTGCCAGGCGCGACTCCCAGGCCGCGCGGGACTTCAAGGCCGAAGCGTCGAAGGACAAGGAAAGGGTGTCCTGGAAGCTGTTCGTCAATGCAACGATCCGCCACCGGCTGTCCCTCTGGGTAACCCGCGCCCTGCTGCTGTCCGCCGGGCTGTTCGCCGTGGCCCTGGTCGACACCCTGGGCCAGAGCCTGTACGTGACGCTCCGCAAGTCGGGCGCCGCCGGCCTCTCGCTCGCCGGGATCTTCGGCGCGCTCACGACCTTCGCGGGCTTCGCGCGGCGCATCGTCGTGATGTTTTCCGGCGGCAAGCGCGACCGTCCGCCGGTCCCCCTGAAGCTCGTGGCCACGGTCGTGGCGCTGCTGCTGGCCGGTTTCTACCTGGTCACGATCGACGCGGCGGCGCACGCGATCGCCTGGACGTTCCACATTCCGCTCGACGCCCCGGAAGCGCTCCGGCCCGCCGCGGCCACGGCCGCCGAGCTCGGAGCCGTCAGGTATCCTCCGGCGGCCTTCGTGGGCTTCCTGGCCAGCCTGGGGCTGGCGTTCCTGTTCGGCAAGACGTTCTCGTTCATCAACAACTCGTCCCACAACCAGCTCTACTCCTCGCGCCTGTGCCGCGCCTACCTCGGAGCCTCCAACGAAGCCCGTTGGAAGCGCGGCCGGGGCGTGACAGAGGTTCTGCGGGACGACGACTGCGACGTCGCCACCTACTGGCCGCCGCTCGAAGCGAACGCAGCGCCGCTCCACCTGATCAACGTCACGATCAACGAGACCGTGGACGGCCGGTCCCAGGTCCAGCAGCAGGACCGCAAGGGCACGGGCCTGGCGATCGGGCCTTGCGGCATGAGCGCCGGCATCGAGCACCACGCGGTGATCGCCTTCGGCAAGCCGAAGAACACCGACCCCTTCGGCCAGCCGGTCAAGGTGTATCCCGAGATCAAGGACGACAAGCGTCCTCCCTACCGCGTGTTCGAGTACAAGGGGGAGGACGGCAACGAGCGCTTCCGCGGCGAGCCGCTGCCCGTCGGCTCCTGGGTCGGCATCTCCGGCGCGGCGTTCTCGACCGGGACCGGCTACCGCACGAGCCTGGGGCTGAGCCTGCTCGCCGGCCTCGCCAACGTGCGGATCGGGCGCTGGTGGGATTCCGGGGTCCGGCGCGGAAAGCACTCGCACTCGCTCATGGCGACCCGCGTCGAGCGGTTCCTGGCGAAGATCTTCCCGGTCCAGATCTACCTGCTCGACGAATTCTTCGCCCGCTTCCCGGGGACGGCTCGACAGTACTGGTATCTGTCGGACGGAGGGCACTTCGAGAACATGGGAGGCTACGAGCTGATCCGCCGGCGCCTGCCCCTGATCGTGATCGTGGACGCCGAACAGGATGCGGACGCCAACTTCGAGGGCATGGCGAGCCTGATCCTCAAGGCCCGGCTGGACTTCGCGGCGGAGATCGAGTTTCTTAGCGATACCCAGCTCGACGGCATAACCCGGCCCGAGATCCAGGCCATCCGGCGGCACCTGGGGCCGCTCGACAAGCTACGCCGCGGGCGCTGGGAGGACGGCAAGCTGGGCGAAGTCGACCGCGCGGGGTACTCTCTGGCCCACGCGGCGCTCGCCCGCGTCACCTACCGGTTCCCCGACCAGGAGTCGTGGCTGCTCTACATCAAGCCGACCCTGACCGGGGACGAGTCCGCCGATGTCCTCAACTATCACAAGGCCCATCCGGACTTCCCCCACGAATCGACGGGGGACCAGTTCTTCGACGAAGCGCAGTGGGAGAGCTATCGCAAGCTGGGAGAGCACATCGGGGCGCTGCTGGTCGCGGGGATGCCAGTCGTCCCGACGCCTCCGGCCGGGCCGGCACCCGCTACCAACCCTCCGTCCCCGGCTCACCCTTGAAAGGGCCGACGACGTCTTTCGTGATCCACCCCCCGTAGAAGCCGCCGGGCTGGGGGGTGACCCGCTCGCCGTCCACGAAGCAGGCCTCCATGAGGCCCGGGTAGAAGGCGACATGGTTCTGCAGCTCCTCGAACATCCGGGTGGGCTGCTCATAGAACCAGGCCGCCGACTTGACGCGGACGCCGTTCACGTCGATGTCGTAGTAGTGGGTCAACCCCTTCCACTCGCACCAGCTCGCATCCTCGTTCTCCCGGAAGAATTCCTTGCGGATGTCCTCCGGCGGGATGTACCAGACGGGCGGGTGGCTCGTCTCCAGCACGCGCCTGGCCCGGCGCGTCTCGGCGATCAGCACGCCGTTGAACCAGACCTGGACGTGGCGGGAGCTGGCCTCGGTCCGCGGCGGACGGGGGTAGTCCCAGACGGATTCCTGGCCTGGCGCGGGCTCGATGGGGACGGGAACGGGGATCGGCTGGTGTCTCATGGGACGCCGATTCTATGGGAAGTCGAGGAGAGGTCGAGGAGAGGAAGACCGCAGTCGTCGCACGAGCCCGCCTCGGTCGACTCCGTGCCGCAGACGGGGCACCACGCCGCGGCCCCGGGGTCCTTCCGGGGCGGCGCTGCCAGGGCCTCCGCTTCGCTGACCTCGAAGCGCGCGAGCAGAGCCAGCGTCGCCTCGCGCCGGGCTTCCCAGTACCTGCGCCAGTACCGGCTCCAGTCCCCTTCCCCGCGTTCGGCGGCCACGGCCGCGCCGTGAAGCTCGGCCCGCGCCATGGCCACGAAATCGCCTTTCTTCAGGAGGAGCGCCGCGGCGACCAGGGGATCGACGCCCACGAACAGATCGCGCGACAGGGCGGCCAAAGCCCGGACCGCAGCCACCGGCGAGAACATCATGTGGAGCAGCGAAGGCCGGCGCGGGAGAATCCCCTGCCGGCAAAGATCCGTGCCGATCCTCGTGGTGGCCACGAGCACGGCCCCGTACAGCAGGAAGATGCCGGTCAGCAGCGGCAGAAGGAG
Organism: Holophagales bacterium; assembly: GCA_031390755.1. Classification (GTDB taxonomy): domain Bacteria; phylum Acidobacteriota; class Thermoanaerobaculia; order Multivoradales; family UBA5704; genus DATMER01. Next base: position 71,223 of record JANMTS010000035.1, read on the forward strand.
GCGATCCGGACGGGGATGGACGTAGAGGACCGCCGGCAGAAGAAGAAGCAGCAGCACGAACAGCCCCCAGCCGAGGATGCGGAGAAACTCGGTCGTCTCCCGGAGCTTTCCGAGACGGGTTTCCGCGGAGGCGGCGTCGAAGGCTTTTGCGCGGTGTCGGTCGAGCCGTTGGCTCCGGGCCGCGGGCGCCAGGGGCCGAAGCTCCGCCAGCAGCTCGGTGAAGTCCTGGGCATGCGCCCTGGACGGAAACTTCAGCCTGCCCGCCCCCGGCTGATCCCGCAGAGCCCGCAGATGGACGGTGCCCTCCTCCAACTCCGTCGACGCCTTCTCGTAGCCGAGGCGGACCCAGCGGCCGGGATCGTAGAGGGCGCCGCGAGAGGCCTCCGCGTCGGGCACGTGGAGAGCGTCCTCCGTCGCGATGACGACCGGCCCGGGGACGGAGACGGCGAAGTCGAACGGCAGGAAGCCGGCCAGGCGGACGCCGCGGCCCTCGGCCTTGCGCCATCCCCAGGGCCAGCGCACGAACAGCAGGTTTCGCGCGCCGACCCAGGCGAGGCCCTCGGCGAGATAGAGGATGACGAGGACCGGGAGCAGGTCCTTGAGAACGGCCAGCAGCATGACCAGCAGTATGAAGTGTCGCGCTACGACGGCGCTACGGCGCGATCGGGGTCTCCGAGTCCTGGCTCCTGCCGCCGAACAGGCGCTTGATCCCGGCTCCCAGCGCGGCGACGGCGAGCACCACGAGCTTCCAGCCCTTCGCCAGGAACTTGCCGATCACGGCAAAGAGACCCATCTTCGCTGCTGCCGCGCCGGCGCCGCCGGCCACCAGGGCGGTGAGGCCGTACTCGGCGACCTTGTCGCCGGGCAGCCATTCCGCGTACCGGCCGCCCTGATCGAAAGAGAACCCGGCGAGCAGCGACTGCACGTGCGGCAGGTCCGCGGCCAGCGCCTGCGGGTCGGTCACCAGCGTCGCGGAGACATAACCCCGGCGGCCGAGGAGGCGGACGTCGTAGTTGACCAGTGCCGACTCCCCGCCCTTGCCTTCGATGGCCCAGACCAGGTTGTTCGTGCGGCTATCATAGTGCGGCTTCTCGAACCAGCCGGTCACGTGAACCGGATCGGAGCCCATCTTCTGGCGCTCCTCGTTGGCGGCCTCGGTTCCTTCCTGGATCGACTTCAGGAGAGCGTCCGCGTCGATCTCGTCCTTCTCGTCGACCTAGACGTAGCCGACCTCCTGGAACTCGAACACCAGGAACCAGCTCTTCGACTCCTCGGCCGGAGCGATCAGGCCGATCTCGGTGTCGGTCGGCGGGTTGCCGGTCATCTCCATGATCTTCTTGGTCTCCGCCTTGTCGGCGAAGAGGTAACCCTCGGGGACCTTGATCGTGGCCAGGCCGTTTCCGAGCTGGGCGGTGGTGGGCCCGGGGATCCACTGGATCGGCTGGCCGGGATCTTCCGAGGTTTCCTGGGCGGACACCCCTGCCGTGAGGCCCCCAACCAGGACCGCCAGGATGACGAGGACGACAGGCAGACAACGCAGCATTCTGAGGCTCATGAATACATCTCCTATGTTCGGGGACGAAGGCCCTTTCCTCGGAGTGTCGAACAACCGGAATTGATTTCGCTCATCCTAGCATGCGGGTTCCGGCCGGGGCTCTCATGAAATAATCCGCGCGAACCCGCCGGCACCGGCAGGGATCGGCCCGAAAAGGAGCGGCACGTGAGCAAGCGCAGAAATGTCCAGAGCGGCGCGCCCTGGGAGTCGGTCGTCGGATACTCGCGGGCCGTGCGGGTCGGCCCCTTCATCCACGTCGCGGGAACCACCGGCCTCGACCAGTCCGGCCAGATCAGCGCCCCCACCGACGCCTACGCCCAGACCGTCCAGGCGATCAAGAACATCGAGACCGCCCTGGAGAAGGCCGGCGCCACGCTCGCCCACGTGGTCCGCACGCGGATCTACGTCACCAACATGGACGACTGGCAGAAAGTCGGAGAGGCCCACGGCGCCTTCTTCCGGGACATCCGCCCCGCCTGCACCCTGGTCGAGGTCAGCCGCCTGATCTCGCCCGACATGCTGGTGGAGATCGAAGCCGACGCCGTCCTCGACGAGCTCGTCTGATCGGCTCACGGCGGCCCCGGGAAACCATGCAGACCCCGGCGCTCCCGCATCGACCTGCTCGACGAGATCCAGAGCGAAGGCTCCCTCCCCTCGCCGCGCGAGGGGAGGGTTGGGGAGGGGAGAATGGGATCAATCCGCCCGTCAGTTGTCGTTGTGCAGCTCGATGAACTCGTAGACGAAGTTGTTCGTCCCCGTCGCGTCCGAGAACTCGTTGATCACCACGCCCTTGGCGCAGCCGGCTCCGGCCCCGGTTCCCGGCGTGCCGGTCGTGGAGGCCGTCACCGTCCAGCTTGAAGCCAGGTTCGCCGCGAGGCAGGGATCCTTGCGCTTCACCGAGCTGCCGCCGCTCGACCCCATGGCGATCGTGCGGCCGTCGATGAGCGTGCTCGAAGCGTTGTAAAGGTCATAGGTCTCGGAACCGTTGATCACCGGCATCGTGTCCGCGGCGTTGAGATAGAGCACGCCCGCGGGCAGCGTTCCCCAGAACGTCTCGAACGCCGCTTTCGTCGCATTGCGGCCGATCACCAGGTAGCCGCCGGCCGGGATCGTCGTCCCCGTCGGGATCGTGTAGTTGAACGTGGAGTTGAGCTGCGACACGCGCCAGCCGGCCACGCTCACGCTTCCGCCTCCCCCGCCGGGACCGTAGGTGATCCACATCGGCGCCGACCAGAGATCGTGACCGTCGGCCTGCACGGCGTGGACATAGTAGTAATAGGTTCCCGAGGTCAACGTTTCCGTGAACGACAGCGTGGAAGCCGACGCGGTCCGGTACGCCGACGCCGGCACGCCGCCGCCGATCTGTCCGCGCCAGACCTCGATCGTCGAGACCGACTCCGCGCCGGGATCGTAGACCGCGGCGCGCAGCGTCAACGAGCCGCCCGAGGCGCTGAAGATGTCGCCCATGACGTGGCCGTCGCTCGACGTGAAGACGAGCTGGGCGTTCGAATCTTCCGTCGCGTAGAAGTGCCGGGCCTTGTGGGCCTGCATCAGCTTGAGCTTGGTGAGCACCGGCGTCGCGACGTTCGGAACCAGATAGACCGTGCGGTTGGGGATGCCCACGCCGTAGTTGTTGCAGTGGGAGTCGTGATCCGCCACCGGACCGAGATGGAAACCCTTGTTCAGGGCCTCCCGCCAGCGCGGCGAGTAGTCGGTGCTGGCCACGTTCGCATTCGCGCAGTCCGTGGCCGTGCTGAAGGCGAGGCCGCTGCGCACCGCGATCCCCTGCAGGGCGGCGTCGGCGTCGGCGTTGAAGGCGTAGTTGTCGAACTCGCCCGTGGACGGATGGCAGAGGATGCCGAGGGCTCCCGCGGACGACGGATTCTCCACCGAACGCTTGTACATCGTGAGATAGCCGTACCGCTTGGGAGTGAACGTGTCGAAATAGCAGTTCGATCCGGCCGTGCACTCCGCGTTCGGACCGTTGCAGGTGGTGCAGGTCTCCCAGCCGAAGAGCTTGGGCGTCTCGATCAGGGTCACGTGGCCCTGATCGGCGTTCGTGCTCACGCCCCACTCCATCCCGTAGAGCCCGACGAAGACGTCGTTGACCGTCGCCGTGTTGGCGGCGGCACGGCCGTCGGCATACCGCTGCTTGACCTTCGCCTCGGTCACCGGCGGGTTGTTCGTGGCGAGCGCATCGTTGATCAGATGGTTGTGCTCGTTGATGAGCCAGTAGTCGAGACCGGCGGAGTTGCGGGCATAGCTGTACACGGCGGCCGGATCGGAGGTGCCGCTGCCGTAGGAGTTGCCGGACGAGCAGCCGGTCGTGGGATGGCCGCCGTCCGACCAGTTCGAGTGGCTGTGGGTGGAGCCGTAATAGTAGTTGTAGCCGAAGCCGCTCTCGATCGGCGTGTTCTGCTGCGCCTGGCACGAGCCCAGGGCGGTGCTCTGGCGCAGGCGGATGCTCTCGTCCTCGGTGAGCGAATAGTTCACGATCACGTCGTCCGTGGAGGCGTGCGCCTCCGAGATGCCGGTCATGGATCGCAGATCCTCATAGCTGCGCATGGGCAGGGCGAGGCGGATGCGGTCCGGAGCGAAGCGGCCGAGAAAGCTGTACCGGTACTTGCCCGGCGGGACGAGGCCGCCCTGCTCGTCGCGGCCGTCCCACGAGAACTCCGCCACGGCCTGGCCGCTCTCGTCGATCCTCGCGGCGCCGCTCTCCGCGCGCACCAGCTCGCCGGCCTCGCTGCGGATCTCCAGCCGCCAGAAGGCCCGGCCGAAGTCGCCGAACGCGGCGGCCCGCTGATTCGAGAGGACCGCATAGAGACGGACCTTTCCGAGGTCGCCCTCCAGCGAGGGAGAGAATTGATAGGTATCGGCTCCGAGGAAGGCGATGAAATTCGCATCGCATTCGTCGTACTCGGCGGCGCGCACCGGCGCCACGGCCAGGACGGCCAGCAACACGGCAGGCAATAGAAACACTGCAGATCGATTCATGGGGATCTCCTCTGTCTTCCAGGTCCCGGAAAGGGCTTCCTACTCTCCAATGTGCCCGGCGGGCTGTTTTGAGAGCTGCCCTGCGGTTCCAGCTTGGTGACGGAAGGATGACGAATCGTGCCGTGATATCGTCGCTCTGCAAAGGAGGCGCACGTAATGGAGGCGCACTCAATGGAGGAATGGCCCTTGAAGAGACACCAACTTCTGTTTCTGGCCGCCCTGCTCGGCGTCCTGATCACCTCGCCGGCGTTCGCCGCCGACCACCGGATCGGCTTCGGTATCCACCACTGGCAGACGGTCGACGACCTTGCGGACGACGGCCTCGAGGATCTCGACGAGAGCGGAACCTCCGGTATCGCCTCGTATCAATACATGCCCGAGGGGCTTTTCTCGTTCGAGCTCGACCTGGAGTATTTCGCCGACGGGTTCGGCGGCTCGACCGAAGCGGCCCTGTCGCCGCAGGTCTACGTGCTGGTCGGCCACGGCCTCTATGCGGGGGTCGGCGTCGGAGCCATCTTTTCGGACGGTGAGTCCTCGGATCCGTTCTATGCCGCGAAGGTGGGAACGAACATCTCGATCCTGCCCCGGCTGAGCCTGGACATCAACGCCAACTATCGATTCGACGACTGGAGCCTGATCGACGAGGCCGATACGGACACGGTCACGTTCGGCGCGCTGGTGCGGATCCGTCTCTGACAGTTGTCCCCCGACGATCCTCGACGGTCCTCGATGTCCTCGACGATCCTCGATGGTCAGCCGCCGCTCACGGCGGGCAGGATGACGATCTCGGCGCCGTCGCGCACGGCGGCGCCGAGCCCTCCGAGATCGCGAATGCTCTCGCCGTCGACGAAGATGTTGACGTGAGGCCGCACCTCTCCAAGCTCGTTCAGAACCCGGTCCCGCACTCCCGGGTATTGCTCCCCGAGACGGGCGAGCGCGTCCGCCACGGAGCCCACCGTGCCCGGAATGCCCTCCACGCTGACTCGGTCGTGTCCTCCGGCAAGCTCGCGGAGGGGGGCTGGAATCACGAAGGCGCAGGCCATGGCTAGACCACCGCCACCTTGACCGAGACGATCGGCGGAAGCCCGTCGCACAGCTCGGACCAGCTCTCTCCCTCGTCGGCCGAGCCGAACAGCTTGCCGCTCCGCGTTCCGAAGTAGACCCCGGCCGGCTGGAGCGAGTCGACGGCCATCGCGTCGCGCAGAACCGTCTCGTACGCATCCTGCTGCGGCAGGCCCTCGGACATCGCTTCCCATCCCTTGCCGGCGTCCCGCGTCCGATAGACGCGCAGCTTGCCGCCGGGCGTGCAGCGGAACGTGTCGGATTCGAGCGGCACGATCCAGGCGCAATCCGGATCTTCCGGATGAATGCCCAGGGCGAAGCCGAAGTCGGAGGGCACGCCGTTCGCGATGTCCGTCCAACTCGCGCCGCGGTCGTCGCTCCGGTACAGGCCCCAGTGGTTCTGGAGGAACATCCGGTCGGGCTGCCGCTTCGACTGGACCACCTTGTGAACGCACTGGCCGAACTCCGGATTCTTGTCCGGCAGGAAGTCGGCCCGCACTCCGTGGTTCGACGGCCGCCAGTTGGCGCCGCCGTCCTCCGTCACGTACACGCCGCCCGTGGAGATGGCGATCGTCATGCGGTCGAGGTCTTCCGGATCGAGCAGGAGCGTGTGCAGGCAGAGCCCTCCCCCGCCGGGCTGCCAGCGCGGCCGGTGAGGATGATTCCAGAGTCCTTCCATCAGCGACCAGGAATCGCCGGCATCGCGCGAGACGAAGAGGGCCGCCGGCTCGACGCCGCAGTACAGGGTATCGGGCTCGGACTCGCGGCCGGGGACGAGCTGCCAGATCTGCCGGAGGGCCGTTTCGGTGCCCTCGGGAAATTTCACGTTCGCCTCCTCGGGCAGCGTCCAGTTGACGCCGAAGTCGTCGCTCGACTGGATCACCCCGCCCCAGTGCATACTGGTCGGCGCGGCCCAGAGGCGGTGGCGCCCGGCGCGGCCGTCGTAATTCATGGAGTAGACGGCGCTACCCGGAAAGTAGGGTCCACCCAGCTCCCACTTTCCCCGCTCGCGGTTTGCGCAAAGGACGAAGGCCCCCTTCATCGTTCCGACGAGCAGAAGAAGGTCGCCATTCTGGGGGGTGACGTGACGAATGTCCGGCATCGGGATCTCCTATGATGGCTCAGCTCCCCCATCGTATCGGGGATCGATTTCATCCTGCAAGTGCGAGCCTGCGCCTCGATTTCGGGAGCGCTTCGACGCGACGCGGCCCTCACGCGGACCAGCGGATCTCCCGGGCCGGCGCGTCCTCTTCGACGAACCGGAGCAATGCCTCCCCTTCTCTCTCCAGCTCCTCGATCGCACCGCTGTCGAGCGGGCTGAACGGCTCCAGGATCAGGGCAGCGGACTTCTTCTTGCGTTCGACCTTCCAGGTGCCGGCCACGAAGCCGTCGACGAGGAACGTGGCCCTCACCTGGAGGTTCTTGAGGGTGACGCGGGGACGGTGCTCGTCGGCGATCACCCGCGTGCGGTCGTCGTGGCCGAGCACGAGGTTGTCGAACTCCGGCAGGAAGCGCACCGGAGCCGGCGTGTCTTCTGAACCCTCCAAGTACCGGGGGGCGTCCGGCAGATCGAACAGCTCGCGCTTGCGCTCGTCCCGGAAGGTGACGAGCTCAGACCGGAGATCCTCGAACACCGGCTTCAGCGCCGGCAAACCCGACCAGACCTGGGCATCGCGAGGCGTCGCCGGGCCGAACGCGGCGAGATAGCGGCGGACGAGAGCGTGCGCGGGCGTCTCGTCGACCGGGACCGGTTTCCCGAGCCAGGAATCGGCCAGCGCGAAGTCCGCGGCCGCGGGAAATCCCCAGGCGTCGTCCGTCGGGACCTGAACGAGCGGAAGATGCATGCGGATCGCATAGGCCATGGCCCGCTCGTCGGCCGTCACGTTCCTGGCTTTCAGCCCGGCCCTCAGATGATCCCGCAGAGCGTCGAACGTGGCCGGAGCGCTGCCGAAGAACGCGCGCGCCTCCGCCTGAAGGGCCTCAAGATCGAGATCCTGCGACCGCTCGCGGAGAATCGCCTGCATGCCCTTGGTGAGCATCGGCTGGAGCGTGCCCCGCAGATCCACGTAGTCGGAGGCTGTCATGAGATGAAGCGTGCCGCGCATCGCCGTCGCGCGAAGGATCTCGCGCTTGCGAAGCGCCTCGAGAAGGTCGGCGCGCCGAAAGCCTTCGATGCGCGTCCAGAGGCCGACGAACGGAGGGCGCGCCAGCTGCGCCTGAAGGCCGACGAGCCGTTCGATCACGGCGGCGGGAGTCCAGGCCTCGCGCGCAAGCAGCATCTGCCGGGCGAGCAGGGCGCGATTGAGCTGGCGGATCGTGAGCGTGGGTGGCGTGGCGGCGGTCATGGCCACCCGAGCCTATCGCAGCCTCAGGCGTTCGTCCCCCACGATCGTTCAGCGCCTCGACGAAGCGGTGTTCGACCAGAGCGGCGAGGCGAAGACCCGCATCCAGGTGCGCGTCCTTCACTTCGAGAGCGTCCAGCCGGTCAAGACCGCGTGCGGCGAACTTCCTCCTCTCCAGGATGGAGCGAGTCGATGTGGCGGTGGTCGGAGCCCAACGGAACCGTCGAAGGGGGCCGTATCGATCGATTCCACCGGGCGTCCGCGGGGTTTTCAAGACCCGCACCGGCCGGAACCTCTCGACGGCCCCCCAACAACTGGAATGCTGAAGGGCTCAGCTTACAAAGAGGATTAAGCGCTTCGCGCTCAGGCCTTCTTGCCGCCGGGGATGCGCAGGCGCTGGCCGGGATAGATCTCGTCGGCGTCCTTGAGCATCGGCTTGTTGGCCTCGAAGATCTCCGGATACCGGTTGGCGTTGCCGTAGTGCTCCTTGGCGATCTTCGACAGCGTATCGCCCGACTTCACTTCGTAGTAGACGGCTTCGTCGGCGGCCTGCGCCGCGGCGTCGACCTTCAGCTGGTCGTCGACGCTGCCGATGCCCTCGGTGTTGCCGACGAGCAGGACGATCTTCTCCCGCTCTTCCTGGCTCTTCGCGGTGCCCGTGAGGGTGACCTTCTCGCCGTCGACGTCGACGGCGAAATTCTCGACCTTGAAGCCCATGCCCTCCACGACCTTCGTCAGGGCCTGGCTCCGGCGGCGCTCGTGAAGCTCCTTGACCTGCTCCGGCGTCGGCCCTCCCTGAGCGTGCGGAGCCGCCTGCGGAGCCTGGCCCTGCACCTTGTCGTCGTCTCCGAGCCCGAGCTTTTTTCCAACGCTCTTCACAAATGAAATCAGTCCCATCTCTCACTCTCCTTTTTCTCGGGTGATCGTGTCTCGGGCCGCAGGTCGCGGCCCGCGTTCGTCATCTTGCTGCTTGAACGGCGTTGCAAGAGGCTTGCCCACCAGAGACAGGTTCGTGACAAGTCAGGAATCTTCGCGCGCCCTGACCTCTTTCGCCAGCCTCTCCACGACCTGGTCGATCGACAGGTCGGAGGTGTCGACCCGGGTGTAGGTGGCGTCGCAGGTGAGAGGGGAATCCTCGCGGGACCGGTCGCGCCGGTCGCGGCGCTCGATCTCGTCGAGCACGGCCGCATAGGAAAGATCCCGGCCCGCCGCCTTCAGCTCGTCGTGGCGGCGCCGGCCGCGGATGTCGATCCGGGCGTCGAGGAAGAACTTGTGGGGCGTGCCCGGGAAGACGCGGGTACCGATGTCCCGGCCGTCGAGGACGCCGCCCCAGTGGCCGGCCGCCTCCCGCTGCAGGGCCACGAGGCGGCTCCGGACGCCGGGATGGGCGGCGATGGTCGAGGCCGCCTCCCCCACCTCCGGCGTGCGGATGAAGGCTTCGACCGGCTCGCCGTCGACGAGCACGTCGAAGCGGCCGTCGTCCTGGCGGCGCAGCCCGACCTCGGTCTCCCCCGCGAGCGCTTCGACGGCGGCCCGGTCGGACGGGTCGAGCCCGCGGCGCAGGACGTGGAGGGCGATGGCGCGGTACATGGCGCCGGTGTCGAGAAAGGGCACGCCGAGCTGCTTCGCGAGGCGGCGCGCCGTGCTGCTCTTGCCGACGCCGGAGGGTCCGTCGATCGCGACGATCAGCGGTCCTGTCATCGCGGGGATCGACCCCTCGGCGTCCTGGGCCCGCCCGGTCCGCGCGGTGCGGCGCCGGGCCTCCGGGCGGCCGGAGCCTTCCCGGAAGGAGCCCTCTTCGACGGGGCTCCCTTGGACGGGACTCCCTTCGACGGGGCACCCTTGGACGGAGCGCCCTTCGAGGGCGCCCCCTTTGCGGGAACTCCCCTGGACGGGGCCCGCTTCGCGGGAGGCCTCTGGGAGGGCGCCCTCGTCAGCGGTGCGGGTCTCGCGGGAGGTCTCCTTGCAGGAGCCGCCGGAGCCGGAGCCTTGGCCGCGGGGGCCTCCTCCGGGGGAGCCGCAGTCTTCTTCGCAGGCTTCACGGGGGCTTTTGCGGCCGGGCCGCGGGTGGTGGACGGGACGGACGGGCGGCGCGGGGCGGGCGCGGTACTCGCGGCGGCGGTGCCGGTGCCGTCCGTCGCCGTCGCCGGCTTCGCGGCCCGCTCCTTCTTCTCCTTGGCCTCTTTCGGATCGCGCGCGGTTTTCAAGAGCGCCTGGACCTCGCGGTCGGTCAGCTCGCGGATGGAGCCGGGCGGCAGGTCGGGGTCCCGCAGCGGGCCGATGGCGACCCGCCGCAGCTTGTGGACGGGGTGGCCGACCTGCTGGAACATCTCGCGGATCTGGCGCGTCCGGCCCTCGGTGAGCTGGACGACCCACCAGGAGTTCTCGCCGCCCTCGTCGTCGTCCCGGACGGGACGGCGGCGATGCGCGACGGGCGAATGCCGCGGCGTGATCTTCGCCGGCGCGGTCTTCTTGCCTTCGAGGTAGACGCCGGTGCGCAGGCGTTCGAGCGTCTCTTCATCCGGCCGGCCCTTCACCTTGACCTCGTAGATCTTGACGCTGCCGTAGCGCGGATGGGCCACGCGCTGGGCGAACTCGCCGTCGTCGGTGAGCAGGAGCAGGCCCTCGGTGCCGAAGTCGAGCCGGCCGACCGGGACCAGCGCCTTGCGGAAGGCCGGCGGGATGAACTCGATCACCGTCGGCCGGCCCTCGGGGTCGGAGAGCGTGGACATCACGTTCTTCGGCTTGTTGAGCAGCAGATAGCGGTGCTCGCCGGTGTGCGGCTGGATGCGGCGGCCCTCGACCTTGATGGCGTCGTTCTCGGGATCGGCCTTCTCGCCGAGGGTGGCGACGCGGCCGTTCACGCTCACGAGGCCCTGCTCGATCATCTCCTCGGCCTTGCGGCGCGAGGCGATGCCGGCCCGGGCGATGATCTTCTGCAGACGTTCTTCCATGATGCGGTCTCTCTTTCTCGACTCGAGGGGCTGGGGCTAGTCCGGCTCGCCGGAATCGGCCGCCTCTTCGAGCGCCGCCACTTCGCGCTGGAAGGTTTCTTCACGGTCCACCAGGAGGGACTCGTCGATCGGCTGCGGCAGGAAGGCTTCCATGGTCTCGGCGCTCACCGGGGTGATGGCGTCGCCGCCCCCGCCGGCCGTGGCGCCGAAGGTCTCCTCGAACTCTTCGAGCGGCGGCAGATCCTTGAGGGTGTTCAGGCCGAAGTGGACCAGGAACTCCTTGGTGGTGCCGTAGAGGAACGGCTTGCCCACCACCTCCTTGCGGCCGGTGATGCGCACGAGCCGGCGCTCCAGAAGCGTCTTGAGGACGCCCGCGGCGCTGACGCCGCGCAGCTCCTGGATCTCGGGCGCGGTGACCGGCTGGCGGTAGGCGATGATCGCCATGGTCTCCAGCGCGGCCATGGAGAGCTTGCTGCCGCCGGAGACGTCGAAGAAGCGGCGGAGCCAGCCGGCCACTTCCGGACGGGTGGCGAGACGGACGCCGCCGGCCACGTCCTCGACGAGGATGCCGCGGCCTTCCGTCGACTCCTCCGCACCCTCCCCGGAGCTCTCGGAGCTGCCGGCCCCGTAGCCGGCATAGCGGGCGAGCACGGTCTCCAGGGCCTCCGGAACCTGCGGCCGGTCCTCCTCGTCGAAGAGATCCACCAGCTTCTGCCGCGGCACCGGCTCCGAGGAGACGAACAGGATCGCCTCCAGGATCGCCTCCATTTCACGTCTCTCGATCATCCCGAGATCGCCTCCCGATCCAGAGTGCTCGTCTCGCGGGTGGTGCGATAGAGGAGGATGTCGCCGCTCTCCGTCTGGTGGATGCGCACGAGGTTCAGGCGCGCCAGCTCCAGCACGGCGAGGAAGGCGGACACGGCCTCGGACCGGCAGGAGCGCGTGCGCAGGTCGTCGACGAGGTCGAACGGCCGGGCCGCGTCGAGCAGGCCGAGCAGGCGGTCGAACTGGCTGCGGACCGAGAACGCCTCCAGGGTGAGCTGGAGCGGCGGCGGATGCTCCCGATCGTAGCGCACCAGCGCCTGGCGCAGCGCGCCGACCAGATCGAAGAGCGAGATGTCGCCCAGCTCGATCGTGCCGTCGTCCTCCGGCGCCTGGGGCAGCGGCTGGGGCTTGCGCGTCCAGATGCCCATGCGCAGCCGGTCGACCTCCGCGAAGGACTGGGCGATCTCCTTGAGCCGCCGGTATTCGAGGAGGCGCTGGACCAGCTCCTGCCGCGGGTCTTCCTCGGGCTCGCCCTCGGCCTTGGCCGGCCGCGGCAGCAGCATCTTGGACTTGAGGTGGATGAGGAGCGCCGCCTCGTAGATGTACTCGCCCGCCACGTCGAGGTTCAGCTCACCCATGAGCGCCAGGTAGGCGTGGAACTGGTCGCAGATGGTCGCCACCGGGATGTCGGTGATCTCCACCCGGTTGAGCTTGATCAGGTGCAGCAGGAGATCGAGCGGCCCCTCGAACACCGGCAGGTGGACGCGCCACGTCTCCGGCAGCAGGGCCGAGACCTCGAACGAGCCCTGCCCGTTGCCTGAACCGTCTGAACCGTCTGAGCTCATCCGTGGACCTTCTGCAGGAGCTTCCGGTAGTCCAGCCCCATGGCGGAGCGCGCCAGCTCCATGGTCTCGCCGGCCTGCTCGCGGGCGCGGCGGGAGCCGTCGAGGAGAATGTCCCAGACGGTGTCGCGGTCCAGCTGGCGGCGGCGCTCGCGCATCGGCTCCAGGAGCTCGTTGATGATGCCGGCGAGCAGCTTCTTGTCGTCCACGCAGCCGATCTCGGCGGCCTTGCACTGGTGCCAGACCCGCTCCTTCACGTCGTCGGGGGACATCAGCTTGTGGAACTCGTAGAGGTTGCAGACCTCCGGCCGGCCCGGGTCCTTGCGCATGATGCGCTCCGGGTCGGTGAACATCTGCTTGCACTTGTTGAGCACCACGTCCGCCGGGTCGGAGAGGTTGATCGCGTTGCCGTACGATTTGGACATCTTGCGGCCGTCGATGCCGGGCACCTTGGGCGTCGGCGTGAACAGCGCCTTGGGCTCGGGGAACGTGTCGCCGTAGAGCGAGTTGAAGCGGCGGACGATCTCGCGCGCCAGCTCCAGGTGGCTCGACTGGTCCTCCCCCACCGGCACGAAGTGGGCGCGGTAGACGGCGACGTCCACGGTCTGGAGCACGGGGTAGCCCAGAAAGCCGTAGTTCGACAGATCCTTGTTCTCGATGTTCTGGGCCTGTTCCTTGTAGGTCGGAACGCGCTCCAGCCAGCCGATCGGCGTGATCATCGAGAACAGCAGGTGCAACTCGGCGTGCTCGGGCACGAGCGACTGCACGAAGATCACGGACTGCTGCGGATCGAGTCCGGCGGCGAGCCAGTCGGTGACCATGTCGACGGTGTTCTGCGCCACCTGGGACGGGTCGGCGTAGTCGCTCGTCAGGGCGTGCCAGTCCGCCGCCATGTAGAGGCAGTGGTAGCGGCTCTGGAGGTCGATCCAGTTCTTGAGGGCCCCGAAGTAGTTGCCCAGGTGGATCTTGCCCGTCGAGCGCATGCCCGAGAGCACGGTCTGCTGTTGCGTCACGGTCTCTCCTCTATCCCTTCCTGGCCTCTCGCCTGGTCTGGCAAAATCCGTAGGGGCAACCCTTGTGGTTGCCCTCCAGAGGGCGGCCACAAGGGCCGCCCCTCCATTACGCCCTGGCCGCCCGGGGGGCTTTCTTCACAGCCGGGGCCAGCCGGCGGTCGATGTCGGCCATCAGCCGCTCGTTGGCTTCGAGCACGCCCTTCTCAATCCACAGGGTCCGCAGCTGGGCGGCGAGCGCGGCCCAGAAGAGGACGTGGTGGATCCACACCGGCAGTGTGCCGGTGGCCGCGCCGCCGCCGAGGATGAAGGTCGCCATGGCGAGGCCCATCGCTAGCATCAGCGGCGGATAGGACTTGTTCTTGTAGGCCTTGGTCTGCTCGATCAGGTCGGGATCGAGCCTGTTCTCGTTGACCGCGTCCTTGATCGCCTTGCCGGTGCCGATCAGGTAGAACATGATCCAGCAGTGGGAGAACAGGAGCAGCAGGCAGGAGGCGAGGGCCACGAGCACGTGGCGCGACATCTCGGAGCCCACCGGGCTCACGAGCAGGTAGCCCAGGACGGCGGTCGCGGCCAGCCCGAGGGTGGCCATGAAGCCGACGATGAGGAGAGCGCGGCCCATCATGGCCGGGTCTCCGAGCTCGGTGGCTTCGGTGGGTTCGGTTCGATTGCGTGTCGCATCTCTTCGTCTCCCGATTCGCCGAGCACCACCCGCCGCCAGGAGGCGACGGCGTTGCGCGGCCTGTACCTCTCGTCCACGCGGCGCCGGCCTTCCGCGCCGCGGCGCCGCGCCTCGTCCGGCCGCGCCAGAACCTCCTCCAGCACCGCGGTCAGGGCGCCGGGGTTCTCCTGCGGCACGAGCCAGCCGGTGCGGCCGTCCTCGACCACCTCGGGGATCCCGCTCACCGCGCTCGCCACCACCGGCAGCCCGGCGGCCATGGCTTCGAGCACCACGAGCGGCATGCCCTCGTAGGTCGAGGGCACGACCAGCGCCGCGGCGCCCTGGAACAGCTCGCGCACCCGGGCGGCTTCGCAGCGCCCCAGGAAGCGGATCTCGGTCCCGGGCGTCTGCCGGCGCACCTCGCCGGCCTTGAGCTCGAGCGCGGCCCGGTGCTCGCCGTCGCCCGCGATCAGCAGGCGCATGCCGGGCCGGAGGGCTTCCAGCAGCACCTCCACGCCCTTGCGGATGCGCAGCCGCCCGACGAACAGGAGATATCCCGGAAGCTCGCCCCCCCCGGCCGGAACGTCGATCGCCACGCCTCCGGTCGCGTTGGGCAGCACGGACGCGGCGCCGACCCGGTAGTCGCGGCACACCTCGGCGGCGGTGGCCGCGCTCGGCGCCAGGATCAGGTCCGCCGCCTGCGCGGAGATCCATCCCAGGAGGATCTGGAGCGGCGCCTTGAGCCAGCGGAAGCGGCGCTCGACCGCCCCGGGACGCCCCATCACCCGGCCGTCCGCCGCCACCAGGGGGCGCACGGCCCGAAGCTCTTCGACGTAGCTCACCTGGAGCAGGGCCACGAGGAGGGGCCGGGGATCGGGGCGCGGCGGCAGGCTCCTCCAGAGCCGGACCAGCAGCGCCGCGAAGCCGCCGTCCGATTCGTGGACCTGCACCACATGGGGCCGGAAGCGCCGGAGCGCCCGCCAGACCGCCGGCACCGCCAGCAGCGGAAACAGCAGCTTGGGACCCGGAGCCTGGCCCGGGCCGCGGCCCAGAATTTCCACCACGCAGCCGGTTTCCCGCAGACCGGCCGCCAACTGTAACACCTGTTCGCCGACGCCGGAAACGTCCCGCGGCGGCAGGGTGTTGGCGACGAGAAGCACGCGCAGGGGCGGCGCGGCGGGGTTCGGGCCTGGAGAGATCATGGCGTCATCGTCCTCGTTATGGTCCGGCGGCGCAGCTCCGCGAGGCCGGCGTTACCGAGGCGCGCGAGCATCTCCTTCGCGTCGTCGCGGGCGTGGCGCAGCAGCTCGAGATCCTCGGGCAGCCGGGCGACGCGGAAGCCGGGGAGGCCGGCCTGCCGCAGGCCGAGCAGCTCGCCGGGGCCGCGGATCGCCAGATCCTCCTCGGCGATCCGGAAACCGTCCGTGGTCGACGCGAACGCCGCCAGCCGCCTCTGCGCCGAGTCGGTGAGCTTGCCATGGATCGCCACGCAACGCGAGGCCCGCGCTCCCCGCCCCACCCGGCCGCGGAGCTGGTGGAGCTGGGCGAGGCCGAAGCGCTCGGCGCTCTCGATGACCATCCAGGTGGCCTCGGGCACGTCCACGCCGACCTCGATGACGGTCGTGGAGATGAGGATCCGCACCTCGCCGGCCGCAAACGCGCGCATCGCCTCCTCGCGCTCCGGCGCCGGCATCCGTCCGTGCAGCACGGCGCTGGGAACGTCGGCGAGCTGCTTCCGGATCGACTCCCCCATCGTCTGCACGGACTCCGCCGAAGCGTTTTCATCGATCACCGGAAAGACCACGTACGCGCGTCCGCCCGCCGCCAGCTCTTCCTTCAGCTCGCGGTAGACCTTCTTCCTCTCCTTGGCCGGCACGACCCGCGTGTCGATCGGGGTGCGGCCGGGCGGCAGCTCGTCGATCGTCGAGACGTCCAGATCCCCCCAGGCCGCGAGGGCCAGCGACCGGGGAATGGGCGTCGCGGTCATCACCAGCATGTCCGGCACGAGCTTGCTGCCTTTGGCGCCCTTGGCCCGCAGTTGGCTGCGCTGGAGAACGCCGAAGCGATGCTGCTCGTCCACCACCGCGAGGCCCAGGTCGCGCAGCTCGACGCGGCCCTGGATCAGCGCGTGGGTGCCGACCGCGAGCCGGATCTCTCCCGAGGCGAGCGCGCGCTGAAGAGCCGCGTCTCGCCGCGATCCCGTGAACAGGCCGATCCGGTAGCGGTGCCCGAGAAGCTTCTGGAGGCTGGCGTAGTGCTGCTCGGCGACCAGCTCGGTCGGCGCCATGAACGCGCCCTGGTAGCCGTTCTCCAGCGCCACGACCAGGGCGAGCGCGGCCACGATCGTCTTGCCGCTCCCCACGTCCCCCTGCAATAGCCGAAGCATCGGCCTGGGGGCCTTCAAGTCGGCCACGATCTCGCGCAGGGCCACCTTCTGGGACCGGGTGAGCGGGAACGGCAGCACGCTGCGGGCGATGGCGCGCACGGAGTCGTCCACGCGGTAGACCCGCCCGCGCGCCGCGTCCCTCTCCCGGCCGCGCGCCAGGGCCAGGCCGAGCTGAAGCTCGAACAGCTCCTCATAGATGATCCGCCGGTGCGCCGGGCTCTGCCGCTGGTTGAGAGCCTCGACGTCCGCGTCGTCGCCCGGAGAGTGCAGCTCGCGCAGGGCCTCGCCCAGCGACGGCAGCCCTCGCCTCTCCAGCAGCTCGGCGGGAAGAGGATCGGGAACGTCCACGGCGAAATCGACCTGGTCCAGCACGGCATCCAGAAGCCGCCGGAGGATCGCCGGACCAACGCCCGCCGCCGGATAGACCGGCACGACGCGGGCGCTGTGGACCGCGGTGTCCGGCCGCTCGCAGGACGGGTTCAGCAGCTCGAGGCCGCCGGTACCCTTGCCCTCCCGAACCTCGCCGTGAAGCAGCCACTCCCCGCCTTCGAGCGCCTCGCCCGCCACCCCCGCCAAATACGGACGGTTGAACCAGATGACGGGAATCGTGCCGCTGTCGTCGGTGAGCGTGCCGCGCACCAGGCTGAAGCTCCGCCGATGGGTGAAGATGCGCTTCACACCGGAGAGCTGACCTCTGAATGTCTGGGACGAGCCCGCGAGGGCCACGGCGACAGGGACCACCGCGCGGCGGTCCTCGTAGCGGAAGGGAAGATGACGCAGGAGATCGCCGACCGTGGCGCATCCGGCCTCGGCGAGCACCTTGGCGCGGGCAGGGCCGATGCCGCGCACGGCGGACAAAGGGGCCGACAGCTCCAGAGCCAGGGTCAGGGCACCTGGAACTTGAGGGCGACCACGCCGCAGCGCACCTCGTCGCCGGGCTTGATCTCGGACGGCACCCCCGTCTCCAGCCGGGCGCCGTTGACGAACGTGCTGTTCATCGTGCCGATCTCCTCGCCGACGAAGAACTTGTTGCCGCGGCGGTAGATCTTGGCGTGGCGGCGGCTGATCGACCGCTGGGTGTCCACCGGCGAGAGGTCGACATCCGGATAGATGCCGGTGACCGCGTCCTTGCGGCCGATGGTGGTCTCGGGGCCGGTCGAGAGCGGGAACTCCATGCCCGAGGAGGCATGGATGAGCTTCTCGGGGCCGTCGGCCTGCGCCTGCACGGCCATGCGCGGCATCTCCCGGGAGACGCTGGAGACAGCCTCGCGGTTGGTGGTCGACGACCGCAGCAGCTCGTCGGTCTCGCGCAGCCGGCGGGCCAGCTTGCGCATCATCCGCACCGCGACCTCGGGGTTGCTGCGCAGCATCTGGTCGAAGGTGGAGCCGTTGATCTGGAGGAGCTTGACCTCGGTGACCGCGCGGGCCGAGGCGGCGCGCGGCAGGTCTTCCAGGATGGACATCTCGCCGAAGAAGTCGCCCTTCTCCAGCACCGAGAGGAGCGTCTCGTTGCTGCCCGAGCCGCTCAGGATCTCCACCTTGCCCTCGTGGATGATGTACATCTCGGTGCCGAGCTCGCCCTCGCGGAAGACGAAATCGCCGTCCTTGTGCTCGATGAGGTAGCCGGCGGAGGTCTTCCGCACGGCTCCCGGAGGCTGAGAGGCCGGCGCGCCGCCAGTCGTCTTGAAGACGGGATTGCTCATATGTTGGTTGATCCCATTCTCGCTCAGGAACCGATTTCCATCTGGAGGCGACCGGCCTGGAGGCGGGCTCGCAGCCCCAGAGGAAGCGTCCAGTTCTGCGGCACGTGGCCCATGGGAAGCCCCCACGCCAGGGGATGCGGCCAGCCAGGAAGGCACTCCCGAATCACTGCCGGCCATCCGGCCGCCTCGGCGCCCTTCCCCGTCACATGGCCGATCATCATGCCCGCTATCTTATCGAGATTACCCGACAGCCGGAGGTGGGTCAACATTCGGTCGATCCGGTACGGAGCCTCCTGAACGTCCTCCCACACCACCACCGCGCCCTCCAGGTCCGGAAACCAGGGCGTCCCGACCGTGGCGGCAAGCAGGCTCAGACACCCGCCGACGAGCGGCCCCTCGACCACCGTCCCCTTCGCCGGCTCCCGGAGCCATCCCTCGAACGGCATCTCCACCGGATAGCGTCCGGCGAGCGCTCCGAGCAGCGACGCCTCCTCCTCCGGCTCCAATCCGCGCGCCAGCTCGCCGCCCACCAGGGGGCCATGGAACGCCACGAGGCCGAGCCGACGCACGACCTCATTCAGGAAGGGGGTGAGATCCGAATAGCCGACGTACGCCCGGGGGACTCGGGCCAGCAGCTCCCAGTCCAGCCCGGGAAGGATGCGAGGCACGCCGTAACCGCCGCGAGTGAAGAAGATCGCCCGCAGGCTCGGATCGGCCGCCAGCCGGTGAAACGCGGCCAGCCGCTCCAAGTCACCGCCGGCCAGATAACCCTGGCGGGAGAGGACGTTGTCCGCCAGCACCGGCTCGAAGCCGAGCCGCCGAAGCGATTCGAGACCGGCCTCCAGCTTCTCCGGATCGACCGGACCGGACAGCGCGGCAATTCCGATGCGGTCGCCGGGACCGCACGGAGGGGGTAACTCAGGAGTGGAGATCAAAGGCCGGAGAGCTCCATGGGAGGATGTTTTGAAAGCCCGGCTTCACCGCGCGGAGTCCTCACCCCCTGGCCCCCTCTCCCGGGGTTGGGGGGCTGGGAGATGGGAGAGGGGGTCGGGGGGTGAGGATTCCATGGGAGGCCCGTTCCAGTTTAGCAGCAACCTGCCTGCCTGGAGGGGCACTCGGACGTGGAGTCAAATGCCGGAGAGCTCCATAAGCCGTATCGCGTAGCCTCCGAGGATCAACTCCGTCCCCACCAGTAGAACGGGCGCCGGCTCTGGTGCATGACCGCCAGGATGCGAATCTCCCCGGGGTGGAGCGTGAAGAGAATGCTGTAGGGGAACCTGCGAACGAGCTTGCGGCGGATGGCTCCGCGGAGAACCGGAGCCAATTCAGGCTGCTCGCGCAACTCGGTGAGGGCCATGTCCATGGCATCCAGGAAGGCGACTCGAAGCGTGGGAGACTCCAGGCCGTAGAAGTTGGCGGCCTCTTGAGCTTCGCTGCGGGCCTGCTCGTTGAACGAGACGGCCCAGGTCACCCGACCGTCGACCTCAGCTCGCGCATCACCTGCTCGGCCGGAATCCCCTTGACCTCGCCGGCTTCCCAGGCCTGCTCACGGCGCTCCGCCTCGTCGAGCCACAACGCCTCGACCTCCTCCTTGGACAGCTCGTCCAGGCTCCGGAGCAGAACCTCCGCAAGCCGCGCACGGGTAGGCGGATCCAGCTTCAGGACTTCGCTTTCCAACTCGGTGGGCTTCATGGCGTTCCAGTTTAGCAGCAACCTGCCTGCATGGAGGGGCACTCGGGACGTGGAGTCAAATGCCGGAGAGCTCCATAAGCCGAGTTCTGTATCTCCGGCCGAAGCCGGATAGCTGTCATTCCTCTGGGACCGGCGTTGCCACCGGCCTCCAGCAACCTACCCGGGAGTTGGCCCCGGACCCGAAGGTCCGAGGGCGGGACGGGCAGCCCGACTACCACTCCCCTATTTGGTCTTGCGCCGCATGGGGTTTTCCGTGCCTTCGCCGTCGCCGACGAAGCGGTGCGCTCTTACCGCACCATTTCACCCTTACCGGGACCCGCGCCCCGAGGGACGAAGGCTCCGGCGGTATCTTTTCTGTTTCACTTTCCGTCGCGTCGCCGCGCCTCGCCGTTAGCGAGCATGCTGCCCGTCGGAGCTCGGACTTTCCTCTCCAGGCCGTCCCGAAGGACGCTTGGAGCGACCGCCTGGACCTCTCCGGCGGGCACATCTTACCCCAACCCGAGCCGTCCCCACCGCCCGCCGTCCCGAATTCTGATGCGACAAACAAGGTTGCCGCTGCGACAAACAGGATTTTGCAGCGACAAACCCGTGAGTCACATCAGAATACCCGTGAGTCGCAGCAGAAATCTTGTTTGTCGCAGCAGAATACCCGACTTTGGATGCGACAAACAGGAATTCTGCTGCGACTCGGATGTGAGTTGATGCGACAGACGGGTTTTTTGCTGCGACTCAGTGGAATTTTGATGTGACAAACAGGGCTGTCGATGTGAGTTGCGGGCAGTTGGATGCGAAATGGAGGCTTGTTGCAACAAGATTCCCGGAGGCACGGGTTGGGGCCGCTCAACGCCCGGCCCCACCCGCCATCGCCGGTCAGTCCCGGCCGTTCGGGTCGAGCGACGGGCCTTCGTCCGTTCGGGCCAAGCCATCCGGGTCGAGCGAACCGCCCGTGTCCGGCTTGCCGTTCGGATCGAGCGACGAGCCCGTTTCCGCCCAGAGGCCGGTCAGGAAGCTCCACAGGCCGGGCAGCCAGCGGTCCAGGGAGACTCTTTCGCGGGAGGGACCGGCAGCTCCGGCCAGGGCCGGGGTGAGGAGGAGAAGCAGGAGGAGGGCGCAGGCGGCGCGGCGGGCGTGGATACGGAGCATCGGGACATCCCCTTTCGGGACGGCGTCCGGCCCGGACCGGCGTGGCCCGTCGGGCCGTCCCCGGCCGCCTAGCATCGCACCCGCCGAGGAAACGATCCATCGAAGCATCATTTTCATGGCTCGAAAGACATGATCTCGACGGCGCCCGCGCTCCGTGTCCCGTTCCGGCCCGGCTGCGGCATCTCTCCTCTTGAAGAAACAGCTCAACGTGGACGACACTAGAGGAGACGACCGACATGCAGAAGAGCCGCCCGGCCCGCTGGAGAAGGGCCACGACGAAGACTCTCGACTTTCGCCGCCGAGGCGAGGATGCCTTCCGGAGGGATGAATGAACGAAGACAACCGATGGGCCGACCCTGTGCGGCTCGGGCGAGCCCTGGCGGCGTTGCGCAACTCGCTCAATTGGACGCAGGCCCGGCTGGCGAAGGAAGCCAACATCCCGGCGAGCGCCGTGTCGCTCTACGAGGGGGGGCAGAAGCTCCCCGAGATTCCATCCCTGTTCAAGCTCCTCGAAGCGATGGGCTACGGGCTGTGCGACCTCGACGCGGCGGACAACTTCCTGATCGGGCTCCAGCGGAAAAGAGAGGGGAGAGGAGGAAGCACGGAGTCACCGGCACCACCCGATGAGCCGTGGCCCTCCGGCACGGCAGGCTCCCAGGCGACCTCGGACCGGGTCCGCGCCGCGGCGGCGGAGGCCGGCTATCCCATGCCCGAGGACCGGGGGAGGGCGCTGGAGCTCTGGGAGAGGCTGAAGGGTTACGGCCACGGAGCGAGGCTCGCGCTCGTTGCCGAGACCAGGGAGTTTCAAGTATGGGCTCTCAGCGAGCTGATCTCTCATGAAAGTGTCGATGCGGCGCCTGAGAACCCGGCCGAAGCTCTCAATCTCGCACACCTGGCCCTGGAGATCGCCGGCCGCCTGCCGGGCGGCCGGGAGCGGCGACTCCGGTCTCAGGGTTACGCCCGTCACCATTTGGGAAACGCCTTGAGAGTCCAGGGTCAGCTCACCGCCGCGCGAGATGTCTTCGTTCGGGCTGAAGAGGAGTGGAAGGCGGGAGAGGGCTGTCCCGGCGATCTCCTCAGAGAATCGCAACTCCTCGATCTGAAGGCGTCCTTCCTGACAGCGGACCGGCGTTTGCCCGAGGCCATCGCCGTGCTCGACCGGGCGCTCTCCATCGGTGAGTTGGGAATGAAGGGCCGGCTGCTCATCAACAAGGCGAAGGCAGTCGAGGAACAGGACGACCTTGAGAAAGCCATCGTCCTTCTCAAGGAGGCGCAGCCCTTCGTGGACGAGCAGCGGGAGCCGCGCCTGTGGCTCTGCCTCCGGCACAACCTCCTGGACTTCCAGAGCAAGCTCGGACGCTTCCTCGAAGCCGAGGCCCTGATCCCCGAGGTTCGGCGCCTCTCCCAGAGCCTGGGCAAGGAGCTGGACCACGTCCGGCTGGAGTGGTCCGAAGGCCGGATCGACGCCGGTCTCGGCCGGACGCAGGAGGGGATCGACCGCCTGAGCCGGGTCCGCGCCGAGTTCGTCAACCGGAAGATCTGGTACGACGCGGCCCTCGTGACCCTGGAGCTGACCACCGTCTTCCTCAAGGAAGGCCAGACCGCCATGGTGAAGACCCTCGCCGCCCATCTGAAGCCCATCTTCCAGGCGCAGGGCGTCCACCGCGAAGCCCTCGCCGCGCTCACCCTCTTTTCAAAAGCGGCCGAGACCGAGAAAGCCACGCTGACCCTGGCCGAAAACCTCGTCACCTACCTGCGGCGAGCCCGCCACGATCCGAAGCTGAAATTCGAGACGTCACGCGGCTGAAGACAGGAACGCAAGCGTAACGCCTGGGAGCGCCGGCGCCCCGCCGGCGTTCTCTGAGACATTGGGCCGCAGGCCCGGCCTTCTGGCTTGGCCCCTGTGGTGACGGGGAGGTTGCCGCCGGCGAGACGCCGGCGGTCCCAGGGGGGAATCGCCTGTCGGCGTCCGTCGATAGGATCAAGGAGGCTCTTTCATGGAAACGAAATGGTCCGCCTGGCTGGTCGTCGTTGCGGGGGTCGCAACCGTTGCCTTTGCCGTCGCGCTGGCGCTTCTGACGAAATCGAAGGGCGTCATGGTGGACCTCGAGCTGGCCAAGGACTGGCCCACGGTGCGGGCCATCCTCGCGAGGATTCCCAATCCCGCCGCCGAGCTCGATCCCCAGCTCAAGGTCGATTACGGATTCCTGCTCTCCTATCCCCTGCTCAACGCGGCCTTGTTCCTCTTTGTGCGCATGCTGGCTCCGGAGGGCTCCTGGGTGCGGCATCCGGGCGTGCTGATCGCCGGGCTGAGCCTCGCCGTCCTCATGCTGATGGGGGACGCGGTCGAAAATGCTCAGATCCTGAGCCTCACCAAGTTGGCTCCCACGCAGGCGAGCCCGATTCCCGAACCGCTTCTGCTCCAGATCCTGGCGTTGCTGGGATTCTTCGGACGAATGAAGTGGATCTGCCTCGGGCTGTCGAGCGTCGTGCTCGGCGCGGCGTTCCTGGCGGTGCCGGCGGATCAGATGTTCCGGTGGGCGGGGCTGCTTCTCGTGGTGACGTTCCTCGTGGCGGGCGGGCTCAGCTTGGCGGGGGGCGTCGCCGCGAAACCGGCGCTGATCAAGATGAGCGTGAACGCCTTCGGTGCGCCCTGGCTGCTCTCGATCGCCCTGGCGGTCTGGTGGCTGCGGCGGATAGTTTGAGGCGCCTCCCGCTCACAGCCGCTCGGCCAGCCGGCCCAGCACCGTCATCAGGTCCGGGCTCGTCGTCAGCACGGCGAGCAGAAGATCCTCCTTCATGGCCTTCTTCATGGCTGTCAGGCGCTTCGGCACCGACTTCAGGTTGTAGCGGCGGACATCCAGCTTGGAATTGACCTCGTTCCAGCGCAGCGGCGTCGAGACCGGCGCCCCGGGATGGGGCCTGACGCTGTAGGGCGCGGCCAGCAGCTTGCCGCGGCCGTTCTGGAGGGCGTCGACGTAGACCCGGCCCTTGCGCGCCGGGATCGACCGGAGGGTGGTGGCGATCTCGGGCAGGCGGTCCACGAGGATGCGGGCGAGCAACTCGGCGATCTGGCGCGACTGGTCGTGGTCGCACTGTCCTCCTAAAGGAAGAAGGATGTGGAGGCCGCTGCCGCCGCTCGTCTTGATGAAGGACGGCATCTCGATCTCATCGCACAGCTCGCCCAGGGCTAGCGCGATGCGGACGACGTCCTTGAACGGCGCTCCCTTGGGATCGAGGTCGAGGATGCACCAGTCCGGGCGGTCGAGCGAATCCACACGGCTCGACCAGACGTGCAGCGGGATGGCGCCCAGGTTCGCCAGGTAGAGCAGCGAGTCCTCGTCATCGCAGAGGAAGTACTCGATCGCCCGCGACTCGGCCTGCAGTCTCACGGTTTTCAGGGGCCCCGCGGAGTCGCCCGCGTTCTTCTGGTAGAAGGACTTGCCGGTGATGCCGTTCGGATAGCGGTCGAGCACCAGCGGACGGTCCTTCAGGAAGGGCAGGATCCATGGCGAGACCGAACGGTAGTAGTCGATGAGGTCGCCCTTGGTGTACCCCTCGTCCGGCCAGAAGACCTTGTTGAGGTTGGTGAAGCGCGGGCCGGCGGGCACCGCTGAGGACACTGCGGGCACCGCTGAGACCGCTGAGACCGCTGAGGACACTGAGGGCTCCTCCTCGGGCTCGGGCTCCTCCTCCACCTGGTCCATCCGGCTCAGCGCATCGGCCGGCATGCGGCACTCGGCGGGCCCCTTGTCCTCCCGCAGCCGGAGGAACACGGGGTGGCGGAGGTTGCCGCCGCGCGTCCACTCCTTGTAGCGCACCTCCGCGACCTGCTCGGGCTCGACCCAGACGACCTTGCGGTCTCTCGCAGTCGCCGGGGGCACTCCGACGGCGGCCGGCTTCGCCCGGCGGGCCGGATCGAGGCGCGCCCGCATCTCCTCCATGTCGCGGGGAGGGATGCCGGAGCCCACGGTGCCGGAATAGGCCAGCTCCTCGCCGTTCCAGACCGCGAGGTGGAGGCTCCGAATGCCCCGAACACCGGTGCCGGGGGCCGGCTCGTAGCCGACGATCACGAAATCGCAGGTGCGGTCGACCCGGAACTTCAGCCAGCTCGACGTGTAGCCGCTGCGGTAGGGCGAATCCTCGCGCTTGGCCACCACCCCTTCGAGGCCGAGGCCCACGACCGCGGCGAAGAGATCCTCGCCGCGCTCGGGAACCTCGTCGACGTAGCGCAGGAGGCTGTCTGCGCCTTCCGGGTCGCCGGCTTCCAGGACCCGGCGCAGGATCGACTTCCGCGCGGTCAGCGGAAGAGGCCGCAGATCGAAGCCCTCGAACGCCAGGAGGTCGAAGACGAACAGCCTCGCCGGCTTCCGGGAGGCGGCGTGGGCGCGGTCGATGGCGCTCGATCGATGGGCGCGCCGCTGGAGCAGCTGGAAGTCGGGGCGGCCGTCGTCGTCGAGGATGACGACCTCTCCGTCCAACAAAAGAGATCCAAAGGGGAGATCCGAGACCGCGCCGATGATCTCCGGAAAGATCTTCGTGGCGTCTCGGCCGCTCCGGTACGTGAGAGACGCCCGGGAATCGCCGGATTTTTCAGCGAGGGCGCGGAAACCGTCATACTTGAGCTCGAACACCCAACCTTTTCTCGTGAAAGGCCGATCGGACACCTCGGGTTTCATGACTCCGGCATCCGTCGCCGAAACCAGCCCCCGCCGGGCGCCCAGACGTTCAATCTCTTTCTGAAGAGCGATGGACAGCTTTGCGTAGGCTCGTTTGCCAGACTCTTGCACAGACATTGCAGAAGGATGGTACATTATGGCAATGAGCGCTCGCCCTTTCGCGTCTGGCACCATCTCGTTTGGTCTCGTCACCATTCCCGTGAAGCTCTACTCAACGGGTGAGACTTCGTCGGGAATTCAGCTCAACATGCTGCACAAGAAGTGCGGTACCCGGCTGAAGCAACAATACATCTGTCCGACCGATGATGAAGTCGTCGGCCGTGATGAAATGGTGAAGGGCTACGAGTACGCGAAGGGGCAATATGTGTTGTTCACGGAGGAGGAGCTGAAGGCTCTGACTCCGGAAGCGACGAACGCGCTGGAGATCACCGAGTTCGTGCCCGCGGACCAGGTCGATCCCATCTACTTTGAAAAGTCGACCTATCTCGGTCCCGACAAGGGCGGCGACCGGCCGTACCTGCTGCTCTCCGAGGCGATGCGCAAGACGGGGCGGGCGGCGCTGGCGCGCTACGCGGCGCGCGGCAAGGACTACCTGGTGCTGCTGCGGCCGTACCAGGAAGGCCTGCTGATGCAGCAGCTCCGCTACGCGGACGAGGTCCGGAGCTTCTCGGAGGTGCCGCTGGCGCCGTCGGAGGTCAAGGAGCCGGAGCTGAAGCTCGCCATCCAGCTGATCGAGCAGATCGCGGCGGACGAGTTCCACCCCGAGGAGTACGAGGACAACGTCCGCAAGCGCACGCGCGACCTGATCGACCGCAAGGTTCAGGGCCAGGACATCCAGGCCACGCCGCAGGAAGCGCCGCGGGCGCAGATCATCGACCTCATGGAGGCGCTCAAGGCGAGCCTGTCCGCGGCCAAGCCGGGTGCGGGCTCGTCCAAGGCCGTTCAAGCCACGTCAGCTTCCAAGGAGCCGATCCAGATCTCTTCGCGCAAGCCGCCCAAGGCGGCGCCGCGCGTGGCGGAGGCCGCCGAAGAGGCG
This sequence comes from Holophagales bacterium, assembly GCA_031390755.1. Classification (GTDB taxonomy): domain Bacteria; phylum Acidobacteriota; class Thermoanaerobaculia; order Multivoradales; family UBA5704; genus DATMER01. Next base: position 98,050 of record JANMTS010000035.1, read on the forward strand.
GAGGCGCCGAAGAAGAAGTCGTCCAAGCGTTAAAAGAGCGGCCGGGAGTACAATGGGGCCGATGAACCGCCCCGCCACCCTCCGCAAATCGGGCGAGACGGAACGCCCGGCGGGCGCGAGCGGCTACTCGACGCGAGATGTGGCCGCTCTGCTCGGCATCTCCGTCGCCCAGGTCCGCTCCTATGTCCGCGAAGGCTTTCTCACCCCCGGACAGGGTGCGCGCGGCGAGCACCGGTTTTCCTTCCAGCATCTGATCCTCCTGCGCACGGCCAAGGGCCTGCTGGAGGCCCGCGTCCCTCACCGCCGCATCGTCCAGGCGCTGCGCAATCTCCGCGATCAGCTTCCCGAGGGGCGTCCGCTGACCGGCGTCCGCATCTCGGCCCAGGGGCACCATGTGGTGGTGCGCGACGGGCGCGAGGTGTGGAATCCCGAGTCGGGGCAGGCGCTGCTCGACTTCGAGGTGGCCGATCTCGCGCGCGAGGCGGCGTCGCTGGACGAGCAGCGGCTGCGCAAGCAGACCGCGCTCCGGGGGCCTACCGAGCTCGATACCGAACCCGATACCGAGCCGGAGTCGGCCCGCGGCTGGTTCGAGCGCGGCATGGAGCTGGAGGCCGAGGGCGCCCCCGAGGCCCAGGGCGCCGCCGAGGCGGAAGACGCGTATCGGCACGCTTTGGAGATGGACCCCGCCATGGCCGACGCCCGGCTGAACCTGGGCCGGCTGCTCCACGAGTCGGGCAAGGCGCTGGAGGCCGAGGCCCACTACCGGCGCGCTCTGGAGTCGCGGCCGGGCGATCCCACGGCTCTCTTCAACCTCGGCGTGGCGCTCCAGGATCTCGGCCGATCCGCCGAGGCCGCCGAGGCCTATGAAAAGGCGCTGGAGAATGCTCCCGACCTGGCCGACGCGCACTACAACCTGGCCGTGGTCTACGGGGATCTCGGACGCAAGCAGTCGGCGATCCGGCATCTCAAGACCTACCGCACGCTCGCCCGGGCCTGACCGGGCCCCCCGTTCCAGCTCCTGCGTTACACTACGCCGCCATGAGACGACGACTCCCCCTCCTGTTCCTGGCTCTGGCGTTTGCCTTCGATGGAAAGGTCTTCGGCGTGGAAGGAAAGTGGACTCCCCAGCAGGTGCTGGAGCTGGACCCGCAGTGGCTGCGGCAGCTCGGCCTCGAGATCCCGCCGGAGAGGCTCTGGGGCCGCGACGGCGCCGGCCTCCTGGAAGCGGCGGTGCAGCTCGGGGGCTGCTCGACGGGCTTCGTCTCGGCCGACGGCCTGATGATCACGAATCATCACTGCGCGTTCGCGATCCTCCAGCAGCACTCGACGCCGGAGCGCGACCTCATCACCGACGGCTTCCTCGCTCCCACCCGCGCCGAGGAGCTTCAGGGCCAGGGAGTGCGCGCCACTCTCCCCCACCTCTCCACGGATGTCACCAGGGAGATCGAGGCGGCGGCCAGCGTGGCGGGCTCGGACGACCTCGCGCGGTTCCGCGCCATCCAGCGCAAGTCCAAGGAGATGGTCGCGGCGTGCGAGAAGCAGCCGAACCGGCGGTGCCGGCTGGAGGTGTTCGACGACGGCGTGCAGTACGTGCTGTTCGAGAACCTGGAGTTTCCGGACGTGCGGCTGGTCTACGCGCCGCCGCGGGCCGTGGGCGAGTACGGCGGCGAAGTCGACAACTGGACCTGGCCGCGGCACACCGGCGACTTCGCACTGCTGCGGGTCTACGCCACGCCGGACGGCTCGCCGGCTGCGGCGTCGCCGGCCAACACCCCCTACCGGACGAAGCATTTCTTCCCGATCGCCCATGAGCCGGTCAAGCCCGGCGACTTCGTGATGGTGGCCGGCTATCCGGGCGGGACCGTGCGCTCGCTGATCGAGCCCGAGATGCAGGAGCGCGGCGAGCGCTTCCATCCGGCGCGCGCCGCGCTGTACCGCGCCTGGATCGACATCCTCGAAGCGGCGGCGGCGAAGGACGAAACGGCCCGCATCACCCTCGCCGACCGGACGAAGGGGCTGGCAAACCAGGAGAAGAACTCGCGCGGCCAGATCGCGGGGTTCCAGCGCGGTCGAATCCTGGAGAAGAAACGGCAGTCGGAGCGCGAGGTGCTGGCCTGGGCCGCGTCGCGGCCCGGGTACGCCCCCGCGGTCGAGGCGCAGCGCGAGCTGTCCCGGCTGATGGAGGCCCGGATGGGAACCTGGGAGCGCGATTTCCTGCTGCAGCAGGCTGTACAGGGTCCGAAGCCTCTCCACCTCGCGCACCAGATCGTGCGCTGGGCGCGGGAGAAGCAGAAGCCCGACCTGGAGCGCGAGCCGGATCTGATGGACCGCAGCCGCGACCGGATCGCCGAGAGACTGCGGCTCGACCAGAAGCGGATGTTCCTGCCCGCCGACCAGGAGCTGCTGGTCGACCTGCTGAGCCGCTTCGCCGCGCTTCCCGAAGGCTCGCGATCCGCGGCCGTGGACGCCTTCCTGGGCTCCGACCGGTCGCCCGATGCGGTGCGCGCGCGGGCCGCCGGTCTCATGAACACCACCAAGGTCACGGACCTGGACGAGCGCATGAAGATGTTCGAGGAGACGGAGGCGCAGCTTCGCGGCCGCCGCGATCCGCTGCTCGATCTCGTCTTCGGTCTGGACGTGGAGATGCTCGACCACAAGGACCGGCAGGACCGCTACGCGGGCGCCAGCTCCCGGCTGCGGCCGGTGTGGATGCGCGCCGTCCAGGGGCATGCGGGCAAGCCCGTGGCTCCGGACGCCAACGGCACGCTGCGGGTGTCGTTCGCGCACGTCCAGGGCTACAGCCCGCGCGACGCGGTGAGCCTGGAGCCGCGGACGACGCTCTCGGGCGTCCTCGAAAAGCACACGGGGGAAGAGCCGTTCAACGCTCCCGAGAACCTCCGGAAGGCGGCTGCGGCCGCGCCGCGCAGCCGCTGGGCCGATCCGACGCTCAAGGACGTTCCGGTGGGATTCCTGGCGGATGCGGATACGACCGGCGGCAGCTCCGGCAGCCCGGTGGTCAACGGCAAGGGCGAGCTGGTGGGGGTGAACTTCGACCGCGTCTGGGAGAACGTCGCCAACGACTTCGGATACGTTCCCGAGGTGGCCCGGAACGTGAGCGTGGACGTCCGCTACATGCTCTGGATGCTCGACACGCTCTACGGCGACGACGCGCGCGGCCTGCTCGGCGAGCTGGGCCTGGAGCGCTCCGGCGATCTCCTCCAACCGACGCGCTAATCGGCCCGCTGACCGACCCGCGGGCCGACCCGCGGACCAAAGGACCGCAGCACGCCGCCGGTGTCCAGAATCTGCCCGGCTTCGCGGGCCAGCCTCGCGAAGCCCCGCACGCGGGCTTCGTCGCGCGCCGCCGTCAGGGCATGCCGGCCGCCCGGCGCGTCGCCGCCGACGACGAGCAGCTCGCCGACCGCGAGCTGAGCTTCGAGCGCCGCGGCGATCAGCCCGGCGGCGCGGGCGGCGGCGAGATTCTTCCGTAGCGCATCGAGCGAATCCCTCTTGAAACCTCTGGCCGCGTCCACCCGGGAAAGCCGGGCCGCGACCAGCAGCTTCAGCTCCAGGTCGGAGCTCTCCTTCGCCCTCGCCCGTGCGCGCTCGGCCGCGCTCTCCGCCTCGGGCAGCTGCCTTTGCCGCAGGCGGGCATCGGCGACGAGCGAGAGGGCGTCGGTCTCGGCGTCGCCCAGGCCCCGATCGCGGCACCAGGCGGCGACCGAAGCGGCCAGCAGCGCGGCATCCTCGAAGCGCCCCTCCGCCAGGGTCAGGCGAGCCAGGTCGAGCCGGATCTCCGTCGCCGCCAGGCTCGGCGTGCGGGCGGCGATGAGCGCCTGCTCCAGGAAGCGCCTCGCCTCCGGCAGATGGTCCTCGGCCGCGGCCAGGCGCCCTGCGCGGCGGCCAGATCCCCCCGCCGGTATTCGAGGTCGGCCAGCCCCGCGAGCGTGGCGGCGATGCCGAGGCGGTCGCCCAGCCGGCGGCGGATCTCCAGCGCCCGATCGAAGCGTTCCCGGGCGGCTCCGAGGTCGCCGAGGCGGACCAGGGCGCGGGCCGCTCCCCCCAGCACCAGCGCCTCCTCGACAGGGCCGCCGCCGCGCTGCAGCGCTGCGGCGGCCTCATGCCGGCCCAGCGCGCCGCGCAGATCTCCCTGGCTCTCGAGAACCAGGCCGATCTGGCTGAGAGCGATGGCTTCGTTGGACCGGTCGCCGGTCTCACGCCCGAGGGCCAGGGACTTGTCGAGCTGGACGCGGGCCGCCGAGAGATCGCCTCGCGCCCAGAGCGTGAGGCCGACGAGGCTGCGCACCCGGCCTTCCATCGTACGGTCGCCAAGGAGGAGATAGCCGTCGAGGGACTGGCGTTCGAGATCCAGGGCCTCGTCGAGCTCGCCGCGGGCGTAATGCAGGTCGCCGAGGATCCCGAGCTGGGCGGTGATGCCCACGCGCGTGCCGATTCTCCGGGCGATGTCCAGGGCCTCGCGCTGAACCTGCTCGGCCTCGTCGAGGTTGCCCCGCCTCTGCAGCGCGACTCCGAGATTGGCTTGCGCCATCCCGACGATCATCGGGTCGTCGCCGGCCAGCGCCTGGGCCTCGCGAAAGGCCACAATCGCCTTGTCGACCGATCCCTGAGTCAGCAGGGCGTCTCCCTGGAACACGAGCGCCTGGGCCACGATGAGGGTCTCGCCGGAGCGCCGGCCCTTGGCCAGAGCGGCCTCGGCGGCGCGCAGCTCGCCGGCAGGATCGGAAAGGCGGCGAGCGATGCGGCTTTCCAGCACGTCGATGCGCGGGTCCTCCCCCTCCGGAGGCGGCAGGCGGTGCAGGGCTCCGACCGCCTCCCGCGCGGCGCCCGTCTGCCCTCCGCGCATCAGACTGTGCGCGAGCTTGAGACCGTATTCGAGGTCGTCCGGGTAGAAGGTCCAGAGCGATCGGTAGGTTTCGACGGCCCGGGTCCAGTCGCCGCCGAGCTCGTGGAGGCGCGCCTGGATCACCAGCCGCTGCTCGCTCGGGAGGGAGCGCGCCAGCGCCACGGCCTGCCTGGCTTCCGCCAGCGCCTCGGCGTCATGGCCGAGCGTCCCATAAGCCTCGGAGAGGGCCGAGCGCAGCACGGCCGACTGCGGATCGGCCTCGACGCCCTGACGAAGCTGCTCCAGGGCGGTCGGCGCATCGCCGGCGCGCAGCCGCTTCAGGCCCTCGGTGTAGAAGCGCAGCGCGCCGGGATCCGCGGGTTGCAGGGCGCGCGCCGCCTGCGCCTGCTCGGGAGAGACCTGGCTGAGCCCCAGCGCCTGGCGCAGACGGGTGCCGACGTTGCCCACCAGCTCGAACAGCCCCGCTTCCGTCCCCACTTCGGCAAGCGACGCCACGATGTCCCCGCCCGGCGCCTCCATCACCCGCACGTCGAGGCGGATGCGCCGCTCCCCGGCCTCGTCGAGCACCAGGTAGGTTCCGGTCACCAGCAGGTCCGAGCCGAGGATCGAGCGGATGCGCTCCAGATCGCTCTCCTCCAGGATGCCGGACTGCGGAATCGCCAGGCGGGCGCGGGCCACGTTGCTCTGCGACACGATGCGCACCTGCGTGCCGGCCGACAGCTCGGTGGTGAGCATCTCGGCCAAGGCCGGCCCCAGCCACCGGGTCGCCGTGCCCGCAGACGTGCTGGCGGACGTGCTGGCGGAAAGATCGCGGAAACCCAGCACCGCCAGAGACAGCCGGCGCGGAGGGGCGAAGGAAGCAAGATCGTCCTTCACGGAGAGCGGTCCGCGCCTCAGGTAGTCCAGGTAGAAGGCCAGGCCCGCCACCGCGGCGAGGCCGACCAGGCCGAGGAGAACCCGCCGCACCACCCCGGCGCGCACGGGCCGCCTGCCGGCCGGGGTAGCCGGGGCGGCCAGGCCGGATGGAGAGGACGGCGGGGGGAGGGACGGAATCGGGAAAAGACCGGAGATCGCGCTGCCGTCCTCCGCCTCCTCGCTCACCTGCGCCGTGAAGCTGTACCCCTGGCCCGGGACCGTCACCACGTAGCGCCGGTCGCCGCTCCGGTCTCCCAGCGCCTTGCGCAGCGAGGAGATGTTCTGGGTGAGGTTGGCGTCCGAAACGTAGGAGGTCGCCCAGACGCGGCGGATCAGATCCTCCTTGGCCACCACCTCGCCGCGGCGCTCCAGCAGGACGAGGAGGATGGAAAAGGCCTTCGGCGTGATGACGACGGCCTCGCCATCGCGCAGCAGCACCCGGCGCACGGAATCGGCGCGGAACTCGTCGAAGCGATAGACGCGCTTCTCGGTGGGCGTGGCCGTAGTGCTCATGACAGAGAGGAACGTCAGCCGGGCGGGCTCCGTTGCGGGCTGGACGCCAGCGCCAGCCTGGGCGCCACGAAGCGGGCGAGGGCGCGATCCTCGCTCGCTTCGGTCAACATCCGGACCCGGGCCGCCGCCGCGAGCGCTTCGGCCTTCCGTCCCTGGCTCGCCAGCGCATGCGCCTCCGTCGCCTTCGAATCGGCCTCGCACCACGAGTTGCCGCGCTCCCGGCACCAGGCCGAAACCGGCTCCGCCAGGCCGGCGGCCCGCGCGTCGTCGCCCTCGGCGAGCGCCAACCGCGCCAGATCGCCGCGGATCAGCATGGCGCGCAGATGCTCTCCCGTCTCCTCGCTCTCGGCCAGCCCCTGCTCCAGCGAACGGCGCGACTCGGCCAGGGCGCCGGATGCCAGCTGGATGCAGGCCTCCACCTGGAGGCTCCAGGCGAGGAGCGACCGGGAGCCGGTCCCGCGGGCGATCTGAAGCTCCTCGGCGCTCGTCTTGCGGGCGCCGGCCAGATTTCCCTCCAGCACCTGGAGGTTCGCGAGGGAACCGAGCAGCCTGGCGACGGCGATCCGGTCGTTCGCCTTCCGCTTGAGGGCCAGCGCCTCCTCCAGGCGCCGCCGCGCGCCGGGCAGATCGCCGAGCCGGGCGGTGGCGTCGGCCCAGACGGCGAGCGCCGAGCCGGCTTCGATCAGGTCTCCCCCCTTGAGCAAGCCGTACGAGCGCTCGGCCAGGCCGCTCGCCTCGTGCAGCTTGCCCTCCCAGACCAGCACCGCCGCCAGGTTGTGGAGAGCCCGGCCTTCCGCGTTGCGGTTGCCGATCTTCCGGCCGAGCGCCAGCGCGCCCTCGGCGCGGGACCGCGCGGCCGCCTGCTCGCCCTGGCTCAGCAGGACCGAGGCGATCGACGAGAGCACGCGCGACTCGAGGAACGGGTCCTGGATCGCGACCACCTCGGCGCGGGCGCGCTCCAGGTACGACAGGGCGCGGGGAAGGTCTCCCTTCTTCTGGTGCAGCAGACCGAGGTTTCCGAGCTGAGCCGCGATGCCGGTGAGGTTGCCCACCTTGCGCACGAGGTCGAGGGTCTGGAGATGAAGCTTCTCCGCCCCGGCGAGGTCGCCCTGGAGGTAGAGGAGGATGCCGTGGTTGGCGAGGGCGCTCGCGAGGCCCCGGTCGTCGCCTTCCGCACGGTAGATCCCGCGGGCCTCCTCGAAGGCCCGGACCGCCTCGGCCGGCCGGCCCAGCACGGTGAGCGCCTGGCCGGCCACGACGAGCGCCTGCCCCACCATCAGCCGCTCGCCGGAGGCCCGCCCCTTGGCCTCGGCGATGCGGGCGGCCCGCACCGCGCCCTCCTGGTCGGACAGCCGGAAGCGCGCCCGGGCTTCGGTCAAGTCGATCCGGGGATCCTGGCCGCTCGGCGGCGGAAGCTTGCGCAGCTCGGCGAGGGTGTCGAGCGCGTCCGCGCCGCGGCCTCCGGAGTAGAGGCTGGTGGCGAGCCTCAGCCCGTGCTCCAGGTCGTCCGGATGGAACGTCCAGAGGGTACGGTAGTCGTCGCCGGCCTGGCTCCACTGGCGGCTCGCCTCGTGGAAGCGGGCGCGGATGGCGAGGCGGTCCTCCCGCGGCAGGCCCTGGGACAGCTCGACCGCGCGGCGAGCCGCAGCCACGGCCCGGGCGTCGTAGCCGAGCGCCACCCAGGCCTGGGCCAGGGCGGACTGAATGGTGGCCGATTTCGGATCGGCCTCGGCAGCCTCCCGCAGCAGCTCGACCGCGCGGAGATAGGCGTTGGTGCGGAGCTGTTCGAGCCCTTCGGCGTAGAGCCGGGCCGCCTTCCGGTTCGCGGGCTGCAGCGAGCGCGTCACCCGTTCCTGCTCCGGCGACGGCTCCTGCAGTCCCAGGCTGTCGCGGAGCTTGCGCCCGGCGCGGCCGACGAGGTCGAACAGGTCCGCCTCGCGGCCGACCTCGCTCAGGGCGGCGACGACCTCCCCCCCGGGCATCCGGACGGCCCGCAGATCGACCTGGATGCGCTCGTCTTCGCCGGGCGCCCGGACGACCGCGTACGATCCGGTCACCAGGACATCGCTGCCGAGGATCGAGTGGAGGCGGCGCAGGGAATCCGCGTCGAGGGGAGCCGCATCCCGGGTGGCGCGCAGGGTGGCGCGCGCCCGGGCCGCAGTCTCTCCGGACACCACGCGGATGCGCCCGCCGGAGGCCAGCTCGGTGGTCATCATCTCGGCCAGCGCCGGGGAGAGCCAGGCCGAGCCCGCGTCGCCCTCCTGCCCCTCTCCCTGCCCCTCCTCTCTCTGCCCCTCTTCTTGCCCGTAATTGTCGAAGCCCAGGACGGCGATGGACAGGCGGGCCGAGCCGGCGCGCCCCGCGTCGCCGGCCGGGCGCAGGCGGGACAGGAGCCGTGGAAGGACGGCGGTGGTCGCCGCCAGCAGGGCGACCGCCAGACCCGCGGCGAGCCAGCGGCCGCGGTGGCCTCCGGCCTTCCCGGACGGCCCGCGGCGCTCGACCGTCTCGGACCCCTCGAACATGTCGGATATCTCGGACGTCTCGGAGAGGGGAAAGCAGCCGGACGAGCCGGACGGCTCGCCGGAGGAGGCCGCAAGCTCCACCTCGGCCTCGTCCTCCCCGACCGGCCAGACAGGGGTGACGAAGGAGTAGCCGTGTCCCGGAAAGGTGACCACGTAGCGATGATCGTTCGCCGTCTCCCCGAGCGCCTTGCGCAGCGCCGAGACGTTCTGGGTGAGGTTGGCCTCGGTGACGAACGTGTCGGGCCAGACCGCCTGCAACAGCTCGTCCTTGCCCACCACCTCTCCCCGCCTCTCGATCAGGATGAGGAGGATCGAGATCGCCTTGGGCGTGACGGCCACCCGGACGCCCTCGCGAAACAGCCGGCGCCGCGAGCGGTCGACCAGGAAGGGGTCGAACCGGAGAAAGCGCGGCCCCTGCGTGGCCGGCGTGGAAGGAGGATCGGTCATGCCTCGGGCACCTGCACGAAACGGGACGCTGGAACGACGGCTCACCCCGGAAGGAGATCCGGACGACGCGGTCCAGCCCTGGGAATTCGATGGCCGATTCTACCCCTCTTTTAGGTTTTTTGAGGAAGTTTGAGCTGATCTGTGAGGACTCTTGAGACCCGGGAGCCTACTCTACCCAACAAGGCAGACGGACCTGCCCATCTTGAATTCTTTTGAAGGTTTGTACCGGAGGGGTTTCCAGCAGGTCTTTTCTTTTTTTGTCGTACTGTGAGTTTGAAAGAGCCCGGGGCAACCCGGGCTTCTTCTTTTATGGAGTGCTTACGTCCGCAGGGCAGTCAGCAGGCGCTCCTGCAAGTCGGGATAGAGACGGCGATAGTCCTCCCGGCTGCGTTCAATGACTTCCAGGGCTTCCTCCCGGCCATAGACATGGGTGATCGCCACCTCGGCCGCGTCCGAATCCTCCGGCAGCCGCTTGTAGGTCAGGAAGTAGTGCTTCAGGCGTTCGACCTGGGGCGCGGGAACCTCGGACAGATCCTGGAGGTGCCCGAAGACGACGTCCCCCTTGAGCACCGCGATGATCTTGTCGTCCGCCTCGCCGCGGTCGATGAGCCGCAGCCCGCCGATCGGCACGGCCTGGAGCAGGATGTCGCCCCGCGAGAAGGCCTTCTCGGAGAGCACGCAGATGTCGAGCGGGTCGCCGTCGCCGCGCACGGTCTCCCTCCCGGTCCGGTCGCGGGAGAGGGCGGCCACCTGCTCGCCGCAGAAGGTCTGGGGGACGAAGCCGTAGAGGGTCGGGCAGACGTTGGAGTACTTCTGGGGCCGGTCGACCTTCAGGAAGCCGCTCGGCTTGTCGATCTCGTACTTGACCGTGTCGGTGGGGACGATCTCGATGAAGGCGGTGACGATGGCCGGCGCGTCGGCGCCGATCTCGACGCCGTGCCAGGGATGGGGCTTGAACAGGAGCCGCAGCAGCTCCCAGGTCGGGTCGAGCGCCAAGGTCGTTGAGGTCGTTGAGGTCGTTGAGGTCGCTGAGGCCGTCGGGCGGGTCGGTTCGCTCATGGCTCGATCCTATCGCCTTCCTGAGGCTACACTGCCGCTCGTGCGGTGGATCGCCCTGTGGTTCCTGCTGACCTGCGCCTATCTGGGAGGCCTCGGGCTGTCCTGGTGGGCGACCGGCGAGGCTCCGACCAAGATCACGCTGCTCCACCTGCTGGTGGTGCCGCCGGCTCAGCTGCTGGCGCTCTGGGTGGTGATCCTCGTGCGGCGGGCTTCGAATCAAGCCTCTCCCGAGTCCCCCTCCGACGAAGGCGAGGCGTTCGACGACGGCGGGCTGTGACCACTCCCTAACGGCCGCGCGCCTCCGCCAGGCCCGGCTGGTCGGCGTCGGCCTGCTTCCACATCTCCGCCAGGACGGCGTAGTGCCGGCGGGCGGTTTTCGCGTCGCCCAGGCGGGTGGCGGCCCGGGCGGCTCCCAGGAGGGACGCGGCGCGGTTCGGCGTCCTCTGCAAGGACAGCTCGAACTGCCGGGCCGCCTCCTCCGGCTTCCCCGCCTCCAGGAGCATCTCGCCGTACAGCTCGTGGGCCGGCTTGAGCGGGACCGGCGGACCCGACGGCGGCGGAAGGGCCGACTCCAGCGCCGCCGACTCCTTCAGCAGCTCCAGGGCCTCGGCCATCTTGCCCTCGGCCTGGAACGCCAGAGCCTGGATCTGCTTCCCCGGGATGGTCCAGGCCGCGTCGCCGTCCTTCTTCCCGCCCGCGATCAGCTCTTCCGCGATCGTCCTCGCCGCGGCCAGATCGCGGGCGCGCACTAGGGTCATGCCCCGGGCCTGGAGGATCGCATCGTCGCCCGGGGCGTGGGCCCCGCAATGCTCCGCCTCACCCTTGGGCTCCGCCGACGCCACGGCCGGAGAGAGCGTGCCGCGGCCGGTCTCGACCAGGTGCCGCGCCTCCATCGAGCGCAGGGAGTAGGCGGCGCGCGGCGTGACGCCGTCCTTCATGGCCTGGCGGGCGATCTCCAGGGTCTCCTCGGCCTTCTTCACCTTCCCCTGCTGGAGGTAGACGTAGGCGAGCCAGGAGAGGCTGTGGAAGTCGCGCTTCTCCAGCGCCAGCTTTTCGCGCTTCACCCAGTCGACCGACGCCGCCCAGGCGGCTTCGTTGGACGCGGCGGCGTCGGGCCAGCGGCCGAGCTGGACGAAGATGTGGGACGGCATGTGGAGGGCGTGATGGGCGGCCGGCGCCACCTCGGCGTAGATGCGGGCGGCGCGCAGGCCGAGCGGCGCGTGGACCGGATCGTCGTAGGCGTGGATCAGGTAGTGCAGCACGCCCGGATGCCGGGGGACGCGGTCGGAGAGCTCCTCCAGGATGCCGGCGGCCTTCATGAGATCCCGGTCGCGGTCCGGACCCGTGGCGCCCCCGGTGAGGGCGGGGCCGATCAGGGAGAGGGAGTAGAAGCTCGCCGCCTCCAGGTCGTCCGGCCAGCGCTCGTGGAGACTTCGCATCGAAGCCGCGTAGGCTCGATCCGCGGCGGGCTTCTCGCTCCCATAGAGCGTCTCGACGGCCGCCAGCCAAGCCTTCTCCTTGTCGGTGGGCGCCCTGGCCGCGCGCGCCGCGGGATCGGCGCCGAGGCGCGCCAGCGCGGCCAGGGCCGCGGGCTTGTCCTGCTCCGACCAGATCGGATGGTTGTAGGTCATGGCCTCGCCCCAGTACGCCAGGGCGAACCCGGGGTCGGCCTTCTGGGCCTCCCGGAAGGCCTTGGCCGCCTCGTCGTACCAGAAGCTGTGCAGCGCGGCGACTCCCCGCAGGAACGGCTCCTGCGCGGCCGGGGCTCCCGAATTCGGGAAGGCCACCTGGCCCAGCTCGGCGGTATCGGCGGCGTTGGCGGCGGCGGCCCGGCCGGCCAGCAGGACCGCGAGGACGGATGCGAGACGGACGATCTTGGTGCTCATGGCCGGGGATTCTAATCCACGGTGCGCTGCTGGAAGAGCTTCCCGTCGTCGATCCGCAGCGCGGTCAGCTCCCGGCCCCAGGCGCAGCCGCTGTCGAGGCCGGCGAGCCCGTCCTCCATCCAGAGGCCGAGCGCCGCCCAGTGGCCGAAAATGACGGTCACGCCGCGGCTCCTCCGGTCGGGGCTCTCGAACCAGGGCCGGCACCCCTCCGGCGCCTCCGCGAGCGCGCCGCTGAACGAGGAGCACATCCGGCCGTCCGGATGGATCGTGCGGATCTTCGCGAAGCCGGCGAGCGCGGTGCGCAGGCGCTCCCCCTCCGGCAGTCCTTCCTCCCAGGCGGAGTCCCGTTTCTGGTCGTTGCTGGCCAGGAGGTCGGGCGCGCTGCCGCCGAGCAGCGCCGCCTCGGTCTCGCGCGCCAGCGCCTCGGCGCGTTCGGGCGTCCAGGAAGGAAAGAGGCCGGCGTGGACCATCAGGTGGTCGCCCTCGCGGTGGACCAGCGGACGGCGGCGCAGCCAGTCGAGCAGGTCGTCCCGGTCCGGGGCGTCCAGCACCTCGGCAAGATGATCGCGGCGCTTGGGCGGGGAGGCAAGCGCGGCGCGGCCGAGCAGGTGGAGGTCGTGGTTGCCGAGCACGGAGACAATGCGGTCCCCCTGCTCCACGGCCCAGCGCAGCACGGCGAGGGAGCGCGGCCCCCGGTTCACGAGGTCGCCGACGAACCACAGCCGGTCCTGCCCGGGATCCCAGTGGATCTTGCGGAGGAGCTTCTGGAGGGTCTTGAAACAGCCGTGGACATCGCCGATCGCATAGGTCGCCATCGCGGGGAGGATGTCGCGGAGGGAGGGGACGGCGCAAGGGGGACAGGAGGGAGAGGACGGCGCCGCGGCCGCCTCTCCCATCCGGGGCCCCCTTCGGGATCACTTTACGGGCTGGGCCTTGCCGCTGCGCACGGCCGAGTCGACCAGGGTGCGGAGCTTCGCCTCCGCCTCCTTGGCGAGCTTCTCCTGCTGCCGGCCCAGCTCTTCCTGCTGGCGGCCGAGAATCTCCTGCTGGCGCCCAAGCTCCTCCTGCTGCCGGCCGAGCTCTTCCTGCTGCCGGCTCAGCTCCTCCTGCTGGCGGTCGAGGTCCGCTTCGGCGGTGGCGTCGCCGTTCGCACGCACCTGCCTGGCGGCGAGCCCGGCCTGCTGCGCACCGAGCGCTCCCTGCTTCGCTCCCAGCGCACCCTGGCGGCCTCCCAGCTCGCCCTGCCGACCGCCGAGCTCACCCTGCTTGTCGCCCAGCTCCTGCTGCGGGCGGAACAGCTCCTGGGCGGCCTTGACCGTGGCGGCGTCGCGGATCACGTAGGCCTTGCCGCCCTGGCGGAAGTAGAAGAGCGCCTCGCTGCCCTTCTGCAGATCCTTCGCCTTGCGCACATCACTCATGGAGCCGTTCATGACGGTCCGGTTGTCGTCCAGGAGAAGGATGTAGGAGTCGCCCTTCCCCAGGCTCATCGGACGCGGGGCAGCCGGAGGAGTCGGAGGCGCGGGCGGAGCGGGAGGAGCGGCATGGGACGCGACCCGGGCCGCGGGCCTGGGCGTCGGCGCGGCCATGGGAGCCGGCGGCGCGGGCGAGACGGCGGGCAGGGCTCGCGGAGCCCGGGCCGGCAGGGGCGCGGGGGTCGGCAGGGAGGCGGGGGCCGGCGGAGCGGCCGGGGCGACCTCAGAGGACACCGGCCGGGGAGTCGGAATTCCCCGCGGGGTCGGCCCGGCTGCGGGAGCTTCAGGAGCCTCAGGCGCTTCCGGGGCCTCGGGGGTCACAGCCTCCATCGGTTCGGGGGCTTCCGGGGCCTCCGGGGCGTCGGCCGCCGCCGGGGCGTCGGGAGCCGTGGGAGCCGTGGGAGGAGCGGGCTGCGCGACCATCTTGAAGGGCACCACGGCGAGCGCGGCGACGAGAACGATCAGGCCCACCCCGCTCAGGGGGAGCCGGCGGGTTTGCGAGGACTGTTCCAACATCTGCAATCTCCTTTTGAGAGTCTGGACGGACGGTGCGGCCCCCGCGGCCCCCGCGACGGTGAGCTTCGCGGCGCGCGGGGCGATCCCCAGGCGCAGCAGCAGCCGGCCGTAGGCCTGGGGCTCGGGATCGAGAACGCGGAGGACCTCCGCGTCGCAGGCCGCCTCCCGGGCGAGCGAGTACTCGCGGGCGGCCAGCAGAACGAGGGGGTGGAACCAGAAGAGCCGCTGCGCCAGCGCGGGGATCCATCCCCACCAGAGATCGGCGCGGCGGACGTGGACCAGCTCGTGGCAGAGCGCCATGGAGAGGTCGCCCTGCGACAGCTTTCTAAAGGAAGGCAGCAGCACCACCGGGCGCAGCAGCCCCATGACCTGCGGCGCCTCGACCTCGGCCGACTCGCGCAGCTCGGCCCGGCCGCCCAGGCGCAGCGTCTGGCGCAGCTCCTCGAAGCGTTCGCGGATCCAGGGCTCGGCGATCGGAACGGATCGGCGGACGAGACCGCGCACCCGGCCGAGCTGGCCCAGGGTGACGGCGGCGTTGACGAGCGCTCCGAGCAGCCACAAGCCGGCGAGAACGAGGGTCCACGGAATGTGGACCGAGGCCTGCACAGGCGGAGGCGACGATCGATAGGAAGAGGAAGGGGCCGGGATCGGAGTCGCCCCGGATGGAAGCGCCTCGACCCGGATCAGGGCTTCGGACGGTGGCGAAACCGCGGGCAGCCAGGCCAGCTCGACCGGCGACGCCAGCCCGACCACGATCTTCAGGCAGGCCAGCCACCAGAGAGCGCAGCGCACCGAGGCCGGCAGCCCGGGGAGCAGGCGGCAGATCGCCCAGACCGCTCCCATGAACAGCGCGCCGTGGAGGGAGGCCCGGAGCAGCGCGTCGAGTAGCGGCGCGCTCACGGCTCCTTCCTCCGGGACTTCAGGCGGTCCACGAGAGATTCGAGCTCGGCCAGCTCCTCGTCCGACACCTCGGACCGCTCCGTCAGGTAGCTCACGAAGGGCGAGACCGAGCCCGCCAGCGTCTTCTCGACGAAGCTCCGCACCACGCCCTGGAGCACCTCGCCCGGCGAGCTGGCGGCCCGGTACTGGAAGACCCCGCCCTCCAGCTCCCGCTCCAGGTGCCCCTTCTGGCGCAGGCGCTCCATCATGGTGATCACCGTCGACCGCGCCAGACCACGCGGAGCCCCGAAGGCCTCCACCATCTGGCCGACCGACACGGCCCCCGACTCCGCCACGTGCTGGAGCAGCGCCAGCTCCTGATCCCCGATCGTCTTTCCACCACTGCTCATCGTGCCCCCTTGTCTACAGCTGTCGTCACCTTCGTCAGGTTACTCCTGACTACAGCTGTCGTCAAGCCCTGAATACGGGGGGCGCGGAAGGAAGTTTCAGGACGGCGGCGGAGCCAGGACGCAGGAGCTGAACGAGAAGGTATACGCCCGGGAGCCCGGGGTCAGGAAGCGCAGCCGCACGCGCCGGGTCCGGAAGTCAGCCGGCCCGACGAGGGAGACCATGCGGGAGCGCTCCCAGACCGCGAAGGTGCGGCCGTCGCGCTCGACCACGTCGGCGCCGCGCTCGCCGGGCGGGACGGGACGGCCGTCCACCTCGATCTCCGCTTCGCCGCCGCTGCGGTCCTCCGAGCCGGCGACCAGGTTCACGCCCGCGGCCTCGCACAGGAGATCGAGCTCGGCGCCGGCTTCGGCCGCTTCGAGGTACTCGGCCTCGTGATGCCAGAGTCCCCGCGCGACGAACGTGCCGGCCTCAGGGGGCTCGATATCGCCGATATCGCCGATATCCCCGAGATGGCGCACGTCCTCGCCGGGCCGGTATCCCTCCGCGGCCTGGAGCTTGCCGCGCAGGTAGCCGATGTAGGTCTCCCGCGTGGCCGGATGGCAGACCGCGCCCGGCCGGTCCTCCTCGCGCAGGGGCGCCAGGATCTCCGGCATGGGCTGCTCGTCGCCCGCCTCCAGGAGCAGGCGCTGGATCCACTCCTCGGTGTGGCCGTAGGAGCCCTCCCCGAAGTGCTCGTAGCGAAGGTAGCCCCGGGCGTCCGAAAGATACTTGGCGGGCCAGTAGTGATTCGCGTAGAGCTGCCAGGTCTCCCGCGAGTCGTCCAGCAGCACGGAATAGGGGATCTCCAGGTCGCGCACCGCCGCGGACACGGCCTCGGGATCGGCCGTCATGTCGAACTCCGGCGTGTGGACGCCGACGATGATCAGCCCGCGCTCGGCGTAGCGCTCATGCCACTGCCGCAGGTACGGCAGCGTGCGCAGGCAGTTGACGCAGGTGAAGTCCCAGAAGTCGACCAGGACGATGAACCCGCCATGGGCGACCACCGCGGTCATCGACACCTCCGGCCCCTGAATCCACCTGCCGGAGCCGAAGCGAGGGGCGTGAAGCGGAACGGTGATCGGCGGCACTAGGCGAGCCCTCCTGGGGAAGGGAGGAGCATCCTGGACAAAATCTCCTGCAGGGTCATCCTCTTTCTCTGGACTCGCGGATCGCTTCCAGAATGTCTTGCGTGGTCGCCCGCGTCTTGATCGGAGCTACGTCGAATGGCGAAGAGCCCTGGATTTTGGCACTGTCGTAGTCGTGCGCCCGCGTCGTCATGGGCGGATTATACCCGGCCCGCGCCGGCAAGACTCGAATCGGGATGGCTGGAAGACTTCGAGATCCTGCCCTATGATACCCACCATCCCCATGTCCGAATCGACCGAACCGACCGACCAGACCGATCCGATCGAGCCGGCCCTGTCGGCCCAACCGGCTGACCCGATCGAGCACACCGACTCGCCGCCGTTGGTGGCGCCGCGCCGCCGGCCCAGCCGGCGCACGGTGGTTCTCACCCTGATCGGGCTCTTCCTGGCCTGGCTCGCTTGGGAGGCGCTCACCTGGCCGCACATCGGCAACCTGGCCAAGGAGAGACCTGAGTCCACCGCGTTCATCGACGACTATCGGAAGGGTCCATGGTTCGGCCTCGGCAAGGATCGCGAGGTCCAATGGAAGTGGGTCTCCGGATCGCGCATCTCGTCGAATCTGAAGCGCGCCGTCATCGTGTCCGAGGACATCGAGTTCTTCTCTCACGACGGCTTCTCCGTCCGCGAGCAGCGCGCCGCCCTGGAGGACGCCTGGGAGGACAAGAAGATCCCCCGCGGCGCCTCGACCCTGTCACAGCAGCTCGCCAAGAACCTCTGGCTGTCGCCCTCGCGCAACCCGCTGCGCAAGGCGAAGGAGGCCCTCCTCACCTGGCACCTCGAACGCGTGCTCACCAAGCGCCGCATCCTGGAGATCTACCTGAACGTCGTGGAGCTCGGGGACGGGATCTACGGCGCCGAGGCCGCCGCACGCCACTACTACGGCAAGTCGGCCGCGAGCCTCACCGAGCGCCAGGCCGCCGAGCTCGCCGCGAGCCTCCCCAGGCCCAAGTCCTGGCATCCGGGCGTGAAGAGCAAGTCCTACGACCGGAAGATCCGCTCCATCCAGCGCCGCATGGCCAAGGCGAGCTGGCTCCGCCGCCGCGTCTGAGCTTCACCCCGCCCTCGCCAGGGAGACGGCATCCCTCGCCGGTGCAGCCATCGAACCCGCCACGCAGGCCACCTCGGCCTGAGCCAGGCAGACGAGATCAAGATCCGTTTCATGACGACGCCTCCGGTTTGCGATTCGGCACCGACGAGAATGAGGAGAAGTGGTCCCCCATGCTCATATAGGTCTCGCTGCCCGGACGCAGCTCATGGCGGCGCCAGAACGGAACCGATGGATAGGCATGGTGCTCGTAGTGGGTCCAGGAGCAGTGGGGCGTAATCAGAATGCGTTGCCACCAGTTGGCACGAACGCGGTGAGTCGACGAGGTGCCCACGTGCTCCGTCCACGTCCTCAACCGGTGAAAACCCCAGAAGGAAGTGCCCAGCGCTGCGAACCAGATCACGATCGCCATGCCGAGACCGCTGGCATACAACAGGGAGCCGACCACGCCCCACCAGACAAGGGGGCCCAACCAGCTCCGCAGGCATGTCTTGCCGAGAAGCCGGTAAGCCTTCGCCACCTCCGGCAGGCCAAAGCCGACGAGGTCGAGCAGAAAGTAGGCAAGGATCCGCGACCTCGTCATCGGCAACTCCCACTGTTTGCGGCTCCAATCATTCTTGAAGAGCAGCTCGGGATCCTTGTCCGTCCCGAAATG
The DNA here is from genome assembly GCA_031390755.1 of Holophagales bacterium. Taxonomy (GTDB): domain Bacteria; phylum Acidobacteriota; class Thermoanaerobaculia; order Multivoradales; family UBA5704; genus DATMER01. The sequence continues at coordinate 116,418 of JANMTS010000035.1, forward strand.
GCGGTGGTGATCGAAATGGAACTTCCGGAAATCGCCGAGGCCGGTGATCAGCGGCCAGAAGCAGAAAACCTCCGAAGCGAAATCGTTGACCTTCCTGCTCTCCGCCGCCGTGAAGTGAGCACCGTCATGGCCGAGCACACCGAGCCCATGCTGCCGGCTCCCCAGAAGGACCGTCACCGCCATCCAGACCCCAAGGTGATCGAGGGAGAAACCCACGACGAACAGGCAGACAATCGCCGTCCATTCATAGAGGACAGGCAGAGACCATTTGTAAAAAACCCTCGTGGACAGAGACCGCAGCTCGATTCCGGGCTCAGTCATCAGCGCCGAGGCGTGCGGCGTCGAAGGGGACAATGGCCCTTCCTGGAGAGTCGTCGAGGTCGAGGTTGGTTTCATGGCCGCTCCAAGCCACTCTTGTCGTAAATTGTATTCGCAGATCTAGCTTTTACTACAGTACAACCCGCGGCGTCAACCGGTGCCGCTCAGACGCTGCCGGCTGGAAAATACCTTGTCAAAGTGGGCGCGTCAGGCCGGCAGCCCTGCGCCGCCAGAACTCGCTTTCGGGCCAGCGGCGCTCCTCGCCGTAGTAGCGGGCCCGGAGGCGGGTGTAGCTCTCGAACTCATCTCGGACGAAGCGGCGGTAGCGCTCCAGGCCCCGGACGTCGTTCTTCGCCAGGAGATCGGCGATGGCGTAGGAGGCGAAGATGCCCGAGCGCAGCGCCTTCGTGATGCCGGACGAGGAAAGCGGATCGAAAACCGAGGCGGCGTCTCCCACGGCGAGCCAGTTCTCCTCCGCCGTCCCCGCTGCGGGGCTGAGACGGCGCGACTGGGCGGCTCTCACCACGATCTCGCCCTTCGGGCTCGTCCCCTGGAGGCGCTCGTTCACGCGCTCGGAGGCTTCGAGGTGGCGGGTCCAGGCGGTGGTGTCGCTCAGGCGGCGGTCGCGGCCGAGATCGGCGTCGGTCATACAGGCGGCGATGCGCAGGCCTCCGGGCAGGCCGGCGGTGTACCACCAGCCGTCCTCGAAGGCCTCCACGAGCGAGCGGGGATCGTTGCCGTCGCGGTCCTCGAAAAACCTTACGAAGCCGGTCAGGCGGTCGGCGGACTCGAAGCGGGCTCCGTTGCGGCGGGCGAAGGTGGCGGACGCGCCCGTGGCGTCCACCAGGAAGCGGGCTCGCAGCTCGCGGCCGTCCTGCCCCGCCTGGACACTCAGGTGCCAGCCGCGCTCGATGCGCTCCACGTCCGTCACTCGGGCGTCGCTCAGACGATGGACTCCCCGCCTTCCGGCCTCGTCCGCGAGCATGGCGTCGAAGACGGCGCGGTCGAGATGCCAGCCGTTTCCCTGCATGGAAAAAAGAAAGTCGTTCTCGTAGGGGACGGAGGCACCCCAGGCCGCGGCCGTGCCGTAGACCTGGGCGTGCCCCTGTCCTAGAAAGCTCTGCCAGACGCCCAGGTGCTCCAGCAGGCGCCGGGCGGGCGGCGGCAGGGTCTCGCCGATGCGCGGCCCCGCGTAGTCCGAGGCCTCGACCAGGGCGACCGAAAGCCCCGGCTCGTGCGACCGCAGGGAGAGGCCGGCGGCGCTGCCGGCCGGCCCTCCCCCGACGATCACGATGTCAACGTTCTGGATGGGCTCGCGAGCCACGGCTCGCCCTCAGATCTTCACCGCGTACCACGAGGCCACCACGCCGGCCGGATTGACGCCGCCGTTGCTCCCCGAGTGGGGAATCGTGCGCACGATCGTGCCGACCATCGCGGGCCGCTGGAGCTGGTCCGTGCTGTTGGGCCAGACCGGCGCCAGCCAGCCGAGATAATCGTAGATCCACTCCTCCCCGTTCACCAGGCCCTTGCCCTGGAAACGGACCTGCATCGGATACCCGTAGCTGCGCGAGCCGTGCAGGTTGAGCGACCAGCCCTCGCCGCCGATGGTGCCGGTCAGGGTGTCCTCGGGCGCTTCCTTGATGTCGATCACGCCCTGGCCGAACTCCAGGTCGTTGAACTGCTTCTTCGGGTCCGGATCGTTCAAAAGGCTGCGGTATGTCCACTTTCCGACGAACGGATTCTTGCTGCTCATGCATCCTCCTTGCGCTTGGTTCTCTCGACGGCGGTTCTCTCGACGGCAATATAGGGCGGAGGGCTCGGAGGCGGCACTTCGCTCGGCTCGTTGCTCACTCCCGGCGTACGGATCACGAAAGCCAGCTTCCACCACTCGGTGACCATTTTCAGATCGCCGGCGTTGGTCTGGGGAATGCCCCGGCTCCAGTCGAGCCAGAGATAGGTCAGGCTGCCGTTGACGACCGCGGGCTCCCACACCTGGAGCGGCCGGTGCGCCGGCCACCAGAGGGTCTCCCACGCCTTCTCCTCGCGGACCATCAGCGAATCCCCTTCGCTCGCGGGATAGATCTGGTTCCACTCCGCGTAGGTGACGTTGATCGGCTGCGTGGAGCACTCGTTGAAGTCGGCCTGCCAGGGGATACCCATGTGTTTGGTGAGGTCGCCCGGCTGCATGCCGGCGTCGAAGTTGTCGTCCTGGCTCAGATCGTCGCCCACGTAGGCGCTGTAGTCCGCCTCGGGCACGTTGCCGTGGTTGGCGTTGGCCTGCGCCGCGGTCTGGCGGAACGACGAGAAGCCGGGATCGACCTTGATCCGGTACGGCTCCAGGTAGACCGCGGGGTTGCGCAGAATCCACCCCACCTCGCCGCCCGGGCAGAAGGCGCCGCCGAGCACGTTCGACAGCACGCCCATGTCCAGGTCGCGGCCGGTGCGGTTCACCCAGTCGGTGTACGGATTCCAGGGATCGGGATGGCCCCAGCCTTCGAGCTCCTCGCTGTAGAACAGCCCGAGGGACCACTGCCGCAGCAGATAATATTGATAAGGAGTCAGCGCCAGGAACTTCGACGGCAGCGTGTTCGAAATCGGGTTGTCGCCGCACAGCAGCGGCATCAGCGGCAGGCCGTGGACGCGGCTGCTGGGCTTCGAGCCGATGCGGAACACGTTCTCCTCGCCGGGCTGGCGCAGGATGTCGAACAGAAACTGCCGGTACGAACGATACGGATCGGACGTGGTCTTGACCAGGCACTTGACGCGGCACTCTTCGAGCAGCTTGCCGGTGTGGTACTTCTTGAGATGCTCGCTGGTGGAGACGCGCAGCTGTTGCCAGAGCTCCTCGTCCATCCCGTTGCGCACCCGCGCGAGCGCGTTCTGGACGGCCTGCTCGAGATCCTCTTTCGCTTTCGGATACTCGGGCGTCTCAGCCGCCGCCCGCCACTTGCGGAGATAGGCGTTGTAGTCCGAGCCCGGGTTCTTCCCGAGCACCGTGCGCGCGAATTCCGCGAGAGCCTTCTGCACCGCGGACTGGAAGGGTGTCGAAATGTCGGCCTCCGCGGCATTGGCGGCATTGACCGATTTGGCCGCCTTGGTCGGCGCGGCGGCGGCGAGCGGCTGCCCCTGCGGAGCGATCGCGGCGGTTGCCGCCATGGCCGCAGCAGCCCGGAACAGCTTGCCTGCCGACTGCTTTTCAAGCACCGTCACGGCCGGCGCCAGCTCGTCCACGAACAGCTCGCCGGAGTGATGCTTGGCGAGGCAGTCCTTGTCGCACGCGGCGAGCGCGTCCTTGTCCACCATCGGCGGCACCGACATCTTGTAGGGATCGAAGCTCCCGCGCGGAGATTGATTGTGCGGGAAGTTCGACTGCCCCAGGATGCTGGTCAGATAGGAAAACTGATCGGCCCGGAACAGGATCGGCCAGATGTCGCGGTAGAACCAGGGCTTGTAGTCCGGATTCCAGCGCAGCTTGTTGGCCTTCCACATCACCAGCGCTTCGGTGTCCGTGGGCGGGATCACCTGCGGGTCCTGGAACGTGCCGGCCTTGCCGTAGAGATCGGTGCGGTAGGCGAACTGCTGGATGCTCATGTCGAGGACGACGTCGTCCATGGTGACCATGTCGAGCATCTCCGGCGCGTAGCGCGGATAGCCCACGATCACCCAGGCCGGATACTCCACGTCGATGAAGCGCGTGGCGCCGACCTCGGGCGAGTACATGACAAGCCGTGCGGTGACCGGCCCGTCGGAGGTGTCGTCGAACCAGCCGTCGTTGTTGGCGTAGGTGTCGATGCGCGGCTGGCCGAACTGATCGGCCTTGAACGTGCCCGAGTGGCCGTGGCCGCCGAGCACGATCAGCCGCCCGGAGTCGTCGGTCTTGATCTCGCCGAGCGTGTCGATCGAGCACGGCTGGAGCGGCGGCGGGAACGTCGTGGCGTAGACGTCTCGTCCGTCCCGGTCGAAGCTCGCCGCGCGCACCTTGGTGCAGTCGACGATGCGCGGGCCGGGATCGATGATCAATTGCTGGCGCGCCTCGTCGGCCGTGATGTCCGCGTTGCGCCGCGGGTGGTCCGGCGCATAGCCGTGCTCGCCTTCGAGCTGCTTGAACTCGTACCAGGAGGACTTCTTGTTCGCCAGGTACGTGCGCCACTGGATGTCCACCAGGAAGCCCTGGTTGCCGCCGCCGGAGACCGGATCGCCCAGCTTCATGGGCCGGCCCTCGGGGGATTCCTCGTCATAGACATAGATCTGGAAGCGCGCGCCCTGGCGCTTGATGCGGCCCTCGGCGTCCTTGAAACGCTCCGTGGTCCGCTCGGTCAGGCCGTCGGGTGACATCAACGGATTGCCTTGCGAATCGCATTCGATCGGCAGGGCGGCCGGCTTTTCCGGCGAGAGGCAGAACTCATCGGGACTGTTGCCGAGCCGGGCGATCCCGATGCCGGGATGAATCTTGTAGGTCGTGAGCATGGCGTCCTCGGGTCTCCCTGATCAGTCGAGAAAGTTCAACGACACGCCTTCGAGCCGCAGGAGCTCGTTCTCCTCGCGGTAGTCGACGCCGATCACGACGAGCGTGATCTGGAGCGACGTGGCGCCCGCGGCGAGCAGCTTTTTGGCGGTCTTGGTGACGCTGATGCGATGGTTGCGCGGCGTGTTGTGGTTGCGCGGACGCAGGTCGTATTTGCGCCGGCCCGGCACCTCGCAGTGGCCCGGACCGCCGATGCAGGGGCCGTGGCCGAAGACCGCGAGGTAGCCCGCGTAGTGAGAATCCTCGATGGAGGTCTCCGCGTTGGCGTCGGGCAGGTTGAGGAAGACGCGGATGAAGCACGAGCGCGGCAGTTGGGGCACGCGGTGGAGCCGGACTTCCGCTTGCCGGAACGCGCCGCGCACCGTCTTCGCGACGTCGATCGGTTTGGAGACGAAGCGGCCCACCGGGGTTTCGAGACCGACCGGCAGCACGTACGTGCTTCTCACATATTCGTAGCCGAACCGCGAGATGTCGAGCGTGTCCGCGATGGTGTAGCTCCACGGTGTGAGCACCGAATCGAGATCCTGCGGCACGCCCTGCGGATGCATCTCGCTCCACTCCCACCAGAGCCGGTCGACGTTGACGTGGATCGGCCAGAACACCGGATCGAACGACGCCGTCAGGTTGCTGAACATGTCGCCGAACACCGGCTCGGTGTACATGTCCTCGCGGGTGTGGAAGCGCCGGCCGGCCACCTTCACGCCCTTGTTGCGCGCCTGGCCCATGTCGCCCTCCAGCTCTTCCGGCGCCGGGGTGACCGGATGCGGGTTCATGCCGCCGGTCCACAGGTGCATGGTGTTGTGCGGGTTCTGATCGATGAACCCGAAGGAGTCGTTGTACAGGCTGCCGCCGCCGAAGTCGCGGAAGGTGCGCAGCGCCAGGATCTCCTCGATGTCCTCGGGCTTCGGATAGTGATAATGGATCACCTTGTTGAGCGTCGACGGCTTGCCGTCGGAGGTGTGGTACTCGCCCGGATAGCGCAGCGGATACCAGAGCGAGTTGGAGGCCAGCAGCGCGTCGATGAAGCGGTGGCGGTGCTCGCCTTCGGTGTAGGTGTTGCCGATCAGCTCGGTGACCCGGGCAAAGAAACGTTCCTGCGAGGAGAAATGCTCGCCGAGCATCTCCTTCTGGAGCGTGCGCGCGGCCTTCGCGGGCAGCGAGGGCGTGGCTTCCTTGAGATAGACGATCGAGGCGTCGGTGAGGAACGCCTGGAACGACTTCGGGATGATCCAGCCGCGCTCCGGGTGCTCGGGCACGTATTGCGGCATGATCCAGTCCCAGTAGGGCATGGTCACGTCCGGGCAGTGGTCCTGGAGCGCCTGCTCGAACTCGTAGAGGTAGATCCGATGCCACGGCAGGAACCGCTCCCAGCCGTGCTGGCAGTGGTTCTGATGGATCAGCGCGACGTTGTTGTAGCTCCGGATGTCCTCGGGCCACTTGTTGAGCGCGTACATCTCGCGAAACGCGAAGCGCAGCTTTTCGAGCTGCAGCTCCGACATGCAGTCGAGGTTCATCCGCTGCTTGATCTCGCCGTGCTCGTAGGCGTACTCGTTGGCGCCGGTGACGAGCGAATGTGTCACGCCGGCCGCCGCCTCCACGTTGTCGGCGCGGATCGGCTCGAGCGACGTGGACGCCGTCTCGACCTTGAGCGGATACGAGGCGATCTCGCGGTCTTCCGCGGGAAGGCCGTCGTCGATCCAGTCGGCGATGAAGCGGATGTCGTCGTCGGCCACGGCGGTGCCGCCCCAGGGCAGGCGCGGAAAGCGCGAGCCGTCGAACGGCGCCGCGCCGCGCAGCCCCTGCACGAGGCCCGAGGCCTCGCCGCGGCTCGTCTCCGTGCCGCAGCAGCTCTTCGTGCCGGCCTTGGCGATCAGCCGCGTGCCGTGGATCTCGGCCTGCTTGAGATCGTCGAGCGGCAGGTTCCAGAAGCGGCCCTCGCCGCCGTAGTCCGCCTTGCTGGCGCCGGCCGCGCGGTTGAGGATGTCTTTCACACGTTGATATCGAGTGGTGCTTTCCGAAGGCATGTCGTCTCGCTTCCCTAATGAGAGTGGCCGCCGCCGTGGGTCATCGTGGGCGTGCCCGTGTCAACCCCCACCACCTCGACGATCTCCATCATGCCCAGATCCTCGTGGTCGAGGATGTGGCAATGCATCACGAATTGGCCGATGTAGTCGGTGTACTGGGTGTAGATGTTGACCGTCTCCCCGGCGGGGACGAGCAGTGTGTCCTTCCACACCACTTCGCTGTTGCCCTCGGGGTCGAGGCGGGTCGATTGGAACGGATTGACGTGGATGTGGAAGACGTGCGGCAGCGGTGGAATGCCGCCCGTGATCGCGGCCGGATCGCCGACCGTGGTGAGGCTCCACATGTCCGTGCCGCCGAGCTTCACGTACCGGATGCGCGTCGGGTTGAACGCCGAGTAGTTGATCTGAAAGTAGTTCCGCGGATCGTTCGCGGGGTTGGCCGAGCTGCCGATCTTGAACACCGCGACCTGCACGCCGTCGGCCTTCGCCTGGAGGTTCACGCCCGGGAACGGCGCGAGCTTGGCCATCTCGGCGTCCGTGGGGAGCTTCATGTCCATGGGCTCGCCCTCGACGTGGATCTCGGCGAGCAGGTTTTCATCCTCCGCCACGCCGCGCAGGGCCTGAAGCCCGGACGACGGCGCGTCGATCAATCGGTAGACGCCCGGCTTGAGGCTCGCCTGCACCAGCACGTCGCTGCGGTAGCCCGGCTGGAGCTGGACGGTCTGGGTGACGCCCCAGGTGTCGACACGGCCGAGGTAGAGGCCGTCGAGCGCGATCTCGTGCAGCTCGTGGCCCTCGAGGTGGATGGCGAGCGACTCGCGGAAGGACGTGTCGATCATCCGCCAGCGCTGCACCTCGCCGGGGCGCATGGTGATGATCGGAACGATCTGGCCGTTGATCGTCACCCGCCGCAGGGAGTTCTGCCAGGTACAGCCGGACTTGCCTTCCTTGCACAGCTTCTCGGTGGAGGGGCTGTCCGGGAAGAACGCGGTGATGTCGTCGGCGCGGCCGTTGGCGTCGTAGAGGATGGTCTGGAATACCATCACTTTTTCGCGCTCGTTGGCCTTGCGCAGCGCCTCGGGGATCTCCTCCGGATCGTCCTCGATGATCAGCGCGCCGGCCATGCCGCTGCCGACCTGGATGGCGGTCGAGCCGTGGGTGTGCGCGTGGTACCAGAAGCTGCCGGAGGGGTGATCGGACGGCACCCGGATCTCATACGGAAAGCTGGTCGTCGGCGGGATCGCGAGCAGCACGTTGTCGCTGTTGCCCGTGGGCGAAACGTGGAGGCCATGGGTGTGCAGGTTGGTGGTGTTGAAGCTGTGCGGCTTCGTGTCGATGAAGGCGTTGTCCGCCTCCTGCTTGATCTGCGCCGCGGCTTCGTCCGGGCTTTCGAGCGGCAGCGCGTTGCGCAGCGTCGGCGCCAGGGTGTCGCCGGGCTTGATGCGGAACGTCGGCCCCACGAGCTGGCCGTTGTAGGTGCGCAGCGACACCGGGCAGCCGCCGAGCGACGTGGTCTTCGGATCGGTGAGCTGAACCGAGAGGATGGTCTGGAGCCAGCCGTCGTGCGACTTCAGGTCGGGCGGGTTCTGGAACGGCTGCCGCCCGTACTTGTCGATGTCGATCGCCGCGAACGGGCAGGGCGCCTTGGGCGGCGGCGGCTGTTGGGCGTGGGCGCCCATCGGTGCTGCGAACGCCAGGGCGAGCAACAGCGCGGTTGTGCTCAATCTCCTCGATCGGGTCATGGAGCAGTCCTCTCCTGAATGAGAATCGTGACAGGCCGGGCGAGGCCGGGCAGCCCACAAGGCCGCCCCCGCCAGCATCGCCATGCCGAGATAAACGAAAGGTTTCTGATGCAGCCAGAACCGGCCGGCGACGATCGCCGCTGCGCCGAGGAGTGCCAGGATCGCCGGTGCCGCCGAGCCCTCGCGGCGGCTCTGGAAGAGGATGGCCCCGACCGTGAGGGTCAACGACACAATCGTCAGCGGCAACATCCACGCGCCGTAGATCCCATAGGCCGACCAGGAGAGGCTCGCCGAACCCACCAGGCCCGCATAGGCGAGCAGGCAGGCCGGGCACTTGGGAGCCAACGCCAGGGCGAGCGATGAGATGAGGAGCGCGCGGCTCCCGCTTCGACGGGCCATTCCCTTCCTCCTTTGGACTGCACTTGCACTGTAGGGGCGGCTCTTGTGGCCGCCCTCCGGGGACCGGGACTACCACGAGGAGGGCAACCACGAGGGTTGCCCCTACGTCCATTGGCCATTCCCAGTTGAAGGGCTCTTAGAGCAACGGCTATGCCACGCGGAGGGATGGAGCCAGTACGCGGAAAGAGAAGAAAACAAAGGAGGTGCGGACGCGCCTCTCTTATGTCGGACTATGTCGGATCTATGTCGGACATCGCCGGATACTGTCGGCTATTCGTCGTCGAGCGTCGCCAGCAGGCCCGGGATGTCGAGAGGCCGCGTGAACATGGCCAGCTCGCCATCGGCCGTGTGCGGCCACACCTCGCGCGGCCGGTCCCAGTACAGCTCGACGCCGTTGTCGTCCTGGTCCCGCAGGTACAGCGCCTCGCTGACGCCGTGATCCGCCGCCCCTTCGAGCTGAATCCCGGCCGCCGCGACGCGCCGGAGGGCGTCCGCGAGCGACTTCCTGTCCGGATAGCGGATTGCGAGGTGGTACAGGCCGGTGCTCCCCGGCCTGGGCGGCGAGCCGCCCTCGCTCTCCCAGGTGTTGAGGCCGATGTAGTGGTGATAGCCGCCGATGCCGAGAAACGCGGCCGACGTGCCCATCCGCTGGGTCACCTCGAAGCCGAGGACGTCCCGATAGAAGCGCAAGGCACGCTCGATGTCCGCCACCTTCAGGTGGACGTGGCCGATGTCGACGCGGGGGTCCATCCTGGTCATATGCAGCCTCACTATGCCTTTATCGGGTTGCCCTCGGCGAACGCAAGAATCTGATCGAACGCCTGGCCGAAGTACAGCTCGTAGCTGTCCTTCTCCACATACCCGAGATGAGGCGTGCAGACCGCATTGTCCAGAGCCAGCAGCGGATGCCCGAGCGCCGGCTCGCTCTCATACACGTCGACCGCGCCGAACCCCGGCCGCCCCGCCTGGAGCGCCGCGACCAGCGCGCCGGACTCGATCAGCTCGGCCCGGCTGGTGTTGACGATCAGAGCGCCGGTCTTCATCCGCGCGAGATCGCCGGCCGTGACGAGGCCGCGGGTCTCCTTGTCCAGCTTGAGATGGAGCGACAGCACGTCGGACCGCTCGAACAGCGCCGTCCGATCCTCGGCCGTCGCGAATCCGTCCGCCCTGGCGCGGGAGATCGAGCCCTCCCGGCCCCACACCAGTACGCTCATCCCGAACGCCCGCCCATACCCCGCCACGAGGCTGCCGATCTTCCCGTATCCCCAGATGCCGAGCGTCCGCCCGCGCAGCCCGGTCCCGAGCGTCGACTGCCAGTGGCCCGCCCGTAGCCGTTCGGCCTCATAGGTAACGCGGCGAGTCGCCGCCATCACCAGCGCCCAGGTCAGCTCGGCCGGAGCATGGGGAGACCCGGTGCCGGCCGACACCACGATCCCCCGCCGCGAGCAGGCGGCGAGATCGATGTGCGCCGTCCCCTTCCCCGTCTGGCTGATCATCCGCAGGCGAGGCAGCCGCTCCAGCAGCTCGTCGGTGATCCGGGTCCGCTCGCGGATGAGCACGAGAGCCTCGGCCGGCCCGAGCCGCTCGGCCAGCGCGTCGAGGTCGGTGACGGTGTCCGTGAAGATGGAGACGTTGTGCCCGGCCAGCTTCGGGAAGCAGTCGAGGCCGCGCACGGCGTCCTGGTAGTCGTCGGGGATGAGGATGTTCATGATGGGATCGGGATTATAGGCGGGACGGGCCGTCCCCTGCATGCCCGTGATTAGCTCCGACAGACTTAATAGGGCGTCTAACATTCTCTGATCTGCCACTTGGGCAGTTGCGACAACCTCGACCAGAAGCTCTTCGGGGTTCGAAACGACTTCTAGCGTCCTAGGCCATCACGATGAGCCCTGCAGGCGTCATTGTAAACTCTGATCCAAGGATTTGGCGGGCCATTCTAAGCCTGTCATAAGCCATCAGCCATTGTCGAACTCCCTCGAAATCTCGACCATCGAGCCTATATTTAACGTTCGGCCGACCCAAGAATTCCAACGCCGGGTCGGTAAACGAACTCGTCGTCGCAAGAAGACCGACTGTCGCTTCCTCACCCTGCACAACCCCATGCAGCCGCTGAACGAGGGCGATACCCACCTTATTGTGTCTCGCGTACCGCTTACACTCAATTAGAAATTTCAGCTTCGCAGGCTGATGGGCTACTGCAATTATATCACGGCCGCCGTCTCTAACAGGTGCGGTGAGTTCTACTGAAAGGCCATACCCCTCAAAGATTCGGGCTATAAGCTCTTCAAATGATCGGGGCTCAAGTTCATAAAGCTTCTCCGGATTCTCTGACAAACGAGCTATAATCTCATCGTTGATTGCACTCGTGAGGTCGATGATCGAATGACCGGCGACTTGCGCACTAATATCGAAGGAAGACCGAATCGCCAAGAAGTCCTGACTGAATGGCATTTCGGTCTCGATCTCGGCAACGCCCCGCGGGGCACCAAGTATCGCATTGATGTCTGACGCAATTGCCTCGCCGAGTTGCTTCTCTCGTGAGCTTAAGCGCGCGGAGGCATACACGCTGCCAATTGCATAGGATAGCTTCTTTCTTTGGTAGGCTTCGGCATCATCTGGACCTCGCCCTTTAATGCCAACCGTAGATGCAAGGCCAAACGCATCGTCTACGGCTAGCGCAGCGTACTGCTCTGGGCTCTTGCGTCCCCCAAGAAATTGGATCGAATCTGCAAACTCTCGCGCCGGACTTATATCGCGCGACACTTCGATCGTGGTCGCATTAGCAGCAGCTCGATCAACCCGATCCAGTGTCTCAAGGACTTGAGAGAAGCCAGATGGTAACTGCTTCGCATCCAACATCTGAATAGCACGCCGGGCGCACCTGGCAGCTAGAAATACTTTGCCCCAGCGCGGAAGCTTCGCTAGGCCTTCTTCGTTTAGGGAATCTAACACTGCCACACTATAACTCCTGCTGCTCAACGCTATGGTGAGCGTGGTAATTTGCGATAGCGCGGTATCCGCCCATTTCATTAGCGGGGTTCTGCCCGAATCGCGGGAGCCTCGCTGGGATCACGCTGCTGCTCGGAACGCTGATCTTCCGGGCAGGTCAGTCTAGATCCACCTTTCCCAAGGGCTCACCGTTAGCGGCTTTGATGATCCCGAAATTACCATCCTTGGGGTCTGGGACAATTGTAGCACCTGGAGGCAACTTCGATTTGTCAAGGCTACCAAAGTAGTTCCTTCCGTCGAGTTGTAGATTCAGCCTCCCGTACTCTGTCTTCTCAAACTCCTCCTTCGGAATCCAGTCTGCCATTGGACCTCCTCATTATTTCTCGTTGGTGACACGTCGCGAGCAGATCACCCGCTCTGCCTCAAACGCCTTGAGCCGAGTTCCCCGTTTCATGGATGCTTCCCCGAGCGGTTCACCGGCGCCATTGGATCCTCCCCACAGCAGTTTTGTTTGCCTTGATGGTATCGCGAATTCGAGAAACAGTTCACCTCTCCCGGCGCCTCGAAGGGAGGTGAGGCATTTTGCCCGGCCAGCTTCGGGAAGCAGTCGAGGCCGCGCACGGCGGCCTGGTAGGCGTCGGGGATGAGGATGTCCATGATGGGATCGGGATTATAGGGCTCACCAGCGGAATCAGCCGTCCGGTGCAGCCCCCGGGGTTGGGCCATGAAAATAACAAGCCGCCAATGACCGCCTGCTATTCCCCACACAACTTTGCGCTTGCCGCTCGCGCGTCTGATTCAAGAATGCCCTCCACAGTTTGGATCTCGTACAGGGTCTCACAGGCGCTACTCATCCCCGCTTCTACTGCCAGCTTGATAAGGATAGGCGCCAACTCAGTGCAAGGCTTATGATTTCGATCATATGGTGATTTCACTGTGCTACGGCAGTATTGAAGCCTAGCGACGACATCACCAGCGTCTAACGCACGAAGATCGTGCATGGCGCGCAGTTCAGCCACGGAACGATTGAACAGAGGTATGTCGAAGTAGGGGTCACCGTACCGACCTTCCACGAAGCCAAGTCCCCTGCTCGCCGCCTGAGCAAAGACCTTTGCTTTCTGAGATGATTTCTCTTTTTCGCCTTCTGCTGCTGGAAGAATTCTTTCTAGCTCCGAGCGTCGGGCGACTCGCTGTTTACGGAGTTTGTCCTCGTTGAGCTTAGCGACCATGAAACTCCCTCCGACAACAAGCGCATCCAGGACAAGCACAGATACAATGACCGATCCAGAGATTCTTGGGGTCGCAGCCTGGTGCTGTCGCCTAGCCCACAACAGGCCGGTAATTAATAGGAAGACAGTGATGACGGACGCGACGGTGGCTGCTTCCCAACCTGCCACGTAGTAGGTGAGGAACACAGAAAGCAAAAGCGGCGAGCTCGTGAATAGTAAACGGCAGAACGCCGGGAAAAACTCGGCGAGGAAACTGACCAATCCATCAAAGCTACGAATCAATAGGTTGCTGAGAGCAACCAGAAGCTGGGTCAACATTCGGCAGCCTCTCTTAAGAGAATTAACGTCGTTAAGTCAATTTCTTCCACCTGCTGCACCGACGAGGTCTATCCCTGACGCCCAACGTTGGCCCTCAGCGTGCGCTTGGGCGCGAGCCCAAGTGTCCGCTGCAGGCCAGCGTTATACCCTACGACGTACTTGCAGGCTTTACTCTCTGCGGCTTCTGGCGAGGCTTCCTCTTGGTATCAATTTTATTCTCAGCTGCGTTTGCAGAAATCTTCTCTAGCGCCGGCATGAGTTCTTCAATGTCATTTGCCCCCTTAATCTCTACTTCAACCCCGCCATACTTAACTCTGATAGATCGACGGCTGCGAGCATCAAGCCACTTTATAAGGACTCCTTTTACATGGCCCAAGAAGGCTATAGCAGCACCACTACTCAAGACAACCGTTAGATCATGGATTATTTGTTGAAATGAACCTCCGTAAGACTGCATTGAAAGGAAGTAGGGGGATACTTCTTCGCTTTGTTCGCCACCACTCTGTTGGCTAGCCGCGACTATCTCCTTGGTCAGATCGTCAACCCGAGACGCGTCTGCGGGATCAACCCACATCTCTACCTTGCTAAGCTCTTCATCAAGATCAAGGTGAAGATCGACGCCGTCGTACTGCGTGAGCTTGATAGTAACTTCCTGTGCCATGATTATTTACCTTGTATAACGTTTAAGGGTTTATCCGACAGCCTCCCGCGTCACCCTCCCCGCTACCTCGGGCGCCACCGGGAGGATGGCGGAAAAACCCAGGTTGAACGAAACCACGGCGGAGTCCGGGCCACTTCCCTATGCAGATTCAATCCGCAGAAGAAGGTCGCGAGCAGACCGTCCCGCGCTTCCTCAACGCTGGGACAGGTTTCCCCGCTTCATGGATGCTTCTCCAGCGGTTCACCGGCGCCATAGGACCCTCCCACAGCAGTTTCGTTTGCCTTGATGGTACCGCGGATTCGAGAAGGAGTACACCTCTCCGCCCTTGAAGAGAGGCGAAGCGCGGCAACGGACAAGCAGTCCCGGCGAGAGACCTAATGCCGGTGACCGGCCTCCGTTCCGCGGGCCAAGTCCCCGCCCTCCCTCCGAGAAGGCGACAGCCGGGGCCAAGCGACCTGCGGGCCGGCCGCAGTGCCACCGCCTTGACACCCAGAGATCCGCCCTCCCTCCTCAACCGCCCGAGCCCGCAACGCGGCAATCCACACCCGGCAGTGCATTGAAGCGCTCTGCGCGTACATTGAGCCCTGCGCGCTGTACATTGAAGCGCCCTCTCCATCTTCAATGTACAGCGACGTATCCTCAATAGCCGACATGGGCGCTTCAATAGCCGCCAAGCAATGCGGAACAGCCGGCTTGCCGTGTTCAATCTACAGGACTCTGTACATTGAGGATGGCGCCCGCGCTTCAACAGCCACGAGGTTGTACATTGAGGACTGACAGCTGTACGTTGAAGCGCTATCTGGCGCTTCAACGTACAGCGGGGTGGCGGTGATCCAGGAGGCATGGGGAGGACGACGCTCGCGCGACAGACTGGGGCCCGCTTCGAGGGCTCGGTTGCCCTCTTCGACCTGGAGAAGGCACTCCTCTCGGCGACGAAACTCCGGGATCCGCTTCTCAGCGCTACCAGGTCCAACTTCCGTCCGGCGGGGGCCAGGCTCCGAGCATCTGCCGCATCGTCACAACCTGTCCGAGGTGGTGTGCGTTGTGAACTGCGACGTGCGTCAACGCATCGGTGATCGTGTAGTGCGCCATGGTGGGGAGCTCAATGGCAGGCGCGATCGGCCCGTCGCCTGGCCACTCGACGGCCAGTTGGAGACCGTCCAGGAACTGAGCACGAAGAGTCTCCCAGTCGTCGGCGTCTGCAGGAGGCCACCCCTCCGAGGCCTTGGCCACCATGGGCCTCGCGACACCAGAGCAGCGGTCAAGAAACCACGACTGCCAGAAGGCAAGGTGAGCCACGACTCTCACGATGGAGTGCGGCGCTCCGGGAGCCACGCGAGCGGCATCACTGGGCTCGAGACCCGCGAGCAGCTGCGGCGGTGGCATGTAAGCAAGAGGGCTGAGCAACAGTTCACGCCGATCCATGATCCATCTCCTCGGGGGCTCGACGTCGCCATCGGAGCCTTCCGCAGCAGTTTCATTTGCCTTGATGGTATCTCAGCCAGCGGCCCTCACCCCCGCCCCCAGCCGCACACCCGCACCCTCTTGACGCCATTGCCTGCAAAACGCCAGCACCCGCCGCCCGCCATCCCGGCTGCTTCGAGGCTCCCGCCCAACGCAGTCGGCCTTACGGCCACAGTGTCCCCTCCGCCAGCGCCGTGAGCAGCTTGGCGAGCGGCCAGACTTCAATGCCCTCCGGCGTGCGCAGCTCGCGGGTGCCGGTGTAGACCAGGACGCGCCGCGCGAGCCGTGGCAGGTCGCCGATCGCTTTGAGGCCGGCCAGCCAGTCCGACGCATAGCGCGTCCCGGCTTTCACTTCGAGGGCCAGGTGCTCGCCGCCCCGCTGGAGGAGGAAATCGACTTCGACCGACCGCGCTTCGGCCGGTGACCAGTAGGCGATTTCATCGAACAGAGAGCCCGTTTCGTTGTAGGCGCGCAGGAGCATGTGGATCCAGCCTTCGAACAGAGCGCCGGCTTCTTCGGATGAGACGGTGCCGGTCTGTTTCTTGACCGCCCGCACCAAGCCGGGGTCGAGCCAATAGAGCTTGGGATGCTTGCGCTCGCGTACCCGCAGGCGGGTTTCGAAACCCTGGAGCCGCCAGGCGAGAAGGGTGTCTTCGAGGATTTCGAGATAGCCCTGGACCGTCGTCCGCGCGGTGCCTGCGTCGCGGGCGATGCCGGCGACGTTGACGACCTGGCCATGCGCCAGCGCGGCGATCGGCAGGAAGCGGACGAAGCCCGGCAGATTCCGCACCAACGCCTCGCCCCGGATCTCTTCCCGCAGGTAGAGCTGGACATAGGCGGTCAAGGTCTCCGCCCGATCCTCGGAGGCTACGACGAGAGGAATGCTGCCGAAGCGCAGTGTGCTTTCGAGGTCGAACGCGGTGCCCAGCTCTTGCGGGACGAAGGGGTACATCGTCCGCCAGAGAGCCCGGCCGGCGAGGAGGTTCGTCCCCGCGGTCTTGAGCTTCCGGGCGCTCGATCCGAGCAGCGCAAAGCGCAGCCGCAGCTCCTCGATGGCACGGTGGACCTCGTTCAGCAGCCCGGGAATCCGCTGTACCTCGTCGACCACCACCCAGCTCCCCGGCGCGAGCGTCCGCAGCTCGGCGCCGAACAAGGGAGGGTCTGCCAGGAAGCTCTGAAACAGGCCCTCGTCGAGGAGGTCGAAGCGGTGAGCCCCCGCGAAGGTCTCGCGCGCCCATGTGCTCTTGCCGACGCCGCGGGCGCCGAAGAGAAAGAAGCTGCTCTTCGGGGCTACCGTGATCCGTGGGTAGGCTGAGTTGACCACCATGCCGTCATTCTACGCCGCAAAATGCCGACATGGTGTACACCTCGTTCTGCCCCCCTCGGCCCCGCCCCTCATTCCCAAGAAGCCCAGCGAGGCTCCGACGTTGGTCCCACCGGCCTTGGTCAGCGCCTCGAAATGGGCAGCCTCCGGCAGCCTCTCCTGCAAAGCGACTTACGAGAGTGTTGGGAATGTACCTCGCGGGGAGTCCTCACCCCCCGACCCCCTCTCCCATCTCCCTCCCACCCCCCGCCGGGAGAGGGGGAGCCCGCTCCTCTTGCATTCCAGGTTATTGGGTGGTGGCGCCCCCTCTCCCGGGGTTGGGGGGCTGGGAGATGGGAGAGGGGGTCGGGGGGTGAGGACTCCCCGCCACGATGGCCCGCCTTTCCACACACCCTCTTACCTTGAAAATCGCAAGGCGGGTGTTCGATTTTCAAGGTAACTGAGCCTCTCCGGAACCCGGTCGCCGCCTATAAGATACCCACTCAACCCCTTTCCGGACTCCCATCCCATGAAGAAAATCCTCCTCACCGTCCTCGGCCTCGTCCTGGCTCTCCTCGCGGTCCTCCTCATCCGGGCCGCCACCCTCGACTCCCGGCAGGTGGGGGCCGAACCGGTGACCGATCTCGCGGTGGACGCCAACGCGGCCGCTCTCCGGCTGGCGGGAGCCATCCGCTTCCCCACCGTCTCGCATGAGCAGGGACAGAACTTGGAGGCCCAGGCGTTCCTCGGTCTCCATCAGTATCTCCAGGACAGCTTCCCGCGCGTCCATCAGCCCCTCCGGCGCGAGACGGTCGCGACGTACAGCCTTCTCTACACCTGGCCGGGGACGAATCCGAAGCTGGCCCCCCTCCTCCTGCTCTCCCACCTGGACGTGGTGCCCGTGGAGCCCGGCACCGAGGGGAAGTGGACGCGCGGAGCGTTCTCCGGCGAGATCGTTGACGGCTTCATCTGGGGCCGCGGCACCCTGGACGACAAGGTCTCGGTCCTGGCCGCTCTGGAGGGGATCGAGCTGCTCCTCGCCAAGGGATTCCAGCCGGAGCGGACCGTGCTCCTGGCCTTCGGCCACGACGAGGAGGTGGGAGGCACGCAGGGGGCGGCGGCCATCGCCCGCCTGCTAAAGAGCCGCGGCGTGCGCCCGGAGATGATCCTGGACGAAGGAGGCATCATCGCCGACGGCATGGTGCCCGGAGCCAAGGCGCCGGTGGCGCTGATCAGCACCGCCGAGAAAGGCTTCGTCACCGTCGAGCTGACCGCGCGCGCCAAGGGCGGCCATTCGTCCATGCCGCCGCCGCACACCGCCATCGGCCTGGTGGCCGGTGCCGTCCAGAAGCTCGAAGACAGCCCCATGCCCGCCCGGCTGGACGGCGCGGCCCGGCGCTCCTTCGAGTTCCTGGCCCCGGAGCTGCCGTTCCCCCAGCGCACCGTGGTGGGAAACCTCTGGTTCTTCGGACCGCTCCTCAAGAACCAGCTCGCCGCAGACCCGGCCTCCAACGCCCGCCTCCGCACCACCACGGCCGCGACCATGATCCGCGGCGGGGTCAAGGAAAACGTCCTGCCGAGCGAAGCGAAGGCCTGGGTCAACTTCCGCATTCTCCCGGGAGACTCGGTCGAATCCGTGCTGGCCCACGTGAAGGAGACCGTCGGCCCGGACATCGCCGTGCAGCCCTCCGGCCAGACGCGCAACAATCCCTCGCCCGAAACCCCCGCGGACGGCCCCGGTTTCCGCCTCCTCCAGACCACGATCGCCCAGGTCTTCCCCGGCACCCTCGTCGCCCCGAATCTCCTCTCCGGCGGAACGGACACCAAGCACTACCAGGCGCTCACGAGCAACGTCTTCCGCTTCATCCCGGTGAAGGTCAGAGCCGACGACCTGGAGCGCGTCCACGGCACCGACGAACGGGTGAGCGTGAAGGACTATGCGGGGGCGGTGCGGTTCTACGCGCAGTTGATCCGGAACGCCGCGGGGGGCGGCGGGCAGCCGTAGAGCAGAGGAAACCTGTTCGCCCCTCATTGCGTAGGTCCAGCCTGTAGAGGTTCTACCAAGAAAGGGTGACCGCCATGAAGAAGCACCTCGGTCTGCTCCAGACGCTGCCGTTGCTGGGCCTGCTGGCCCTGTCCATAGCACCGGCCCAGGCTCAGCCACCGCAGAGCAAGGAAGAGCATGACGCCCTGTTCAAGACGATCTCGGACCTCGACACCCGGCTCTTCGACGCCTACAACGGGTGCGATCTGGAGACGATGGGATCACTCGTGACGGAAGACCTGGAGTTCTACCACGACCAGACGGGCCTGAGCGTGGGCCGGCAGGCGATGGTCGACGCGGTCCGGCAGAACATCTGCGGCAAGGTGCGGCGGGAGCTCGTCCCGGGGTCTCTCGAGGTCTACCCTCTCAAGAACTATGGCGCGGTCGAGATCGGCTCGCACCGCTTCTGCGATTCTCGGAAGTACAAGACGTGCGGCGAGGACGGCGGCGATGCGAAGTTCGTCATGCTCTGGCAGCAGAAGGACGGCGCCTGGCAGATCACCCGGATCCTCAGCTACGACCACGTGTCCCACTGATTGCCCTCAGGCAGGCGGCGGCTCAGCGCGGAGGGCGCGCCCCGAGCCCTCCTGACGTTCCGGACGACTACCTGTCCTTCCAGTAATCAGGCCGCCGCTTGTGGTGCGCCACGGCCACAATCAAAATCAGTCCTTCTCGAAGGCGGTAGACCAGAGTGTACGGGTACCGGTTGGGAAAGACGTATCGCCGACAGCCGAATCGGTCGGCAGGCCAGCGATGAGGTGCCTGGCCGATTCGGCCGACCGCTTCTTCAAGCTCGCGGAGAAACCCGCGCGCGACCAGGGGGCTTCGCTCGGCATACCAATCGCGGGCCGAACCTGCTTCCTTGAGGGCCTGGGGATGCCAGTGGGGTTCACTCGAAGCCATGGAAGAGTCGGGCTCTGACCTCGGACCATGGGATGGTCTCGACGGAGCCGCTCTCCAACTCTGCAACGCGGCGCTGGATCTCCGCATCCCACGCGGCAGAGATCCCCGGCTCGGCCGGGCCGTGGAGGCTCTCGATCAGCGCACCGGCGAGCGAGGCCCGTTCCGTCTCACCGAGATGGAGGGCTCGCTCCAGCAACTCATGAACGACGGGGCTCATGGTGAAAGTATACAGCGCTTCGGGTAGACCGCCTCGTGGTACGGGGTGCCGGCGCTGACGAGCCGGATGCGGTTCTGGCGGTGGAGGCGGCGCAGGACGGCGGAGATATTGCGCACGTCCGCGGGGCGGCCGAGCAGGTCCCCCGGCGGACTTGCGACGCTACCCGATGGACCTGCGACGCGGAATCTCAGAACTTGAACAGCGCGTCGAACGCGGAGCGGGCGTCGCCGGGCGAGCCCTTCTTGGACTCCACGGCGAACTCGCGGGTTGTCTTGGGAGTGAACAGGGTGCAGTCGTTGCGGGTGCTCTTCTTCATGATCCGCGCCGGAATCTCCTCGAACTTGCGGCACTCCCAGCGGGCGGAGGTGTCGAAGTGGACGCAGTTGGAGCAGGTGTGGAGGTCGTTGTTGCACTTGGTGCAGACGGCGTCGAGGGGGATCTCGTCGAAGACGGGACGCTTCTCGCCGCAACGGGCGCAGCGGGCGACGGTTTCGGAGGGCGCGCCCAGGCCTCGGCCCCGCGGGCCTTCCTTGGCTTCGCGCGGAGCCTGCGGCCCCCGCGAACGCTCCGGTGAGTCAGAGCGCTGGTAGCCGCTGTGTCGGTATTTTCTGTCGTCGGACATGAGGCATTATGACCCCTCTCCCCGCTCATGGGAAGGCCCGCCCCGGGAAGCCTGTGGTAACGTCCGCCCCATGTCGGCGACTTCAACGCTCTCCAGTGCCCAGAGGAAGTGGCTGCGCGGTCAGGCGCACGCCTTGAAACCCATCGTCCAGATCGGCAAGCTGGGCGTCACCGAGTCCGTGCTCAGCCAGGTGGACGCGGCGCTCAACGACCACGAGCTGATCAAGGTCCAGGCCGCGGCTCCCCGCGAAGAGAAGGACGCCATCGCCGAACGCCTCGCGGCCGGGCTCGGCGCCGACGTGGCGGGACGCGTGGGCCACATCATCATCCTCTTCCGCCAGAATCCCGACCCCGAAAAGCAGATCTACGAGCTGCCGTAGGACTGCGGCGGCGACCCTCCGAGCCAGCTGACCCGGGCCGACGGCACGAAACCGCGCATGGGCTTCCTGAGGCAGGATCTCCGGTTTGCCCTCCGGCTCCACCTCAAGCGGCCGGGCCTGACCGCGGTCGCCGTGCTGTCGATGGCCCTGGGCGTCGGCGTCGCAACGGCCGCGTTCGGCGTGCTGTACGGCCTGCTTCTGCGCCCCCTCCCCTTCCGGGATTCGGACCGCCTGGTGGCGGTGTCCGCGGTCCATGAAGAGGTCGCCTGGGCCTCGGGGAGCGTCTCCTACCCGGATTTTCAGGATTTTCAACGCGAAAGCCCGGCGTTCGAGGCCGTGGAGGCCCACCGCGGCGCGGGCAGTCTCGTGCTGGCCGGGCCGGAGGGGCCCGAACGGATCGACGTCGACGCGGTCTCGGCCGGCCTTTTCCCGCTCCTGGGCGTCGAACCGGTCGTCGGAAGGCAGTTCCTCCCCCAGGAAGATCGTCCGGACCAGCCGGGCGTGCTGCTGCTCAGCCACGCGCTCTGGCAACGGCGCTTCCACGGCGACCGTTCGGTGGTCGGAAGGACGATCCAGGCCAACGGCAAGCCGTACCGCGTGGTGGGCGTGATGCCTCCGGGGTTCCAGTTCCCGGACCGCCAGGAGGCCTGGGTGCCGCTGCGCAGCCGCTGGGCGAAGGGGACGCGCGCGGACCGGATCGTCCAGGTTCTGGCGCGCCTGCGGCCCGAAGCCCGGCTCCCGGCGGCGCAGGCCGAGGTGGAAGCGATCGCCCGGCGCCTCGCGGCCCGGTTCCCCGACAGTCACTCGAAATGGAGCGCACGCGCGGATCCGATCCGCAGGAAGCTGGTGCCTGCCGCCATCGAGGCTCCCTTCCTGCTCGCCGCCGCCGCGGCCGCCGGGGTTCTGCTCCTGGCCTGCGCGAACGTGGGCGGCCTGCTGTTGACCGAGGGTGACGGGCGCCGCCGGGAGCTCGCGGTGCGGGCCGCGCTCGGCGCCGGCCGGGGACGGATCGTCCGCCAGCTCCTCACCGAGAACCTCCTGCTGTCCCTGGCCGGAGGCTTTCTCGGCCTTCTGCTCTCGGCCTGGTGGCTGGGCGCGGCGGCGCGCACCTTCGCGCCGGGGGCCTTCTGGCTCCATCTCCGGGCGGACGGCCCGGTCCTGCTGTTCGCGCTCGCGGTGTCGGTGGGATCGGCGCTGCTCTTCGGCCTGGTGCCCGCGGCGCAGGCGGCCCGGATCGATCTGCGGCGGACGCTCAAGGATGGGGGCTCGAGACGCGGCCGGCACCGCCGGGATGGGAGCCAGGCGCCCCGCAGTGTTTTCAGCGGTCTCAGCGGTCTCGTAACCGGCGAGGTCGCCCTGGCGCTCGTGCTGCTGATCGGCGCATCGCTCGTCGCCCGCAGCTACGTCGAGCTGCGGAGCGTCGATCCCGGCTTCTCCGCCACGGGCCTCGTCAGCCTCTGGACGACCCTGCAGAACGAGGCCTATGCAGGCCTGGACGCCCGGGGCCGCAAGGCCGAGGAGATCGCCAGGCGGGTGGCGGCCATCCCGGATGTCGAAACCGCCGCGGTCGGTCCGCTCCCTCAGTTCGGCGGCAGCGTGCACGACCGGATCGGGATCGAGACGGGCCGGCCGGACCGGCCAAACCAGGAGGCCACGGTGAAGACGTCCGGCGTCACCGCCGGCTACTTCCGGACGCTCGGCGTCCCCCTTCTGTCGGGCCGCGCCTTCACGGAGCAGGAGTCCGCGGACAACGCCCCGGTCGCCGTGGTGAGCCAGGCCTTCGCCGAGCGCTTCTTCCCTGGAGTGAGCCCGATCGGCAGGCATCTGCGCCGGCTCGACCGGGACGAGCCCGGAGGAAGGGTGATCGTCGGCGTGTCCGGAGACGTCAGGGCAGACCTCTGGCTTCCGCCCGAGCCCCAGGTGTACGTCCCGCCGCGGGCGGAGCAGCTTCATTCGGTCGTGATCCTGGCGCGCAGCCGGCTCGACCGGGACGAGCTCCAGGGCCGGATCCTCGAGGCGGTCCGGGAGGCCGGCCGCGACCTGCCGCTCTACAACGTCGAGGCCGCGGACGAGATCCTCGACGACACGCTCGCCGTGGACCGCCTCGTCGCCCAGGGGTTCGCCCTGTTCGGCGCGATCGCCCTGTTCCTGGCGACCATCGGGCTCTACGGCGTGCTGACGGCGTCGGTGAGCCAGCGGCTGAGGGAGCTGGGCATCCGGATCGCGCTCGGCGCCCAGCGGCGGCACGTGCTGCGGCTCGTCCTCTGGCGGGGCCTGGCGATGACCCTCGCCGGCACCGCGATCGGGCTGGCCTCGGCCTTCGCCTCCACGCACCTGCTGGAGAAGATGCTGTTCGGCGTCGGCCCCACCGATCCCGGGACGTTCGCCGGCGTCTCCCTGATCCTCGTGCTGATCGCCTTCGCCGCGTGCTGGGGGCCGGCCCGGCGGGCCATGGACGCGGACCCGGTGGAGGCCATCCGCAGCGAATAGGGCGTGCTACGCTGAAGCCCAAGGAGGTTCAACCGGTGCTCGCAACCTGTCTCCGCTCCCTGGCCCTTCCCGTCCTGTCCCTTGTAGGTTTCGCCAGCCTCACAACGTTTCCTCTCGCCGCTGCGGCTCCGCGCCTGCCGGCTCCCCCGTTCATCGCCGGAGAGGCCGTCTTTCCGGAGGTCGGCGATCTGCCGGGCGTCATGCTGCAACCCCAGGCGGGCGCCCGGGGTCTGGCGTTTCCCACCTCGCTAACCCATGCCGGGGACGCCCGGGTCTTCCTGACGCTGCGCGACGGGCGGATCGTCATCGTCCAGAACGGTGCGGTTCTCGCGACGCCGTTCCTCGACATCCGCAGCCTGGTGGGGACGGGCGGCGAGGGCGGCCTGCTGTCGGCCGCCTTCCATCCGCGCTTCGCGCAGAACGGCTTCTTCTTCGTCAATTACACGGACCACGATCTCAGCACGGTCATCGCCCGCTACCGGGTCTCGAACGGCGACGCCAACCGGGCCGATTCGGGGAGCGCCCGGGTGCTGCTGCGAATCCAGCAGCCGTTCTCGAACCACAAGGGCGGCCAGATCCAGTTCGGCCCCGACGGCCAGCTCTACGTCGGCATGGGCGACGGCGGCTCGGGCGGCGACCCCGACTGCCGGGCGCAGAAGGACGACACGCTGCTCGGCAAGATCCTGCGCATCGACGTGGACCAGAACGTGGACTCCGCCCCGTTCTACGGCATCCCGGACGACAACCCGTTCCGCGGCAACGACGGCGTTCCGGACGAGGTCTGGGCGCGCGGCCTGCGCAACCCGTGGCGCTTCTCGTTCGACCGCGGCACCGGCGACCTCTACATCGGCGACGTGGGCCAGAGCACCCGCGAGGAGATCGACCGCCAGCCGGCGTCGAGCCAGGGCGGCGAGAACTACGGCTGGAAGGTCATGGAAGGCACCCTCTGCTTCAGCCGCGACGCCTGCCCGGCCTCGGTCCCGGCCTGCAACTCCCCGGCGCTGACCCTGCCGATCCTCGAGTATCAGAACGGCGGCGCCGACTGCTCGGTGATCGGCGGGTACGTGTACCGCGGCTCGCGCGTGCCGCAGCTCCGGGGGACCTACCTGTTCGGCGATCTCTGCTCCGGCAGCGTCTGGGGCGCGAAGACCCTTCCGAACGGCACCTGGGAGGTCCGCCGGCTCGCCGATGCCGCGGAGGTGATGCAGGGTCAGAGCCTGATCGCGTTCGGCGAGGACCGAGACGGCGAGGTCTACGTGGTGAGCAGCTCGGCGATCTACAGCGTCGCCTCGACCCAGGGAACGGCCGGCGGAGACGGCGTCGGGCTGTTCGATCCGGCGACCGTGACGTTCCACCTGAAGCGGTCCGCCACGCCCGGCCCCGAGGATCTGACGTTCCGGTTCGGGAAGAGCGGCAAGGGGTGGATTGCCGTGGCCGGCGACTGGAACGACGATGGACGGGATGGCATCGGCTACTGGGACTTCGGGACGAAGAGCTTCCGCCTGCGGAACACGCCGACCGCCGGAGCCGCGGACCTGCGCTTCGGCCTCCAGCAGGCCCGGGCGAGTTGGATTCCCCTCGTGGGCGACTGGGACGGCGACGGCCGCGACGGGGTCGGGTTCTACGACCCGGCGACGTCGACCTTCCGGCTGAAGAACCTGCTCCGGTCCGGGGCCTTCAACAGGACGTTCCGGTTCGGCATCGCAGGAGAGGGCCTGATTCCCCTGGCCGGAGACTGGGACGGCGACGGCGTCGATTCGGTCGGCCTCTACAACCCGGACACGGGCGCGTTCCTGCTGCGCAACTCCCAGACCGCCGGAGCCGCGGATATCCAGTACACGTTCGGCGGCGAGGACGGCTCGGTGCCGATCGTGGGGGACTGGGACGGCGACGGCGTCGACACGCCCGGGTTCTACCGGCTGAGCCGCGAGCTGGCTCTGAGCAACCGGACGGGCACACAGATCGAGACGGTGTTCACGCTCGGCGATCCGGGCGTCGACTGGGTGCCTCTCGTCGGAAAGTGGTGATGGAGAGCTGATTCAGCCCAGGCGCAGGAGGGTGGGGGCTCCCTCTCCCCCGGCACGGGGGAGAGGGCCGGGGAGAGGGGGAATGGGATCAACCCTTCCAGATCCCTTCCAGCGCCCGCTGGAAGTTGCCGCCCAGAACCAGCTCGATCTGGCGGTCCGTATAGCCGCGCCGGATCAGCCCCTCGGTCAGCTCGAACACCCGCCGCGGGTGCTTGAGGCCGACCACGTTGTAGCGCGGGCGCACCCGGTTCGTGCGCGGATCGATGGCGTCCACGTCGGCGTCGCTGCCCAGCCCCACGTGCTCGATGCCGGCGACTTTCACGACGTGGTCGAAGTGGTCGAGGACGTGCTCCAGGCTCGCCGGCTTTCCCGATTTTACAAACGCCGGGATGACCGTGATCCCCATGACTCCCCCGCTGGCGGCCATCGCCTGGATCACCTTGTCCGACTTGCAGCGCGGGTGGGCCACGAGCGCGCGGCAGTTCGAGTGCGTGATCAGCACGGGCTGGCGCGAAACGCGGATGGCGTCCAGGCTCGTGCGCTCGGCGGTGTGGGAGATGTCCACGACCATCCCGACCCGGTTCATGGCCGCGACGATCTCGGCCCCATAGTCCGTCAGGCCGCCGTCGTTCGCCTCGGTGCAGCCGCAGCCCAGCCGGTTGCGGGTGTTGTAGGTGAGCTGCGACACCCTCTGACCGACCGCGTGGAAGGTCTCGACGTCCGCGGCGGTCCGGAAGTGGTCGGCGTTCTGGAAGCCGATCAGGATGCCGATCCTGCCCT
Source organism: Holophagales bacterium (assembly GCA_031390755.1). GTDB lineage: Bacteria > Acidobacteriota > Thermoanaerobaculia > Multivoradales > UBA5704 > DATMER01. The sequence goes on from JANMTS010000035.1 coordinate 142,812, forward strand.
CCGCGCGGGCGCGCTGAAAATCAGCCGCGGTGTCCATGCGCACGAGGTACTGCGGATTGGCGCCCAGGAAGCGGTTCCAGCCGGAGGTCCAGCGGAGGGCCGCCTCGTAGGCGTCCGGCTCGTTGGGCTCGACCGCGGGGTGGAAGACTCGCACGCCCGTCTGGAGCAGCTTGAGGAAGTCGGCTTGAGTGAAGGTGGCGGGCTTGCTCTGCCAGCCGTTGAGCTTGGGCCAGTCGAGCGTGAGCAGCCCGAGCATGTCGATCACCATCGAACGGCCCACCAGGTCGATGGCCCGCGCGGAGGTGTCGGTCTCGTCCGCGAAGAGGTTGAACCGGCCCCGGTTGAGCATCGGGGCGGCGAGCACTCCCGTTCCGGCGAGTAGACCCGTCCTGAGAAACTGCCTGCGATTCATGCTTCTACTTCTTTTTTTACATCCCTTGTTTGTACGGAGGACTATACACCTGGCCGCGCGGCGGCGCCAAGTGAAAATCGGAAAATCGGCGGGGAAAAAAGGGACGGGGGGGGCAGACAACCCCGGCTCAGAAGCCGGGGACGGTCAGGCTCTTGCCGTTGTGCTCCGCGCCGAGCGACAGCAGGAAGGGCGCGGCGCGCTCGGCCCACTTGTCCGGGCCGGGGTAGCCCTTGGCGGACTTGCCGTAGCAGCTGGCGAGCATCTCGGTGTGGATCACGCCGGGGTTGAGGGCCACCGCGGCGATGCCCGGCGGAAGCTCCTGGGCGAGCGAGCGGGTCAGCCCCTCGACCGCCCACTTGGTGGCGCAGTAGGGCGCCAGCTCGGCCTCGCCGGAGCGCCCCCAGCCGGAGCTGAAGTTCACCAGCACGCCCCGGCCCTGCTCGATCATGGGCGGCAGGAAGTTGCGGATGATGTAGTAGGTGCCCTTCAGGTTGACGTCGACGACCAGCCCGAACTCCTCCTCCGGCACCTGCCAGAGCGGAGCGTTGACGTTGATGACGCCGGCGTTGTTGAGCACGAGGTCGGGCGGACCGTGGCTGTCGAGCACCTTCTCCGCCCAGCTCTGGATCTGGATGGACGACCCCACGTTGACCAGGTCGACCCGGCAGTCCTCGCCCAGGAGCCCGCGCAGCTCCTCCAGCTTCGTCCGGGACCGGCCGCAGCCGGCCACGCGGTGCCCCATGGCGGCGAAGCGGATGGCGAGGGCACGGCCAAGGCCGCGGGTGACTCCTGTGAGGACAATCGTACGGCTGTCGTTGCTCATCGGGGGAGCAAGCATACCAGCATCAGCCGATCTCGAACTCGGCGATGACCGGCAGGTGGTCGCTCGCCACCCGGGAGACCTGAAGGCGGCAGCGGCGGACGGAGACGAGCCGGACCGGGCCGCGGTAGTAGATCCGGTCCAATCCGCCCTGCGGCGAGAAGGAGGGATAGGTGGCGAGCGCCCCGCGCCGGCCGGTCTTGCTGTCCGTGGCGCAGTGGAAGCCGAAGCCGTTGGTGAACATCGGCCAGAGCAGGGACCGCCAGTCGTTGAAGTCGCCGGCCACGAGCATGGGCGTCGCCGCGTCCACGCCGCCGAACTCCTGGGACCGGCTGAGCAGCTCGATCTGCTTCTCCCGCTCCTTGGCCGAGAGCCCGAGGTGGAGGTTGAACAGCTCCAGCGCCGGCCGGTCGTCTCCCAGGCTCACGCTGGCGTGCTGGCAGCCGCGGCGGATCCAGCTCTGGGCCAGGGAGAGGTCGATGTTGCGTTCGCGGACGATCGGAAAGCGGCTCAGGGTGGCGTTGCCGTAGCGGCCCTTGCGCAGACTGACGTTGTGGCCGAGCGCGAAGTGGGGATAGCCGGCCTCGTGGGCCAGCTCCTTGGCGAGGTTGAGCTCGCGGGAGCGCGGCACGCCGTCGTCGACCTCCTGGAGGAGGACCACGTCGGCCTCGTAATGCTTCAGCACCTGGACGACCCGCTCCGGCCGGAACCGGCGGTCGACTCCGATGGCGCGATGGATGTTGTAGGTGACAACCCTGATGCCCAGGGGTGCTGCCGGTCTCATTGCTCGCTTCGCCCCCCGTCCCAGTCCACTATAGTAACCCCATGCCGCCTTTGCACGAACCGGACCCGACCGGCGCCGCGCCGGTCCCGCCGTCCTCACCGTCCTCACCGTCCTCACCGTCCTCACCGTCCTCACCGTCCTCACCGTCCTCAAGACTGCCCCTGCTCGCCGTCCTGGCCGTGGCCCTGGTTCTCTGGGCCTGGGTCTGCGTTCCGGTGATCGCGGGCTCCCGGACGTTCTACATCCGCGATGTCTTCACCACTCACCTGCCGCTCAAGGCCTTCGGCGCCGAGCAGCTCCGGGAAGGGCGCATCCCCGCCTTCAATCCGACCTGGGGGCTGGGCCAGCCGTTCCGGGGCAACCCCAACGCGCTCCCCTACTATCCCGGCAATCTGGCCTACCTCGTCCTGCCGTTCTGGAGCGCCTTCGGTCTCCATTATGCCCTGCACTGGCTGATCGCCCTGCTCACGATGGGGGCGCTGGCGCGCGGATTGGGGATGAGCCCGGCCGCCGCGCTGCTGGCCGCGGTGACCTATGCGGGATCGGGGTGGATGATCTCGGCGCTGACGTTCTACAACCTCCTGGCCGTGGCCGCGTGGTGGCCGCTCGCGATGCTCGGCGCAGTGCGGGCGGCTACCGAAGGCCGAGCCCGCCAGGGGATCGCCCTGGGCGGGATCGCCTGCGGCCTGGCGCTCCTGGGGGGCGAGCCCGTGGCGGCCACGCTCGGCCTCGTGCCTCTCCTCGTGGTGGCCGTCACCCGGCTCGGCTGGCGGCGCGGCGTGCTGACGGCGGTGGCGATCGGCGCGGTGGGGCTGCTGATCGCCCTGCCCCAGCTCGTGGCTCTTCTGAGGGTGCTGCCGTTCACCTACCGCGGCGGTCACGGGATGTCCGCCGACCAGGCGACGCACTTCACGCTCCACCCCTACCGGCTGATCGAGCTGCTGCTCCCCTTCCCGTACGGACGCCCCACGTTCCTCGGCCGGTTCGGGGTCTGGGCTCCCTCCATCATGCCGGTGATCCCTCTGTTCCTCAGTCTCTACTTCGGGATCGTGGGGCTGGGGCTCGCGCTGGCCGGCATCCGCCGCCGGCTGGCCTGGGGGGCTCTCGCCGCCGCCGGGCTGGCGCTCGCGATCCTCGCCGGTCAGGGTGGCGATCTGCTGGTGCGGCTGAGCTTCGGGCTGTTCCGGTATCCCGAGAAGTTCCTGATCTGGTTCGCGCTGGCCGTGCCGCTTCTCGCCGGCTGGGGCCTGGAACGGGTTCTCGCCGGGGACCGCTCGTCGCGACCGTCGCGCACGTCGAGGATGTGGGTCCGGCTGGCCGCGGCCGGAGGAGCCGTGCTCGCCGTTCTCGCCGCGGCCGCTCGCCTGTTGACGCCCACCGTCCTGGCCGGCGCCGAGCGCGGGCTTGCCGGGCTGGGCGAGCAGGCGCGCAACGAGGCCCTGGCCCTGTTCTCCACCCAGATCGCGGCCTGGACGATGGCCCTGGCGATCGGAGCGTTGGGATTGCTCGCGGCGGCGTGGATCGTCTCCCGGCGGGCCTCCTGGTCAGGCGCGGCGCTGGCCGCTCTGCAGGTGCTGCTGCTGGTCCAGCTCTACCCGCTTCTGATCACCGACGCCACCCAGCCCTACAAGCAGCCGGCGCCGTGGGCCGCGAAGCTCAGGCCGGGCGCGGCGACTGCAGCAGTGCTCAACTCCGTGCTGGCCTTTCCGCCCTGGGCGCCGGAGCCGGCGTATCAGAAGCCGGACGGCACCCGCATTCCGCTGGAACGGGCCACGGCCCTGGATCTCGATCCGGCGCCCGGCGTGCTCCACGGCCTGACCTATCCGTTCGCGCCGGACCTCGAAGGGCTCCAGAGCCCTCTCTTCAGCCTGATGCTGTTCAATCTGCCGCGGCTCAACGGCATGCAGCGGCTGACCTGGCTGCGCGTGCTCGGGCTCGACGGCCTGGTGCTGTTCGAGGACGTCGACGTTCCCGGCCTGACCCTCGTGGACCGGGCGCAGCGCCTCGGGGTCGAAAGCCGGCTCTACCGGATCGACGCTCCGGCGCCGGAAGCCTGGTGGCCGGAGCGGGTGCGGACGGCGGGCAGCCCGCCGACGGCGCTCTGGGTGGTGAGCAACACGCAGGATCCGATCGCGGACGTGGTGGTTCCCGAGGCGGTCGATCACAAACCCGGCGGGACCGTGCGGCTGCTGGTGAACGAGCCCGATCGGATCGAGCTGGACGTGGAAAGCCTGGGCGGGCTCGCCATCGTCCGCCGGGCCTATCAGCCGATGTTCAAGGCAAGGATCGAAGGGAGCCAAAAGAGCGGGGATCGCAGCCTGCGCACGCTGCCGGTCGATCTGAACCTGCTGGGCGTGGAGGTGCCGCCCGGCCGGCACCGGGTGGTCCTGGAGGTTTCGGCCTGGCCGGAGGGGTTGGCGTCGGCCGCCGAGATGCTGACGTTCGCGGCGGCCGTCGCCCTGCTGGTGAGAAAGAGGCGCTAGCCGGCTGTCAACGGCCCGTGGTGCCCAGCACGACGTCGACGCGGCGGTTCTTCGCCCGTCCCGCCTCGGTCGAGTTGGGAGCCACCGGGTTCTCCTGCCCGTGGGCGAAGACGCGGATGCGGCCCTCGGGGAAGTTGACCGGCGACTGCTGCTCCAGCCACGTCCTCACCGCGAACGCGCGCTGCTCCGACAGGTCCATGTTGGCCTGGGCGTTGCCCGCGCTGTCGGTGTGGCCGTGGATCTCCACCGCCGTGCCGCCGGCCACGAGCAGGTCGTTGAGGAGCTGCCGCAGCTCGCGCTCGGTGCTGGAGCTGAACGTGGCGCGCCCGGAGTCGAAGTTGATCTGCCACGACCGCCGGCTGACCACGTCGCGCACCGGGGCGTTCGGCTCGAACGACGGCTGCGCCGCGGCCACCGCCGACTGCGCGGGCGCGTTCTGCTTGGCGAGCGCCTCGACGTACGACGTGTCGAGGATCTCGTCGACCGGCGGGTAGCTCGGGACGAGGTCGGGATACTGCGCCACCACGATGTCGCCGAACACCGTGTAGGTCGCGCCGAACAGGTTGGCCGAGCCCGGGACCAGGCCGTAGAGGAGCAGGTTGTCCGCCAGGTTGTTCACCGACGAGCCGCCCAGCTCCACCATGAGACCCTGCTTGTCGCGCTCGGTCACCACGTTGAAGTACTTCTTCCAGTAGTCGGCGTCCGCGCCGGACTCGTCATACACCTTGGCGCTGATCTCCGCGCCCTGCTGGAACGCCTGGGGGTTCGACCGCACCTGGTCGCCGCCCTCGAAGATGGCGCCGAGCATGCCCTCGACCGTGCCGCGGTTGTCCCGCATCCACTTGTCGATGCCGATGATCGTGTTCGGCATCTGGGAGCTGTACTCCTTCGTGGACACGATGGAGACCAGCCCGCCGCGCTTCTGGGCCACGGTCACGTCGCCGGGGGTCCAGGTGACCACGCCGTTGACGCAGACCTTGCGCCGTTCGCCCGTGGCCTTACCCTTGTCCACCACCGGCCGCGTTTCGCAATAGTTCGCGATGTACTTCTCGGAAGCGTCGATGTAGTCCGACGCCGCCACCCAGTTCATGCAGCCCGGGTCGTAGGTCTTCTCGTCCGGGTTGTTGCACAGGCCGTTGTCGCCGAGCCACTTCTGGGCGATGTTCCAGTCGCCGTCGCGCAGGTAGCCGGCGACCAGGGCGCCGCGGGAGCTGGCCGGGTTCTGCTTCCAGTCCGGCAGGCCCATGAACTTGTCCTCGCCGCGGGAGTAGCCGGCCGAGCCCACCACCTTGGCCTTGTACTCGGGGCCGAGACGCCCGAGCTGCTCGTTGAGCCCGGCCAGGAAGGTGGCCGCACCGTCGCCCATGATGGCCACGAAGTGCGCGCCCTTCCCGGGCTGGGCGTTGCCGCGCTCGAGCTCGGTGGCGAAGGCGACGAGCGCCTCCTGCATCTTGCCGACGTCGTCCTCGCGGGTGAGCTGGAGGTCGACGCCGTTCCCGCACATGAGGCTGCCCTCGGTCGCCCGCGGGCCGCCGTTGGCGAACATCATGCCCATCTGGGAGTTCCAGGCCCAGTGGAGGAAGCGGACGTCGGTCTTGTCCTCGCAGCCGGGACGGTCGCCGGGCATGGCGACGTTGCGGACGTTCGCGTTCGACGAGCCGTTGGACGGCAGGTCGGGAAGATCGGCGCGCGCGGGCACCACCGACTCCTTGCCCTTGGCGGCCGGCGCGATCTTGTCGAGCAGTCCGGGCGCGAAGCGCCGGACGCTGAAGAACGCAGCCACCAGCAACGCCACGACGACGATCAGCTTCCCAAACGGGGTGAGCTTCATTTCAAGGTTCCTCCTCCCTCGGCGGGCTCCTCCGGCTCCTCGCAGATTGGGAGCCGGGGCCGGAGGGATCTGGTTGTCTTCTGGGTGGTGACGCTAACAAGGGCTCCGGGAGCGGTCAAGCCGGGCGCATCAAGAGGATGCGGCGGACCAGCGGGACAGGCCCGGTTCGAGCCCTCCCATCAGCTCGTCCATCGCCGGCTGCATGGATGCGACGAAACGCTCCGTCTCCTCGATCTGGCTCACGACGCTCCCCATGTAAGTCGCGATCTCGGTGGCGCTGAACTGCGACGCGCTCACCCGGCCGAGGATCACTTCGAATACGTCGAGGAAGGCGCCGAGTTGCGCGTCCACGCACTGGTCGCGCTTCTGGCACTCCAGCAGCAGCTCCCGCTGCTTCTCCAGGATGCCTGCGTGCCACTCGCGGGTGCGGGCCGTGGCGGGCTCCTTCTTGGCCAGCTGCTGGAGAACGACGATCTTCTCGTCGATCTCCTCCAGGCGCTCGTCCACCGAGGGGAGCGATGCCGGACCGGCCGGCTCGGCCTTCCCGCCCTTCTTCGTCACCCGCTCCCAGCGGTTCGCCGCGAAACCGGCCGGAGGAGGGGGAGGCGGCGGAATCGCCCTGCCCGCCTGGCGCGCGGGATCCTCTTGAGGGGTGCCCCCGCCGGCGCGCAGGTTCGCGAGAATGTAGACGTAGACGAGCCGCTCGCGGACGAAATGGAGGTACGCCGCCAGCATGTAGTCCATCTGCTGGAGGACGCTGTCGTCGGTGACCGTCTCGGAATGCGCGCGGTCCTTCAGGACCCGGGAGACCTTGTCGCGCAGGTCGGCGAGCCGGCGGTAGACCTGCATGTAGTCCGGCAGCACGCCGCGGCGCACCCAGTTGCCGATCGGCGGCTCGTTGAGGGAGATCTCGACCTTCTGCCGCAGCGCCTCGCGCTCGGCCGCGGCCTTGGCCTCCTTCTCCCTCGCCTCTTCGGCCTCGATCTTCTTCTGGAGCGACTGGCCGGTGGAGGCGAAGATCGTCCAGCCGGTCGAGCCCAGTCCCCAGATGATCAGCGGCAGCGGGTTCCAGAAGGCGGCCGAGGCCGCGACGGCCACCGCGCCCGAGATGACATTGCCCGGCGAGGCGATCGCAAGCTTGAGGCTCTTGCGCCAGATCGACTTCGCGTCGAGGGTCTTTTGCGTCATAGGGTGGGGAACTTCATGCGGATCTCCCGCAGGGTCTCCAGGAATTCGTTCGTGGTGGTGATTCCGTCCCGCCACGCGAGCCCGCGCTCGATGAGATTGTAACTCTCCCGGATCTTCGCCCCCGGAATGATCTTGCCTTCCGCGTCGCGGTCGCGCCCCATGAGCCAGATCGTGTCCGCCACCTCCAGCGCCGCGGTGATGTCGTGGGTGACCACGATGATCGTGTTCAGCTCGTGGATGCAGGCGACCTCGTTGAGCAGCTCGGCCACGCGGTCGATCGCCATCGGGTCGAGGCCGGAGAACGGCTCGTCGAGGAGCAGGAAGTGCTCGCTGCACATGAACTGCTGGGCGATGGCCACGCGCTGCCGCTGGCCGCCGGAGAGCTGCGCCGGATAGAGGCCGGAGCGGTCGGCGAGCCCGAAGCGGTCCAGGAAGCCCATGGCCTTCTCCACCGCCACCTTGTGGGAGAGCCCTGCGCGGCTGCCGGCCACCGCCAGGTTGCCGAGCACCGTCCGGTGCATGAACAGCGGGTAGTGCTGAGCCACCACGCCGACCATGCCGCGCTCCACCTCCTTGGCGTCCTCGCCGATCCGCACCGTGCCGGAGTCCGGCCTGTCGAGGCCGGCGAGCACCCGGAACAGGGTGGTCTTGCCGATCCCCGACGGTCCCAGCAGGCCGACCACCTGGCCGGCGATCGCGTCCGGACGGCGGAGATCCTTGATCTCCAGGTTCAGGTCGCGAAGGATGGGGTTGCCGCCCAGGGTGACGTTGACGTTCTCCGCCTTGAGCAGGGTCGCGCCGTGGGTGTACGGAAACGGGGCGGCCATGGTCACCTCTTCTCCAGGACGAGCCCGGCGTACGGGCACATCAGGCGCTGGACGGCGCCGAGGGCGTAGTCCTGGAACAGCCCCAGGAACAGGATGGTGAGCTGGATCGCGAACACCTCGGCGATGTGGAAGTGCTTGTTCTGGTTGAGCAGCATGGCGCCGATGCCGCCCTCGGAGCGCGAGATGCCCTCCACCATGGTGAGCATCATCCAGCCGATGGCCGCGTTCTGGCGCAGCACCTCGATGGCCTTGTCCGCAGTGCCGAGGATCACCACCTCCCAGACCACCTGCCATTCGCTCATCTGGAGCGTGCGCGCGTGGTCGAAGCGCTCGCGCGGGATCTCCAGCACCACCGCCGCCATGGAGGTGATGAAGAAGACCGTCATGCCGAACACCAGGAGCGACAGCTTGAGCGGCCGGCCGCCGCCCACCATCAGGGTGAACACGAAGGTCAGCCCGATCAGGCCGAGGAACCGGCCCTTGGACACCGCCAGCGCCACCGGCCGGAAGAACGGCAGCACGGTGAGGTAGGAGAACGCCAGGGAGATCAGCGTGGTCAGCGCCAGCGCCTGGACGTTGAGCGTGAAGCTGGTCCACAGCTCGCGCGACAGCCCCTGGTTGAGCCAGAGGTTGCGGAACGCCTCCACCACCTCCATGGGCTGGGGCAGCACCTTGAACGGCGAGTTGATCCAGATGAGGATCAGGATGGACGCCTGGAAGGCGATGATGATCCGCAGCGCATTGGCCGAGATGGCGCGATTCGGGAGAAAGGCTTGGACGATCGTCTTCACTTCATGGTTCCCTGAAAGAAGAAGGCTCAGCTCGAATCGCGGATTCTATCCCATCGCGTCTAGAATGCCTCCGCGTCCCGTTTCGCGCCGGTCCGGGCACCTGTCCCTTCGAGGAACGCTTTGAATCACCACCGCTTCGAGGAGCACCGCATGACCGTTTCACGCCATCCGTCCCGTCTCCCGTCCCTGCTGCTCGCCGGATTCGGCCTCGCGGTAGTTTCTTTCGGTCCCTTCGGCCTCGATACCCTCCCCGCGCTCCACGCGCAGACGGCGGGCGAGCCGGTGAGCGACAGCATCGACGTCGAGATCCAGATCGTCCCCTTCTACGCGGTGGACGAGGAGGGCAAGCCGGTCTTCGACCTGAAGCAGGAGGAGGTCGAGATCCGTCTCGACGGCAAGCCCGTGCCGGTGGACACCTTCGACTCCTTCAACGAGGCGGAGCCGGAAGCGTCGGCGGCCGGACCGGCGGCGGCCCCGGCCGCGGATGCGAAAAGCGCGAAGAGCAAGAAACCGCGCCGCCACGTCGTGCTCTTCTTCGACATCGCCTTCTCCACGCCGCGCGGCTTCGAGAGCGCCCAGGACTTCGCCGTCAAGATGATCGACGGGCTGCCGAAGGAGGATCTCCTCTATCTGGTGAGCCACGACTACACCTCCGGTCTGAAGCAGCAGCTCGGCCCGGTGGCCGCCTCGGCGTCCGGCAAGTCCAAGATGCTCGCCGCGCTCAAGGAGCTGAAGCCGGACATCGGCCAGATCACGCCCGAATCCGAATTCAGCATGGAGATCGCCAGCCGCGGCAGCCGCACCCGCCGCAACGCGCCGTCGGGACAGAACATGGTGATCGACGAGCCGCTCCGGACGACCCAGCAGGCCCAGCTGGAGGGCACGGCGAGGAGCCTCGTCGAGGCGATGGAGGCGCTGTCCGCCCAGTTCCAGCGGATCCACGAGCCGAAGCTGATGGTGTTCCTCTCGCAGGGCATCGATCCCGTCCTCTACTGGCACGGCAGCGACCAGAAGCTCGCGGGCGTCACCGAGACCAACCTCATCGTGAGCGGTCAGAACTACACCGGCATCCACCAGCTCTTCGAGAAGCCGCTGAAGCAGCTCGCCGACAGCGGCGCCATGAGCCTCTTCGTGAACCTCGACGACCAGGCGACGCGGCAGCGGATCGCCGACCCTTCCATGGAGCACATGGCGCGGGCGAGCGGCGGCCTCTACCTCGGGGGCGTGGACGCGGCGGTGGTGAGCGACCGGTTCAGCCGTTCGACCGCAGCCTTCTACGAGGCCGGCTTCTACCTGACCTCCGCCAACCGCAAGGCGTCCCGCGCCAAGATGGAGGTGGTGGTCAACCGCCCCGGCGTGCGGACGTGGTCGGCCGGAGCGCTCAAGACGCGGGAGACCTGGCGCGGGCTCTCCGAGGAGGCCCGGAAGCTGCTGGTTGTCGACCTGATCGAGGGGGAGGCGCGCTCGCGCAAGGCCGTGCGGCTGAGCCTGCAGAACCTGCCCGGCAACGTCCGCGGCGGCAAGACGGCCGCGGGCACGACCCTGCTCCAGTTCCAGGCCGGCTGGCCGCAGGAGCTGGCGGGCCGGAAGATCGATCTCTACAACGTCCTCCTCGAGCCCGCGCGCCGGGAAGGTCCGCCCCGGGTTCTCCGCTTCGACCGCGACGAGGGCGCGCGCCTCGACGCCGCCGGCAAGGGCAGCCGCCTCGTCGGGGATCTCGGAGAATTCCGGATGGAGCTGCCGGGAGCGTCGACCTACATCTGGGGCATCGTGGCGATCGAGCCCGCGACCGGCCACGCCTGGTACCGGCGGTTCCAGCTCAAGGGTCAGCCGTAGGCCGGGGCGCCGCAAGGGGCCGGCCCAACCGGTCGGCGAGCGCTGGAGCGAACCTGGCCGGATATACTTCCGGCGGCCATGAACAATCCTTATCTCGACCTGACGGAAGATTTCAATCGCGGCCGCCTCCGGGCCTTGCTCAGCTCAGGGCAGGCCGTCGTGGTCCACCGCCTGGCCATCATGAGCAAGGATGGCGATTGGATTCTTCGCGAGGACTCCGAAGCTCTCAGCCATACCCTGAGCACTCTGTCGGCTCAAGGTGGACGATACCGATTCGGCGCGCCCCTGGATCTACGCTGGATGCGCGGCGGCTGGAGCGCCCACTTTGAGCTTCGGCGTGAATCCCTGCGGCTGCGAACCGATTTCGTTACCCGGCCTCCCCGGATCTCGCTCGATTGGCTCGCCCGAATGTGGCGCGACGCGGACGGTTCGAACAACCCGGTTGTCGATCCGGAGCCGCTCGCCGCCATGAAGCTGACCAATCGCGACAAGGACTATGCCGTCGTCGGCGAGCTCGCCCGGCTGATGACCGACCCACGCGCCCAGATCCTCTACTCCCGCAGCTCTCGCGACCTGACCGAGCTTGCGGCCACTCATCCAGTCTTGCTGGCAGAATCCGTGCGGGAGAGGCCTCTGCTCGCCCAGGTCGCGGAGGGCCGTGACCCCCTGGAGGAGGCACTGGACCGCGAGCGCCGGACCTTGATGAGGACCAATGAGGAACGGCTGGCCCTTTACCTGACCGCCGCCCAACCCTGGGCTGACATCTGGCCAGACGTTCAGCGGCAGATCGAGGGCCTCTCGCTCCTGGAGGCCCACGAGGTGGTGGCCGCGCGCGCGGCGGAAATTCTCCCCTTCGATCCCCGGCAAGGAGAGCCCTGATGGAGATGCGAGACGAATTCCTGAGCGAAGAAGACCTGGATCTCAAGAACCTCACTCAGGACGAGCTGATCGCCTACTGGAATCTCTGGCTTGCTCAGGCACAGAGCACAAACGACCTTGACGAGGCGCTTTATTCTCATGGCGTCTTCGAGCGGGATCCTACGATTTCAGCGCCTTCGACCAGGCCCTAGGAGCCACGCCTGGTACCGGATTCCAGCTCAAGGATCAGCCTTGGGCTTGTCGCCGTCGTCCATGTGCAGCCGATGCAAAGTGCCGACCGAGCCGGACGGCGAAGGCCCTCCGGCTCAGCAGGGGCTGGCTTCGATGCTCGTACATGAGGGCCATGAGCCTATCGCCCATCCTCGAACGCCCGGTCAGCCCGGAGATCAGTTCGCCGCGAGCCAGGGGAAGGCCTGCTCGCAGCCGGCCTCCGCAGTGGCCACGGAGAGGTTCGCCGACAGGTTGAGGTCGGCCTTCTCGCTCCGCTGTCCCTGGAGCCACTTGCCGCAGATGGTGAGCCCGCAGGCATCGCCGGGAACCGGAATGCCGGTGCAGCAGTAGGTGGAAGGAGGAACTCCTGGCTGGTTGCAGATGCTCTGGCAGGGGATGCAACAGGCCGACGCCGCGGGAGCCATCAGGAGCATCGAGCCCAACACCACGAATCCGGCCACCATCGCTTTCACGATCCGATTCATGCAGCCTCCTCCTCCCCAGCAGGGAGATCTGGCCGAAGCCGGCCGTTGGTTGAACGCTGCATTATAGAGGATGGGCAATTCCTCGCCGGGCCAGGGGGGAAGCCCGCCCACAATCCCACCCGGCACCAGTGCCTCCGCAAGCGCCGAAGGCGCGGCGGCCCCGCCCCGAAGGGGCGGCGGGATAAAGCCCGGTGCTTTAGCGCCGGGTTTGTCCAGCCCGCCCACCCTCAAGTCCCGAAGGGACGCAGGGATCAACACCCACTCGCCATCACCAACGGTTGGCATCCCGCCGTCCCTTCGGGACTTGGGGGGTGGTGGCGCATCTCCTTTCCTGGCATTGAAATGCCAGGCTTTATCCCGATGCCCCTTCGGGGCGCAAGGGGCCCAGGACGCCGCGGGGACAACGGATTAAGCGACCCGCAGCACGGTTTTGCCGTTCGCGTGGCCGGTCTCGCTCGCCTGGTGGGCCTGACGGATTTCTTCCAGGGGAAGGATCGCCTGGATGACCGGCCGCAGCCTGCCCAGGCGCGTCCAGTTGCCGAGGAGCTCCAAGTCCGCGACGTTGGCCTTGACCCGGACGAAGCGCGCCCGGCGATCCTCACCGGCCAGACCCCGGAAGCGCGTCGCCAGGACGTCGAAGAACGTCCTCGGTCCGGCCTCGGTGGTGACGAAGATGCCGTTCTCGGCCAGGAGGGGGGCGCAGCGCTCGTAGGACGACGTTCCCGCGGCGTCGAAGACCACCTCGTAGGTGGAGTCGTCGGCCGTGAAGTCCTCGACCTGGTAGTTGAAGACCCGGCCGGCGCCGAGACCGCGGACCAGCCCGCCGCCCTGGCCGCTGGCGACTCCGGCCGTCCGGGCGCCCAGGATGCGGGCGATCTGCAGCGCGAAGTGGCCGACGCCGCCGGCCGCGCCGTTGATCAAGACGCTCTCGCCGTCCGCCAGCTCGCCCTGATCGCGGAGGGCCTGCAGCGCGGTGAGCCCGGCCATGGGCAGGGCCGCCGCGTCTTCCATGGAGACACCCTCCGGGATGGAGGCGAGGGTCAATTCGGAGGCGAGGGCCAACTCGGCGCAGGCGCCGCCGAGGCGCGCTCCGGTCTGGCCGAACACGGGGTCGCCGGGCTCGAAACGAGTGACCTCCGGACCGACCGCCGCCACCTCGCCCGCGAGGTCGAAGCCGGGGATCAGGGGAAACCGGGCCGGCAGGACGAATCGAAGACTGCCGTTGCGGATCTTCCAGTCGAGAGGGTTGACGCTGGTCGCCCGGACACGCACGAGCACCTGCCCGGTTCCGGGAGGCTCGGGCTCCGCCACATCCCGGACATGAAGCCGATCCACTCCCCCATAGCCGTCCACGACCGCCGCGCGCATGCCGATAATCCTATCCCATCCCTGTTTCCAGACGTTTGCCGGCCCTCACCCCCGCCTTTCCCAGCCGCACACCGGGCAACGGCTCCCCAGCTTGGGGATGAGTCGTTCGTGCCGCGGGACGCATCGTCCACAGCTCGGGAGGAACGATCCCCGCAGCTCCGGACGGCCTGCAAACAGCTTGGGGACGGCGGCGGGACGGCAGGCAGAGTCCGCGCGGGTCGACGCGCGATCCGCTACCGGTGCACGAAGACCTGGAGCTTCTCCACCACGTGCGACAGGTCGAGCAGCTCGACTCCCATGCCGGCCAGGAGGTTGTGGCTGCCGAAGTCCGTCGAGGGCTCAAAGCGCTGGACGACCCGGGCCTGCACCAGCACTGGCTTGGCGCCCGGGAAGGGCGGGTACAGCTCCACGTAGACGACTTCCTGGATGCGGGCGGGAAAGCGGGTGTTCACGAAGAGACCGCCGTTGACGATGTCGCGCAGGAAGACCTCGACGAACTCCGCGGGGCTCAGGAAGTGGACCGAGAACGTGCCGGAGGGCGGCTCGATCGGACGGGCAACCGGCGGTGGAACCGGAGGAGGAGGAGGCGCCGGCGGGCGCTCCGGCTGCGGCAGTGCGGCCGTGGGCGGCCGGGAGGCCGAGAGATTCGGGTGCTGGGACGGCGGCGGCACGGCGGGCCGCGGCGAGACCGGCGACGGCACGTGCGACGGATGCGAGGCCGGCAGGCTCTCGCCGTCGTACGCGCCGGGGATCAGCTCGCGCACCAGCTCGTCGACGTTCACGAAGCGGACGCCCATCCCCGGCTGGCTCAGGTGGACCAGCTCGCCGCGGACCTTCCGCGCGTGAACGACCATGCCCTCGACCACGAAGCCGCGCTCCCCTTCCAGCACCTCGATCCGCAGCCGGGTGTGCGGCGGAAACGGGCTCCGCGTCGCGATGAACATGCCGGTCAGCGAAATATTCGTGGTATAGCCCGGGTTCATGTGAGACTCGCCACGCTTCCAGAACTGGACCTGGACGCGGCGGGGACGGCGGTTGCTGATCCGATCGCTCATCGTGCAATATCTTATCTGCAATCTTCGAGGAACCTTTCCGACGCCATGACCCAGCCCGGCCCGACGATGAACGTGATCGCTTGCGCCGACGGCGGCGCGGTCCGCGTCGAGGCGCGCCCGCGCCCCGTGCCCGGCCCCGGAGAGCTGCTGCTGCGCCTGCGCAGCGCCGGTCTCTGCGGCACCGACCTGTTCAAGCTGCGCTATGCCACGGCGCCCGCGGGCACGGTCCTGGGCCACGAGGTGGTCGGCACGGTCGAGGCGCTGGGCGAGGGCGTCGTCGGCTTCCTGGCCGGCGACCGGGTCGCGGTCCCCCACCACGTGGCCTGCGGCACCTGCGCGCTCTGCCGGCGCGGCAGCGAGACGCTCTGCCCCGCCTTCCGCGAGAACCTGCTGGAGCCGGGCGGCTTTTCCGAGTGGGTGCTGGTGCGGGAGCGGGCCGTCCGCCGCGCCACGTTCGGTCTGCCGCCGCACGTCCCGGACGAGGCCGCCGTGCTCCTGGAGCCCGCCGCGTGCGTGCTGCGGGGCATCCGCGCCTCCCGCCTGCCGGAGATGCCGGCGCCGGCCTCGGCCGTCATCCTCGGCGGCGGCAGCATGGGGCTGCTCCACCTGCTGGTGATCCGGGCCGTGGCGCCGTCCGTGCGAGTGGCGCTGGTTGACCCCCTGGAGGAGCGCGGGCGGCTCGCCCGCGCGCTCGGAGCGGTGGAAATCGGCGAGATCTCGGAGGGCGTCGATACGGTCTTCGACACGGCCGGCGGCACCGCGGCGCTCGGCACGGCGCTCGATTTCGTCCGCCCCGGCGGCACGGTGGTCCTGTTCGCCCACGCCGCGGCCGGCGAGCGCGCCGGGTTCGATCTCAATCCGTTCTTCAAGACCGAGGGCAAGCTGATCGCCACCTACTCCAGCGGGCTCGCCGAGCAGCGCGAGATCCACCGGCTGCTGGTGAGCGGCCGCCTCGATCCGACGCCGCTCGTCAGCCACCGGCTCCCCCTCTCCCGGTTCGAGGAAGGGGTGGAGCTCTCCCGCGACCGCCGGGCGCTCAAGGTTCTGTTCGCGCCCGACGACGAGACTGGATAGTCAAAATGAACGTGCCCCGCCAACAACGGACGGTGTTCCTGCTCGGCCCCGAGCGGGTGGAGCTGCGCCGCGTGCCCGTCCCGGAGCCCGGCCCCGGCGAGCTGCTGCTGCGCATCGACGCCGCGACCACCTGCGGCACGGACGTGAAGGTTCTGCGCCGCGGCGGCCATCCCCGCATGCTGCAGGTGCCCGGGCCGTTCGGCCACGAGATGGCGGGCACGGTCGACTCGACGGGAGAGGGATGCCGCTGGCAGCCGGGCGACCGGGTGGTGGTGGCCAACTCCGCGCCCTGCGGCGCCTGCGAGTGGTGCCTCCAGGGCCGGGAGAACCTCTGCGCGCATCTCCGGTATCTGAATGGGGCGTTCGCCGAGTATCTGCTCGTGCCGCGCCGCTTCGCCGACGTGAGCACCTACGCGATCCCCGAGGACCTGGCGTCCGAGATCGCGGCGCTGGCCGAGCCGCTCGCCTGCGTGCTGCACGGCCTGGAGGTCTGCGCGCTGGAGCGGCCGTCCGAGATCGTGGTCTACGGCGGCGGCCCGATCGGCCTGCTGTTCGTGGACGTGCTCGCGGGCCTGCGGACCGGGCATCACGTGGTGCTCGCCGATCCCAACCCGACGCGCCTGGACGTGGCGCGCCAGCTCGGCGCGAGCGAGGCGGTTCAGGTGAGCCGCGACGGCGGCGAGGCCCCGCGGCTGCGGAAGCTCGCCCGCGGCGGCGACGGCTTCGACCTCGCGATCGAGGCCACCGGCTCGCCCGTCGCCTGGGAGGACGCGCTGGCGTCCGCGCGCCCGGGCGGCAGCGTGCTGCTCTTCGGAGGCTGCCGGCCGGGCACCACGATCCCCCTCGACACCCACCGCCTGCACTATGGAGAGATCGCGGTGCGCGGCGCCTACCACCACCGTCCGGCCACGTTCCAGCGCGCCCTGGATCTCCTGGCGGGGCTGGCGGGGGGCGCCCTCCACCCCGAGGCGCTGCTCTCCGCCGAGCGCCCCCTCGAAGAGCTGGAGATCGCGCTGCGCAGCATGATGCGCAAAGAGGCGCTCAAGGTCGTGATCCGGCCTTAGAGGAAAGTGCCTCGCATGGAGTCCTCACCCCCTGGTCCCCTCTCCCGGGGGGAGAGGGGGAACCCCCGCCCTTTGGAATGAGTCGCTTCCGCCCCCCAAGCTCCAGCTGTCCCGCTCTTGCTTTTGGGTGGTGGCGCCCCCTCTCCGGGGGGGGGGGGGCTGGTAGATGGGAGTGGGGGTCGGGGGGTGAGGACTCGAAGCCACAGATGTCCTCTTCCAGACTCCCGTCAACGCGAAGCAAGGTCTTTGTAAGGGATGTAAAGTTTCGATCGCGCCCTCCCGGCCCCCTGCTATGCTCGATCGCGTCATGGCTTTTGGGAAGCGCTCCCGTCTCCTGCCGCCGGCCATCGCCGCCGTTCTCCTGGTTCTTCTCGTCCTCCTGGCCGCCCTCCAGTACTACTGGATCGGCCGGGTCAGCCGGGCGGAGCACCGGCGGCTGGAGGAGCGCCTCGCCTCGGACGGCGACCGCTTTGCCGAGGACGTGGACCGGGAGCTGACGCGCGCGTTCCTCTACTTCCACCCCGACTTCGGACAGACCGGCGACGAGGCCGTGCGCCGCTCCGCCGCGCAGCTCGAGCGGTGGCGCGCGGACGCCCCCTGGCCGGACTTCGTGAAGGATCTGCTGATCGCCCGCCGGTCGGGATCGGGCCCAAACTCGGGATCAAACTCGGGATCAACTGCGGAGCTGTTCGCCCTCGGCGCCTCCGGTGCCCTCGAAGCCATACCCTGGACCCCCGAGCTGGACGGCATCCGCAAACGTCTCCTGGCCGATCCCGCCGAGTCGGCCACCCGGCCCGCCTTCCCGTTCCTGGCACCCATCGACACGGGCATTCCGGGGCTCGTCCTGCCGCTCACCTTCTCGCGCCCGGACTCCACGCCGGCGAGCCCTGTCCTCCTCGTGGTGCGTCTGAACACGGCGGCGCTGGCGAACGAGATCCTGCCGGAGCTGACCCGCCGCCATTTCGGCGGCCGGCACGGAAGCGAGTATGCGGTCGCGGTTCTCGACACCGAGGGCAAGCCGATCTTCCAGTCCGACACCGCCGTTCCCCTGGAAGCGTTCCGCAAGGCCGACCTCCGGCTCGACGTGCTGCGGCTGCGCCCCTTCCATGAGCTGCGCAGCCTCTGGATGCACCGCCAGGACGATCCCGATGAGAGTCCGGGCACAGGCCCAGGAGACACCTCAGACCTGTTGCACCGGCACTTCCGGCAGCCGCCGTCCGAGCCCCGCTCCGGCTTCCGCGTCCTGATGCCCGGTCCGGACGAGGCACGCCGCACTGCGTCCTGGACGCTGGTCGCCCATCACCGCCGGGGCTCCCTGGAGGCCGCGGTGGCGCGCGTGCGGTTCCACAACCTCGGGATGAGCCTCTGCATCCTCGCCCTCATGGCCGTGACCTCGGGGCTGATGGTGGTGACCACGCACCGGGCGCAACGCCTGGCCCGGCAGCAGATGGAGTTCGTGGCCGGCGTGACCCACGAGCTGCACACGCCGCTGACCGCCATCCGGTCCGCGGGCCAGAACCTCGCGGACGGCGTGGTCGCGGACCCGCAGCAGGTGAAGCGCTACGGCGCCCTCGTCGAGCGCGAAGGGCGCCGGCTGTCGGACATGGTGGCGCAGGCGCTGGAGCTGGCCGGCATCCAGTCCGGCCGCCGGGTCTACCATCCGCGGCCCGAGGAGGTCGCCCGTCTGATCGACGGCGCGCTGGAGGACTGCCGGCCGCTCGTCGAGGAGAGCGGGACGGTCGTGACGCTCGACGTCCCGGCCGGGCTCCCGCCCGTGCTCGCCGACGGCGAGGCTCTGCGGCGCGCGCTGCGCAACCTGATCGAGAACGCCGTGCGCCACGGAAAGCCTGCGAGCGGCGAGAATCGGGTCGGTATTCAGGTACGTACGCAGGTACGTACGCAGGTACGTACGCAGGTACGTACGCAGGCGCGGACGGCAGACAGCGGGAACGTCGAGATCACGGTCTCCGACCACGGCTCGGGCATCCGCCGCGAGGATCTCCCGCACCTGTTCGAGCCGTTCTTCCGGGGGCGCGAGGCCGCGGTCAACGGCATCACCGGCAGCGGCGTCGGCCTGAGCCTCGTGCGCCACGTGGCCGAGGCGCTCGGCGGAAAGGTGACGGTCGCGACCGGCCCCGAGGGGAGCGCGTTCACGATCTCCCTGCCTGTGGCTTCACCGGAGACGCGAGACGCATGACCGGCTCCCGCCGCATCCTTCTCGTCGAAGACGAGCCGAGCCTCGTCCTCACCCTCTCCGACCGGCTGCTCAGCGAGGGCTACCGGGTCGAGACGGCCATGGACGGCAACACCGCCCTGGCGAAGGCCCTGGCCGAGCCGTTCGACCTCGTCCTGCTCGACATCCTGCTGCCCGGCCGCGACGGTCTGGAAGTCTGCCGCGAGCTGCGGTCCCACGGCTCCCAGGTGCCCGTCCTCATGCTCACGGCGCGCGGCCAGGTCGTGGACCGGGTCGTCGGCCTCAAGCTGGGCGCGGACGACTATCTGACCAAGCCGTTCGAGATGATCGAGCTGCTGGCCCGGATCGAGGCCCTGCTCCGCCGCTCGCACGCGCCGATGACCCCCAGCGGCACCTACGACTTCGGCGCCGTGCGGGTGGACTTCCGCCGCGCCGAGGTCTACCGCGACGGCACCGCGGTGCCGCTCTCGGCGCTGGAGTTCAAGCTCCTCGCCTACTTCATCGAGAACCGCGGCGCGCTGCTGACCCGCGACGAGCTGCTGGACAAGGTCTGGGGCTACGACGCCATGCCGGTGACGCGCACGGTCGACGTCCACGTGGGCTCGCTGCGCCAGAAGCTGGAGCGCAATCCGTCGCATCCCGAGCACATCCTGACGGTCCACCGGCGCGGTTATCGCTTTGCCGGCTGACGCGCGCTTTGCCGGCCGAGCGTTTACATCTCTTACAAAGAACTTGCGTGGTCTTGAGGACTGGGAGGGGCCGCCGGCTCTATTCTGATCCCGATGACACGCCCCGCCTGAAGCGGGGCTCACGACAAGAACCATCAAGACAAGAACCATCAAGGAGACTACCGACATGAGAAAGACCACACTGACCCTCGCCCTCGTCCTGGGTATCGGCAGCCTTGCCACGGTTGGCGGAGTCGCCCTCGCCAGGGGCGGCGACGGCCACGGCTTCCACCGCATGATGAGTCACCACGACGGCGGCCGCGCCGCGGGCGGCTTCATCGCCTCGGAGCTCGGCCTCACGGCGGAGCAGAAGGAAGCGGCCAAGAAGATCCACGAGGAGGCCTTCGAGAAGGGGGGGCCGCTGATGGAGCAGCACCGCACGGAGATGGAGGCGATCGACGCCCTGCTGGACGAGGGCACCGCGACCGCCGAGGAGATCGGCACCCGGGTGATCGCCGCGCATGCGACGAAGCAGCAGCTCGAGGCGGTGCACGACGCGGCGATGGAGCAGTTCACGGCGCTGCTGACGGCGGAGCAGAAGGAGAAGTTTGAGGCGATGGGGACCGATCGTCCGATGATGCGGATGATGATGCATCACTGATTGATCCCATCCCGATTGATCCCATTCTCCCCTCCCCGACCCTCCCCTCGCGCGGCGAGGGGAGGGCGCCGCCGCCCGGGAAGAGGCGAGCATCAGGCCGTGCGGCGATCCTCCCCCTTCGTTTTTCGCTGGGAGCGCCGGCTTCCAGCCGGCACGGTCCGGTCGGCTCTCGCCTTCAGGGTGCCTGCGCGCCGAGGGTCATGCCCGACAGCGTCGCCTGCCCCCTGCGGGAGAAGTCGATCGACTCGCCCAGGATGCGCAAGGCCTCTCCCGGAGCGTGGAAGCCCATTGAATTCTCCGCCTCGATGAAGTCCAGATAGAACTGCGCCTTCCGCTGGAAATCCCGGGCCTGGTCCAGCCGGTCCGCAGCCATCCCCCCGGTCTGAGCCCTCTTGATGTCGTCGATGAGGGCGATCAACGCATCCATGGCCAGCCCGCGCATGCGGAACGTGCGTTCCTGGATCGTCTCGATGCGGGCTTTCAGCTCCGCCTCGGGCCACTTGTGGCAGGTCTGGCAGGCGTTGTTGATGTTGAGGGTGGGGCTCCGCACATGGTGGTCGCTGATCTTGAGCGCCCCCACGCGCGTGTAGGGCATGTGGCAGTCCGCGCAGGCGACGCCGGAACGGGCATGAATGCCCTGGTTCCACATCTCGAACTCGGGGTGCTGCGCCTTGAGAACCGGCGCGCCGCTCTCCTTGTGCTGCCAGTCCTTGAACCCCTGCTCGTCGTAATAGGCAAGGATGTTCTCGACCTTGAGGCCGTTGCCCCAGGGATAGACGAGCCGCTTCTCCTCTCCCTTGAAGTAGTACTCGACATGGCACTGGCCGCACACGAACGCCCGCATCTCCTGGCGGGTGGCGTCCCGGTTCACGTCGTAGTCCGTGACGCCCTGCGAGGCCTTGAGCGCCTTGATCCCTTCGAGGAACCCGGGCCGCGTCACCCGCAGCTGCATCGTCTCCGGGTCGTGGCAGTCGATGCAGGACACTGGATGCTGAACCAGCTTGCGGGCCTCCTGGAACGTCTTGTGGTTCATCGCCTCGAAGCCCTTGATGAGGTCGCCGCCGCCGAGCTTCTTGTAGGGGACGTAGACGGAGCCGTGACAGTGGATGCAGGTGCCCGGCTGCTGTTTCACAATCTGGCGCTCGGTCAACGTCTGGTCGTCCAGCATGTAGGCATGACCGCGCTCCTCGCGGAAGTCCACGGCGAAGGCGTAGCCGGCCCACATCCTCTTCAGCCGGGGATCTTCCTCCAGCCGCGACTGCGCCACGATCGACCGCGGATCGGCGTCGGTGGGCGTGCGGGGGACGGCTTCGCTGCCGCCGAAACGGGTGCGGACCTGGTCCACGGTCCTCTTGTAGCCGTCGTACTGGAGGGGAAAATTCTTGCCCCAGACGGCGGGATCGGTCGTCTCGTCGTCGATCTCCACAACCCGGTAGAAGGGATTGCGGGCCTCCTGCTTGTGCTCGAAGATGTTGACCAGGAGCGCGGTCAGCCCGGCGGCCACGAGCGCGGCGATGGCGGCGGTCGTCAGGATCAGGCCCCAGCCCCGGCGGGGCGCACGATCCTGGGTTGGGCGGCTGCTGTTCATGTCGTTCACGTCTCCTTCAGCGGTCCTCAAGGATGTCCGACGTCCGAATGGCAGCGCAGGCAGGACATCTCCTGGCCCGGCCGGTGTGCGCCCTCGATCGACACGGTCAGCTCTTCGTGGCATTTGCGGCAGGCCTGCTCCGTCACCTCCCGGTTGCGGCCGGTGATCAGGATCGGCTCATGGAAGTTGCCGCTCGTGAAGGCATACGAGTGATTCCACCCGTTGAGCGCCTTCGTGAAGTACTTCGGAATCAGCCCCGGCGGCGTGTGGCAGTCGTTGCAGACGGCCACCGAGCGGTGGGACGAGACGAGCCATCCGTCATACTGCGGCTGCATGACGTGGCAGTTCGCGCAGGCCGCAGGATCGTTCGTCAGATAGGAGGAGCCCTTCGCATAGACGAAGGTGAAGCCTCCGACTCCTGCGGCAACCCCCAGAAGGGCGCCAGCCACTGCCAGTGCAATCCCTTTGTTGCCCATGGTCTCCCCCGGAGAGTCGCCCGAGCCATCCTAGCACTCATGGATTCCAAAGTGGTTCCGAGCGCCCCTCGGGCGCTTCCTCAACCTCAATCCCACCCCTGTGTTAGGTTAATCCCCATGGCGGAACTGGTGCTGATCGTCGACGACGAGCCGGGAATCCTCTCGACCCTCGGGGGGATTCTTACGGACGAGGGCTACTCCACGCTGACGACGACGAGCGGCGAGGAGGCGCTGGCGCTCTACCGCGAGCGGCAGCCCGCCGTGGTCTTCCTCGACATCTGGCTCGCCGACCGCGACGGATTGGAGACGCTCCAGGCCTTGCGCGAGACCGACCCCACGGCCTCGGTCGTCATGATGTCAGGGCACGGCACCACGTCGACCGCGGTGCGGGCCATCAAGATGGGGGCCTTCGACTATCTGGAGAAGCCGCTCTCGTACAAGCGGGCCGTGGACGCCGCGGCCGGCGCGCTCTCCTACAAGCGCTCGCTCGAAGAGGCCGGCGTCGTCGCTCCGGATCTGCCCCGCGACCGTTCCGCCGAGCGGCGCATCCCGGCGCTGCCGGACATCCCGCAGCTCCGCCCCCTGCTCCGCCCCACGGGCCGGAAGCAGAAGACGATCCGGCACTCGAAGGTCGTCTACGGGCTCGGCCTTCACTCGGGCCAGCGCACCGGCATGGTGCTCCAGCCGCTCCCCGAGAACAGCGGCCTGCATTTCGTGACCCTGCCCACCGGCGTCGAGATCCCGGCGCACACCGGCTCGGTGGCGGACACGGACTACGCCACCACCCTCTCCGCCGAGGGCGAGAGCATCAAGACGGTCGAGCATCTGCTCTCCGCGCTGCATGCCTACGGCGTCACCAACCTGCTGATCAAGGTCCACGGCGAGATCCCGGTCATGGACGGCTCGGCCCTGGAGTTCTGCACGGTGCTGGAGGACGTCGGCCTGACCGAGCAGGACCAGCCGCAGCTGGAAGCGGTGATCGACCGCCGCTACGAGGTGGCCGGCGGGACGGGCGAGAAGATCCTCGCGATCGAGCCGGCGGACGTGTTCTCGGTCTCCTACCTGCTGCGCTATCCGCCGCCGCTCGGCGAGCAGTACTACGAGCTGACGCTCTCCGGCCCCGAGGTCTACAAGCGGGAGATCGCTCCGGCCCGCACGTTCGGGTTCATGAAGGATCTCAAGATGATGAACGAGCTGGGCCTCGGCTCCGGCGGCCGGCTCGACAACTTCATCCTGGTCGGCGAGGACGACATCCTCAACACCGAGCTGCGCTTCCCGGACGAGTTCGTCCGCCACAAGATCCTCGACATCGTGGGCGACCTTTATCTCCTCGGCTATCCGATCCGCGGCAAGGTCACCGCGCGCCTGACCGGACATCGCGATAACATCTCCCTCCTGAAGCAGATTCTGGCCGGAACGCCCTCCTGAGCGCGCTGATCCGCAATCACCCCGCGCGGGAGGCAAAGGAGCCGCTCGATTCCGATCCTTCTGGTTCTCATCGTCAGTCTCTGTCTGGCCCTCCCGGCGGCCGCAGCCCAGGCTCCGACGCCCGCGGATCTTCGCGAGAGCGCGCGGGCCATCCTCGGGGAGGGGTACCAGAGCGAGATTCCGGACAACAAGCTGACTCGGAGGGGCGAAGGCCCAGGCGGCGGCATTCCTCGCCCCCCAGGCCCGGTTGTATCTCCCGCCAACAGCCCCCCGGTGCGGACGCCGCTGACCGTGGACGGGGAGCTCGTTCTCCTTCTCCAATTTGCCTTCAGCGTCGTGGCCGTCTCGACCCTGGTCTTCCTGACCCTCGGGCTGATCCGAAACCTCTCCTCCCGCCGCGCTTCCCGGGTACGCTTCGGAGAGGCGCCGGCCCGCTCGCAGGATTCTTCTCAGGACGGATCGGAGACGGCGCCCGGTCCGTCCCTTGAGGACGCCGAGCGGTTCGCGGCTGAGGAGCGCTGGACCGAGGCCGTCCACACG
The DNA here is from genome assembly GCA_031390755.1 of Holophagales bacterium. Taxonomy (GTDB): domain Bacteria; phylum Acidobacteriota; class Thermoanaerobaculia; order Multivoradales; family UBA5704; genus DATMER01. The sequence goes on from JANMTS010000035.1 coordinate 167,474, forward strand.
TTACTGCTCCTCGCCATCCGCCATCTCTCTTCCCGCTTCGTCGTCCCCGCGGCCTCTTCCCGGACCAGCCGGGAGATGTCGCGCCTGCTGCCTCTCCAGGCCGAGGCCCGGGAGGCGTTCGCCGGACTCGTCCGCACGGTCGAGCTCTCTCTCTTCGGTGGCTTGCCGGCCGGCCCCGACGACTATCAAACGAGCCTCGAACGCGTGCGCCTCCTTCTGAGACGATCGGTTTGAGCGGGCCACGCGAGTGGGAAGGCGGCTTTTCCCGCAGGACAGTGGGCTGGCTCGCCGGCCTGGGCGTCGCCTCGTTTATCCTGGCCCTCGTCCTGACCGCCTTCGGAGACGTCGGCCGGCCCACGCCCGGGGCCAACAGCTTCAGCCGCAGCGCCCTGGGACACCGGGCCATGGTCGAGCTTCTCCAGTCCCTGGGTCTCGGCGTGGTGTCGCGGCGAAGCCCAAGCACCGGCGCCCCCGGACCGGGACGCCCCCTGATCGCGGCCGAGCCCGATCTGAAAGTGCTGGCCGCGACCGGCGACCGGATGGCCGAGCTGCGGCGCGAGGCCTTGATCTGGAATGCCGCCCTCGTCGTCGTGCTGCCGAAGTGGAAAGGCGAGCCCGATCCGTCCAATCCAGCCTGGATCCGGAGCGCCAACCTGATGCCGACTGCCGAGATCGCCGCCGTTGACCGGCAGGTCGGGTTGGAACGCAGGGAAACGCCCGGGGCCGTCTCGCTCCGCTGCGCCGTGCACTGGCCCTCCAACCGGAAGCCCTACTTCCAGGTGGAGCTGCGGTCCGCCCAACTCATCCGCGGCTCACAGGAGCTGAAGCCGGAGGTGACCTGCGGCGAGCACTGGCTCGTCGCCAGCTACACGTCCGGGGACGGCGCCGAGGTCTTTCTCGTTTCGGACCCCGACCTCTTCAACAATCAGGGTCTCGGGCTCGGCCAGAACGCCGCGCTCTTCCACGAGCTACTCACCGTGCGGCTCGGAGCGAGCGGCGCGGTGTTCGACGAGACCATCCACGGCTTTCGCCGCAATCCCGGCCTGCTCGCCGAGGCCTTCCGCTTCCCGCTCCTCCCGGCGACCCTCCAGGCGGTCGTGTTCGTCGGGATTCTGCTGTGGGCCGGCATGGGCCGCTTCGGCAAGCCTCTGCCTCCGCCCGCGGCTCCGCTCCATGGCCAGGAGGCGTTGATCGAAAGTACCGCCCGGCTGCTTACCGCCGACCAGATTCTCGCGCTACGCCAGGAGATGCAGGATGGACATCGAACGCATCCATGAGCTGGGCCTCGCCCTGCGAGAGCAGATCGGCCGCGCCGTGATCGGCCAGGAGGCAGCCGTCGACCTGCTCCTCGTCACCCTCCTGTCCGGCGGCCACGTGCTCCTCGAAGGGCCGCCCGGGACGGGCAAGACGCTCCTCGCGCGCTGCTTCGCCGCGAGCCTGGACCTGGAATTCAAGCGCATCCAGTTCACTCCGGACCTGATGCCGGGCGACGTGCTGGGCACGAGCCTCTTCGACTTCCAGACCAACGCCTTCCACCTCAACCGCGGCCCGATCTTCACGGAGGTGCTGCTCGCCGACGAGATCAACCGCACCCCTCCGAAGACGCAGGCCGCCCTCCTCGAAGCCATGCAGGAGCGCACCGTCACCCTCGACGGGAGACCCCATCCGCTCTCCCCCGGGTTCCTGGTCGTGGCCACTCAGAACCCGATCGAGCAGGAGGGCACCTATCCGCTACCGGAGGCGCAGCTCGACCGCTTCCTCTTCAAGGTGTTGATCTCCTACCCCAGCCGCGACGAGGAGCGGTCCATGGTCCGCACGCACGGCCACCAGACCGCCATGCCGGACCTGAAGCCGCTCGGCCTGCGTCCGCTCTGCGACCTCGCCACGCTCGCCGGAGCCCGCGCCACCGTGGCGTCGCTGCGCCTGGCCGACGAGATGGTCGACTACATCGTGGATCTGGTGCGCGCCACGCGCAAGCAACCGGCGCTGCTCTGGGGAGCCAGCCCGCGGGCGGCCAACATGCTCGCCGCGGCCTCCCGAGCCGCCGCCGCGCTGGACGGCCGCGGCTTCGTCCTGCCGGACGACGTCAAACGGCTGTGGAAGCCGCTCCTGCGCCACCGGGTCGTCCTCTCCCCGAGCGCCGAGGTCGATGGGGTGGGTCTTGGCCGGGGTACTGAGACCGTGCTGGACCAGATCCTCAAACAGGTTCCCCCGCCCCGCTGATCATGCGGCCCACCCGGAGAGCGGTCGTGCTGGCGGGCCTGGGCGTGGTCGTGGCGCTGCTGCCCGCCGCCGTCCACTCCGGCCTCTGGCCGCTCTGGCCCGCGTATCTCACCGCGTTCGCCCTCGCCCTGGGCAACGACGCGCTCCACACACCGCGGCGCCGCGACCTGACCGCCGCGGCAATCGTTCCGGACATCCTGTACCTGGGCCGCGGGGGCCAGACCGCAAACCTGATCCTGCACCTGCCGTCCAGGCGCCCTGTGACGGTAGAGATCGTCGCCGATGTCGCGGGCTGCCTGGCTCCGCAACCGGCGCTGTTCGTCCGTCTCGGAGAGACCTCCCGCAACGGCGGATCGTTCGACGTGCCCCTGGTTCCGACGCGGCGCGGCCGGGCCACGGTGGAGCGCCTCTGGCTGCGCTGGCAGGGTCCGCTCGGCCTGATGTCCTCGATGACCCGGGTCAAGGTGAACAGGAAGCTCGTCGTCGCCGCGGATCTCCAACCCGTGCGCTCCCTGGCCGTGCGGCTCGCGGATCCGGGTGTCTTTCGAACCGGTCTCCGGATCGAGCGCGGCAGCTACGGTGGCGGCCTGGAGCTGGACTCGTTGCGCGAGCACGTGCCTGGCGACGACTCCCGGCACATCGACTGGAAGGCGTCCGCCCACCACCGCAAGCTCGTCATCCGCCAGGGGCGAGCCGAACGCGGTCAGCAGGTGCTCATCGCGGTCGACTCCGGCCACCTGATGAACGAGCCGCTCGCCGGCATGCCGAAGCTCGACCATGCCGTGCAGGCCGCCCTTCTTCTCACCTATCTCTCGCTGCGCTCGGGAGACCGGGTCGGCTGGGTGGCGTTCGACTCCCGGGTCCGGAATTGGATTGAGCCGCAGGCAGGCGTCCGCGCCTTCCAGCTCTTCGGCCGGATGGCCAGCCGCATCGCCTACTCCGACGAGGCGACCGACTTCTCCCTCGGTCTGACGGAGCTCTCCCAGCGGCTGGGCCGGCGCTCGCGGATCGTCGTCCTCACCGACTTCTTGGACGCGCTCGGCGCCGAGCGGATGATCGAGAGCCTGAGCCGCCTCTCGCGACGCCACGTCGTCGTCTTCGTGGCTCTGCACGATCCTCGGATCGCCGAGATTGCCGGTATCGCCGATACAGCGGTGCTGTCAGATGATCATGTGGCTCTGAGCCGGGCCGCCGTGGCCGGCGCCTTGCTGCGCGACCGCGGCCTCGTGCTCCGCCGTCTGGCCCGGCTCGGCGTCCGCGCCGTCGACGCCGCTCCCGCCCAGGTGGCGCCCTGGCTCATCGATACCTGCCTGGACAGAAAGAGCAGATGGGCGGCATGAGCGAGCCGGCTTGGCAGGAGCTGGACGGGATCGTCGAACGGCTCGACCGGGAGGGAGCGGCCGCCCTGACCGCGGACGAGCTGCTGCGCCTGCCCAATCTGTATCGGAGCGCCGGCAGCGCGCTCGCCCAGGCGCGCGCCTCCGGCCTCGATCCCGGCGACCGCGGCGGGGTCGACTCCCTGAACGCGCTGGTCGCCCGGTCCTATCTCGCGATCCACTGCAGCGGGCGTCCGTCCGGCGAAGCGCTCGGTCGATTCTTTCGCGTCCGTTTCCCCCGGACGGTGCGCCGCCACGCGGGCTTCGTCGCCGCGGCCCTTCTCGTCCTCGCTCTCGGCATTCTGACCGGCTGGCGCCTGACGCTGGCGGACCCGGAACGGTTCTACAGCTTCGTGGACGAAGGCATGGCGAACGGACGCACTCCGTCGTCGTCCACCCAGGAGCTGCGCGACGCGCTCTATACGACCGGAGATCCGCCCGCCGATCCAGGAGATTCCGACGAGGACGCTTACGGTCTCGTCGCCTTCGCCTCGTTCCTCTTCACCCACAACGCGCAGGTGGGCCTCCTCTGCTTTGCGCTGGGGTTCGCGGCCGGCGTGCCCGTGCTCTTCCTGCTCTTCTCGAACGGGCTGATCCTCGGCGCCTTCGCCGCGCTCTACCAATCGCGGGGCCTGGGCCTCGAGCTGTGGGCCTGGCTTCTGCCGCACGGCGTCAGCGAGCTCGCCGCCGTCTGTCTGTGCGGCGCGGCCGGCATGGTCGTCGGCGCGAGCGTCGTGTTTCCCGGCCCCCATTCCCGGCTCCAGAACCTCGCCATCCAGGGCCGAAGCGCCGCGCTTCTCGTGCTCGGAGCCATGTTCATGATGCTGCTCGCGGGCGCTCTCGAAGGCATCTTCCGCCAGTCCGTCCACGACCCCGCCGTCCGCCTCGCCGTGGCCGCCGTCACCTTCTTGGGTTGGTTGCTCTACTTCCTCCTGGCGGGCCGCCATGCAGCCGATCCCCGTTCCTGAGCCCCGCCTCCACTCGATCCGGACCCCTGAGGGGATCGTCATCGACTTCGAGGTCGCCCCGCTCGGCGCCCGCCTCCGCGCCCTGCTGATCGACCTTGCCATCGTCTTTCTGGCAACCGCGGGCCTCCAGGTGGTGGCCACGCCTCTGGCGCTGGGATGGCTGGGTCTCCTGGCGGGCTTCCTCCTGCAGAACCTCTACTTCCTCTACTGCGAGGCCAGCCTGGGAGGAAGGACGGTGGGCAAGAGCCTCGCCAGGCTGCGGGTCCTCTCCAGGAACGGCGGTCCGCTCACGCCCGACGCCGTGCTCGCCCGGAACGTGACGCGGAGCTTCGAGCTGTTCCTGCCCCTCGTGGCTCTCTTCGCGCCGCAGACGCTGATCCCGGGAGCGCCGAAGTGGGCGGCCGTCCTCGCCTTCGTCTGGATCTTCGCTTTCACATCGCTACCGCTCTTCAACCGCGACCGCCTGCGCTGCGGCGATCTTGCTGCCGGCACTCTGGTGGTCAGGGAACCGGAAGATCGAGCCACGCTGTACAATTGAGTAAATTTTGCATCATCAGCCACAGGCTGACGCGGTATCCCCGCAGGAGCACAAGATGCTTTCCCCTCTGGATCTGTTCGACACCAGTGGCTTCATGCCGCGCTGGCAGTGCGGCCTCTGGTCTCGCGAGCTCGGCCTGCTGCACATCGTGTCCGACCTCGGGATCTTCGCAGCCTATACGGCCATCCCCCTGGTGATCGCCTACTTCGTGCTCCGGCGCAAGGACATCCCCTTCCCCCGAATCTTCTGGCTCTTCGTGGTCTTCATCTTCGCCTGCGGCACCACGCATCTCCTCGAAGCGATCATCTTCTACCAGCCGGTCTACCGGCTGGCAGGCTTCGCCAAGCTCGTCACCGCGGTGGCTTCATGGTCCACGGTCGTGGCGCTCACGCTCGTCACCCCGAAGGCGCTCCGGCTGCCCGGCCTCGCCAGGCTCAACGAAGAGCTGACGCGCGAGGTCGAGGAGCGCAAGAAGACCGAATCCGAGCGCGACCAGCTTCTCGCCGGCGAAAAGGAAGCTCGCGGCGAGGCCGAGCGCGCCAACCAGATCAAGGACGAGTTCCTGTCCGTCCTCTCCCACGAGCTGCGCACGCCGCTCACCTCGATCCTCGGTTACGTCCAGTTGCTTCGCGCCGGTTACGTCCAGCCCGAGAAGGTTCATGAGAGCCTGGACGCGATTCGCCGCAACTGCCAGTCCCAGGTGCAGCTCATCGAAGATCTGCTCGACATGAACCGGATCATCGCCGGCAAGGTCCGCCTGGATCTCCGTTCGCTCGACCTGACCGAGGTCGTGGAAACGGCGGTCAAGATCATCAAGCCGCTGACGGATGCCAAGTCCCTGGAGTTGCGGACGGAGCTCGACTCCGGGGCGGGTCCGGTGCTCGGCGATTTCGACCGCCTCCAGCAGGTACTGATCAATCTGCTCACGAACGCCATCAAGTTCACCCCCGAGGGCGGTAGCATCGTGATCTCCCTGGCGCGCGTCGACACCCAGGTCGAGGTCAGCGTGAAGGACACGGGCCTGGGCATCGATCCGGAATTCCTGCCCCGGGTGTTCGACCGCCTCTGGCAGGCGGAAAGCAGGACGTCCGAGCGTCAAAGCGGGCTCGGGCTCGGCCTCGCGATCGTCAAGCAGATCGTGGACTTGCACGGCGGCTCGGTGCGGGCCGAAAGCGCTGGCCCCAACTGGGGCGCAACGATGACCTTCACCCTGCCGGGCCAGGTTCTCGATGGCGACTCCGGGCGGCGCTTCCCCTCGCGGACCGACCTCGCCTCGGGCGACCTCAGCCGCCTGCCCGACTTGAGCGGGCTGCGGGTGCTGGTGGTCGACGACGAGCTCGACGGCCGCAACGTGGTCGGGCAGATCCTCAGGACCCGCGGAGCCGAGATCGCCACCGCGGGCTCGGCCGACGAGGCGATCCAGCTGCTCGCCTCCTTCAAGCCGGACGTCCTGCTGAGCGACATCCAGATGCCGGGCAAGAGCGGCTACGAGCTTCTTCAGGAGATCCGTTCGCTGGCGGGAAGCGAGAGCCGCGGCGTGCCGGCGCTCGCGCTGACCGGCCTCGCCCGGGCGGAAGACCGGAGGCTGGCCCTGCTCTCCGGCTTCCAGTTCCACCTCGCCAAGCCCTTCGATGCCGGAGAGCTGATCGCGGCGGTGGCGATGCTCAGCCGCAGGACCGGCTAGTGTAGTGCGTCACAAAGAGCGGTCCTTATGAGCCAGGGGTTAGTCCCTATGCGTCGGCACCCGCGGTTTGCTGTTCCCTTGCCTCCTCCGGCCTTGTTGTCCGTGCGGAACACCCCGTGGGCTCCGCGCGGACCACTGCGGTACGTTACCTGGCCTCCAGGTAGCCTTACCTCATGGCGAGGCGACCCGACGGTCGCCGGGGCAACTCACCTCGCCGCCGAGGAAACCTACCTCACGGCGAGGGAAGCCGACCTCCTCGCCAGGTATCTTTCCGCAACGCCAGTTGACTTTGCCCAAGGCGAGGGAATCTTCCCCAGCCCCTGGGTGACCTGGCGCTGCGGCGAGGGAAACTTCCCTGATCGGAAGCGAGCTTGCCTCGTGACGGGGTAACGTAGCGCACACGGAGGAGGTTTTCCTCGCAACGCGGTAACGTTGCCCAGCCGCAGAGAAGCCAACCCGGCGGCGAGGTGACGGCACCCGGCGCCCGGGTGATCTCACCTCGCGGCGCGGAACTTTGCCGGACCGCTGGGGAAGCCTGCCTGCGGCCGGGTAACGTTGCTTCGTCGCGAGGGAATCTTCCCCTGTGGCAAGGCGAATCTCCCTGCGCGCAGAGTCCGGCGAGCTGACAACCGCGCTCCTCGGAGAACAGCGGCAGGGGGATCGAGCCCTGCTCGGTCGTCTGCCCCAGGAGCGTGAAGCCGACCTCGCCCATCTGCGGCAGGAACCGTCCCACACCGGCCTCCCCTCTGCTCGTCGGGGATCAGCAACCGCCGAAATGTCGATCAGGCTGTTTACGTCCGGAGCCGACCCTGGTAACCTATTTGAGGATTCTATGAAGTAGATTCGTTTCGGGATTGGAGAGAGGCCGATGCGGAGAGGCCCATGGAGCTCCCTGGAACGATCGACCATTTCGAGATCCTCGAACGCCTCGGCGGCGGCGGCATGGGGGTGGTGTACAAGGCGCGGGACCTGAAGCTCGGCCGCACCGTGGCCCTGAAGTTCATGTGCCCGTCCCGCGAGGGCAATGAAGAGTCCCGCATCCGCTTCCTGCGGGAGGCGCGGGCCGTCGCGGCGCTCGACCATCCCAACATCTGCACCCTGTTCGAGATCCGCGAGACGGACGACGGCCGCATCTTCCTCGCCATGGCGTTCTGCCCCGGCGAGACTCTGCGAGAGCGGCTGGGCCGCGGGCCGCTTCCGCCCTGCGAGGCGATCGAGATGGCGCTCCAGATCCTGGACGGTCTCGCCGCCGCTCACTCTCACGGGATCATCCACCGCGACATCAAGCCGGGCAATCTCCTGCTCTGCGACGGCCTGGTCAAGATCATCGACTTCGGCGTGGCCCGCCTCTCCGACCAGAGCACGATCACCCGCGAGGGGGTGGCGATCGGCACACTCTGCTACACGGCGCCCGAGCTGCTCTTCGAGGGGGGCGCCAGTCCAATGTCCGATCTCTGGTCCGTGGGCGTCGTCCTCTACGAGGCGCTCGCGGGACGGCTTCCGTTTCAAGCCTCCACCGTGCCGCAGATGGTCATGGCCATCCTCAAGAGCACCCCGGCGCCGCTCGAAGGGGTGGGGCCGGCGCTTGGGCGAATCGTGGAGCGCGCGCTGGCGCGGTCTCCCCGCCTGCGGTACCAGAACGCGGAGGAGATGAAGAAGGATCTCGTGGCCGCGCTTCCGAACCTGGACGACGCTTCCGAGCCCCAGACCTGGGATCTCCGTCCGTTTCGGGAAGAGGGGCCGCCGCGCCTCCACAACCTGCCGTTTCCTCCGCTGGGCGACCTGCTCAAGGGCCGTGCCGAGGATCTCCAGGACTTGAAGAATGCTCTGGACGATGCGAGCACGGACGGTGTCCCGACCCACACCGCCCAGGTATTGCACGGGCTCGGCGGCATCGGCAAGACGCGGCTGGCTCTCGAGCACGCGTGGAAGTACGGAGCGAGCCATCGAGCCGTGCTGTTCGTCCTCGCCGATTCTCCCGAGGGCCTGAACAGCGGCCTCGCGGGCCTCGCCCGGGCCGAGGTGCTGAACCTTCCCGAGCGGGATGCGCCGGCCGAAAGCGAGGTCACGGCCGCCGTGCTGCGGTGGCTGCGGGAGACCTCCGGCTGGCTGATGATCCTGGACAACGTCGACACAAAGGAGGCTCTGCTCGCGGTCACGAGACTGCTGCCGTCCCTCTCCGGCGGCCGGACCCTGATCACCTCCCGCCGCAGGGACTGGCCGCCGGGCGTCCATCGCCAGTCGATCGACGTGATCCCGCCTCCGGCGGCCACGGACTTCCTGCTCAAGCGCACCGCCAGCGATCGCCGGAAGGAGCCCGACGATGTCCTCCAGGCGCTCCGGCTGGCGGAGCTGCTCGACGGGCTTCCCCTGGCCCTGGAGCAGGCCGCCGCCTACATCACCCACACCCAGATCTCGATCTCCGCCTACCTGGAGATCTGGGAGACCGAGTGCGACAGCGCTCTCGGCTGGTATGACGAGGGGGTGATGCAGTACCCGGCCTCCCTCGCCGTAACCTGGCAAAGCTCCTTCCGCCAGCTCGCCCCGACCGCTCAGGCACTCTTGCGCCTGCTGTCCTACATGGCTCCTGACCCGATCCCGGTGGCGATGCTGGAGGCAGGTGCGGGTATCGTGCAGGAGGCGGCAGGATCGACCCGGCCCATCCGTGAGGATCTCGGAGAGCTCGCGGCGCTGTCATTCATTTCGCGACAGCAAACCACGATTACGGTGCATTGTCTGGTTCAGGAGGTCGTGCGTCAGGGCGTTCCCGAGATCGATCGAAAGTCCTGGATCGATCTGACCGTCAAGCTGCTCGTTCAGTACGCTCCTTCTCAGGCCGACGACTCAGCGACCTGGGACATCTGGGATCCTTTGAGACCTCACGCGCTGGAAGCGTTGGCTCATGCCACTGCCAATGGCATCGAGAATGTTTGTCTCGGCAAACTTATAACGACGCTTTCGATACTCCTCTCCGCGAAGGCCCTCTATTCTGACGCCGAGCCTTTGCTTCGCAGGGTGCTTGAGCTCGACATGAGGTTGTTTGGCCCCAACGATGCGGAGATCGCCGTTGGTTACACGAATCTCGCCAACCTTCTCCAGTTCACACAGCGCTGGCAAGAGGCCGAAGAGATGGCGCATAGAGCCCTGGAAATAGATCTCAGGATCTTTGGAGATCGCCACCCCAGAACCGCACGAGGCTTCAATCAGCTGGGTCTCTTGCTCGGGGAAACGGGCCGCTTGGACGAGGGCGAGGAACTGCTCCGAAAGGCACTGGCCATCGATCTGGGCATCGACAGTGATCCAAGCGCTGTCGCCAGAGACCTACACAATCTGGCTTACCTTCTTAGATCGGCAGGACGTAATGAAGAGGCTGAGCCTCTGATCCGTCGGGCACTAGAACTTAGCCGCATTGTTCACGGCAACAGACACACCAAGACGGCAAGGCGGATGCAGATACTTGCCGAAGTCCTCTACAGCCAGGGCCGACAGGCCGAAGCTGAGCCTCTTGTGGAACAGGCCTTTGAAATTTTCAACCAACTTCTCGGCCCTCACCACCCCCGCACCCAATCCGCCCGGCTCGACCTTGAGGCCATCAAGCAAAACGGCGAGACCCCCGAAGAGGTCTCGCCGTTGAGAGCGTTCTAGTCGAAGAGGCTTATGCGGTCCGGCGGCGGAGGAACATCACTGCCGTTCCGCCGAGGAGCATGAGCAGCACCGCGAGGCCGAGCGGGTCGATCGGAACGTCGATCGCTCCCAGCAGCGTGAAGGTGGTCGGATCGGCGGCGCCGACCTGGCCCGGATCGTCCGTGCTCGTGGACGACTCGTTCGTTCCGTTGCCGTCGGCGTCGTAGCTGACGGTCGCCTGGTTGGAGATCACGCCCGTCGCGTCCTGATCGATCGAGGCCTGGATGGTGACCGTCACCGAGCCGTTCGCCGGGATCGATCCGTTCCAGGTCACCGTGTTCGTGGGCACGTCCGCGTTGGCCGTACCGCTCGTGGCGCTCGCGCTGATCAGCGTGAGCTGGGACGGCAGGATGTCCACCAGCTCGTCACCCGGGTTGTTGTTCTGGGTGAAGGCGCTGGTGTTGTTGATCACGATGGTGTAGGTCACGACGCTGCCGACCACGAAGTCGCCGGAGACGCTCTTGCTGGCGCTCAGCGTGGCGGGAGACCCGACGATGAAGCTCGTCGCGTCCGCCGCACCGCCCACAGCCGGATCGTCCGAGACGGCACTGGCTTCGTTGACGCCGTTGCCGTCCGAGTCGAAGCTGACCGAGGCCTGGTTGCTGATGGTCGAGTTGGACGTGCCGGCTTCGATCGTGGCCACGATGGTGAGGGTCACCGAGCCGCCGGCCGGCACCACGCCGTTCCAGGTCGCGGTGTTGCCGGGGATGTTCGCGCTGGCCGTGCCGCTGGTCGCGCTCGCGCTCACCAGGGTGAGGGTCGAGGGGAGCACGTCCGTCAGCTCGTCACCGGCGTTGTTCTGCTGGTCGTAGGCCGAGCTGTTGGACAGCGTGATGGTGTAGGTCACGTTGTTGCCTTCGTTGAACGGACCCGCCACCGTCTTGGTGGCCGAGACCGTCGCCGGAGACAGCACCGTCGTGGTGGCGCTCGCCGTGTTGTTCGCGGTGTCGGGATCGCTCGTGTTGGCCGTGGCGGTGCCCTGGTTGGTCAGGGGACCCGCCGTGTTTGGAGCCGTCACCGTGATGGTGAGCGTCGCCGAAGCGCCCTCGCCGAGGCTGGCCAGGTTCCAGAGGCCCGTGGCCGGGTTGTAGGTGCCGTTCGACACCGTGAAGCCCGTCGGGTTGAGCGCCGGGAAGGACGGGAACGCCTCGTTGATGTCGAGGGCGTACGCCGGATCTCCGCCGGCTGCGATGGGGGCGTTCCCGACGTTGGTCACGGTGATCGTGTAGGTCACCGAGCCGCCCACCAGGACCGTCGGGCTGCCGACGCTCATCGCCAGGGCGAGGTCGGCCGACTTCGGGGCCATGACGCAGACTTCGACCCGGTTGTTCGCGGGGTTGGTGTCGAGGGGCGTGCCGCTGGTGATCTCGGACAGGTTGCAGGTCTCGTCCGTCGAGTCGACCGTGGCCACGACGTTCAGCGTGGCGCTGGCGCTCACCGCCAGGCTGGCGATGGACCAGATCCCGGTGCCCGGGACGTAGTTTCCGCCGCCGTCATCGGAGACGTAGGTGAGGCCGCTCGGGAGGAGGTCGTTCACCTGGATCGCGGTCGCGGCGGCGGGGCCGTTGTTGGTGACCGTGATGGTGAAGGTGACGTTGTCGTCGACCGCCGGGTTGGCCGGCAAGACCGACTTGGTGATCGAGAGGTCGGTCTGCGTCGTGCCCTCGAGGGCAATCGTCTCCGCGCGCTGGCCGATCTTGTTGTGGTGGTGGAGCAGCAGGCCGCCCAACGAGCCGTTGGTCGCCATGTTGGCGGTGTTCCAGGTCACCGGCAGCGTGGCGCCGTTCAGGTCTTGCGCCAGGCTGGTGCCGCCGTAGTTGAGGCCCTGGGCTGCGTAGTTCCAGAAGAACGGTCCGGCTTCCTCGTCGTACTGGAAGGCGTCGAACTGCTGGCAGAGGAGCAGGAAGCCGGGGCAGGTGACGACCTTCCAGCGGAAGGTGGTGTCGCCGGCGGTCAGGCCGAGCAGCGCCGGCGTCGACGCCAGGAACATCACGTTGTTGTTGAACAGCGCCGAGTCGATCGCGGCAGCGCTCGACCGGTTGACGAAGGTGATCGTGCTGATGCCGTTGGTGGCGATGTTGAACGCCATGGTGATGAAGGTGTCCTGCCCCGTCGCGTTTTGACCGAACAAGTACGGCAGCGAGCTGCCGGGGTTGGTGTTGAAGAGGATGCGGTCCCAGGTTCCGTCCTCGTTGGTGTCGACGTAGATGTTGAAGACGACATCGGTCGGCGTCGACCACTCACCCCAGGTCGAGACACCGAACATCACCAGGTTGGTGGCTGCGCTGTAGGAGACGCCGCCGTACTGCACGTCCGCGTAGGGCGGGGCGACGGTCTGATCCTGCTCGCTCACCACCTGCAGCTCGAAGGGCGTGATCAGCGAGACCTCGTCGTTCGGGAAGGTTCCGGTGCAGGTGGGGCCGGCGCCCAGGGTTCCGGTGCAGACGTCGGAGCCCGAGAGGGGGATGGTCGTGGAGCCCGTGCCCGCACCGCCGGTGACGATGGTGGCCGGAGCCGACATCGTCGAAGCGGGACGGCTGGTGATGTACAGGGGGAGCCGCAGCTTCGGCGTGCCGCCCTGGCTCAGCACCAGGTAGGCCGCCTCTTCGGTCAGCCAGTGGCGGGCGAGGTTACCGAGACCCGCGAGCGCGCCGCCGGCCGCCTGGGTGGGAGCCACGCTCGCTTCCCGCAGGTGGTCCATCAGGGCGCCGTTGGCGTCCATCTGGACGTCGATCTCGACGGCGTCGCTCGCCGGAATCGAGACCGTGCTGCCGCCGGGCAGGGAGAAGGCGATGCCCGGAGCGTCGTTCTTGATCTCGATCGCCAGGTCGTAGCTGGCCGAGGCGTTGCCGGTGTTGACCAGGCGGACGCTCTTGACCTCCGTCGTCGTGCCCACCACCTCGGTGGACTCGAAGGAGACGCTGATCAGCCCCTCTTCCTCGGCGTTGAAGGCCAGAACCTGGGCGGTGGCCGAGTTGGAGGGATCGACACGGCCGGCGCCGATGCGGCTCAAGCCGTACTTCGGACCCGAGCCATTGGCGCCCAGGGTGACGTCGTGCAGCGCGCCGTTCATCGCCAGCGCCTTCAGCTCCTCGACCGTCCAGGTCGGGTGCTCCTGGCGCAGCAGCGCCATGACGCCGGCCATGTGCGGGCTGGCCATCGAGGTGCCGGAGATGGTGAGGGTCAGGTTGCCGGCGGCGTAGCCGCTGGCGTCGGGACGCTGGCAGGCGCCGGCCGTGCAGGTGACGCCGGTCTGGACCGACGTGATGTTGAGGCCGGGCGCCGCGATGTCGGGCTTGAGCCGGATCGGCGACGAGGCCAGGCGCGGTCCGCGCGAGGAGAAGCCGGCGATCGTGTCCGCCGCGGTGGCGGCGCCGAGCGTCGCGTTGACGCCGGGCTGGTTGGCGTTGATGGTGTTGCGGTCCGCCTGCGAGATCATGATCGTCGGCACCGTGATCGTGGTGCCGGCGGTGCCGCCCATCGCGAACAGGTTGGGATCGCCGGCGACGTTGTTGGCGATGATGACGCCGATGGCGCCCGCGTTCTGGGCGTTCGCCGCCTTGATCTGGAAGCCGCAGGTGCCGCGGTCGACCAGGGCGATGTTGCCGGCGACGGCGGCGGCGTTCGTCAGGGCGGAGCAGCCGTCCGTGGTCAGCGGCCCGGCGCCGTTCGCGGGATCGAGCGCCTGCACGACGGTGGCCGTCTGCCCGGTGGGAGCCGGCGCCGGGGTCGGCAGGAAGGAGTTGGCGGCCGAGGCGGCGTAGTTGCCCGCGATGCCCGGCGGCGCGTTGATCTGGAGGATGGCGCCGGCGATGCCGGAGTCGACGCTCGCCGCCGTGGCGATGGCGCGGGAGGCGGCGCCCGGGCTGCCGGTGATGAAGTAGGTGTCACCGGCGTTGCCGGCCGAGCAGACGACGACGACGCCCGCCGCCGCGGCGTTGTCCGAGGCCACGGCCGAGGTGCTGCTGAGGCGGCCGAAGTTGGAGCCGAGCGACATGTTGATCACGTCCAGGTGGTCGGACAGGTCGTCGTCGCCGTTCGGGTCGACCGTCCAGTCGATGGCCTGGACCGTGAGGTTGGTCGCACCGGTGCAGCCGAAGACGCGCACGGCGTAGAGGTCCGCCTCCGGGGCGACGCCGGGGCCGATGCGCAGCGAGCCGAACGGAACCGCGCCGTCGTACGGACCCGCGAAGGTGCTGCCGTCCGCGTTGACGCCGAGGCCCGCCGCCGAGCCCGCGACGTGCGAGCCGTGGCCGTTGCAGTCCATCGGGTCGTTGTCCGGCGCCGCAACGTTGTTGCCGGTGTAGGCGTCACCGGCGAAGTCGATGCCGCCGACCACCTTGGCCGACGGGAAGTAGGCGTCGGGGGCCACGGTGCGGTCGTTCGCCTGGTAGTCGGCCAGAACGCCGGTGCCGCCGAAGGCGGAGTGCTGATAGTCGATGCCGGTGTCGATGATGCCGATCTTGATCCCGGACCCGGTGTAGCCCTGGGGCAGGGACAGGGTGTTGGCCCAGACGTTGGGAGCGCCGAGGAACGGCACGCTGGACGAGTTGGTCGGATACTCGGGCACCAGGATGTGCACGCCGCGCACGCCCTTCAGGCGGCGCAGGGCGGGAAGCTGGTCCGCGTTCACCTCGAGGGCGACGCCGTTGTAGGCCTTCTGGACCCGGTAGATCTCGGTGGCCTGCAGGCTCGACGGCAGGGCCGACATCAGCCGGTCCTGCAGGGGACGGATCTTCGCGGCCTGGGCCGCGCCGGCCCGGACCGCGGCCGCGAGCGACCCCTGCCCGGAGCGCAGCACGTCCCCGTAGACTCTGGCGGCCGGCGGATCGACGAGCTCGACGAGGACCGCGACGCGGCCAGAGCTCTGACCGATCGAAGTCGGAATCTCCTCGTCCTGCGCCCGCAGACCCGGTGTGAAGCTCAGGGCCATGAGGAGCGCGAGAGCGAAGGCGAACCTCTTCTCCCACCCAGAAATACAAGATGACATGGACAGACCTCCTCGGAGCAGTTCGTTGGATCCTACGATCCAAGGTCGCCACAAAGCGTGCGGGCGGCGTGCGACGATTTGTAAATGATCGGTAGATGGTACCCCGGAAGCGCTGCATGTCAAGCTACTATTTCTCCAGGATCGGGCGCGGCGGTATGCTCCCCTGGCTCGAAGTGAGGGCAATGGGAGGCGAGCCATGGATTTTTCCGTCCCCGAAAAGGCGCAGAGGATCACCGGCCAGGTCCGGGATTTCGTCGACCGCGAGGTGATCCCCCTGGAGAGGAAACTGTTCTCGCAGGGCTTCGGCGCGGTCGAGGAGGACATCCGGACGCTCCACGGCGAGGTCCGGAAGCTGGGCCTCCTCCCTCCCCATCTGCCGGAGGCCTGGGGGGGCGGCGGCCTGTCTCTGCTCGAATTCGCGCACGTCAGCGAGGAGCTCGGCCGCAGCGTGCTGGGTCATCTCGTCTTCCACTGCCAGGCGCCGGACGCCGGCAACATGGAGCTGCTGCTTCAGCACGGCACCCCTGCACAGCAGGAGCGCTGGCTCCGGCCGCTGGCGCGCGCCGAGGTGCGGAGCTGCTTCGGCATGACCGAGCCCGACTTCGCGGGGTCGAACCCGGTGTGGCTCGGCACCACGGCACGTCGGGCCGGCGGCGACCACTACATCCTCGACGGCCGCAAGTGGTTCACCTCGGCGGCCGAGGGCTCCGCGTTCTGCGTGGTGATGGCGGTCACCGACCCCGCCCCCGACGCCGCGCCGCACGCCCGGGCGAGCCTGATCGTGGTGCCGACGGACACGCCCGGCTTCGAGATCGTCCGCAATCTTCCTTTCATGGGGGAGACCGGCGCGGGCTGGATGAGCCACGCCGAGGTGCGGCTCGACGGCGTCCGCGTGCCCGTGGAGAACCGCGTCGGCGACGAGGGGGCCGGCTTCCACCTGGCCCAGGAGCGGCTCGGCCCCGGCCGCATCCAGCACTGCATGCGCTGGATCGGCATCTGCGAGCGGGCCTTCGACCTGATGTGCAGCCGCGCCGCGGGCCGCGAGCTCTCCCCCGGCGATCCGCTCGGCAGCCGGCAGATCGTCCACGCCTGGATCGCCGAGAGCCGCGCCGCGATCGACGCCGCCCGCCTGATGGTGCTGCGCGCCGCCTGGAAGATCGACCGCGAGGGCGCCCGCGCCGCCCGGGAGGACGTCTCGCTGATCAAGTTCCAGGTGGCCAACGTGCTCCAGGAGGTTCTCGACCGCGCGATCCAGGTCCACGGCGGCTACGGCCTGCTGGACGAGCTGCCGCTGGCCTTCTGGTGGCGCCACGAGCGCGCCGCGCGGATCTACGACGGTCCCGACGAGGTCCACAAGAGCGCCGTGGCCCGCCGGATCCTCGCCCGCTATGGAATGGAGGGAACGTCGGGGACGAAGAGCTGATGGAGCCCGGGGGAGACAAGCAGACCCGGCCGGTTCGGCCTGGCGAGGAGCTTCCCGTCGAGACCCTGGAGCCCTGGCTTCGGGCGCGGCTTCCGGACCTTCCGGACGGTCCCCTGGAGGTCGAACAGTTTCCGGGCGGCCACTCGAACCTGACCTATCTCCTGAGGATTGCCAACCGGGAGATGGTGCTCCGGCGGCCGCCGTTCGGCTCGAAGGTCAAGACGGCTCACGACATGGGACGGGAGCTGCGCGTCCTCTCCCATCTCCAGGGTCACTACTCCAAGGTGCCGCGGACGCTCGCGGGCTCCGACGACCCGGCGGTGATCGGCGCGCCGTTCTACGTCATGGAGCGCATCCACGGCGTCATCCTGCGCGAGCCGACCGCGGCCACTGCGCCGGCAGGGCTCGACCTCTCCCCGGAAGCGATGCGGCGCGTGAGCGAGGCGGCGGTCGACGGTCTCGCCGAGCTGCATTCCGTGGACTACCGCGCGGCCGGGCTCGGCGACTTCGGCCGGCCGGAGGGCTACCTCGAACGGCAGGTCGCCGGCTGGCGGCAGCGCTGGGAGGGCTCGCGGACGGACGAGGTGCCGGACATCGAGACGGCCGCGGCCTGGCTCTCCACCCATCCGCCGCCGGGCCGGCCGCTCGCGGAGTCGGCGCTCGTCCACAACGACTACAAGTACGACAACCTGGTCTTCGCTCCGGACCTGTCGGGGATCGTCGCGGTCCTGGACTGGGAGATGTCGACGCTCGGCGATCCCGTGCTCGACCTCGCCACCTCCCTGGGGTACTGGATCGATCCGGACGACGACCCGGCTCTCCGGATGATCCCGTCCGGCCCCACCACCCTGCCCGGCAGCCTGCGGCGCGCCGAGGTGGTGGAGCGCTACGCCCGGCTCACGGGCCGGGACGTGTCGGACGTGCCGTTCGGGTACGTCTTCGGGCTGTTCAAGATCGCGGTGATCGCGCAGCAGATCTACTACCGGTTCAAGCAGGGCCTGACGAAGGACCCGCGCTTCGCCGCCATGCTGCCCGCCGTCCGGCTGCTCGGCCGCACCGCGGTGGTGTCGATCGAGAAGGGGCGGATCGACCGCCTGGGTTTCTGAAAGCTCCGCCTCAAGGCTCCGCTCGTCATGCTCCCGACGCTTTCTCCTCTGCTCCGCTTTCATCTCAAGGTCGGCGCCCGCCTCGCGCTGCGGGTGATGGTGCCCGCGTTCGGGGCGGCGGCGGGCGGCCTGATGCTGCTCGGGGTCGACTTCATCAATTCCCTGGGGACGACGCTGTTCGGCGCCCGAGGCCGGGCCGGCTCGGGCCTGCCGATCGCGTTCGTCTGCCTCGGCGTGGCCGGGGTGGCGGCGCCGCGGATCTGCCGCGGGCTCGACGGCTGGCTGCGGCACCTGCCGGCCACGGGGCTGGAGCATCGCCGATCCGCCATGATCGCCATCGCAGCGGCCCAGGGATCGATCCTGGCGCTGCTGGCGTTCCTGGTGGCCGCGGCCTGGAAGAACGGCGGCGATCCGTGGCCGAGCCTCGCCGGTCTCGCGGTGGCGGCGCCGGCCGCGGCGCTGGCGGCGATGCCGGTGCAGCGCTTCGCAGCCCGGCCGCTCGCGCTCGCCGCAGCGATTGTCCCCTTCTCTGGGCCCTTCTCCGGCGGCTGGCTCGCGGTGGCCGGCGGCGCCGTCCTCTTCCTGGCGGCCGACCGGATCGCCGGTCCTCTGCGGAAGACCCGCGCGGCCGTGGTCCTGCCCAGCGCGGCGCGGCGCGGGACGGGCACCTGGTTGGAAGCCCGGATCGCCTGGCGGGCGCTCGGCGCGAGCCTCGCGGGCTCCTACCTCACGAGCCTGCTGCCGCTGGGCGCGGCGGCGCTCTTCGTGCGCAACAACGAGCTGCCGCCCGTCTACGTCCGGCTGGGCGCGCTGGTCGGAGGCGGCTGGGCGGTCGTGGTCCTGCTGTCGGGGATGGCCGAGAGCCTGGCGGTGCGGCGGCCGGCCTGGCCGTGGTCGCGCTCGCTCCCCTGGCCGGCATCGCGGCGGGTGATCGCGGACGCCGCGTTCCTCGGGATGCACACGCTGCCCCTGATCCTCCTGACCGCCTGGATCGAGCCGCTGGCCGCGCTGGCGGTGCTGGCCCAGGTGCCGCTCCTGACCCTGCGCGCGGCCGGCGCCATGCGCCGCGCTCCCGAGCGGCGCACCGGCGCCTCCGGAGAGATCCTCATGGAAGGCCTGCTCCTCGCCTCCGCCGCCGCCCTCCTCCCCTGGGTCTCACTGATCGCCCTCGCGGGAACGCCGCTGGCCGTCCGGGCCGCGGCCGAGCGCGAGCGGCGCCAGAAGGTGAGCCGCTGGCAGGAGCTTCACCACCTCGCGGCGGGCGATCCGCAGTCCTGGAGCCGCTGATGATCCGATTCCACGACGTGGCTTTTTCGTACACGGAGCGCGAGCCCGTGCTCTCCGGCCTCGACCTGGAGATTCCCCCGGGGCTGACCCTTCTGCTGGGCCGCAACGGCTGCGGCAAGAGCACGCTGCTGCGGATGGCGGCCGGGGTGGAGCGCCCGGACCGCGGCCGGGTCGAGGTGGACGGCCGCGATCTCTGGGTGGACGAAGAGGAGGCGCGCCGCACGCTCGCCTACGTGCCGGAGCAGCCGGATCTCACCCCCTATGCCACGGTGCGGGAGATCCTCGGCCTCGTCTGCCGGCTGCGCGGCGAGCCCCAGCAGGCCGCGGACACGGCGCTCTCCCTGGTCGGCCTGGACGGCCTGGCCCACCGCTCGGTGCGCGAGCTGTCCATGGGCCAGCGCCGCCGGTCGGTCCTGGCCGCCGCGCGGATCGGAACGCCGGGCCATCTCCTGCTCGACGAGCCGCTCGAAGCCATGGACCGGGGCGCACGGGAGGACATCCTCGCCTGGGTCGAGAGCCGCCTCGCCGCGGGAGCGACCGTGGTGGTGGTCTCCCACGACATCGCCCCGTTCGCGGCCCGGGCCGACCGCGCGATCACCGTCCGCGACGGCCGCTGCGTGAGCCCGGGGGAGCTGCCCGGAGATCCCGACGCCCGGATGGCAGTGCTGGAGCGGCTGGCGCGCGGGGAAGCCCAGGCGGCGCCAGCCGCCGTAGGTTGATCCTCAGGAGCGGCGCTGCAGGACGCTGAGCAGGCGCCGCAGCCGGCGGACCTGGGCCCAGTAAAGGTGGACGATCCGGATCGCGACGGAGGACTTGAGGGTCGCCATCTCCTCCTTGAGGGTCGCCATCTCCTCCTTGCGGGCCGCAATCTCCTCCTTGCGGGCCGCCATCTCCTCCTTGAGGACCGTCAGCTCCTCTTTGAGGTCCGCCATCTCACCCTCGACCGTGCCGAGGCGCTCCTTGAGCCCGCGGTTGTCCTCCTCGCGCTGGGCGGCGACCAGGCGCAGCAGGGTGTAGTCGCCGCGCTGCTGCGCGGTGGCCGCCGCGGGGGCGCCTGCGACAGGCGGCCGCAGCACCGCCGCCAGCAGGTGCTCGTTCGACTCCAGCAGCTCCCGCTCCTGCCGGGACCGGTCGCCCGGCGGCGGGGATCCGTCGAGCTCCGCGACGGGAAGGTCGGCGGCCTCATTCAGCCGGCGGTACAGGTCGAAGGCCGCGGGGAGGAGCTCCGGCCAGTCGATGTCCGCCGCCTGCAACCCGATCAGCTCCTGCCTGTGAAAGAAGCCGTCCGCGCCGGACCGGTCCAGGGGGACGCCGAGCCGCTCTTCCAGGTTCCCGAGCGCCGCCTCCAGCGAACGGGTCGCCCCCCTCACATGCCAGAGCAGGCAGCGGCCCGGGTGCGCGGCGTGAAAGCGCAGCAGGCGCTCGTTGTAGGCCCGCCAGGCTTGGAAGGCGATTCGGGGATCCTGCTGGATCTCCAGCTCCAGGCCGCGGCGGATGAGCGACAGCGCCACCTCCACCGGGTGGCGGTAGACCAGGAGATAGATGGGGTCGTTCAGCCGGGAGTGCCAGAAATCCAGGAAGAGGGAGGTCTTCGGGTCCTTGAAGCCCCAGACGGGGCGGCCGGCCCGGGCGGCGACCAGCGCCCCCGCGCCCTTCTCCTCGATCGGGGACGGATCGGGGCTCCAGCCCTCGGTCACGGCGAAGAGGCTGACCTCGCGGCGCTCGAGGAAGGCCTCGTGGAACCGGTGGAAGTCCATGTCCTCGAAGTGGCCGCGGCGATTGCCCCGGCCCCCGGGCATCAGGTCCGCGCCCAGATCGATCCCCGCCTGCCGGACGACGCTGGCAAGAAGAGAGGTTCCGGACCGGTGCATGCCGGTGATGACGAGGGTTCGGGCCACGCTCGTCATCTAAACAGAAAGAGCGCCTCTCGTCCAACGGTCGGCACCGGCTTATTCTAGGCCGATGAGAACGCTCGCCGCGGTCCTCGCCCTTTCCCTCTTCTTCAGCAGCTGCGGTCACTCCGGACGCGCTTCCGGGCCGCTTCCGCAGGAGGCCTACGTCTGGCAGCGGGCCTGGACCCCGGCGGTGCGCGAGGCCGTGGGCCGGGCCGGTGACTTCCGGTCGCTGACGGTGCTCGGGGCCGAGGTCGATCTCTCCTCCAGGCCGCCGCGCGTCGTCCGGCCCGCCATCGCCTGGGATGTTTTGGGGGGGCTGAAGGGCCGGCCGGTGGGACTGGCGCTGCGCATCGGCCGGTTTCACGGCTGGGGAGGAGGCCCCCTGGGCGGCGATACGGGCCGGTTCGCGGACGATCCCGGGACCGTGCGCCTCCTCGCCGGTCTGGCCGGGGATCTCGCCCGCGAGGCCGCTTCCCACGGGCTCGACCTCTTGGAGGTCCAGCTCGACTACGACTGCCCCGAGTCCAAGCTCGCCGACTATCCGATCCTCGTCCGGGCCGTGAAGCGGTCCGTGACTCCCGTCCCCGTCACGCTCACCGCCCTGCCGAGCTGGCTGCGCAACGAGACGGCCTTCCGGGAGCTGGCCCGGAGCGCGGACGGCTTCGTCCTCCAGGTCCATTCGCTGCGCCCGCCGAGCCGGCCGGGCGAGCCGGCGGTATCGGCGGGGTTGGTCGATGAGGCCGAAGCGGTCGACGCCGTGGAGCAGGCCGCCCGGGCCGGCGTGACGTTCCGGGTCGCGCTGCCGACCTATTCCTATGGCGCGGTGTTCGACGAGCGGGGGGCGCTGCTCGGCCTCGCGGCCGAGGGGGCGCCGGCTTCCGGGCGCCGCCGCGACACGACCGCCACCGTCGCCTCCGATCCGGCGATGATGATTCGCCTGCTCGACGGCTGGACCCGCGATCGTCCGTCCCAGCTCCAGGGGGTGATCTGGTATCGCCTCCCCACCTCCGGCGATGCGCACAACTGGCCCTGGGAGACGTTGCGCGCCGTGATGGCCGGCCGGCTGCCGCGTCCGGAAGTCCGCGCCGAGGTCCGCGAACCCCGGGAGAACCTGAAGGAGATCGATCTCGTCAATGAAGGAGATGCCGAGACGCGTCTTCCCCCCCTTCACATCCGGTGGGATTCCGATAGTCTCATGGCTGCCGACGCCATCGCAGGAACCCGGCTCGTCCGCACCGGCCCAAGCGAGGCCCGGGTGGACGTGCCCGCCTCCGTCCGCGCCCTCAGGCCCGGGGAGCGGAGGACGATCGCCTGGCTTCGCCTCACCCGACCCTCGGAGGTCCACGTTGAGATCCTCTCTGTCGAGATTCAATAGACCGGTTCGGATCGCTCTGGTCGCGGCCGTCCTCGGCGCCGTTCCCATCGCCTGGGCCTGCGGCCCCTATCTCCCCAATTGGCTGCTCGGGCGGGACGAGCTGGTCTTCGAAGGCCCCTGGGGACGGTTCGCGGACGAGCTGCCCCGGCTCTGGGGCGCCGGCAAGGCCCCGGTCTTCAAGGCCGTGGAGTCCGGAGCCGATCTTGAGCCGACAGCGCAGGCCCGGACCGCCCAGGCCGACCTCGACGATCTGACCGAGGCGCTCGCCGGCAACCCCGGACTTCTCTCCATCCAGCGCGACGCGATCCTCCGCAACTTCAAGGAGCATCAGGCGGCGCGGCCGGCCGGCCCGTGGACGGACCTGGAGCGGCTTCTCCACGGCGTCCAGGCCAAGTCGGGGAGACAGCCGGCCGCTCCTGCCCGGGGTCTTCCGCCCGAGTTCTTCGAATACCAGGAGGGCGCCCTCGCCTATCACGACCTGCGGCTGGACGCGGCCGTCCGCGCCTGGACCCGGCTGCTGGGGCGCCCGGCGGCCGACCGGCACTACCGTTCCACCTGGGCCGCCTTCATGCTCGGCAAGGCGCACCTGCGCACCTCTCCCGACGCCTCGGTGAGCTGGTTCCGGCGCACCCGCGAGCTGGCGGGCGAGGGCTTCGCGGACCGGCTCGGGCTCGCCGTCTCCAGTCTGGGCTGGGAGGCATGGGCCGAGAACGCGCAAGGGAACGCGGACCGCGCCCTCGTCCTGTACTCCGAGCAGGCGAAAGCCGGCGATCCGTCGGGACTGGTCTCGCTCCGTCTCCTCTGTCCCAGGGTTCTCGCCGGCGGATCCAAAACCCTGGCGCGCGCGGCCCGCAACCCGGAGGCCCGCGCGATCCTCACGGCCTTCCTGGTCTCCCACCCCTCCGAGCACGCCGGAGACTGGCAGGCCGCGCTCGAGGAGGCCGGTGTGACCGGCGCCGCCGGAGCCGACCGCCTCGCCTGGGCCGCCTACCTGGCCGGCAACTTCGAAGGCGCCGCGGCCTGGCTCGGCCAGCTCGACCCGGCAGTCAGGCCCAGCCCGATCGCGCAGTGGGTCCGCGCCCGTCTTCTGCTGCGCGACGGCAAGCTCGACGAGGCGCGCAAGCTCCTGGACGAGGCGGCCCGCGGCCTGCCCTCGCTGGGGCTGGACATGGAGGGCGCCTTCTACATCTCCTGGGAGACCGCGGAGATCCAGCCGGCGCCCCAGCGGGCCGAAGGCGAGGCCGCGGCGATCCAGGTGAGCCAGGCCAGCCAGGGGGACGACTTCGCGGGTGCGCTCGACAAGTTTCTAAAGGCCGGCTACTGGATCGACGCCGCCTATCTGGCCGAGCGCGTGCTCTCCACCCAGGAGCTCACGGCCTATATAGATGCCAACTGGCCGGCCGGCGCCGCCGCCGGCTACCGGCCCTTGCCACCGGACGGCGACGACTGGGAGCCGTTGCTGGTCGGCGGCTACACGGAACCGGCCCGGAACCGATTGGCGAGCGAGATCCGCGAGCTGCTCGGCCGGCGGCTCGCCCGCGAAGGCCGGCTCGACGAGGCCGCCGCCTATCTCCCCGCCTGGCTCCAGCCCTCCCTGAAAGCGCTGGCCGTCCACCTCGCCGCGGGCCGCGACCGCCAGCGCCCCGCCGCCGAGAGGGGCCGCGAGCTGTTCCAGGCCGCCTGCGTCCTCCGCGGGCAGGGCATGGCGGTCACCGGCACCGAGGTGGAGCCCGACTGGTCGGTGGTCGACGGCGAGTACGATCTCGCCAACTACGAGCCGCACCGCGAGGACCGTCTCGCCAACCGCATCCTGCCCGTGACCGCGGACGAGCACGCCCGGCTGGAGCGCAACCGGCTCCGCCCGTGGAGGCGCTTCCACTATCGGCAGCGAGCCGCCGACCTGGCCTGGGAGGCGGCGCGGCTGCTTCCGGCCGGCGACGAGAAGGCCGCCGTGCTCGCCACCGCCGGCTCGTGGATCGCGGGCCGCGAGCCGCGGGACGCCGACCGCTTCTACAAGGAGCTGGTCCGCTGCTGCGGCGACACGGATCTGGGCCGTGAGGCCGACCAGCGGCACTGGTTCCCCGAGGCGGACGCCTGCGGCGTGAATGGAGAAGCAAAGTGAGATCAGGATTCGCTGGCGCGGCCCGATCGTGTCAATCCTTGCGGGGAGGCGGCCAGCGAAGCCCCTGATAGAGGGCGGCGCCGAGCGTTGCACCGAGCAGCGGCCCGAGCCAATAAATCCAGTGATCCCGCCATAATCCAGCGACGAGCGCGGGTCCGAAAGAGCGAGCCGGGTTCATGGAGGCGCCGGTGATCGGCCCTCCCCATAGCGCATCGAGTGCAACCGTGCCCCCGATCGCGATTGCCGCGAGTTGCCCCACGGCCCGGGTGTCCGTCGCGACCGCAGTAATGACGAACATGAGGACCGCGGAGAGCAAGATCTCGACGCCGAGCGCACGTGCGGGGCTTCCGGATGGCAAGGTCGCTCCGAGAGCACCTTCAAGCCCGAAGGAACCTCGAAGCGCCCAGGCACCAGCGACCGCGCCGAGGATTTGGCCCCCGAGGTAGGCCGGCACGGTGGCGCTCAAATTGAGTTGCGCTTCGTTCCCCTGGCGGTAGCCTCCGTCCCCTTCGGTGTTGTAGCGGTAGCCACAGTGGGCGGCGGCGACGAAGCGGTGCCGGGCCTGCTGATAGACGACATCCACGAAGGCATCCGTCGAGCCGG
Source organism: Holophagales bacterium (assembly GCA_031390755.1). Taxonomy (GTDB): domain Bacteria; phylum Acidobacteriota; class Thermoanaerobaculia; order Multivoradales; family UBA5704; genus DATMER01. The sequence continues at coordinate 192,748 of JANMTS010000035.1, forward strand.
TCCCTGGCTGGAGCCGGTTCCGCAGCGAAACCGGCAATGCCGGATCGACCGGCCGATCCGTCGCCCCGCTGGGAAGCTTGAGCCCCACCTCGACGGCCGCATGCCGATCCGCCCAAGGCCCGACCCAACGATAGAAGCGGTGCTTCACCGAGAGGGCGAGATCCCCCAAACCCGAAGCGGTCAACGAAGGGAGCCCCTCGCGTTGGACCTGGCTCTCCACGAGGTAGGGCACTCGAATGCCGAAGACCCAGTGGGTGTCCGGTGTGTAACGCAGCTCCACAAACGAGGAGAGCCTGAGGAGATCGGTACCACCGCCGGTCTTCTGATCGGCCACGGCCCCGACGAGGAGGCCGCTGCTCTGGAACACGCCCGTGCCCGGGGTGTTGGCTCGGATCGGGTTTGCCGAAGCGCTCCGCACCAGGAGCAGGCCAAGGAGGAGGCCCCATGCAATTCGCATCATGGGTGGCCTTCCTTGGCTCGAGGCTCTTCGAGCACGACCCAGGTCGGTTGTGAGTAAGGCCAAGGCTCTCCTTCGTCGGTTCCCGGTCTGAAGCCTCGACGGGTTTATCGCCACTGTAATACTGGGTCGTCATCCTGCTCTCGTCGTCGCAGTGTGCAGCCGTCACACCAAATAGTCTGTCATGAACATCACGCCCGTCTGCCGGTCAATGAACAGACGAAAGTGTCCAGACCCTGTGTCCGACGGGTTGACCGTCCAAATCTCGTAGCGGTCTAGCGGCTTCGGGATGAACCACTCGGGCTTTCGTTGGAAGAAGCTCTGGACGGCCGCCTTCTCCTCCCTGGTGCCTGGAGTGAAAAGCCGGAGCTCGTGCGAGGCCCTGAGCTCCTTGCGTACGCTCTCGCTGGGCTCAACCTGAAAGAAATACTCAAACTCCAGAGTGAAGTGTGGCGATCGCCAGTAAGACGAGTGAAGAATCGTGATGCCGGCTGGCGGCTTCTGACCAAAGGCTCGCTCCCAGTTCTTCGGGCTGTCTTCCCAGGTGCCGGACCGATGACAACCTACGCAGAACGACAGGAGAATAGCCAACGCGAGGAAGCGCATACCCGATGACTACCTTTTCGGCTCATACCGCATCGGTTCATACCGCATCGCCACCGCCCCCGAGCCGAACTCCAGCCGGCTCACGAGCTTCAAGTCGACACGCTCCGAAAGCCCTGCGAACAACGTCGGCCCATGGCCCACCAGCCTGGGATGCACCACGAACTCGTACTCATCGATCAATCCCAACTCCGCCAGCGCCAGCGGGAGCTTCACGCCTCCCACGAACAGTCCCCTACCCGACTCCCGCTTGAGCTGCCGAACGGCCTCCCCCAGATCCCCGCGCACGAGCTCCGCGTTCCAATCGACCCGGTCCAGGGTGCTCGACACGACGTACTTCTTTGCCGCGTCGATCGTCCGGGCGAAGGGTTCCGTCCAATCGGGCATCGCTCCTGGCTGCATCGGCAGCCGCCACGCTGCCTCCATCATCTCGTAGGTCACCCGGCCAAAGAGGAGGGCATCAGCCTGGACGAGGTTCTCGACTGCGTGACGATGCAACTCTTCGTCCGCAATGCCTTCACGATGATCGCAGCACCCGTCCAATGTGACGTTGATGGAATACCGAAGGGGTCGCATTGCGTAGGAGTACCTCCGATTGGTGGTTCAGGTACCGAGGCCAGACGGTGGCAGTGGGCAGACTTCCATCGCTCGAATCAAGCCATGCTCAAGGGTGAAACGGTGGCCAACGTGTTCATCGGCAAGCACGGCTCCGGCCAGATCGCGCACGACCTGGGAAGAGGCTGGTACCTTTCTCCGGGCCTCAGGAGCCCATGGGTGTCCGAGATCACTCCGACGCGCATGGGCGCCTAACCTTTGACGTAAGCGGCGTGCCGCTTGGAGGAAGGGTTAGGCGTCATGAGCGCTCCCCGCGTTGCGGCAGCTCAATGAGGATTCGAACTGATCGAGGGACGCCACGTTGCCGTGCAATGAAGCCCAGGCGCTCCAACGTTTGCATCATTTGGTTGACACTCGGTGCCGAAACCAGGAGGTGGCGCTCGATGTCGGATTCGGCGGGCGCCCTGCCAAAGCGCGCGATGTACTTATGAATGAAAGCGAGGTACTCGAACTGGCGCTTCGTTGGTTGCCGAGCGCCTTGAACCGTGGGAGAGGCTTTCGAACCTCTCGGAGGCGCAACGTTGAATTCGATCGAGCCTGCGTCTGCAGCGAGAGTGGTGCCATTCGTGAAGTGAACGATGAGCTGCTGGGTGTCGCTCTTGGTCACGTGCGACACCTGCTGGCCCTGCAGCGCTCTGGTGAGCAACTCGGCGCTGAGATTTCGACTTGGCACGGCGTATGGGGAGTCGAGTTTGTGGCTCAGTGAAGTGGCAATGGCGGTTTCCCGACTCCGACGAAGGGCGGCGGCAAGTTACTTGCGTTTCGTACCCTGCAGCAATCTCCCTGCCGTCGAACGTCTGGCCCTCACCGGCGGCGAAGACGTCCGTCCGACTGCAGACGCCGGGCGGCCAGTTTCGTCAGTCACGATCTCATAATCACTGTCCGGAAAGGACTCCCCGGTTATACACGTGAAGCAGGATAGACCGACCTCGGCAGAACCGATGATCCAGATAGGTTCTCCGCATTGGCATCGGACGCCTCGTTCGTGAGCATCCACGGCGTAGCGAAGGCGCTTCAATAAGTCCTCGCGGTCGGTGCCGCGGTTGGCTTGCATGTGGAGCTCAACATAGCGCTCAAGCGAAATCGGGGCGAATCCTGTCTTCATAATGAAATCTCGTTGTCCTTCACGACCGTTCATGGTTCTTCGACGCCCAACGGGAATTCTGCTGACCGGGGCGCCAGCTCGCCTGATGATCATCCGCGACCGTTGAAGTTGAAGGTCACGAAGTTCAGCACGCGTACGGGTTTGCCATCGACTTTGATGGGCCGATACACCCACTTCTTCACGGCCTCCAAGGAGGCATCATCCAGCTTCTTCTCGCCGCTCTGGAGGATCTTGGCCTCCCGCACGCAACCGTCTTCATCAATGATCAACTCAATCATGACGCGGCCCTCTCTACGCCCAACCTGTGGCCATGGGGAGTGGATCGTATTCGGCTGGACCGTCCTCCCCATGCGCACCGGTTCGACATCCGATGGCTCAAGCGGTTTCTTCGCCTTGGACCTGCACAGTGCGATGCGCTGGGTGTCGTGCATCTGCGAAGAGTCGGCAGGCTGTTCCTCGGGAGGCGCCAGGGATGGCTCCTGGGCGAGGCCAGGAAGACCGGCGGCGGTCAGGATGAGCAGGTACGCAGCAAGGCGACGCATTCTCTTTTCTTCTCCTCGGCCCGGGCCAAAATAAATTCATGCCCATTCTTCTCGCGCACTGGAAATCATCGTCTACCCTGGTGCCTATCGTCAATCCGATGGCCCGAGCCTGTCTCCGCACCAATCCTACAGGATCTCGTGTAAGCTCGGGCAGACCTCCAAGGCCTTCCCCTCCTGAAGCCTATTCTGAAGTGACATTCGCGATGCGTTTTCCGTTTCCTTAAGGGGACATGGGGAGACGTGTACGTTTTGTGCCTTCCGAGGGCTCGCTCGTCGAGGTGACTGTCAGGACCATCCAGTCCCGCTTCCTCCTGCGGCCGAGCTCTTCTCTCAACGAAGTCATCGGCGGCGTCCTGGGCCGAGCCCAGCGCTGGCGATCGATGGCGAGAGGGAGATCGAAAGGCCAGATTCCCAGTAGGCTCGTTCCCGCCCGGACCGCCGTTCGTGACCGCGCAGGCCGTCGGCCCTCCGTGACCGAGGCTGGTTGGACCTGAACCACAGCCGCACGTTCATTGATGTGCTCAAGCGAGCCGAGGGGAGAGGTGTGGCCGTATCTTGGGAAAAGCCGTAGAGCGCAGCCGATCACTCTCCAACTTGGCGACGTTTTACTGCCACCTCATGAAAGGCAACTCAGAAAAATCCTCCGAAACGAACGGCCGGCCACCGAGGAGGCCCTCCAAGAGCCGCGAGGCCTACCGCCAACTCGCCTTCTTCAGGAAGAGGCTGGTACCTTTCTCCGGCGGCACGCCGACCTCTCATCCAGGCTGAAGAACGGAGCCGGTGGTTCCCCGAAGGGAGCTCAAGACTTCAGACGTTACGTCCAATCCTCCCCGAGCGTTGTTAAACACAGTGCTGACCGTGTAGATCGGACCCCATGGAATGCCCCACCAGCCGAGCACCAGCGACACGAGCGAGAAGCCGATGGCCCTGCCCACGATGCTTTCGTTCGCCTTGACGAAGTACACAGACGACGAGCGCTTCAACGTGATCACCAGGAGTGAGATGCAGTACTGGAAGAACACGAACCGCGCGCCATGAGCGATCTCGAATTCCAACTGATCCGACGTGAGCCCTTCGATACCACGAATGCCGGATGAGGCCATGAATTCTCCTTTGAGACGTGCAAGAGGGTTGCCGGCGAGGCAGCCCTGGGTCGCCCAACGTTTAAGATTCAACGAAACCGCAGTGGCGTCCGGGCCGCCTCCCTAGGCAGATTCAATCCGCAGGAGCAGGAGGCAGGAGGAGAAGGCCGCGAGCCGACCGACCGCTCTTCCTCAAGCGCCTTGGGACGAGGCTTCCCCGCTTCAGGGATGCTTCCCCAGCGGCTCACCGTCGCCACTGAACTTTCCTACAACAGTTCCGTTTGCCTTGATGGTACCGCGGATTCGAGGAGGAGTACACCTCTCCCGAGCAGCGATTCCCGATGGAATGGCCTCCATACCTTTTGGAATGGACGCCATTCCTTTTGGAATGACCGCCATACCTTCTGGGATGGCAGTCATTCCACCCGGTATAGGGCTCCGTCCGACTGCGAGCGCGATGCCAAGCTGAAGTCATGAAGGAATTCCCGCTGCGCTGTCGGCTCGTCTCTTTTCTGCTGCTCGCGGCTGTCTTCTGGCATGCTTCCTGACTTCCGGCTGCCAGACTCTCCGGCCGGGCCACTTCGCCACGGCGGAGCCCCGCTTCGAGTCCGAGACACGTACTTCGAAGGTCCAACGCGGTCCTGGGGAATCATCGAGAGCCGCTCCGCCAGCTCGGCGTGAGCTGGAGATCGAAAGGCAAGATTTCCGGTGGGCTCGTTCCCGCCCGGGCCTCCGTTCGTGATCGCGGAGGCCGTCGGCCCTCCGTGACCGAGGCGGGTTGGACCTGAACCACAGTTGTACGTTGGCGTTGATCGATGCGCTCAGGAGAGCCGAGGGAGGAGGTGTGGCCGAGCCTAGGGAAGAGCCTCAGGCCGACGCCGATTCCTCTCCAACGCGGCGACGATTTACGGTCGACTTCATGCAGCGCTGCTCAGAGCCCGTGAATGAATCGCGGCCCGCGGGGGGAAGCGTGGAGCAACGACCGGTGTAAGCCGTACCTGTGACTGGACTTGGAGCGTTTGCGAGGGGCGCAACAAGCTCAGAGGGAGAGACTACCGCCCTCTTTATGCCCC
>JANMTS010000039.1:0-43280 GCA_031390755.1 Holophagales bacterium
TTTGGTGGCGGTGACCGCCGTACAGCTGGCGGTGACCGCCGCACGACTGGCGGCGATCGCCGCACAGCTGGCGGTGACCGCCGCACGGCTGGCGGTGATCGCCGCGCGGCTGGCGGTGACCGCCGCACAGCTGGCGGTGACCGCCGCACGGCTGGCGGTGATCGCCGCGCGGCTGGCGGTGACCGCCGCACAGCTGGCGGTGACCGCCACAAAGAGCGCGGTCGTCCAGAGATCGGTATGCATGGCTCCCGCGCGGCTGCGGAAGACCCGCGGAGGGGTCGGGGGTGAGGGCCTCAGGCCTCGGAACCAGCCTTTCCAAACACCCTCTTAGCCCACGCGTCCGACCAGGATCACGAAGCGGCTCGGCTCCCGCTTGCGCTTCAGCCGGGCCACCCACGAGCATGTGGGCGACTCCAAAAGAACTCGGACGGACTCCCATTCCATCTGGAACGGCTCCCATTCCCAAAAGGTATGAGCCCATTCCGTCTGGAATGACCGCCATCCCAAATGGGATGAGCCCCATACCTTCTGGAATGACCGCCATCCCAAAAGGAATGGAGCCTCGGGAAGAAGGGATGGCCTCTCGGGCAAAAGGGATGGCGGCTCGGGAGACAGGGATGGCGGCCATCCCTTTTGGGATGGCTCCTCGGGTAGAGGGGATGGCGTCCATCCCTTCCGCTTCGCCGATGAGACCTCAGGTACAACCCGTTGGTCCATTCGGACCCGATGCTGAGGAAGCCTTCACTCTCACTCCCCTGCCCTGCTGGGCTCATCTGCCGCCGGAGGCGAGTCAGGCCTGAACCACAGCTGTACGTTGGCGTTGATCGGCGTCGCGGAGCGATGTCGGCTTGAATGATTGGTCAGGGGGCGTCCGCATAGAGGCCGGACCGCTTCCAGTCTGGGAGTACATGAACGAACCAGTAGAAAAGCTTTGACCAACTGGATGTCTCAAACACCAGGAAGGCTCCCCACACATTGCTGGCGTCGCCGATGTAGCGATCCTTCCAATGAAGGACGGGGATCAACGCCAACCAGAACAGAAGCGGCACCAACAGCACTACGCCGGCCACCGTAGCCGCAGCTACATCGGCAAGCTCGCCGACGACGGCGAGAATGGCACCAACTGCTCCTGCCCAGGCGAAGCGCTGGAGCCAAAGCCATTTCGGTCTAAACCACTCGGTTCGATTGGCCTGCTTCATGGCCGGCTCGGCCGGTTGGTCGTCAACATCCACAGGTTGGCGGCTTGCGGCACGGCCTTCCCTGAGGCGGGGGAGTTTCGCAGCGAATGCTTCCGGGAAACGCTCACCACAGTTGTGACACCAAGGGTTGGCGTGGTCACTCCATACCGGCTTGGCGCATTTTGGGTTTGGACAACGCTCAACTACCTCTCTTTCCGCTTCAGCCATTGGTCCCCTCCTCAATCTGATTGCTGCTTCCTATCCGACACGCCCAACGCTCAGGCGTCACGGGGGTGCGGATACCGGCGTCTGACTTCGGCGACCGATCCGGCAATGAGTGCCTCGAGAACCTCGACGTCGAGATCCTTGAGGCGTTTGAGGTACAGACAGGACTTGCCCATCTTGTGCTTCCCGAGCCTGGCCAGGAGGTCGACTTGCTCGGGGTTCTCCGCGACGAGGTAGACGACGAGCTCCTTCCCGCGGACGGCGAAGCCGGTGAGACAGGCGTCGCCGGAGTGGCCGCTCTCGTACCGGTAGGTGTACGAGCCATAGCCTACGATGCTGGGTCCCCACATGCGGGGCTGCTGCTTCGTGACGCGCTCGCACATGGCCATGATGGCCTTGCAGTCCGCCAGCTGCTCGGGACTGGCTCGGGACGCGAGGTACTCATCGACGCTTGCACTCGTGGGCTTGGTCTTGGTCTCTGCCATCGGAGGTTTCCTGATCAGCGGGGCGCGCGGACGGCGGCCAGGCAGTCTGCTTTTTCGCCACCGGGCGCCGCAAGTTTTTTGAATCCTGGGACTTCGAAAGTCTAGGCGTGCCTCAGGCGGGTGTCAACGCTTCTCCTGATCCTGCGGAGGCCGGAGGCCAGCCCGGGGCCTCCGCCGCACTGAAAATGGAAGGGGTCGGGGGTGAGGGCCGCGGGCCTCGGAACCAGCCTTTCCAAAACTCCTCTTACCGCACGCGCCCCACCAGGATCACGAAGCGGCTCGGCTCGCGCTTGCGCTTCAGCCGGGCCACCCAGGGGCGCACGGCCCAGCGCCAGCCGGAGCCTCGGATAAGGCCGCCCCGGAGACCGTCAGTCCCAGTGACTGAGCGGGCAGACGGAGGCGGCGAGGCGGGCTTTGGCCTCGGTGAAGCAGCGGCAGGCGCCGCAGCGGCGCTCGGCGGGCAGGTAGTGGACGCAGATCTCGCACTCGCGCAGGCGGGCTGCCACCAGCTCCGGCGGCGCCAGGACGGGCTTGCCGGCGAGGGCGCGGCGGACGGCGGAGAGAGCCGCTCCGCTGACGCCCTTCGCGATGTCGACGAGGCTGGGCGCAGGCACGTATTCGATTCGATCGCCGCTGAGCGCGAGGCTCGCGTCGTCGCCGAAGATCAGGACGTCGCCGCCGGCCGGATCGAGCCCGAGCGCGGCCCAGGCCTCGGCCGCGGACAGGCTCCGCAGCTCGCGCAGGGCGCAGTCGTCGAGCGCCCGCTGCGAGGCTCCGGCGGCCACGGTGCTCGCGCAGCCGGGCAGACGGGCGATCTGCTCGTTCGATAGGGCGCGCATCCTCATGGCCAGCGTCTCATGGTCGCGCCGATGTTACCTCATCGTCCTTGACGCCCTACATATGCTTCCGTATTCTCTCCAAGCCGACTGAAACAGTGGCGAGCCCTGCTCGCCGATCAAATGAAGCTCTTGTGGAGAGGTGGACGTGGAGCTGAAGAGGACAATCTCTCGCCGGGAAGCCATCGCAACCTTCCAGGACGTGCAGGCGAACATCCTCACCAGCCACGGTGGACGCCACGCGGCCCATGTCCTGCTCAGGTTCCGCCCCGAGTCGAGCCTCGAGACCGCGGACTGGATCGAATCCTTCGCCCGCCGCATCCCGTCCGCCTCCGGCCAGCTCGCCGAGGGCCGCACCGGCGGCGATGTCTCCCACCTCTCCCCGTCCAACGTCCTCTCGTCCAACCTCTTCCTCTCGGCCGGCGGCTACCGGCGCCTCGGGCTGGAGCCCCCCCGCGAGCGCTCCTTTCTCGGCGGCATGAAGGCCGCGAACCTGAACGATCCGGCCATCTCGCTGTGGGAAGAGCCCTACCGGCAGGATCTCGACGCCCTGGTATCGCTGGTCGGCTCGGACGCCGCCGCCCTGGCCGCCGCGGAAGGCGCGCTGCTGGCGGAGCTGGCCGGCGTCGCCGACGTGGTGGCCGTCGAGCACGGCCATGAGCTCGACGGCGGCCGCGAGCACTTCGGTTTCCTCGAGGGCATCAGCCAGCCGCTGTTCCTGGACGAGGAGATCGAGGAGGCGCGCGCCTCCTGCGGCCCGAAGGCGCTCTGGGATCCGGCCACCAATCTCGACCGCGTCCTGACCGCCGATCCTCACGGCCGGCAGCCGAACAGCCTCGGCAGCTACTTCGTGTTCCGCAAGCTGGAGCAGGACGTCGAGGCCTTCAACCGCAACCTCCGCACCCTGGCGGGCGAGTTGGGCATCGACGAGGAGCTGGCCGGCGCGTTCATCGTCGGCCGGTTCCGCGACGGCACGCCGGTGTCGGTCCAGGACAAGCCGGGGGCAGGCCCGGTCAACGGTTTCTCGTACGCCGACGACAAGTACGGCCGCCTCTGTCCGTTCCACTCCCACATCCGGCGGGTGAATCCGCGGGGTGACCTCGACTACATCACGGCGACCCCGGACAGCGAGAACCGCATCGCGCGCCGCGGGCTCCCCTATGGCAACCCCGGAGAGCCGAACGTGGGCCTACTCTTCATGTGCTTCCAGAGCGACATCAATGCCCAGTTCGAATTGATCCAGATCAACTGGGCGAACTTCCCCGACTTCCCGCGGGTGGGCATCGGCCCGGATCCGCTGATCGGGCAGCGCAACAGCTGGGACCGCACCGAGGGCCACCCCTGGCCGGCGGGCTGGGGCGGCGCCGAGAAGGTGCGCGTCGGCCTGGAGCCCTGCGTTTCGATGAAGGGCGGCGAGTATTTCTTCGCGCCGTCGCGGAGCTTCCTGGCCAACGCCGGCGCCATCGTGCGCGAGGCCCGGGCATGAACGGATCGACCGCATGGACGGCCGAAGAACTGGCGCGCGTGGCCGCCTCGGCGAGCACGCTGCAGGAGCGGCTGGAGGGAACCTGGGTCTCTTCCCCCCCGGTTTCAAACGGCATCGGCGGCGAGCTGGCCGAGCGCCGGCTCGCCGACTGGAAGCGCATCGCGGCCGGCGGCGACCCCGAGCTGTTCGCGCGGCGCCTCGCCTGGGGCGGGCTCGACGAGCCTTCGGTGCGGAGAAGCCTCGGCGGCGCGGCGCTCCGCGATCCTTCCAATCCGCCGGCCTGGACGGCCCTTCTCCGGGAGATCACGGAGGCGCTCCAGGCGGCGAAGGTCGATTCGACGCCGCACCCCTTCTACGATCCCGACCTGGAGCTGCCGTTCCAGGATCTCGTGGCACCGGTCGTCCTCCTGGCCGGACGGCGCCTGGAAGACCGCGTGCGGCCCTGCCTCCCGCTCCTCGCCGACGGCGCGCTCGCCGGCCTCCAGCGCGCGCTGCTCAAGCGCATCGCCGTCGTCTCCGCCGACTCGCTCTACAAGGAGCTGTCGGTCTTCCGCTCGCGGGAGATGTCCGGCATCGACCTACTGTTCTACCGGGCCACGGGACAGAGCGGCCGGGATCTGTATCTCGACTTCGCGGAGCACCTGGCCGGCGGCGGCTGGAAGGCGTTCTTCCTCGAATATGCGGCGCTCAGCCGGCTGCTCGCCACGATCGTCGAGTTCTGGATCGAGTCGTCGGCGGAGTTCCTCGAACGCCTGGCCGGCGACTTCGAGGCGATCGCCGCGGAGCTGAACGGCGGCCGGCACCCCGGGCTGGTGAGCGAGCTGCTGTCGCTCTTATCGGACACCCACAACAAGGGCCGCCTGGTGGCCGTGGCGTCGTTCGAGAGCGGGCTCAAGCTGGTCTACAAGCCGCGCGACATCTCGGTCGAGGCCCGCTGGTTCGAGCTGCTCGACTGGATCAACCGGCACGGCGACATGCCGGAGATGAAGCGGTTGAAGCTGCTCAGCCGGCCGCACTGGGGCTGGGTCGAGTTCCTGGAGCAGCGGCCCTGTAGCAGCCACGAGGAGGCGCAGGGCTTCTACTTCCGCAGCGGCATGCTGATCGCGCTCGTCTACGCCATGGGCGGCAGCGACTTCCACTACGAGAACTTCATCGCCAGCGGCGACCAGCCGGTTCTCATCGATCTCGAAGCGATCATGCAGCACTCGCCGCGCGAGAACTTCTTCGGCGAGAACGTCGAGGAGAAGCTCGAACGGTCGCTGGGCAGCTCGGTCCTGCGCACCGGCATGCTGCCGCGCTGGCAGATCGGCCAGGGCGGCCGCGCCCTCGACGTGAGCGCGCTCGGCGCGGTGATGCGCCAGGACAAGCACGTTCCGATCCAGGTCTGGGCCTACATCAACGCCGACCTGATGGAGCCGCGCCAGGAGTTCGGCACCACCCAGCCCGGCGCCAACGTGCCGGTGCTCGAGGACCGCAATCTCTCGCCGAACGACTATCTGGACGACATCGAGGCGGGCTTCCGCGCGATGTACCGGTACCTGATCGCGAACCGGCAGGCGCTGACCGCGGCGGACGGTGCGCTCGCGCCGTTCCGCGACCTGAGCGTCCGCTACATCTTCCGGCCCACCGCCTCCTACTACAACCTGCTCCTCGACGCGCTCCAGCCGTCCGCCATGCGCGACGGCGCCGACCGCAGCATCCGGCTCGACCGGCTGACCGCCACGATGCTGCCCGCCGAGACGCCCCCCGTGACCTGGCAGCTCATCGACGTCGAGCGCGCCGCGCTGACGGACTGCGACTTCCCGCTGTTCACGGCGCGGGCGAGCGGCACGGCGCTCGATCCCGAGTGCGGCGGACTCGACGGCCTGTTCAGCGCGCCCTGCTACGACGAGATGCTGGGGCGGATGGAGCGGCTCGACGAGGCCGACCTGGACAAGCAGGCGAGCCTGCTGCGCGCGGCGTTCCAGTCGCGGGTGGTGGGCCAGGAGATGCCGTCCTCGGGCCAGGAGGCGGCGGCTCCCGCGGCCGATGAAGGAGAGGCGGCTCCGCTCTCGCGCGACGAGATGATCGACCGCGCCGTGGCGATCGGCGAAGGCCTGCGCCGGACGGCCATGGAGGTGGGCCAGGGCGAGATGATCTGGATCACCCTCGCCTCGCTCCAGGGTCAGGGCCAGCACAGGTTCCAGCTCGACGCGATCGGTCCGGACCTGTTCGAGGGCGGCACCGGGGTCTCGCTCCTGTTCGCCGCGCTGGCCCGCGTCACCGGAGACGACGGCTGGCGCCGGACGGCGCACGCGGTCCTGACCCCTGTCGTCCGCGACCTCCAGGAGACGGCGGCGAGGCGGAGCACCCAGGTGGCGCGCGCCCACGGCCTGAGCGGCTGGGCCAGCCTCGGCTACACGCTGCCGCGGATCGCCGCGATGCTCGGCGAGCCCGATCTCGCCGCCGAGGTGCGGCCGCTGCTGTCGATCGTCACCCCGACCTCCATCGCCGAGGACCAGGGCTACGACCTGCTCAACGGCACGGCCGGCACGCTGCTCGCCATGCTGGCGGCCTGGAACGCCACCGGGGAGGAGGCCTTCCTGGCGCGGGCCGTCGACTGCGGCGAGCGCCTGCTGGCCGGGCGGACGCCGGTGCCGAACGGGGCGAGCGGGATCCGCGCCTGGATGACGCTGGAGGGCCAGCACATCACCGGCTTCTCGCACGGCGCGGCCGGGATCGCCTACGCGCTGCTGCGCCTCCACGCCGCGACCGGCGACGCGCGCTTCCGGGATGCGGCCGAGGAGGCGATCCGCTACGAGGCCGGCACGTTCTCCGCCGAGCACGGCAACTGGCCGGACTTCCGGTGGGCCCCGGATCATCCGAGCTACTTCTTCGCGGACGGCTGGTGTCACGGCGGTCCCGGCGTGGCGCTCGGCCGGCTGGGCGGGCTCGACGTGCTCGACACGGCGGCGATCCGCTCCGACATCGCGGCCGGCATGAAGCTGGCCCACAACACCGGCGCGAGCCGGATGGACCATCTCTGCTGCGGCAACGCCGGGCGCCTGGGCATCCTGTTCGAGGCCGGCCGCCGGCTCGGCGACGAGCGGGCCGTCGACGACGCCCGTGCGGGTCTCGACCGGATGGTGCGCCGCGCGGACGCCAGGGGGCACTACCGGCTCTGGCATCAGCCTTCGGGCTGCGTCTCCATGCCGGGGCTGTTCCAGGGATTGAGCGGCATCGGGTATCTCCTTTTGCGCTTCGCCGCGCCTGAGGAGATTCCGGAGGCTCTCCTGCTGCAATGAACCGCTTCGAGCCACTACTTACTCTGAGGATGGGTAGAGCCGTGCTCTACCCTGTCGAGCCGAGTCACAGGACAATCTGAAAGGGAGGCACGCATGGCAGGCAGCGAACGCCGTACATCGGTCGAGTCCAAGATCCGTGAGATGGCCGCCAAGGATCCGACGTTCCGGGGCGAGCTGGTGAGCAACCCGAAGGGCGCTCTGGAGAAGCTCTTCGGCGGCAAGCTTCCGGAAGGCACGAACATCGCCATCCATGAAGAGACCCCCAACACCGTCCACATCGTCCTGCCGCCGGCGGAGACGGAGAACCGCGTGGCGGATCTCTCGACCTGCTACAACAGCAACAGCGGCGGCAGCTGGTGCAGCTGCGGGTACGAGCTGAGCTGCTACGGTCCGACCTGCTGCTAAACCTTCGGCTCCCGCGCGCCAGGCCCGGTCTGCGCGCGGGGGCCCTCGGTCCCGAGCCTCGATGACCTTCGCAAGTCTTGCCGACTCGATCGCCGGCCTGGAGCCCCACCTGCCGCCGGAGCTCTTCCCTGCGGCTGGCCTGGAGCGGATGCGGCGCGCGACCGCTCGGCTGCCCGCGGCGCTGGTCCGCGTGACCGGCTTCGAGTGCCGGCTCGGGGCGGGAGAGTTTCCCGCCGATCTGCTGTTCCTCGCCGACGCCGCGAGCGGCGGACTCGGCCTTCTCGCGGGGCGGCACCCGTCCGCGGCGCTGCCGGAAGCGCTGCTGCGGGACGTGCCGGCCTGGCGCACCGTCGAGGGATTCGCCTCGGTCTGGGCGGACCCGGCCTCGCCGCTCCACCGCGGCGTGGACGACATCTGGTTCGAGCTGGATCTGGACGAGCCGCAGGCTCGGGGCTCCATCGACGTTGAACCGATCCCGAGCCTCTTTTTCGGCCCCAAGGTCGCCCACCTCGAAGGCCCGACCCTCGACGATCCCGAACGGCGCGCACAGCGCGGAGCGGTGGAGATCCTCGGCGAAGCGCTCGCGCTCCTGCGCGGCGGGCCGCTTCCCGATCCCTGGCGCGACCGGCTCGTCCGTTGCAGCGAAGCGCTGCCGCCGACGGCGCGGATCTTTCAGGCGGGCTTGATGCTGTCGCGGCCGAGCCAGCCGATCCGCCTGTGCATCACGAATCTGCCGGCCGAGGCCATCGCCCCCTACTGCGAACGCGCCGGCTGGCCGGGAGAGGTAGACGGCCTGGACCGGTTCGTCCGTGGCTTCGCGCCGGCGGTCGGCGGGATCGGCGGGGTCAAGTTGACGCTCGACGTCTCCGACGGCGTGGGCAGCCGCGTCGGCCTCGAAGGCTACCCGGGGATGGATCACATTTGGCAGCCCGGGCCGCGCTGGGAGGCGCTCCTCGACCATCTCGTGGAGAGGGGTCTCTGCACGGCCGCCAAGCGCGCCGCGCTGCTAGCGTTTCCGGGTCTGGACGAAGAGGACGAAGAACAGGACGACCTCGCCGCCCTCCTGGGAGGCCGGGCGAAGCGGGTGCGCATCCGCTGGCTGCACCACGTCAAGGCCTCGTACGAGCCGGGCCGCGCTTCCGGCGCCAAGGCCTATCTGGCCGTGCGCGGTGACTGGCTCCAATGACCGGCACGTTGGACCTCTGCGCGGAGCGGCTCCGCGGTCTCGCCGGAATCGTGGAGGCGGGACAGCTCTCGCTCACCTGCATCCCGCCGTTGCAGTTCGATCCCTTTCCCTACGGCGATCTCGTGCCGCTCGGTCTTCTCCTGCTCGCCCTGCGCAGAGCCGCGGAGCGCGGCGGCCCGCAGGCGGAGGCGTGCGCCCGGGCGCAGGCCGCGGTCGAAACCCACCTGCGGAGCCACCGGCAGGGGGCGCTCTGGGCCTATCACCGCGGCGGCCAGGTGACCTCGATCGACTCCGCGCTCATCCTGCTGGGGATCGACGACGAGGCCGCCGTCCTTGCCTTCGAAGAGCTTCGCGATCCCACCCATCCCGAACGGGGCTACGTGCCGCAGCCCTGGACCACTCAGGGCGAGCCGGGCAAGATGCCATGGCACGAGGCGGTCCGCCACTGGTGCCAGCCGGATCTGACCGTGGCCTGCCTGGTCCGCTTCCTGCGCCGCCGGCACGGCCTCGGCGAGACCGCGCCGCTCGCCATGCTGGAGGACGGGTTCGAGCACCGCTCCGGCCTCTACATCGCGAATCCGTACCTCGTGGACTGGTTCTACGCCCTGGCGATTGGAAGGGATCCAGAGGGAGCCCGTCTCCGCCATCGTCTGGCCGGCGAGATCCTCGAAAGCGTAAGCTCTAGCGGAATCTTCGGCGGCGTCGTCGTCGGCGGCGGCGTCGGCGGCGGCGGCGGCGATCCCGTGGTGTCGACCGCGGCCGCGGTGCTCGCCCTGGCCGAGCTGGGGGTGCCGCGTTCCGCATTCGCTCCGGCCGTGGCGTTCCTGGAACGGGAGATCGAGAGCGGAACCCTGGCGGCGGCGTGCCCCTTCTACTCCACCCGCCGCGAGGACTGGGACAAGCTGCCCGTCTGGGAGATGCTCGACGCCTTCGCCGCGGACGACCGCAAGCAGCTCATCCGCGCCTGCGATCAGGCCCACACCATCACGTTCTACGAGGACCGGGCCGGCGCGGTGGTCCTCCCTCTCGTCACCCTGGCCCTGCTCGCGGCCGAAACGGGTCTGGAAGGCCCGGCTCCCGTCATCCCGGAGGCTGAGGCGCACGGCCGCTACCGGTGCGCCAGCCCGTCCGAATACGTGCGGGTCTTCGCCCTTCCTCCCTATCTTGCCGATGTAGAAGCTCCTGGAGATCCGGATGTACCGAATCGAGAAGACTGACGACCGCTTCGTCCTCGTCCATCCCAAAGGGGCCTTCGACCGCGAGGCGATCGAGGCGTTTTTCCGCTCCCGGGAGGGCGCCTCGTTTTCGATCCGGGACGGCGAGGCCCAGGAGGCGGTGCTGGAGATCCGGAGCGACGCCGAGCGGCTCGACACCGTGGTCAACCATCTCTTCGCCCGGCTGAACGGCTACCCCGAGCTGCCGCTCGACAGCCTTCGGGAGATCGGGAGCTCGCCCGCGCCGCAGATCTCGTGCATCGTGCTGGTGCCGTTCAACGATCTCTACGCGCGCAACGTGCTGATCCCGAGCATTCTCCACCACAGCCGCGGCCACGAGATCGAGATCGTCTTCGTCTACGCCGGCTTCGGCGTCGACCTGCGGCCGTTCCAGCGCTTCACCATCGTCGAGTCCGAGCTTGCCTGCATCTCGAAGGGCTACAACGCCGGGGTCCGCCAGGCGCGCGGCGAGTACGTCGCCCTCTTCCACGACGACTGCTATCTCGACGATCCGGACTGGATCGGGAAGGCGCTGCGCGCCCTCGCCGGCGATGTCGTCTGCGTCGTTCCCGAGCAGGACTCCTGGTACGGCGCGCCGGTGGGCAAGGCCGTGCCGCTCGTGATGCGCCGCGAGGATTACCTGGGAATCGGCGGCTACGACGAGTACTACTACGCCGGCGTCGAGGACATGGACCTGAGCTGCTCCATCCACGCGGCCGGCCAGCGCCAGGAGGTCGTCGACCTCGGCTACCGGCACCTGCGCGGCATGGGAACCACGCTCGTCGTGCATCAGGATCCCTACCAGCTCAAGCACGCGTTCGGGTACCAGGTGCTGTCGCCCCAAGCGATCCGCGGCGTCCACCTGGAATCGATGCGGCGCCTGCTGGAGCAGGACTTCATCCGCCTGCTCGAAGCCCAGTACCACATCCATTTCCTCGACAAGCTCGAAGGCTGGCTGGAGGGCAGGACCACGGCGCCCCTGGCCGCGCTGCGCGACATGTACGAGCGCAAGCGCCACCCCCATCTGCTGACGCCCGCCATCGCCTGCATCTCCAACCGGGAGCGGCTGCTGGAGGAGTACCGGGGGCTGATGAACGTCGAGAGCCTCCTGCAGCCGGCGATGTGAAGGAGCGATGTGAGGAGATATCCACTTTGAAGATCCTCGGCCTCAACGCGGTGTTCCACGATTCGGCGGCCTGCCTGCTCGTCGACGGCGTCGCGATCGCGGCGGCGGAAGAGGAGCGCTTCGTCCGCATCAAGCACCACAAGCGGACGAAGCCCTTCAACTCCTATGCGCTGCCATTCCACGCCATCGACTACTGCCTGCGGGAGGCTGGGCTGAAGCTCGGCGATCTCGATCACATCGCCTATTCGTTCGACCCGTTTCCGCTGATCAACCGGCCCGGCCGGGCCGAGGATCTTCCCCTGCCCGGCAATGCGGAAGCGGCCCGGCGCCCGCTCGGATTCGATCCCTGGCAGAGCCTCTTCCTGGCCGGCGCGGCCACCGCGCCGCACGTGATCGGCGACTACGTGCCGTGGGAGCTTCAGCGGAGCTTCGGCGCGGGAGCCGGCGGCCAGCGGTGGCAGTTTCATTTCGTCCCGCACCACGTGGCCCACGCCGCGAGCGCCTACTTCCCGTCGCCGTTCGACGAGGCCGCGGTGATGACGCTCGACGGCTTCGGCGGCGACGCCACCACGGCCTACGGCCACGGGCGCGGCGCGGAGCTGTCGATGATCGGGTCGGTCCAGCTCCCCCACTCGCTCGGCCTGCTGTACGAGCAGATGACCGGCTTCCTGGGCTTCAAGCCCTCGTCGGACGAGTACAAGGTCATGGCGCTCGCCGCCCTGGGCAAACCGGAGCAGGCGGAGGCCCTCCGCCGTCTCGTGCAGGTCGGAGAGGGCGGCCGCTACACAGTCCAGCCGCTGGCGCTGGCCGAGCGGTTCGGCCCGCCGCGCGAGCCGGGCTCCCTCCTGGATCAACGCCACCTCGACCTCGCGTGCTCGCTCCAGACCGTCCTCGAAGAGACCGTCCTGGAGCTCGCCGGGTGGCTGCACGGAGCCACGGGCGCGGACGCCCTCTGCCTGGCCGGCGGCGTGGCGCTCAACTGCGTCCTGAACGCGCGGCTGCGCGACGACGGTCCGTTCCGCGATGTCTGGGTTCAGCCCGCGGCGGGCGACGCCGGCACCGCTCTGGGTGCCGCGCTCTGGGTGGATTCCCAGCAGGGAGAACCGGGGCGCCGCTACCGCATGGAGAGTGCGCTCCTGGGGCCGTCTTTCACCGACGAGCAGATCGGCGAGCTGCTGCGGGAGTCGAAGCTGCGCCATCGGCTCCTGACAGACGTCGGAGGCGAGACGGCGGAGCTGCTCGTGCAGGACAGGATCCTCGGCTGGTTTCAGGGCCGGATGGAGTTCGGGCCGCGCGCCCTCGGCGCCCGCTCGATCCTCGCCTCGCCCCTGAACGAGGCGACCCGCGACCGCCTCAACGACATCAAGGGTCGCGAGGAGTTCCGGCCGGTCGCGCCGGCCGTGCTCGCCCACCGGGCCGCCGACTGGTTCGAGCCGGCGACGGAGTCGCCGTTCATGCTCTTCACCCACCGCATCCGGCCCGACCGGATCGACCGCATCCCGGCCGCCCGGCACGACGACGGCACCGCGCGGATCCAGACCGTGGACCGCGACCGGAACCCGGCCTTCTTCGATCTCATCGCCGCCTTCGAGGAGCGCACCGGCGTTCCAATCGTGGTGAACACGTCGTTCAACACGGCGGGCCGGCCCATCGTCTGCACGCCGCGCGACGCGATCGAGTGCTTCTTCGCCTCGCCTCTCGACGCCCTCGTGATCGGCTCCTTCCTCCTGGAGAAGTAAGCAGGGATGCGCTCGGAGGAAGATCTTGAGCCCTACGCGCGCGACTTCGGCGGCTTCGTCCGCCGCGTCCCCCTGGGGGCCGTGCGCACGGGCTCGGAAGAGGAGGTCCGGCGGGCGCTGCTTGCGGCTCCGCCCGGCGTTCCGGTCACGGTGCGGGGAGCCGGGCATTCGTGCCACGGCCAGTGCCTGAGCGAAGGCGGCGTGATCCTCCTCAACGAGACCTCCGAGCCTTCCTTCCGGCATCTGCCCGAGGGACGGATCGAAGTGCAGGCTCGCTGCCGCTGGTCGGGCGTGGTCCGCGCCCTCCACGCCGCGGGACGGACGCTTCCCGTGGCCACCAACCACCTGGGAACCACCGTGGGCGGGACGCTCTCGGCCGGCGGTTTCGGCGTCGCGTCGGTCGCCGGAGGCGCCCAGATCGACCACGTCGAGCGGCTCCGCCTTCTCCTCTCCTCCGGCGACGCCGTCGAGTGCTCGCGCACCGAGCGGCCGGACCTCTTCGCGCTCGCCCTGGGCGGACAGGGCCGGGCCGGGGTGATCGAGACCGCCGTGATGCGGACCGTGCCCTGGCGCCCGCGCGCCCGGATCTCCGTCTCAGCCCACGGCTCGCTTCCCGCGCTCGTCGAATCGCTACAGCCTCTGGCCGGAGACGAGGTTTCTCTATCGGATTTCTTCTTCGCGGAATGGACCGGGGGGGCGTTCACGGCCGTTCGCGGGAACGCTGTCGAGGATGGGGAGATCGCTGTCGAATCCTGGTTCGACTTCGCCGAGGCCAGCTCTCCCGCTGCTCCTCCCGCGGCCGGACCTTGCCATGTCTGGTCGGACTACGTCTTCGACTTCGAAGGCCTCGCGCGCTTCGCCGACCACGTCGACCTGGGATTGAGCCTGGGCCTGCTCACTTCCCATCTGTCGCGCATCTACCTGCTCTGCCTGGCGTCGCCTCCCGCCGGGCTGCGGTCGCCGTTCGATCCTCGCCCGGCCGGGTCTGTGCGAAGCTTCGGCATCGGTCTCTACTACACGCTGCCACAGGGAGACGAGGCGGCGGTGGATCGGGCGAGGTTCATCCAGGATTCGCTCCTCGACACCTGTCTCCGGTTCGGAGGCCGTCCCTACCTCGCGGGCTACCATCGTCTCGGCCCCGAACGGGAAGCGCAGCTCTACGGCGCGGCCCTCGACGCCACCCGCAAGGCTTAAGCGGCCACGGGCGGCCGGACCCAGCCGCCGGGGAACGGCGACGGGGTCAGCCGGACCGTCTCGCCCGCGCCTTCGTCGACCACCAGGCTGAGCGCGCGGTCCCGTTGAACGAGGAGGTAGCCCGCGGCCATCAGGCGCTCGACGATCTCACCCGCAGCCTCGACGCCTGCACTCTCAATTACGGCTTTCATGGGCGTGGGCTCCCGGCAGGCGTCGAGCACCGCGGCCTCCCCGGCGCTCAGCCGCCGCCATCTCTGCGTGGCGCACGAACGGGTGTCCTCGATCAGTACGCCGGAGTCGAACGGCGAAGCCGTGAGCACCGGCGGTCCGCCACGGTCGGAGCTCCGCTTCCGCCAGGCTTCCACCGCGCGATGGAGGGGATCGAGGGCGCCGGGCTCGGGCGGCGTGACGAGCTCACCCTCGAAGAAGTAGGCCAGCCGCTCCAGCATCTCCGGCGGCAGACCGTAGACCGCCCCATACGCGAAGACCGGCTTCACGCGCTCGAATCCCAGAGCCGCCGCCCGCTCGAAATAGGGGCTGAAGCGGTCGAGCCGGATCGGCACGCAGCCGAAGGGCGGGGCGAGGTGCTCGATCTTCGGCACCAGGTCGGCCATGCGCGCGTAGTGCTCGGCCGTCTCTCCCGGGAAGCCGACCAGGATGGACCACAGGGGCCGAAGACCGATCTCCGCCGAGTTGCGCAGCAGGGCCAGGTTCTGGAGCGCCGTCACTCCCTTCTCCATCTGGCGCAGCACTTCGTCGTCCAGGCTTTCGATGCCGGGCTGGATCCAGGTCACGCCGCCGGAAGCGATCGTGTCGAGCTGCGGCCGGGTGAGGTTGGCCTTGATCTCGTAGAAGAACCGGTAGCGGCTGTCCTCCCGGCCCAGGGCGCCGAACACCGTCTCGATGTGCTGCATGTCCATGATGTTGTCGACGGCCAGGAACTGGGAGACGTCCCAGGTGCGGTGCAGCGCCTCCAGCTCGCTCACGATCCGCTCGGGCGACTTGGAGCGGTATCTCATGGTCGAGCCGTTGAGACCGCAGAAGCGGCAGTGCTTCCTCGCGCCCCACCAGCAGCCGCGGGAGCTTTCGAACATCAATCCCGGGGCGATGCGATCCCGATAGCCGGAGCCTTCCAGGGTCGCGAAGTAGTCCGAGAAATCGGGCAGCGGAAGGGCGTCCATGTCCTGCACCATCTCCGCCGCGCCCTCTGACGTTCCCTCCCGGGAGTAGACACCCTGGGAAGGCGCGTAGGGCGCCGTCCCCGCGAGCACGCGGCGGACGAATTCCGGAAACGTATGGTCGGCCTCGCCGGAAAACACGTAGTCGATCTGCGGGAACGCTTCGAGGAGCGCGAGCCCCATCGGGCCTTCGCAGTTGGCGCCCCCGAAACAGATCAGGATGCCGGGCCGCAGCTCGCGGACCCGGCGGGCGATGGCCAGCGACGCGCAGTTCTGCTGGAACGAGGTCGAGAAGCCGAGGATGACCGGCGCCGCGTCCGCGATCCGCTGCGCCTCCCGCTCCACGAAGTCCGTGGCCGCCTGCCGGATCGCCGTCAGCTTCGCGATCTCCGCCTCGGGATAGACCTCGCGCAACGCGCGCAGGTACTGGGCCTGAAGAGCGGGATCGGGATGGTCGTTGACCCGCTCGGAGAAGACCCACTCGCCGACGAGCAGGGTGTTCACCAGGCTCTGGGCCAGCGACTCGTGGATGTCGACGCCGACGGTCTCCGCAAAGCGGAGGTTCAGGTACTCGATGGTGGAGTCGACTCCGATGCCGTCCAGCGCGGCCTTGAGCAGGCTCACGCCGAGAGCCGGCCTCACCACCGAGAGGAAGGGCGCGGAGACCAGCAGAATCGAGCTCATTCGACCCACCTCCTGCATGCCGGCATGTGAGCGTTCAACCTAGCACAAACGTCCCACCAGGATCACGAAGCGGCTCGGCTCGCGCTTGCGCTTCAGCCGGGCCACCCAGGGGCGCACGGCCCAGCGCCAGCCGTACCAGGTGGGGACCTTGCGCCAGCGCAGATCGAGCGACCGGGCGAGATCGTCAAGCCGCTGCCAGGTGAGGTACTCGATGCTGGGCAGGGCGTCCGAGCGGGTTCCGAAGCGGCGCTCGAAGTCGGCGTGGCGCTCGGCCACCATGCGCCGGCCGCTCTCCTCCCGGTTGTAGACCGGCGACTCCAGGATCACCAGGCTGCCGTCCGGCTTGAGCACGCGCAGGGCCTCGCGCAGGGTGGATTCGTAATCACCGCTGTAGTGGAGGCTCGCGTTGTAGATCACCGCGTCCGCCTGGCCGTCGGCCAGGGGAAGGCGGTCGTGCTCGGCCTGGAGGCGCGGCCAGCGCGGCTCATAGTGACGGGCGGCGGCGAGGCCGTCCCGGTCGTCGACGCTGACGTCGACCGCGCAGGGCTCCTTGCCCAGGCCGGCCAGCCGGTGGCTCAGCCAGCCGACGCCGGCGCCGAGATCGAGGATCTTCGGCCCCAGCCCGGGGAGGACGCGGCGGCGGAACGTCTCCCAGGTCCGGCTGCGCATCCGCCACTGCCAGGCGACGGGGTGGGAGGGATCGCAGTCGGGCAGCCGGAGATAGTGGTCCGGATCTTCCGATCCCCGGCCCTCGGCGTGCCGGATGCGGGTGTAATCGCGAAGGAACGGCGCGAACACCGCTTCCCGCTCCGGCGCCAGGAAGCGCCAGATGCCGTCGATCCGCTTCCAGGGGTGGGTACAGCCGGGGCAGACCGCTTCGTCTCCGGTCGGCGTCAACCCCGGCAATCCAGTGCGGCAGACAGGACAGGCGAGAGTCCAGCTCACGTGCGTTCCAGCTCCATCAGGTAGTGATCGGCCAGCGAGGGGAACGGCGGCAGCGTCTCCAGCCGCCGTTCCCAGCGGTCGAGGCGGTCGACGAGGCCGGGGTGCCGGGCCGCCCAGGTCTCCGTGTAGGGCGGCGGCAGCAGCGCTCCGAGGGCCGACACCCGCCGCATCCGGAAGGCCGGAGCGAGCGCCCGGCGCAGGGTCCGGATCGACGGATAGTAAATCCGCAGCCCGCGCCATTCCACGCCGCCCGGTTTGAGCCGGCGGAACGCCTTGCCCGGCTGGCCGTGGGCCAGGAACCAGGCCCACTCCCACGGGACGACCGGCCCCATGACGCAGAGGACGGCGACGGCGCCGGGCCGCAGCCGGGCGG
Organism: Holophagales bacterium; assembly: GCA_031390755.1. Taxonomy (GTDB): domain Bacteria; phylum Acidobacteriota; class Thermoanaerobaculia; order Multivoradales; family UBA5704; genus DATMER01. The sequence continues at coordinate 17,539 of JANMTS010000039.1, forward strand.
CGAGCGCGGCGCCGAACGAGGGCAGGTCCGCGACGCAGTTGAGACCGCCGAAATCGGAGAGGGCTCCATCGAAGAGAGGGATTTCCGGGGGGGTCAGACGGCCGAGATCCTCCACCGCCAGGTGCCGGACCTCCACGGTCGTCAGCCCGGCCCGGCCCGCCTTGGCCTGGGCGACGCGGACCATCTCCGGCGAGGCGTCGGTGGCGAGGACGTGAACCCCCCGCGATCCGAGATGGACGGCGTCCTCCCCGGTGCCGCAGGCCAGCTCCAGGATCCGGTCGCCGGGGCGAAACAGGGCGTCCAGACGATTCCAGACGGCGCGACGCATCCGCGATCCGAGACCGGTGCGGGTGAATCCGTCGTCGTAGTCCGCCGCGAGGCTGTCGAAGGCCGTGCTCAACGTCTGGAGCATATCGCAGCCCGTTGCTCCGGACCGCTCGGCCGGGCTCTCTGGCCGGGCTCGCTCTGGCCGGGCTCACTCTGGGCTCCTTCCGACACTCTTCTAGATGTAGCCCCGTCATCACAAAGGAGAGACACAATGCAGACTGTCCGTCTTACCGGGCCTGTATCCGCGCTTTTGCAGCGGGTGGGCCTGGCCATGGTTGCTGGAATTTTCATGTTGGGAGCCGGAGCGCAGGCCCAGGTCGTCGACATCGAGACCGAGCAGGCCGCGCTCAACAAGATCCACCCTTGGGTCATCGAGAACACCCGGGCCGGCGCGCAGGCCGAGTACTTCGTCGTGCTCAAGCAGCAGGCCAACCTCGCCGCGGCGGCCCAGCTCAAGGGCAAGCTCAGCAAGGGCCAGTTCGTCTACGAGACGCTTTTCAACACCGCCCAGGAGACGCAGAAGCCGATCCGGGCGATGCTCGACGCCCAGGGTGTCGAGTACCAGTCGTTCTACCTGGTCAACGCGATCCTGGTGAAGGGTGATCGCACGCTGGCGAAGAAGCTCGCCCTGCGGACCGACATCAAGCGCCTCGACGGCAACCCCGAGATGCGCCAGACCCTGCCCGATCCGGAGGAGCTGGCGGCGCTCGAGTTCAACCCCGAGTGGTCGCAGCCCGAGGCGGGGATCGACCCGATCACCGGCAAGGCCATCACCGCGGTCGAGCCGGGCATCAGCTACGTGCGCGCGCCGCAGATCTGGAGCCTGGGCTACACCGGCCAGGGCGTGGTCGTGGGCGCCGCCGACACCGGCTACCGCTGGACGCACGCCGCGCTCAAGAACGCCTACCGCGGCTGGAACGGCACCACGGCCAGCCACGACTACAACTGGCACGACTCGGTCCATAGCGGCGGCGGCACCTGCGGCGCCAACTCCACCCAGCCCTGCGACGACCAGGGCCACGGCACCCACACCATGGGCACCATCGTCGGCCTCGACGGCGCCAACCAGATCGGCATGGCGCCCGGCGCGAAGTGGATCGGCTGCCGCAACATGAACCAGGGCGCCGGCACCCCGGCCTCCTACCTGGAGTGCATGGAGTTCTTCATCGCCCCCTATCCGGTCGGCGGCACGACCGCCCAGGGCGATCCGAGCAAGGCGCCGCACGTCACGAACAACTCCTGGGGCTGCAATGCAGCCGAGGGTTGCACCACCCCCAACATCCTGCTCACCGCGGTCACCAACACCCGCGCCGCCGGCATCCTGATGGAGGTCTCCGCCGGCAACTCGGGCTCGGCCTGCTCCACGGTCTCCGATCCGCCGAGCTTCTACGATCCCTCGTTCACCACCGGCGCCCTCAACACCGGCGCCGACACGGTGGCGTCGTTCAGCAGCCGCGGCCCGGTGACGGCCGACGGCAGCAGCCGCATCAAGCCGGACATCATGGCTCCCGGTACCAACACGCGGTCGTCCTACCGGACGAGCGACACGACCTACTCCTCGCTCTCGGGCACCTCGATGGCCGGTCCGCACGTGGCCGGCGGCGTGGCGCTCCTGCTGTCCGCGTTCCCCTCGTTGACGGGCAACGTCGACGCGATCGAGAGCCGCCTCACCTCCTCGACGAAGAAGATCACGCTGACCTCCACGACCTGCGGCAGCGCCGCCGGAGCCGTCCCGAACAACGTCTACGGCCATGGCCGGCTGGACATGGGTTGCGCCATCCCGGCCAAGGTCTCCGGCACGACCTCGGTCTGCTCCGGTAGCCCGGCCACCCTCACCGTGGATCTCGTGGGCACCGGCCCGTGGACGCTGACCTGGTCGGACGGCTTCGTCCAGAGCGGCGTCTCGACCACCCCGGCCACGCGCTCCGTCTCCCCCACCAGCACCACCACCTACAGCCTCACCGGCGTGTCGAACGCGACGTGCAACCAGCCCGGCGCCGGCAGTGCGACCGTGAGCATGGCCTCGCCGCTCTCGAACGTGACGGTCTCGGTCGCCGGCAGCACGACGATCGGCAGCCCCTGCACCGGCGGCACCGCGACGGTCACCGACACCGGCGGCGGCGTGAGCGCCCACCAGTGGGGATACCGCACGACCTCGGGCGGCGCGATCACCAACATCTCCGGCGCCACGGGCACGAGCTACGTCCTCAACTGCGCCAACTTCCCCGCCGTCGGCAGCTACTTCCTGGTGGAGCGGACCACCCCCGGCTGCGGCTCGGCGCTGATCTCGAACGAGATCCCGGTCACCGTGACCGCGATTGCGCCGCCCAACCCGGTCACCGTCACCTTCTACTCGGTCGCGGCGGAGGACGGCCGCCTCTATGAGGTCGGCGAGACCACGAACGTGGGCGGCGGCGGCAACTCGACCGACAACACCACCGCAGCGCTGCGGGTCGGCGACACGAATGTCGACGAACAGTACAAGAGCATCGTCTCCTTCAACACCTCCTCGATCCCGGACACGGCGACGATCACCGCGGTGACCCTGCGCCTGGTGCGCGGAACCTCCTCCGGCACCAACCCCTTCACCACCCACGGCACCTGCGTGGCGGACATCTCCAACGGCTTCGGCGGCTCGACCGCGTTCGCCATCGCCGACTGGCAGGCCGCGGCCACGGCGACCAGCGTCGCCACGATGTCGAACCCGGCCAGCAACGGCTCGGCCTCGACGGGCACGCTGAACGCGGCGGGCCTCGCCGCCATCAACAAGACCGGGACCACCCAGCTCCGGATCACCTTCACCACCGACGACAACGACGACAGCGGCTACGACTACATCGGGTTCTATCCCGGGGAGAACACCACCACGGCCAACAAGCCGCAGCTCATCGTGACCTACCAGTAGGCAGCAGCCGGCCTTCAATCTGACCCGTGGGTCAGGAATTGCCACCCGTGACTGGCGCAATTCCTGACCCACCTTTCATTCCATCCCCCCGGACACGCCGCCTCTTCCGGTGCGGGAACAACCCTTGCACAGGCGACAATCACCATTCTGGACGAAAGGGAGAAATCGATGAGAACCATGTTCTGGCGGGCCGTACGCGGCGCCGCAACAGCAATTCTTGTAATCCTGCCTGCGACTGCATTCGCAGGCGACCCGAGCACCGAAGCACCTGACACGACAGTGCAGGACAGCCAGCAGAGGGATGCCTACCTGCGCGCGCTGCCGTATCCCGGCGGCGTCAAGGAGGAGGGCGGGCTCATCAAGATGAACTCCCTCCGCAACCTGTACCTGCTGACCTACCCCACCGGCCAGATGCCCCCGTCCCCCTGGACGAAGGCGCAGGAGCACAATCAGAGAGAGGTCCGGGATGCCGCGATCTGGGAACAGGACGGCCTCGTTCCGCCGGGCATCCGCCGGGTGACCGGCAAAGCGGTCGTCGCGCCGGGCACCAACACCTGGGTCTCGTACGGACCGCAGCCGCTGGACTCCGTGGGCACGACCAACAACGCCTATCAGTACGGCATCGTGGCCGGGCGCGTGAGCGCGGGCGGCCTGGCGGTCGACCCGGTCGACACGAACGTCGCCTATGCCGGCTTCTCGGCCGGCGGCCTCTGGAAGACGACCAACCTGAGCGCCGCGACGCCGACCTGGACGCCGCTCTGGGACGACAAGGATTTCGTCACCCAGTCGGCCGGCGCCATCGAGATCGACCCGACCAACAACAACGTGGTCTACGCCGGAACGGGCGACTGGGCCGCCAACGATCAGTTCGGTGAAGGCATCATGAAGACCGCCGACGCCGGCGCCACGTGGACGCAGCTCGGCGCCGACGTGTTCACGCCCTACTCGCCGACCGTGCCCGCGGGCGGCAACCGCTGGGGCAACCAGAACATCCGCGTCATCCAGGTCGACCCGAAGAACGCCAACCGCATCCTGGTCGGCACGCGCTATGACCTCTACATCACGCACGACGGCGGTGCGAACTGGCAGATCTGCGGCTTCGGCGCCAGCTACACGAACCCGTCGGCGAGCAATCCGACGTTCACCGCCATCAACCGCATCAGCAGCCTCCATCTCGATTCGCGCGGCGCCACCACCGTCGGCTATGTCGCCGTGGGCTACGTCGCCAACAACGGCAACGGCAACAACGGCGTCTACCGTTTCACCATGCCGGCGAGCGGCTGCCCGGCGGCCTTCACGCCGCTGTTCGGCGGCTTCCCCGCCGGCACCGGCAACGGCGTCAACCAGGCGAGCGGCGGCAGCCTCACGGGCCGCATCGAGCTCGCGGCCGGCACCGGCAGCGACGGCGGCCTGACGCTCTACGCCCTGGTCTCGAAGGCGAGCGACTACACGGCGGAGGGCACCTACGTGCTGCGGCCCGACGGCGGCTCGACGACCTGGACCAAGCTCACCGGCAGCACCACCTACGGCACCTGCGGCGCCGGGTCGAGCGGCACCGGCCAGGGCTGGTATGACCTGTTCCTCGCGGTCAACCCGAGCAACGACAAGGATCTGTACATCGGCCAGATCGACGCCTTCCGGTCGACGGTCAACGCGACCTACACCTCGATCACGCAGAGCAACCTGACCAACGTCTACACCACCAGCTGCCCCTCCTACGGCAAGGTCCATCCCGACCAGCAGGCGTTCGCCTTCGTCGGCACCTCGGGCTCGACGTTCCTGCTCGGCAACGACGGCGGCGTCTACTACAACAACGCCAGCGGCGCCACCGCCAACTGGAAGCAGGTCAACGGCTCGTTCAACACCAACCAGTTCTACGCCGGCCAGATCGGCCGCAACTTCGCCAACGCCGCGGGTCCGCAGTGGTGGGCCGGCGGCATGCAGGACAACGGCAACGCCACCTGGGACAGCTCCAAGCCCAACCTTCAGGCGACCGGCCGGTCGGTCGGCGGCGACGGCTTCTTCATGGCCTTCGATCCGCTCGCCGGCACCGAGACCGCGGGCTGGTGGTTCAGCGAGTACACCTACGGCTCCATGTACTGCTCCAAGAACAGCGGCGCCGACGGTCCGTTCGCCTCGGCCTGCGGCCCGAACGCGTTCACCGGCACCGCCGACTGGAGCGCGCCGTTCATGATGGACACGCTCCACTGCACCAACAGCGTCTGCCGCAACCTGATCCTCGCCGAGGACTACCTCTGGGCCGCGGGCGCGTTCGGCACCCAGAAACCGACCTGGAAGAAGGTCTCCCCCGCTCTGATCCGCAGCGGCTCGACGACCGACTCGATCATCGCCGTCAACCTGGCGCCGAGCAATCCGAAGGCGGCCGCCACCGGCTCGGCCGAAGGCAAGGTCTTCTGGTCGGACAACATCTACTCCGGCACCGGCTGCACGCAGGCCGCGGCCAACACCTCGACCTTCTCGTGCGCGCCGCTGACCAGCGCCACCTGGCGCGACGTGGATTCGACCAACGCCGTGCTGCCCAACCGGGCCATCCTCGGCGTCGCCTTCGACCCGACGGACCACACCCGCCTCTACGCCGCCGTGGGCGGCTTCAACACCAACACCCCCGCGACGCCGGGCCACGTGTTCGAGCTCAAGTGGAGCGGCACGGCCTGGACGCGCTCGAACAAGACCGGGAACCTGCCCGACGTTCCGGCCTCGGGCATCGCGGTCAACCCGCTCAACCGCAAGCAGGCGTTCCTCGGCACGCACTTCGGCTTCTACTACACGGACGACATCGATGCGGCCACGCCGGTCTGGACCCGCTATCAGTGGGGCCTGCCGAACACCGTCATCCAGTACCTGACGGTCGATCGCGGCGCGACGGCCACGCCCCTGCAGGGGACGACGCTCATGGCCTTCACCTATGGCCGTGGCGTCTATGCCATCAAGCTGCCGACCGGCGGCGCCAGTTTTCCGGCGCACTGATCGAGCTGCGGCCTTCGGGGTTCCGGGCGACCGGAACCCCCGCTTTTCCCTCCTCCCCTCCACCCGATCCGGAAGAAGGCATATGCTACGGGCCGGCACCGGCCTCCCGCGCGAGCGCCCATCCGTCAACTCTCGCCCCCCCAAGAGACACTCTCCATGGCCGTACAAGATCCGCCCTCGTCCACAACGCCCCCCGTCGCGCACTCCGAGCAGATCTTCCCGACGCTGACGGAGGCGCAGATCGAGCGCCTCGAAAAGCACGGCAAGGTGCGGCCGATCCAGGTCGGCGAGGTGCTCGTCGAGGCCGGCGACCAGACCGTGCCGTTCTTCGTGGTCAAGTCGGGCGAGATCGAGATGGTCCGCCCGTTCGGCGATTCCGACACGCTCGTCGCCGTCCACGGCCCGGGCCAGTTCACGGGCGAGCTCAACATGCTCTCCGGCCGCCGCGCGATCGTGCGGGCGCGGGTGACCCGGGCCGGCGAGGTGATCGAGCTGGACCGCGATACGATGCTCGAGCTCGTCCAGACCGACACCGACCTCAACGAGATCATCCTGCGCGCCTTCATCCTGCGCCGGGTGGAGCTGATCGCCCACGGCATCGGCGACGTCATCGTGATCGGCTCGGTCCACTGCGGCGGCACGCTCCGGGTCAAGGAGTTCCTGACCCGCAACGGCCACCCCTACACCTACATCGACCTCGACCACGACGAGGGCGCCCAGGATCTGATCGACCGCTTCCGGGTCGCCTCCGAGGACATCCCGGTGCTGATCTGCCGCGGCGAGGTAGTGCTGCACAACCCGTCGAACCAGGAGATCGCGGACTGCCTCGGCTTCAACGAGCCGATCGACCAGGATCAGCTCCGGGACCTGGTGATCGTCGGCGCCGGTCCGGCCGGTCTCGCTGCCGCGGTGTACGGCGCCTCGGAGGGGCTCGACGTGCTGGTCCTGGAGTCGACCGCGCCGGGCGGCCAGGCGGGGTCGAGCTCGAAGATCGAGAACTATCTCGGTTTTCCGATGGGCATCTCGGGCCAGGAGCTGGCGTCGCGCGCCTACACCCAGGCGCAGCGGTTCGGCGCCCAGCTGATGATCGCCAAGGGCGCCAGCCTGCTCGACTGCTCGCGCCGCCCCTACACCATCAAGATCGACGGCGGCCAGCGGATCAAGGCGCGGACGGTAATCATCGCCACGGGCGCGGAGTACCGGCGGCTGGACCTGCCGAACCTGGATCAGTTCGAGGGCTCGGGCATCTATTACGGCGCCACGTTCATCGAGGCGCAGCTCTGCGGCGACGAGGAGGTCATCGTGGTCGGCGGCGGCAACTCGGCCGGCCAGGCCGCGGTGTTCCTGGCGCAGACCGCGAAGCACGTCCACATGCTCATCCGCTCGGGCGGGCTGACGGAGACGATGTCCCGCTATCTGATCCGGCGGATCGAGGAGAGCCCGGCGATCACCCTGCGGACCTGCACCGAGATCGTTGACCTCCAGGGCGACACCCATCTCGAAGGGGTGACCTGGCGCGACAACAACACCCGGGAGACGGAGACGCATCCCATCCGCCACATCTTCGTGATGACCGGCGCCGCGCCGAGCACGGCCTGGCTGGAAGGCTGCCTCGCGCTCGACGGCAAGGGGTTCATCAGGACGGGCGTGGATCTGACTCCGGACGACCTCGCCAGAGCGAAGTGGCCGCTCTCGCGCTCGCCGCTCCTCCTGGAGACGAGCCTGCCCGGCGTGTTCGCGGTCGGCGACGTCCGCGGCGGCAACCTCAAGCGCGTGGCGTCCGCGGTCGGAGAGGGCTCGATCGCCGTCGCGCTCATCCACCAGGTGCTTCGCGAGTGAAGAGAGCCGACCCGAACCGCGGTTCCACCCCATGACCGACTCCATCCAGGACCGCGCCCGCTTCGACCTCGTCCGCTATGCGAACGTCTGGGAGGACGCCGCGATCCTGTGCGAGGCGCTGCGCCCGGAGCCGGGACGGCGGATGCTCTCGATCGCCTCGGCCGGGGACAACGCGTTCGCCCTCCTGGCCGGCGGCGCCGAAGTGGTGGCCGCGGACCTTTCCCCCGCCCAGATCGCGCTGGTCGACCTGAAGCGCGCCGCGATCCGCCGGCTCAACCAGGGCGACACCCTGGCGTTCCTCGGGTTCCGCCGCGCGGAGACCGACCGGCGCCGGGTCTACGAGACGCTGGAGAAGGATCTGGCCCCGGCCTCGCGGGACTACTGGCGCGGACGGCTGGGCGAAATTGCGGACGGACCGGCCCATCACGGGAAGTTCGAGGCCTATTTCGAGCTGTTCCGGGAGCGCGTCCTGCCGCTCGTCCACCGCCGGAAGACGGTCTTGAGCCTGCTGGAGCCCCGCGACGCCGCCGGCCGGGAGGCGTTCTACGAGCGGACGTGGAACAACCTGCGCTGGCGGCTGCTGTTCCGGGTCTTCTTCAGCCGCTTCGTCATGGGCCGCCTGGGCCGCGACCCGGAGTTCTTCCGCTACGTGGAGGGCTCGGTGGCCGAGCGCATCCTCGCCCGGGCGCGCTACGCCCTGACGGCCCTCCCGACCCACGAGAATCCGTACCTCGAAGCGATCCTCACCGGCGGCTTCGGACGCAGCCTTCCCGTCTATCTGCGGCCCGACGTCTTCCCCGAGGTGAAGCGCAACGCCGACCGGCTGACGCTGCATCTGGGTCCGATCGACGAGGCCGCGGAAGCGTATCGGGGCGACGGCAGTGTCGGCAGTAGGGGCTTCGATGGCTTCAACCTGTCGGACATCTTCGAGTATCTGGACGAGCCCACGAGCGCCGCGGTCTACGGCAGGCTGCTCGACGCGGCCCGGCCCGGCGCCCGGTTCGCCTACTGGAACATGCTGGTGCCGCGGCGGCTGTCGACCGCGTTTCCGGACCGGGTGCGATACCTGGAGACGGAGTCCCGGGAGCTGTTCGCGAAGGATCTGGCGTTCTTCTACAGCGCGTTCATCGTTGAGGAGACGATCGGAGAGACGGTCGAAGAGGTGGCGGGGTGATCCCGGCGGAGGACTGGCGCGGCGCGATCCTCCTGTCCTCGATCTTCGTCGCCCTGCTCATTATCGCCGAGCTCTGGAGCCGGCTGGGGCACGGGAAGCCCGAGCACACGCGCAAGCTGGTCCACACGGGCGGCGGCATCACCTGCCTGTTCTTCCCCTTCCTGGTGACGTCCCCCTGGACCGTCCTGCTGATGGCGCTGCCGCTCACGATCCTGTTCGTGCTCGGCGGCAAGCTCGGCTTCCTCAAGAGCCTGCACGGCGTGGCGCGCAAGAGCCGCGGCGCCGAATACTACCCGCTCGCGGTGTTCCTGACGTTCGTTCTCACCCTGGGCAAGCCGTGGCTCTACCTGCCGGCCGTGCTGACGCTGGCGGTGGCGGACGCCTTCGCCGCGCTGATTGGCAGCCGCTACGGCGTGGTGCGCTATGAGGTCGAAGACGAGCACAAGAGCCTGGAGGGCTCGCTCGTCTTCCTGGTGATCGCGTTCCTCGCCATCCACCTGCCGCTGCTGCTGCTCACCGACCTGCCGCGGCCGGTCTGCGTGCTCGCGGCGCTTTTGGTCGCCGCGCTGGTGACGGGCTTCGAGGCGATCTCTCTCCAGGGCGCGGACAACCTGTTCGTGCCGCTCGCCGTCGTGGTCATCCTGGGGAAGATCACGACAAAGCCCCTCGGAGAAATTGCGTTCCAGAGCATCTCGCTGCTGGCGATGTGCCTGCTGGTCGGGCTCGCGGTGTGGAAGCTGCGGTCGTTCAACGTCGGCGGGACGATCACGTTCCTGCTGTTCGCCTACGGCACGTGGTCGCTGGGGAGCTGGATCTGGGCGGCGCCGGTGTTCGCCGGCTTCGCGGTCTACCTGCTGATGCGCCGGGCGTTCGCGCCGCCGGAGCATCTGCGCGGCGTGAAGGTACGGACGACGGCCCGCGCGCTGCTGCCGCCGTTCGCCATGCTGGTGCTGGCGAACGGCCTGCGCCAGCCCGAGCCCTTCTTCGCCCCCTACCTGGCGGCGCTCGCCGCGGTGGCGGCCTTCAGTCTGGACGAGGGGGCGTTCCGGCTGGAGCGCTACGGCGCGGCGCTGCGGGCGCTCGCCGCGCTCGCCCTCGGCGCCGTGGCCTGGGCGTTCGTGGTGGCGGCGCCATGGATTCTGAACGGATCGGTGACCGGCCCGGTCACCCTCCCGACCTTGCTGGCGATCCTGGGTGCCGCCGTGCTCGTCTCCTGGATCAACGTGACGGTCGAGCTGCGCGGGACCATGCCGGTCCGGCCCCGCGAGTGGAGCGCCCTGCGTTTCGCGCTGACGTTCGCGGCGGCGGCCGCGGTCCTGGCGTTGCAGGCCGCGGGCGCCGTCCCCGAGTGGAACCCGAGGGAGCTCAGCCCCCCAGCTCGCGCAGCCGCTCCTCCAGCGTCCCCTTGAGGCTCTGGATCTCCCGCTCCTCGGCGCGCGCGCCCTCGACGATCTCGGGCTTCGCGTTGCGCACGAACTGCTCGTTCGCGAGCCGCTTGCCCACGTTGGCCAACCGGCGCTCGGCCTCCTCCAGCTCCTTGCGCAGCCGGTCGCGCTCGGCCTCGCGGTTCGCCTCGCCGAGGTCGACCGCCACCAGGAAGGCCGGGTCCGCCGCCGTCACCGCCCCGGAGGGCAGCACGGCGTCCGCGGCGAGCCACTCGAACGATTCGAGATTCGCCAGCTTGCGGACGATCGGCTCGCACGCCTTCACCGTGTCCGCGTAGGCGAACACCCGGACGGACGCGGCCACCGTGGCCTTGGGCTCGATCCGGGCCTCGCTGCGGATGCGCCGCAGCGACACGATCATCCGCATGACGGCGTCGACGCCGCCCACGTCCTCCGGCCAGGCCTCGTGCAACGACGCCTTCGGCCACCCGGCCCGGATCAGCAGGCCCGGACGCCCGAGCTGCTCCCAGATCTCCTCCGTGACGAAGGGGATGAACGGGTGGAACAGGCGCAGGTAGATGTCGAACACGTGCAGCGCCACGGCCCGCGTCTCGGGCAGCCCCGCCAGCTCCGGCACCTTCACCGTCTCCAGATAGACGTCGCAGAAGTCGCCCCAGAACGAGCTGCGGATCTGCTCGGCCGCGTCGCCGAACGCCCAGGCCGCGAGCCGGCCGTCGACCGTGTCGATGAGCTGGTGCGCGCGGGCGACCATCCACCGGTTCACCGGATGGGTGGCCGCCGCCGATACCGCGTCCGTCTCCGCTCCTTCGCCCTGAATCGTCCGCTCGACCAGCTTCGCCGCGTTCCAGAGCTTGTTGACCAGGTGCTTGCCGGCCTCCAGGCGCTCCGGGCTGAGCCGGAAGTCGGTGCCGGCCGAGTTGCCGATCACCATCGAGATGCGCAGCGGATCGGCGCCCAGGTCACGGATCGTGTCGAGCGGATCGATGCTCGTCTCCGGCTTCGACTTGGTCATCTTCTCGCCGTCGCGGTCGAGGATGAGGCCGTGCAGGTAGACGGTCCTGAACGGCACCGCGCCCGTGGCGTAGGTGGTCATCAGGATCATCCGGGCCACCCAGAAGAAGAGGATGTCGTAGCCGGTCTCCATCACGCTCGTGGAGTGGAACTTCTGGAAGTCCGGGCTCTGCGCCAGCAGGTCGGTCAGGCCGATGTCCTGGTTCTTCGCCAGCTCCGGGTCCACCAGCGTGCTCCAGGTCCAGAGCGCGGACGAAAACCAGGTGTCGAGCGTGTCCGAATCCTGCGTCCAGCCCTGGCCCTCGGGGCCGCGGTGGCCGACGTAGACCTCCTGCTCGCCGCGGTACCAGACCGGGATGCGGTGGCCCCACCAGATCTGCCGCGAGATGCACCAGTCGCGGAGGTTGTCGATCCAGTGGAAGTAGGTTTTCTCCTCGTGGCGCGGCACGAGCTGGATGTCGCCCGACTCGACCACGTCGCGCAGCACCTGGCGCAGGCTCATCAGCTTGCCCTTCCAGGGCACGGCCGGCTTGTTCACGTCGATGAACCACTGGGCCTTGATGAGCGGCTCGATCGCCTGCTTCGAGCGGTAGCAGATGGACAGCCGTTGCGGGTAGGTCTTCACCTCGGCGACCAGCCCCGCCTCGTCGAGATCCGCCACGAACGCCTTGCGGCATTCGAGCACGGTCATGCCGGCGTACGGCCCGGCCGCGGCGGTCATGCGGCCGTCCTCGCCGATGATCGGGATGAGCGGCAGGCCGTGCCGCTCGGCGATCTCGAAGTCCGTCTGGCTGTGCGCGGGCGTGACGCCGAGCGCACCGGTGCCGAACTCGGGATCGACCGCCTCGTCGGCCACGACGCGGACGTGGATCGTCGGACCCTTGGGCCATGCGATCTCGAACGACTTGCCGACGAAGTCCTTGTAGCGCTCGTCGTCCGGATGCACGGCCACGGCCGTGTCGCCGAGCTTCGTCTCGGGCCGGCTGGTGCCGATCAGGAACGGGCCGTAGCGCAGGGTGTAGAACTTCGCGTCGCTCTGCTCGACGTGGTCGATCTCGTCGTCCGAGATCGTGGTCTGGAGACCCGGATCCCAGTTCACGATGCGGGCGCCGCGGTAGATCAGGCCGTCGCGGAACATCTTGCCGAACACCTCGGCCACGCAGCGGCTGAGCTGCGGGTCCATGGTGTAGCGCTCGCGGCTCCAGTCGCAGCTCGACCCCATGCCGCGCACCTGGGAGCGGATGGTGCCGCGGGATTTCTCGACGTACTCGGCGATGCGCTCCACCAAGCCCTCACGGCCGAAGGTGCCGCGCGGATCGGCGATGCCCTCCTTCTGGAGGAGGCGGATGACCACGCTCTCGGTGGCGATGGCGGCGTGGTCCGAGCCCGGTACCCACAAGGCCTCGTCGCCGGCCATGCGGCGCCAGCGGATCATCAGATCCTCCAGCACCAGCATGATGGCGTGGCCGAGATGGAGAGTGCCGGTCGCGTTGGGCGGCGGCATGGAGATCGTGAACGGCGGCTTCTCCGAGGCGGCGTCGGCGCGGAACGCTCCGCTGTCCTCCCACTTCCGGTAGATCTCGGTCTCGCGCTCCTGATGCTCGAAGTGCTTGGAAAAGGCCATTACGCGTCTCGCTCCTCTCTCGGCTGGGTTCCCCCCGATGCTACCCCGACGCTGCCCCGATGCCACCACGACCGCTCGGCCTTGGGGCAGCGCTCGTCCGTCCAGCGGGCGAGCCTCTCGAACAGGTACGGGCACAACGGGGCGAACGACGGTCTCAATTCCCGCAGCGCGTGGTAGGCGGCGGCCCGGATGGAGCCCAGGTCCCCGTCTTCCCCCGGCGCGTGCCGGCGCTCGGCCGCGGCATTGGCGTAATCGGCGAACGCTTCGAACGCGTCGACCAGCAGCTCCGCCGCGCGGGTGTAGGCGTGCGCTTCGAGCGCGGCGCGGCCTTCCTGCGCCAGCGCGGCGCAGCGGGCCACGATCGCGCGGTCGTCCTCGCGCGGCTCGCCGGTGCGCAGCGGCTCGCGCACCATACCGTAAAGGCCGGTGACTTTCGACACCAGCGACTGCACGGCCCGGCGCGCGCGGCGCAGCTCGCCCTCGCCGAGGGTCACCGATTCCACCGGCCCGCGGTCCAGAGCCAGGAGGAACCCGAGCCGCAGGGCGTCGGCGCCGAAGCGCCGGATCAGCGTCGCGGGCTCGACCACGTTACCGAGATCCTTGCGCATCGGCCGCAAGGCGGTGCGGAAGAGGTGCTTCTCCTCGTCGCGCGCTTCCGCCGGGACCGCCGAGACTACCGCGACGTCCTCGCGCCTCTCGAGCTTGCGGTCGCGGATCTGCACGGTGCCGTGCACGTGGACGTGGCGGAACGCCGGCCGGCCGGTCAGATGGAAAGCGAGGAGCTGCGACGGCACGACCCAGCGCTGAAGCCAGGCGGGATCGACGAACACGTCCTCGATCGGCTCCGGGGTCGCGCTTCCGGGCCAGCCCAGGGCGCGCAGCGTCCAGGCGGCCAGGGAGAACCAGGACGACAGCACCTCGTCGTCCGGCCGGCCCTGGAAGTGGGGCGGCACCTCGTTGCCCCACCAGGACTGGCGCGAGATGCACCAGGGCTCCAGCCCGTCGAGGCCGGAGAGGACGCTGTTGGTCCAGCGCTCGCCGGAGAAGGTCACGGCGCCGTTCTCGATGGCGCGGCGCAGGTGGCCGGCCATCCCCTCCAGGTGGACGAAGAGCTGCGGCGAGTTGTCCGGCTCGACCACGCTCTCGCACCGGCCGCAGCGCCAGCCCATCTCGTTCTCGATCTTCGCGCGCCGCAGGTCGGAGGCGACGAGCACCGTCTCGCAGCGGGGGCAGCGCCAGGCGAGGCGGTTCTCCTCCTTCATCAGACCCTCGTCGACCAGGGTATAGAAGAGGCGCACGACGCCTTCGTTCACGGCCTTGTCCATGGGGTCGAGCCAGCTCTTGGGATCGAAGCCGGCGCCGAGCTGCTGCATCTGGTCGCGCAGCGCCGCGTCGTTGCGGTCGTGCTGGTCCTGGCAGAGCTGGATCAGCTCGGAACGGCCGACGGCGTGGCGCTCGTAGGGCAGGGAGCGCTCCACCGCGAGCTGGAGAGCGAGGCCGCCGTGGTCCGAGCCCGCCACCCGGCGCGGGCGCACGCCGGTGACGCTTTCGAGGAATCGCGCGCGCACGTCCATCAGCAGGGGCGACAGGAACGAGGCCAGGTTCGGACGCGACGCGGTCGACACCGGCATCGCCGCAACCGCAGGGCCCGCACCATGAAAGAGACCGTCCTTCTCCCAGGCGACGCGAATCTCGGGTTCCTGGAGCGGCGGCTCGAAGGCCTGCTCGACGGAGCGCCCGCGGGCCTCGCCGCCGGACAGGTGCCAGCCCGACGCGATCAGGTGGTCCACGATCCGCCGTCCGCGATGCCCGAGCAGCGGATGCAGCTCGCTGGCAGCGATGTCCGCCAGCTCGTCCGCGGCCCGCA
The DNA here is from genome assembly GCA_031390755.1 of Holophagales bacterium. Lineage (GTDB taxonomy): Bacteria > Acidobacteriota > Thermoanaerobaculia > Multivoradales > UBA5704 > DATMER01. The sequence goes on from JANMTS010000039.1 coordinate 32,680, forward strand.
GGGAGCTGACGTGGAGGTTCTGGGCGTGCCGGAGCACCCGCAGGGTGTCCGGGAACACCCGCTCGGCGGCGAGGCGGACGTCCTCTTCCAGGTGTCCGAGCCACTCGTCCGCGCAGTTGGTGATGCCCATCCGGTTGCAGACGTAGTCGGGCACGAAGGCGATGCCGCGCTCGCGCAGGCGCTCGGCGTCCTCCAGCGTCTCCAGGATGTTGTTGGCGGCGCCGCAGACCAGGCGGACCTTGAGCCGCGGGATGGTCCGCTCGTTGATGACCGCGCCGCGGGCGCAGGGGGCGAGCACGTCGACGTCGAGATCGAAGATCGAATCCGCCTCCGCCACCGGCAGGGTATGGATGCGGGGGTGCCGGCGGCGCAGCGCCTCCAGGCTCTCCTCGGAGACGTCGCTCACCCACAGCTCGGCGCCGGCCTCCACGAGCAGGTCGATGAGCGGCACGCCGACGTTGCCGGCGCCCTGCACCGCCACCTTGACCCCGTCGAGACGCACACCGTCGAGACGCTCGGTCTTCTGCAGGAACAGCCAGGCCGCCTGGGTCGCCCGGAACACGCCGCGGGCGGTGTGCGGCGAGGGGTTGCCGCTGCCGCCGAGGCTCGGCGAGATGCAGGTGACGAAGCGGTTGCGGCTGAGAATCGTGTCCATGTCGGACGTCTTGGTGCCCACGTCCTCGGCCGTGTAATAGATACCGCCGAGGCTCGCGATGAACCGGCCATAGGCCTCGAAGATGGCGACGCGCTCGGGCGAGAGCTCCGGGATCTCACTCGGTAGTCTATAGGCCGACGGCAGGGCCACGATCCCCTTGCCGCCGCCCCACCAGAGGCCCGCGAGCGCGTTCTTGCGGGTCATGCCCTGGGAGAGCCGCAGGCCGTCGGTCATCAGCTCGGCCACGCTGTCGTAGTGCCAGAACCGCAGGCCGCCCTGAGAGAGACCGCGCCGGGTGTCGTGGACGAACGCGAAGAAGAGGGTGTTGACGCCCTCCTCGCGGCCGATGAAGACGCCTTCGTGCCGCGAGAAGTCGTGGGACAGCTCGAAAAAGGCCTGGACCGGCCTCAGGATCTTCGGGTGCGAAAGCTGAAACTCGCCGTTCTCATGGACGACGAAGGCACGGGTCACCCCGGCTTCCCGGAGCTGATCGTGAAGCTGGTCGATCGACCAGCCCCGCACCTCGCGCGCCAGCTCGCGCCTCTGGTCATCCAGGCGACTCTCTTCCCCTGCTCGGCTCATGACGCTCCTATCTCCAAGGCAAGCCGGCATCGGCCCGCCAGGCTCGAACGGATGGACGGATCGGCGGATTTTAGCAGGAAGGAGCGTCAGGTAGAGACGGCTCAGATGGGAGCCCGCTCAGGAAGGGGTCCGTAACTCGACCCGTAAGAGTACCCTCACCCCTGCTCGGTGATGATCTTGCCGTGGGAGACGATGACGGTGCGACGACGGCGGGCCATGGTGTCGGCGCTGGTGGCGGGGCCTTCGGGCTCGACGAGCGCGAACTGGCTGCTGTTGCCCCAGAGCGATGCCTCGGACAGCGCTTCCTCATCCGCGCCGATGGACATGGACCGGGTTCTTGCAGGACGGCAGAGGTCCACCAACGACGGCATCGTCCTGGAGGCCTTGCTGATAATGGAGTCGTGCAGCGTGGCGGGCTCGGGCTCCAGCTCGACGACCCGGAAGCCGGGCATCTCTTCCTGGATGATCTTCTGAACGGCACCGCTGGAGAGGATCTTGGCTTTCTTCTTCGGTTCAGGCATGGTCGCGACCTTCCTTCCTCGACGCGTCAATCATAGCACCTCACCACCCGAGACCGAGACAGGTGAACTGGGCGAGGAGCTTCTTCTCCACCGCGGCGGCCGCGGCCCCCGGATCCTCCCCCGGAATGGGATTGGGATACGGCATCCCACGGCGGTAGGTGCGCTTCGCTTCCAGCAATGCCGCCGCGGGCCGCAGCCGGTTCACGATCAGGTGTTGCCAGAACGCCTGATGGAAGGGGCCGGACGCGTAGTTGTAGGGCGCGAGCTTCGGCGAGTAGTGCAGGCCCGTGCAGCCGATGAATGCATTGGCTCCCGACGCCAGAAAGCCCAGGGCCAGGGAGGCTTCCGGGCTGCGCGGCGCAAACGCCTCGTGGGGGTCGTGGGTCCAGGCGGTCGTCTCGACGATCAGCGCACCCCAGCAGCAGCCGGTGAAAGCCACGGCGCCGGGGCACGGACAGAGGTTGCGGTGGTCGATCGCCTCGAACAGCTCGTCGCTGTCGGTCTCTCCCAGGAACGTGCGGGCGTTGGACGCCCGGCCGTGGAGCATGACGTAGATCGCCTCCGCCGCCAGATAGTTCGACGAGATGGTGTCCGGAGAGGCGGGGTGGGACTGGAGCAACTGCGCATCGCCGGGAAGAGTGTCGAAGATGGCCTGGGCGAAGGGCCTCTTCAGGTTGCGCAGCCCGGCCCGGCTCTTCGGCGCGTCGTTGTACGGAGCGGCGAGAGCCGTGTGAAGAAGGTGCGCCGATCGGCCGTCGGGAACCCTCGAGACCGGCAGCTCGGGGAAGCCGTCGTCGTCGAGGTCCGCATAGTAGTCGTCGCTCCAGACCAGGAAGCGATCCTGGTCATAGCGCGGATCGAGCGCCTTGCGATGAGCTGCGGACAGCACGTCCACGCTGTCGGGCGGGATCACGTCATACCCGCCGACCAGAACGAGCCCCTCGATCTGGCCTCCTCTACCGAGAGCATCGCGGATCTGAACGCCCGCCCGCTCCGAGGTCATCTTGCGGAAACTGTCAAAGAGGAAGGCGTGGCCCGAAGCCTCAAGCGCCTTGCAGGCAGATCGGGCTTCCTCCCTGCCGACGTTGGCCGCGAGCGCGTCAGGGTCCGTGGCGAACAGCAGCGGAGGGAGAATCCGGTCCCCGCCGACGCGCAACGGGCGCGCCACAGGCCTCGGTTCGTCGGTCTTGGCGTCTCCCTTCCTCGGGCTCTCCTCCACGCTCACCGTCCGGGATTCGTCGAGCGGCTCGACGTCGATGCTGATCACCACCCGCGTTCTGCGGTGCGGTACCCGGGCGAGAACCTCGACGAACTCGCCGTCCGGCGTGACCACCGCGCGTCTCACTTCGGCAGCGGGCCGCGCCGCCACCGCAGGCTCCGGCCTCTCGTCGAGAAAATCGGGAGCCGCCGGGTTCCGTCCCAGGTCGTTCGGGTCTCCCCTCACCCACTCCACCTCGAGCTCCGGCCTGGCGAGATCCACGCTGATCAACCCGTTGCGGTCGGTGCGGTACCAGGTGATCCCCTGCGTGTTTCCCAGGACGTCGAGCGTCGAAGGATGCGGATGCTTGGCGCTGCCGTACCCGCCGGAGATGGCGAACAGGACGGCCCGGCTCTCCGTCAGCACGGCTGCGTCGACGGCGTTGCGGGCACCGTGGTGGGGCAGCTTGACGAACATGTAGGGGCCGTTCTCGACAATGGTCCGCCTGAGGACGGCCATGGCCTCGTCCAGGCCGGGCACGAGGGGATCGGCGAGCTGCATGTCGCCCGTCAGCAGAATCTTCCGGCCGCCCACTTCGAACGAGAGCACGAGGCTCTGATCGTTGATGGCATTGCCGAGGTCGAAGTCCCCGCTGTCCGGGCTGACGCGGACGCCGGGTCTCTGCCGGAGCGCTTCGTAGAGCGAAACGAGATCGAGATGCGCATCCTGACCGGCTGCCACGGCGCCGATCGCCGCGTCTGCGGCATCGGCGGCATCCCGGCCCAGAGCGGCGATCTGGCGGGCACAGATCAGCAGGTGCTCGCGGCTTGGCCCCAGGATCTTCAGGCCGGTGTCTTGAAACGCCGCGAGCAGGGCTGCCGGATCGTCCTTCCCAAACCGCACGACGGTGCCGGCGGCGGCCAGCGTCTGGAGCATGGCGGTGTAGCCAGGGCGCATCCTGGCCGCATCGGCCGCGAACGCCTCCATTTCTCCGCGGCTCGCGAAGGCAGGCCTCTCCTCGCGCAGCAGAGCCAAGGCCTCGCGGACGAGCTCCGGAGCCGCCGCCGACACCGGGGCATCGGCGGCGTCGGCGGCGTTGACCTCACCCCAGCCGAGCGCCTCGTCCGCCGCGAGAATCCACTCCGCCGTGATCTTGCTGTTGGAGACCAGGTTCGGCAGGCAGCCGATGTGGTCCACATGCGTGTGGGTGACGACCAGCAGATCGAAATGCCAGGGCGCGGCCTGGCCGAGAATTTCCTGAAGCTGCTCCGGAATCGAGGGATAGCGCGGATCGCCGCGCCTCTGGTCCCCCAGGTGACCGCCGTCGATCAGGATGCGCTTGCCGGCGATGCGGCAGACGAGGCAGTCGCCATAGCGCTTCGCGCCCATGTCCAGCAGGTGAACCTGAAAGGCCGTTCCGGGATCTGGCATGCCTTCAATCTAATGAAGCCCGTGCTTCAAGGCAAGGGCTCTCAGCGACCGGCGACGGCTGTCAGGGCCGGCGAGGTTTGAACGGAATCGGCGGGCTGACGCGGGTGGCGTCGCCGCCGTCGAACTGGGCCTTGATGGCCTCCCTCAGCTCGCGCAGGGCGGCGGGGATCTCGGGGTCGGTCAGGCCCATTTCCTGGGATTTCTCCAGGGCCTCGGTGGCTTCCCTCAGCCACTGCGGATTCTTGGCGAGGAGCATGCCGAGAAGACCGTAGGCCTCGGCCGTGGGGTGGCTGACCACGGACTGGCGCAGCAGCTCGATGGCGGAATGAAACTCGTCGGCCGCGGCGAGCGCCCGCGCCTGCTCCAGGGCGCGGCGGGCCTCGTCCTGCCTCGAGCCCCGGGGGCGCAGGGCCGTCCAGCGGGCGGGGCCCACGTCGCGGTCGTAGCGCTTCCGGCGGTCGGTATCGCTCAGGGTGAGATAGGCCAGCGTGGCGCGCTCGAACAGCAGCTCGAGGACGCCCTCGCGGCCTTCCAGCTCCAGCCGGCGGGCGTGGCTGGGATGGACGATCCGGGCGATCCGATCGTATCCCTCATGGACTTCCCGCGCGCCGGAGCCGGGGTCGATGCCGAGGAGGTGGTAGTGCGTGGCCTCCCCGAGCTTGCGGACCAGCTCGGCGACCTGCTCCCGGTGCTCCCGGGTCGGAACGGCGAGCGGGTCGTCCGCCAGACTGCGGCCGATCCGCTCGCTGAAAAGCCGGTACTCTTCGTCCGTGAGGCCCCTTGGATCGTTCATGAAGATGGCCCGATCTTAGCATCAACCCCCCGCTCGTAGATGCCATCGACCATGCGCCCACTCCGAGCTTTTCTCCCCTGGATCGCCCTGCTGCTGCTCGCTGCGGCGGTCCGGGCTCCTTCCCTGACTGCGGCCCGGCCCTACTTCAACTATGTGGACGAGGGCAATTATCTCCACGTCTCCGCGCGGATGGTGCGGGACGGCACGTGGGTGCCGGACGAGTTCCTCTACCCTTCCCTGCCCATCGCCGGGGTCGCCTACGCGGCGCGGGCCGGCGGCGAGGTGTTCGGCGACGTCGGAAAGAGGGTGGTGACGAAGCGCCATCAGCTTTACGACTCCTTCGAGCCGTTCGAGCTGCTGCTCCTGGGGCGCGTCCTGAGCTTCCTGGCCAGTCTGGGGACGGTGCTGCTGACGGGACTGCTGGCCCGGCGTGTCGCGGGTGCCTGGGCGGGAGGGGCGGGATGGATCGCAGGCCTGCTGGCCGCCCTGGTTCCGGCGCTGGCGATCCGCGGCGGCATCGCCATGATCGACTCCTGGGCGACGCTCTTCACGACCGCGGCGCTGCTATTCACTGAACGGGTCCGTACCGGCGAACGTCCCACAGTCCCAGCCGTCCTCGCGGGCGTGATGGCCGGCTTCGCGTTCGCCTCGAAGTACCCGGCCGTGCTGGTCTGCCTGCCGTTCGCCCTGACGGTCTGGCTGAGCCGGCCGGCCTGGCGCGAGCGGCTCCGGCTCTGGGGGCTGGGGGCGGCCGGCGCGGTGGCCGGCGCCGTCGTGGCGATGCCCGGGCTGATCGTCTCGACCGGAAAGGTGCTGGCCGGCCTGCACAAGCAGTCCGAGCTGTACTCCACCCTGACGTCGATCCCCCTCTGGCGGCAGGTCTTCGTGCGGGCCGAGTGGGATCTACCGTTCGAGGGGCCGGAGCTGGGATGGATCTTCACGGCGCTCGCGCTCGCCGGGCTGGTCCTGGCGGTTCGGGATCCGCGGACCCGGATTTCCGGCCTCGGGTGGACGTTGTATCTGGTGGTCAACCTGGCGCTGTATGCCAGCCAGAGCTATCAGCCGTTCCGCAATCTGCTGCCGTTGGTCCCGGTGGCCTGCGTCCTGGTCGCCCTCGTTTTTGAGCGCGTCCGCGAACGCTCTCCGAAGCCGCGGCTCGCGGACGCGGCGGCCCTGCTGCTGACCGGCGTGCTGTTCGGGCTTCCCGTGGCCCGCTTCGCGCTGGAACGGTCGCGCTTCGAGGACTCCCGGACGGAGGCGGTCGACTGGCTTCTCCGCCGCAGCGCCCGCGGGGAGTCCGTGCTCATCCTGGACCACCTGGCCGTCCTGCCTTCGGAGCTGAAGAGACTGGAGGACCGTCGGGTGGAGGTGTCGAGCTGGGTCAAGATGCAGCCGCGCGTCCGGCAGCGCCTGGTCCACTATCTGGTGCTCAGCCCGGTGGTCGACCCGCACGGCCAACCCGTCATTCCACCGCCATGGCGGGAGATCCTGTTTCGCCGCTACGAAATTCGAGCCCGGTTCGGCACGGAGCCCGGCACGGTCGACCGGGGCCAGTGGCACGGCAACCGGCAGACGGTGTTCATTCTGGAACGGAAGAAGGGCCGCTAGACGGGCTCGGGCTCAGGATGAAGCTGGGCGAAGATCTTCCGCCCCACGGTCTCGCCGAGAGCGCCCTGCAGCTCCTCCACCGTCGCGTTGCGGACGCCCTGGGCGCTGCCGAACTGGGTGAGGAGGAGCTTGCGGCGACGCGGGCCGATGCCGGCCAGGTCGTCCAGCTTGCTGCGCATCGTGTTGGCCGAGCGCCGGTTGCGGTGCCGCGACAGGGCGAAGCGGTGGGACTCGTCGCGGATCTCCTGGAGCAGGCGCAGGCCGGCGTCGTTGCGCAGCAGGCGCAGCGGCTCCGGCAGCGCCGGGACGTAGACCTCTTCTTCCCGCTTGGCCAGGGAGATGATCGGCGTCTCCTCCACTCCCAGGTTTGACAGGGCGTCGAGGGCGGCGTTGAGCTGGCCGCGGCCGCCGTCGATGAGGATCAGGTCGGGCATCTCGCCGATCTCTTCGAGGCGCCGACGGTAGCGGCGGTCGACGGCCTGGTGGAGCGAGGCGAAGTCGTCCGGCTGCTTGATGTCCTTGATGTTGAAGCTCCGGTACTCGCCTTTCCGCATCCGCCCCTCTTCCCAGACCACCATGGACGCCACGGTCTCGCCGCCCTGGAAGTGGGAGATGTCGAAGCCCTCGATGCGGCGCGGCACGGCGTCGAGCTCCAGGTGCTTCGCGAGCGACGCGGCGCCGGGGTGCTCCTCCACGCCGCGGAAGCGGCGCTTGTGGGCCAGCGCGGCGTTGTGCATGGCAAGCGCCACCCGCTCCGCCTTGGGGCCGCGGGACGGAAGGCGCAGATAGACCTTCTCGCCCTTCTTCTCGCAGAGCCACTCCAGCAGCGCCTCCTCCCCCTCGATCGGCACCGGCAGGTGGATCTCCTTGGGGATGAACGTGGTGCGGTCGTAGATCTGGGGCAGCACCTCGGAGAGCAGGTGCTCCGGGGAGATGTCGCCCACGCCTTCCCAGAACAGCTCCCGGCGGTCGAGGATCTGGCCGCCGCGCATGACGAGGACGGCGACGGCCGCTCCCCCCTTGTCCCCGCCCGCCACGTGGACGCCGTAGACGTCCAGGTCTTCGTCCTCGACCGAGGAGAGCTTGTGCCGCTGGCTGGTGGTCTCGATCTCGTTGAGCGTGTCGCGCAGGCGCGCGGCGCGCTCGAAGTCCAGCTCCTCGGACGCCTCCCACATCTCCTTCTTGAGCCGGCGGAGCAGCTGCTCGTTGCGGCCGGCGAGGAACATCCGCGCCTGCTGGATGGCCTCGTCGTAGGCCGCCTTGGTGGTCAGCTCGGCGACGCAGGGGCCGAGGCAGCGGTGCATGTCGTAGTACAGGCACGGCCGCGTCAGGCCGCCGTCGATCTCGATGCGGCAGACCCGGACCTGGAAGAGCTTCTGCACCAGCTTGATGGCCTTGCGCGCCAGGCCGCCCGGCAGGAAGGGTCCGAAGTAGTCGCTCTTGTCCTCGCGGATGCGGCGGGTGAAGGCGATGCGCGGGTAGTCGTCCCCCAGGGTCAGCTTGACGTAGGGATAGGTCTTGTCGTCCCGGAGCAGGACGTTGTAGCGCGGGCGCTTGCTCTTGATCCAGTTGTTCTCGAGCATCAGCGCCTCGATCGGCGAGTCCGTGGCCACGAACTCCAGATCGACCGCCTCAAACATCATGGCCGCGATCCGCGGCTCGTGCTCGCGCGTCAGGTAGGACGACGCCCGCTTGCGCAGCGACGTGGCCTTGCCGACGTAGAGGATCTTGCCCTCGGCATCCTTGAAGATGTAGATGCCGGGCCGGTCGGGCAGCTCCCGGATGCGCGCGATGAGGGCTTCGGAGTAGGACATCCCCGACCCTACCCCGCGTAGATCTGTAGCTCGCGCAGCTCCCTGAGGCGGTCGCGCAGCGCGGCGGCCTCCTCGAACTCCAGGCGCTTGGCGGCGGCCCGCATCTCCTTCTCCACCTTGGAGATCTGCTCGTTGAGCGGGATATCAAGAGACTCAGGCGAGAGGGAGATGCGCGCGGCGGTGGGGCTGGCCGAGTAGAGGTCCAGGTTGCTCATCTGGACCAGCGGGTTGTGGATGTCCTTCAGGATCGTCTGCGGCTCGATCCCGTTCGCGATGTTGTACTCCTGCTGCTTGGTGCGGCGGCGGTCGGTCTCGTCGATGCTGCGGCGCATCGAGTCGGTCATCCGGTCGGCGTAGAGCACCGCCTTGCCGTTCAGGTTGCGGGCGGCGCGGCCCACGGTCTGGATCAGCGAGGTGGTGCTGCGCAGGAAGCCCTCCTTGTCCGCGTCGAGGATCGCCACCAGGGAGACCTCGGGGAGATCGAGACCCTCGCGCAGGAGGTTGATGCCGACCAGCACGTCGAAGTCGCCGCGGCGCAGGCCGGTCACGATCTCGACGCGCTCCAGGGTCTCGACGTCGCTGTGCAGATAGCGGACCCGGATCCCCAGCTCGGACAGGTACTGGGTCAGCTCCTCGGCCATGCGCTTGGTCAGCGTCGTGACCAGCACGCGCTCCTTGCGGGCCAGCACCCTGCGGATCTCGCCGATCAGGTCGTCGACCTGGCCCTGCGCCGGACGGATCTCGATCACCGGGTCGAGCAGGCCGGTCGGGCGGATCACCTGCTCCACCACCACGCCGTTGGTGCGCTCCAGCTCCCACGGGGCGGGCGTGGCGGAGACGTAGATCCTCTGCCCCACCCGCTCGTCGAACTCCGGAAAGGTCAGCGGCCGGTTGTCGAGCGCCGACGGCAGCCGGAAGCCGAAGCTCACCAGCGTCTCCTTGCGGGAGCGGTCGCCGTGGTACATGCCGCGCACCTGCGGCACGGTCTGGTGACTCTCGTCCATGACGATCAGGAAGTCGTCGGGGAAGTAGTCGAAGAGCGTCGGCGGCGGCTCCCCCGGAGCGCGGCCCGAGAGATGGCGCGAGTAGTTCTCGATGCCGTGGCAGTAGCCGATCTCCTTGAGCATCTCCAGGTCGAAGCGGGTACGCTGCTCCAGCCGCTGGCGCTCGAGCAGCTTGCCCTCGGCCTCCAGCTCGGCCAGGCGCACCACCAGCTCTTCCTTGATGCCCTCGATCGCCTTCTCCAGCCGGTCCTTGGGGGTGACGTAGTGGGTGCGGGGATAGACCGCGATGCGGTCGACCTCCTGCAGCACGTCGCCGCGCAGGGTGTCGAAACGGGTGATGCGCTCGATCTCGTCGCCGAAGTACTCGACCCGGATGCCCGCCTCTTCGTAGGCCGGCAGGATCTCCAGCACGTCGCCGCGCACCCGGAAGCTGCCGGGGTACAGGTCGAGCTGGGTGCGCGGGTACTGCATGTCGACCAGCCGCTTGAGGACCGGGTCCATGCCCTCGCTGTCGCCCTTGGCGAAGAACTGGAGCATGCCGAAAAAGGCTTCCGGAGAGCCGAGGCCGTAGATGCAGGAGACCGAGGCCACGATGATCACGTCCCGCCGCTCGAACAGCGCCTTGGTGGCGCGCAGGCGGAGACGGTCGATCTCCTCGTTGATGCTGGTCTCCTTCTCGATGAAGGTGTCGGTCGAGGGGACGTACGCCTCGGGCTGGTAGTAGTCGTAGTAGGAGACGAAGTATTCGACCGCGTTGTTCGGGAAGAAGCTCCGGAACTCCTGGAAGAGCTGGGCGGCGAGGATCTTGTTGTGCGACAGGATCAGCGTGGGGCGGTCGACCGCCTCGATCACCTGGGCGATGGTGAAGGTCTTGCCCGAGCCGGTGACGCCGAGCAGCACCTGGTCGCGTTCGTGAGCGTTCACCCCGTCAACGAGTTCCTTGATGGCGGTGGGCTGATCGCCCTTGGGCTCGAAAGGCGAGACCGAAACGATGC
>JANMTS010000084.1:0-41056 GCA_031390755.1 Holophagales bacterium
CCCAAAACCCCGGAACTGAAACGGGCGGGGGTTCCCCCTCTCCCCCCGGGAGAGGGGGCCAGGGGGTGAGGACTCGAAGCGTCGAAAGCGCCCTCTTCTCCAGAACCGTCCTCCTCGCCCTGGCCCTCGACCTGGCCCTCCTCGGAGTCCGCTTCCATCCGCTCGTCCCGCCGTCCTTCGACCTGGCGCCGACGCCGTCCCTGGCCTTTCTCATGCAGGAGGAGCGGAAATCGCCGGAGCCGTTCCGGGTGCTGGCCGAGTATGGCGACCTGCTGCCGAACCTGTCCTCCTACTATGGGCTCTGGGATGCCCGCGGCAACGATCCCATGCAGCCGGCGGCGGCGTTGGGGGTGGCTGGAAGGCTCTTGAATCCGGACTACCGGGTCGGCCTGCCGAACAACCTGGAGACGCTGCGGTTTCCGTTCGGCGGCCAGGCCGGGATCGACCGGCTCGGCGTGCGGTATCTCTTCGCCCGCGAAGCCCGTCGGCTGCCCGCGCCCTGGACGCCGGTCTTCGCCGGTCCGGACGGCCGGGTGTGGAAGAACGCGCGGGCCAGGCCGATCTTCTTTCCCAGACTCGAAAGCGGAGAAGACCGCGTGACGATCGAGCGCGTCCGGCCGAACGGGTTCGACCTGACGGTGGAGAGCCGCACGGGCGGGCTCGTCGCGTCGAGCGTCAGCCACGCCCGGGGCTGGCGTGTTGCGCTCGACGGCGGCGCGGGAGAGGTGCGGCGGGTGAACGCCGGCTTCGTGGGCTTCGAGGTTCCGCCGGGCCGGCACCGCGCGGTCCTGGACTACCGTCCGGCGGGCTGGACCTGGGGGCTGCGATTCTTCGTCCTGGGTTTGATCGGGATTCTCGGCTACTGTCTGAGGCGGCCATGGACTTCCTCTACTACCTGACCGGCGGCCTCCTGATCGTCCTGCTGGTGCGCTGGTGGCAGCCTGACGGCATCTCCCGGCGTGCCGCGGCGGGATACCTGCTGGCCGCAGGGCTGTTCTTTGCGATCCCGCTCCTCACCTCCTGGATCCAGGTGCCCACCGACGTCGCCTACTTCTGGATGCCCTGGGCCGAGACCCTGGACGGACCCACGGAGCCGCAGAACCCGGTGCTCGGAGACATCCCGACCCAGATGCTGCCCTACCGGGATCTGGTGCGGCGGCGGCTCCTGAACCTGGAGCTGCCGCTCTGGGCGCACGAGATGGGAACCGGCCAGCCGCTCCTCGGCAACGCGCAGTCCGCGCCGTTCGCGCCGCTCCACCTTCTCGCCCTGCCGCTCCCCACGCTACGGGCGCTGACCGTGGCCGTGGCCTGGCAGGTGCTCCTCGCCCTGCTGCTGACCCACGCGCTGGCGCGGGTCCTGGGAGCGGGGGAGTGGGGGGCGGCGCTCGCGGCCGTGGCCTTCGCCTTCTCGGCCTTCGAGATCCCCTGGGCCTACCACCCCATCGGCATGACCGTGGCCTGGCTGCCCGGCGTGCTGCTCGGTCTGTTCCTCCTGCGGCAGGGAGGACGGGGCGCCTTCGCGGGGCTGGTGGCCTGCGCCACCGGCATGGCGCTGAGCGGCCATCCCGAATCGCTGGCGCACACGGCGGTGGCCTGCGCGGTGATCACGACCGCCCTGCTGATCGCGAGGAGCCGGCCGGATCAGCCATTGAGGAAGGCCTTCCTGGTTCGTCTGGCCGCGGCCGCCGCGCTCACCGCCTGCCTGAGCGCGCCGTTCCTGCTGCCCATCCTGGAAGCCGTGCCCGCGAGCGAGCGCTGGGTGGTCGCACAGCGGATGCCCGAGCTGTTCAGGTCGCCGCCGTTCGAGACCGCCTTCCTCCTCCCCCTGGTCGACCCGCTCGTCTTCGGCAGCTCGCGGGACGCCAACTGGACGGCGCCCTCGAACTACAACGAGCTGTGCAGCGGCTACGCGGGAGCGGTGGCGCTCGCCCTGGCGCTCGCCGGAGCGATCGCCCTGCGCGGCCGGCCGGCGCTGATCCTGGCCGGCGGGCTCGCGGCGCTGCTCGTGGCCCTGCGGCTGCCGCCGCTCTTCGAGATGGTCTCCGCGCTGCCGGGGCTGGACGTGATGCAGGGCCGCTTCCGGCTGTTCTGGGTCCTGGCCGTGGCACTGGCCGCCGGGCTGAGCGTCGAGGAGCTGCCGCGCCGGGGAGCACGGGCAGGGATGGCCCTGATGGCTGGCGTGGGCCTCGCGCTCCTGCTGATTCCGCCGCCGGTCCCCGGGGTCTCTTGGCAGCGCCTCTGGTGGATCGGCACCCTGGCCGGCCTGGCCGTGGCGCTGACCGCGCTCGCCTGGCCTCGGATGCGGCCGTGGTTTCCCGCGGTGGCGCTCGCCGTGCTCGCCCTGGATCTCGCGCTCCTCGGCGTCCGCTACCATCCCATCCTGCCGCCCGCCTTCGACCTGACCGCGCCTCCGGCCCTGGCGAAGGTGATCGACGAGGGCCGCCGGGAGCCCGCCCCGTTCCGGGTGCTGGCCGAATCCGGCGATCTGCTGCCGAACCTGGCCTCCTACTACGGCCTCTGGGACCCGCGCGGCAACGATCCCATGCAGCCGGCGGCGGCGGTGATGGTGGTGGGAAGCAGCTTCCTGCCGAAGTTCAAGGTCGGGCGGCTCGTCCATCTGGGCTCGCAGCGCTTTCCGGCCCACCTCAAACCCCGGTTCGACTACCTCGGGGTCAAGTACCTGCTCGCGCGGCACCGCCGCCGGCTGCCCAGACCCTGGACGGCGATCTTCAACGGCGTCGGCGGCCGGGTGTGGAAGAACACGGACGCGCTGCCGCTCTTCTTCATGCCGGCGCGGGCCGACCGGGTGGAGAGTCCGGTGCAGGCGCTGGAGAGCACGCTCGCCAACGCCGACTTCCGCGCTTCTGCGGCCTTCGAGGCACCACCCGGCCCATCCATGGATCAGGACGGGAGGGTGACGATCGAGCGGGTGAGGGGGAACGGCTTCGATCTGGCGATCGACACCCCGACCGGTGGGCTGGTCGCTTCGAGCGTCAGCCACGCCGCGGGCTGGCGGCTGGTTCTCGACGGCGGCGAGGAGATCGGGCTGAGGCGGGTAAACGCCGGCTTCGTCGGCTTCGAGGTTCCGCCCGGGCGGCATCGAGTCGCTCTCGACTACCGCCCGGCGGGCTGGACCTGGGGGCTGCAGCTCTTCGCGCTGGGGCTGGTCGGAATCCTGATCGGCGTCCTCAAAAGCCTTCGCAGCAGGAGGCGCAGGCACCGCAGCCCGTCACTCTGAGCGCAGCACCTCGATGGGCCGGCGCTCCAGGGCGCGCAGACTGGCGGCGAGGCCGGCGGCCACGGCCAGGACCACCGCGGAGACGAGCGCCACGGCCATCGGCAGCGGCTGGAGCTGCCAAGTCATCTCGAAGCCGCGGGTGACCACGGCATAGGAGAGGACGGCCGCGCCCACCGTTCCGATCAGGCCGGCGACGAGGCCGATCAGCGCGTACTCCACGGCGAAGGCGCCGACCACTCCCCGGCGCGTCATCCCGAGCGTCTTGAGCAGCGCCACCTCGCGGCCCCGGCGGGCCGATCCCGCGCTCACCGCGCCGCCGAGGATGGCGATCCCCGCCAGCACCGTGAACCCTCCCAGGAACCGGATGCCGACGCCGATCCGGTCGAGCACGCCGGAGACCTTCTCCAGGATCTCCCGGATGCGCAGCAGCGTGACGTTCGGGTAGGAGGCGGCGAGCGCGTCCTGCACCCCCTGCTCGGTGCCCTTCGGCAGCCGCGCCGCCGCGAGCCGCTGCTGCGGAGCCTTGTCGAGCACCCCCGGCTCCACCACCAGGAAGAAGTTGATGCCGAAGCTCTGCCAGTCCACCGTGCGCAGGCTGGTGACGGTCAGATCCACGAGCACGCCCTGCACGTCGAAACGGATCACGGAGCCGAGCTTCAAGTTCAGATCTTCGGCGAATTCCTTCTCGACGCTGACCTCGGCGACGCCGGGATCGGTCCACAGCCGGCCTTCGACGATCTCGTTGTCCGGGGGCAGCTCCTGGAGATAGGTGAGGCGCTGCTCGCGGGTGAGAGCCCACCGGCGGGCGCCACCGCCCCGCCTGCCGTTCCCGTCGGACCCCTCCCCGCCGTCTTCCTGCTGGGCTTCCTGCTGGTCGTTGCCCGTGTCGCGGCCGTCGCGGTCATCCCGCCCGTCGCGGTCCTTGTCCTGATGCACCTGGCTTCGCCCTCGCGCCGCTTGCGCCGCGCCTCGGCCGCCGCGGCGAGCTGCTCGACCGACTGGCCGTCGATCACCGCCAGCCTGGCCATGATCACCGGCACCGAGTCGATCTGCGTCGCGCCCTGCTCCTCGAGGATGCGGCGCACACCCGGCCACTGGTCCGGCTGGACGTCGATCAGGAAGGCGCTCGGCGCGTTCTTCGGGATCGCCGTGGCGAGCTGGGTCGACAGCCGCCGCTCCACGAGCGACATGCCGAGCACCACCAGCACTCCGAGACCGAGAGCCACGATGGCGCTCACCGTGCTGGCGCCGGGCCGGGCGATCGCCGCCACGCCGTGCCGCATCCAGACGCGGCCGGGCAGCGACTCGCGCGGGAGCCGGCGCACGAGCCACGAGGCGAGCAGGGCCGCGCCGGAGAGCGCCGCGGTCACCAGGATCACGCCGCCGGTGAAGCGCGAGCCGAGGTCCATCGAGCGGGACTGGAGCGACGCCATCACCCAGATGCCGACGCCCAGAGCGAGCATCGTCAGCGCGGAGGCCCAGCGGTGGCTGGGAAGCGGCTCGGCGTCCCGGCGCAGCACCCGCGCGGGCGGCACCCGCAGCACCGCAGCCAGCGACGGCAGGCTGAACATCACCGCCACCCCGACGCCCAGCACCAGCCCGCGGAGCAGCGCGGTGGGCTGCCAGGGGCGGATCAGCTCGGCCGGGATGAGATCCGGGAAGAGCGACGGCAGCGCGAGCTGGAGGGCCGCCCCGAGGACGATCCCGACCGTGCTGCCGGCGAGGCCGAGCAGGGCGGTCTGCCCCAGGTAGAGAGGCAGGATCTCGCGCGGGCGCATCCCCAGGCACTTGAGGATCGCGATGGCGTCCAGCCGGCTGGCGAGCCAGGCGCGCACGCTCTGGGCCACGCCGATGCCGCCCACGAACAGCGAGAGCAGGGCGACGAGCCCGAGGAAGCGGTCGACCCGGTCGATGCTCCGCCGCAGCGCCGGCTGGGCCTCCTTGAAGGTCTCGATGCGGTAGTACGAGCTGTCCTGGAGGACCGCCTCCAGCCGCTCCTTGGCCGAGGCGATCGACTCGCCCGGGAAGCCGTCCGGGAGCTTGAGCAGCGCCTTGTGACCGATGCGGCTGCCGCGGGCGTTCAGGCTGGTGCGGGCCATCCCCGGCGCGGAGAGGAACGCGCGCGGCCCGAGCGTCATCGAGACGCTGACGCGGTCCGGCTCGGAGAGCACCACGCCCGCGATGCGGAACGGAGCGCCGCCGATCCGCAGCACGTCCCCCTGCTTCAAGTGGAGTGTGGCGAGCAGCTCGGAGCCCACGACCACCGTGTCTGGCGCCAGAAGCTCGCGCAGCGGACGCTGCGGCCGCAGATCGAGCGTGCCGTAGAACGGATAGTCGCCGTCGAGAACCTTGAGCTCGACGAGCTGGCTGGAGCCCGGTTGTCCTCCCGCGCGGGGGGGACCGAGCGCGACGGTGACCATCTCCTGCACATCCGTGCGCTTCGTCCCGGCGAGACCCGCGGCGGCGAGGTCCAGGTCGCGCGGGATCGGCCGCCGCCCCTCGATCGCGAGGTCGGCGGCCAGGAGCTGGCGGGCCTCGACGCGGATGCCTTCGTCCAGGCTCGCCGACATGCCGGCCACGGCGACCACCGCGGCCACGCCGACCGACAGGCAGGCCATGAAGAAGATCAGGCGTCCGCGGGCGCCGCGCGACTCGCGGGCCAGGGAATTGAAGAAGAAGCGGGCGGTCACGGCGTCCCCGACGGGCTGGAGACGGCTTCGCGCTCCACGTGCTCGGTGTTCTCGACGTTCTCGACGTTCTCGACGGTCTCCGCGGTCTCCACGCTCTCAATACGGCCGTCGCGCACGTGGATGCTGCGGTCGGCGAGCGCCGCCACCGCCGGGTCGTGCGTGACCAGCACGAGGGTCGTCCCCTCGCGTTGGCGCAGTCCGGTGAGGATCTCCAGCACCTTGCGTCCGGTGGCGCCGTCGAGGTTGCCGGTGGGCTCGTCGGCGAGCAGGATCGCCGGCCGCGGCGCGAAGGCGCGGGCCAGGGCGACGCGCTGCTGCTCGCCGCCGGAGAGCTGGCTGGGATAGTGATGGCCGCGGTCCTGGAGACCGACGGCGGCGAGCATCTCGTCGGCGCGGGTCAGGGCGTCGTCGAGCCCCAGCAGCTCCAGCGGCAGCAGGACGTTCTCCCGCGCCGTCAGGTTACCCAGGAGCTGGAAGCTCTGGAACACGAAGCCGAGCTTGTGGCGGCGCAGCAGCGCCAGGCCGTCCTCCGAAAGCGACTGGATGGGCTCGCCGTCGATCTTCACCTCGCCGGAGCTGGGGCGGTCGAGGCCGGCCATCAGGGCGAGCAGCGTCGACTTGCCGCTGCCGGAAGGCCCGAGGATGGCGACGAACTCGCCCGCGGCGATCGAGAGGTCGACGTGGTCGAGAATGGTCAGGTCGCGGCCTCCCGAGGGGAGCCGGCGGGTCAGGGCTACGAGCTCGATGCGTGGAATCATTGTTTGGATCTATCTGGAACGGGAAGCGGAATACGCGGCCCGGCCCCTGCCTTTCTATCCCATGAGTACGCCGTCGTCGGCGGGAGGTTACCCGCCACTGCGGTCCGAACGGAGTCTCCGATGCGCAGAACGCTTTCCGCCCTCACTCTCTTCCTGACCCTCCTGGCCGCGGCGCTGGGAACCGTCTCGGCCTGCCGGCCCGGAGAGCCTGCCCCCGACCGGGCGGCCCGGCCCGAGCCCGCTTTGGCGTCGACAGCCTCGACGACCCCACCCCCGGTCTCCTCCGCCGGCCTGCCGCTGGTCATCTTCCTGGGCGACAGCCTGACCGCCGGCCTCGGTCTCTCCGCGGACCAGGCCTATCCGGCGCTCGTCGAGGCGAAGTTGGCAAAAGACGGAGTGCCGATCCGGGCGATCAACGCCGGCGTGAGCGGCGACACGACCGCGGCCGGGCTGGCCCGCCTCGAATGGCTGCTCTCCCAGAAGCCCGACGCCGTCGTCGTCGGCCTGGGCGGCAACGACGGCCTGCGCGGCCTGCCCATCGAGGAGATCGACCGCAACCTGCGCGAGATCGTGAAGCAGGCCAAAGGAGCCGGCGCGAAGGTTCTCCTGCTCGGCATGCAGATCCCGCCCAACTACGGCCCCGAGTACACGAAGAGCTTCGCCGACCTGTATCCGAAGATCGCCCAGGATCTGGACATCCCCCTCGTCCCCTTCCTCCTGGAAGGCGTCGGAGGAATCGAGAACCTCAACCAGGCCGACGGCATCCACCCGACGGCCGAGGGCCAGGTCAAGGTGGCGGCGACGGTGGCTCCCTATCTGGAGACGCTGCTGGCGCCGACCGTCGCGCTGTCCAGGTGAAGGACTGAAGCGCCCGCCGACCTACTTCTCCTTCGCCGCCTCCCACAGCTCGTCCATCTCCTCCAGCGTGGCCTCGGCCGCCGTCTTTCCCTTCACGGCGAGGCCGGTCTCGACGGCGGCGAAGCGGGTGCGGAACTTCCGGTTGGTGGCGGCGAGGGCGGCTTCGGGGTCGACATCGAGCTTGCGGGCGAGGTTGGCGAGGGTGAAGAGGAGGTCGCCCATCTCTTCGCGCACCTGGTCTTCCCGGCCCGCGGCGAGCGCTTCGCGGAGCTCGCCGATCTCTTCTTCCGCCTTGTCGAGGACTCCATCCGCGTTCGGCCAGTCGAAGCCGACGCCCGAGGCCTTCTGGGTCAGGCGGTAGGTTCCGAGGAGGGCGGGGAGGGAGGCGGGGACGCCGCCGAGCAGAGTCTTCCGGCCCGGCTCCTCGCGGAGCTTGCGGCGCTCCCAGGCCTGGCGGACGGCCTCGCTGTCGGCCAGGGTCTCCCGATCCCCCTCTCCGAACACGTGCGGATGGCGGCCCACCATCTTGCTGTGGACACCATCGATGACCTGTGTCAGTCTGAACGCGCCGGCTTCCTCGGCAAGGCGCGCGATGAAGGCAACCTGGAACAGGATGTCGCCCAGCTCTTCGGCGATCTCCTCCCAGTCGCCGCCGTCGACGGCTCCGGCCAGCTCGTGCGCCTCTTCGAGGAAGTAAGCGCGGACGTTCCCGAGGTTCTGCTCGCGGTCCCAGGGGCATCCGTCCGGAGCGCGGAGGCGGGTGACGAGGTCGACGAGCTTCTGGAGGTCGGGAGCTTCGGACGTTTCAGACATCAAGGGTCTCCGGGTGGCTCGGCCTGATCGGCGTGTTACGATTTTTCGGCCACGGTCGCAGGGCAGGCACGGAAAGGAGCACGTTTCAGGTGGGCAGCCAGGACAAGGATCACACGGACAAGGACAGGGAAATCAAGGAAATCAAGGTCACCGACAAGCGGATGTTCACCGCCACGGGTGAGCTGCGGGAAGAGTACCGCTTCCTGGGCGAAAAATCGACGGAACCCGCCGCGGAGGCTCCGGCCCCTGCCGCGCCAGCGGCGGATGCGGGCGGCTTCAATCCCGCCAATCCCCCCAATCCCCCCGGTACCGGCGTCAGTGCATTTGATGCCGTCGACACCGTTGAGGATACTGGTGACGAGGACATGGACGGCTACGGCCCCCACCTGGAGATTCCGGGAACGCCGCCCGGTCTCGGTCCCACCTTCTTCGACCTCTCGGCCATGCTCGCCGAGCCCGCCGCCATCTACATGGAAGAGGAGGCCCAGCACGAAGGCGAGCGGGCCCAGAACCTGGAGATGGCCCGGATGCACATCGACCTGCTGGACGTTCTGCGCCAGAAGACCCTCGGCAATCTCACCTCCCAGGAGTCCGCCTTTCTCGAGGATCTGCTATACCGGCTGCGGGTCCGCTATGTCCAGAAACGTGGCTGAAAACCGCTCGCTTCTCCGCGCCGTCCTGGGGCTGCTGCTCCTGCTGCTGGCGGCAGTATCGGGGGTATCGGGGGCGTTGCAGGCCCAGACCACCTCGTCCGCCCAGTCGACCGGCGTCGAGATGACGGAGCCGGTGCGCCGCACCCTCAAGCAGCTCGAAGAGCAGTGGCTGCAATGGATCGTCAAGAACGACCGGAAGACATCCGATGCCGGGGTGAACGATCTGCTCGCCACAGCGCGCCAGCTCGGCATCACCCGCCTTCCCGACCTCTCGGCCGGCGCCCTCGCCAAGGGGATCCAGGCCGCGGAGAAGAAGGACTTCAAGCGCGCCGCCTGGGCACTGGCTGCCGCCGAGAAGCTCGATCCCGGCCGCTCCGAGACGGCTTTCGCCGAGGCCGCCGTGGCCCGCAGCGAGGGTGACTGGGCCGGCGCGGCCACGGCCACGATCCGCGGTTACGCGCGGCTGTTCGGTCTTCCCCTGGAACGCTATCTCTGGCTGCAGAACCTGCTGCTCTGGACCCTGGCGCTGCTGCTCCTGACCGGCGGTCTCTTCGTCGCCGTGCAGATGGCCGCCAAGGGCGGCGACCTGGTGCGGGACATGACCGGCCTGTTCGGCCGCTGGATGCCCGGACCCGCGGCCATGGCGGTCACCGCGGTGCTGCTGCTCTGGCCGCTGGCCCTGCCGTCCGGGCTGCTCTGGCTGCCGGTCTTCTGGTCCCTTCTCCTGTGGTCCTATTCGTCGATGAGCGAGCGCATGGTCCTGGTCGCCCTTTGGCTTCTCGTGGGGCTGGCGCCGCTGTTGATCACCGAGCAGCGGCGGCACGTGGCGGTCGCGCTGTCGCCTCCCGTCCAGGCCATGGAGAGCCTGGAGGTGCGCCGTCTCTACGGCGGCCTGTTCACCGACCTGGGCGCGCTGCGGGCCCTGCTGCCGGAGAGCCCCGCGGTCAAGCATCTGCTGGCCGACGTCCACCGCTCGCTCAACCAGTGGGAGGTGGCGCGGTCCCTCTACCGGCAGGTGCTGGAGAAGGAGCCGGAGAACACCTCCGCCCTGATGAACCTGGGGGCCTACTTCTTTCTCAAGCGGGACTTCAGCAACGCCATCCAGAGCTTCCAGAAGGTGGCGACCATCGACTCGTCGAGCTCCGCGGCGCAGTTCAACCTGAGTCAGGCCTACTCCGAGTCGTACCTCTTCGACGATTCGAAGCGGGCCCTGGCCCAGGCGCGGACCCTGGATCGGCAACGGGTCGAGTTCTGGGTCCGGAACCTCAGCCAGCAGCGGGTGGTGACCAACTTCGGCGGCATGGAGCGGATTCCGGAGATCCGCAGCGAGCTTCTCGAGACCTGGCGCAAGCAGGAGGGCAACGACGCGCGGCTGATCCTGTTCCGGCGCGGCCTGCCGCTCCTGGTGTCGGCGGTGCTGATCCTGGTCGCCGTGGCCCTGCATTTCGCCCGGCGCACGGAACGGCCCGAGGTGCCCGCCGAGCGCCGCACCCTCGGCCGCTGGGGGCGCGTCCTGCTTCCCGGCCTGCGCTCCGCCGAGGCCGGCGAGGGGGCGAGGGTCTACGCCGCGCTCCTCGCTCCGCTGGCCTGCCTGATGCTGCCGCTCTTCCAGGGCATCGGCTATCGCATCCCCTGGGGATATGATCCTGGAAACCTCGCCGCCTGGATCCTCGCGGTCCTCGGGCTGCTGGTCATCCTCATCGCAAGGCTCCGCCTCGAGCGGCACAACGAGGTCTGATCGAGATGGCAGTCGAAGGTTCCCTGGACGTCTTCAAGCTGCCGGAGATCCTGCAGATGATCTCCCAGCAGCAGAAGACCGGCATCCTGACGGTCCAGGGCGAGCAGGACATCATCGCCGTGTCGTTCCTCGAAGGCCGGATCGTCACCGTCGACTCCCTCAACCAGACCCAGGAGGAAGGGCTCGCCCAGATCCTGATCGGCGAGGGCGCCATCACCAGCGCGCAGTTCGGCCGCGCCTCGGCCGAGCACCAGGCTTCCGGCCAGCGGCTGCTCGACCTGCTGGTCGAGCGCGACTACGTGCGCCGCGACCTCCTGCTCAACGGTCTCCGGGTCCACTCCCTCCGCCTGCTCGACCAGCTTCTCCTGTGGGAGAAGGGAGACTTCAAGTTCTACGGCGGCGACGAGGTTCCCTACGAGGACGGCTTCGCGCCGATCCCGGTGGAGGAGGTCATCGCGCGCCAGAGCGCCGGTTCCGGTTCGCGGCGGGGGACCGGTCCGGTTCCGGCCGCCACCGGCTCGCATCCCGCCCCTCTCTCTGCGTCGCTTCCGGAATCCGAGGGCTCGCCGTCCGCCACGCGGTCCGGCCGGGTGGTGCGCCGCGAGGGCACGCCGGTCCCGCGAGGTATTGGCGCGGGCTCCGAGGACGGGGAGTCGGCCGGCCGGTTCCGCAAGATGCGGGTGGACACGCCGGCTGCCGAGGAGGTCCGCCGGCCGGCGCTGGCCCGCGGCGTCGCAGCGCTGCTCGCGGCGCTGATGCTGGCCGTGCTCTTCCTGGCCGCGGGCGCCGTGACCGTGCCGTTCCCCTGGCAGGGCGAAGAGCGTCTCGAGCTGGCCCGGGAGCAGCGCTCCTCGCTCGCGATGAAGATCGACCGCGCGGCCAAGACCTGGTTCCTGCTCGAAGGCCACTTCCCGGCGCGGCTGTCGGACCTGGTCACGGCCGGCTACCTGTCGCCGAACGACCTGCGCGATCCCCTGGGGCATCCGCTCCAGTACACGGCGACGCCGGAGAGCTACACGCTGCAGCCGATGGCCGACGGCAAGCCGGTGCCGGGGACGGAGACGACCGAGGCGATCACGGGGAACTTCCTGTTGGACCCGGAGTTCCTGATCCTGCCGGAGGAGTCCGCGGCGCAGCCGCTGGTTTTGTTGGATTGATCCCATCCTCCCTCTCCCCGTCCCTCTCCCTCACGGGGTGAGGGAGAGGGCGCCTCCACCCCCTTTCTTCGACAGTTTCCCTCTTCTTCAACGGCGATCCTCCCGCCGGAATAAATCTGCGTCGTTTCTTGTCAGATAGATGTGCGACGAAAGTTGACGACTCGCCACTAAGCATTTAAACTGCCGGAGACATCGACGCCAGGCGCGGCCTGACGAGGACATAACGAAGGAGGAGACGCGTGAGCAAGATCATTGGAATCGACCTTGGCACCACCAACAGCGTGGTCGCCGTGATGGAGGGTGGCGAGGCGAAGGTCATCCCCAACGCCGAGGGGAACCGGACGACCCCGTCCGTGGTGGCCTTCACCAAGGGTGGCGAGCGCCTCGTCGGCCAGGTCGCCAAGCGCCAGTCCGTCACCAACCCGACCAACACCATCTTTTCGATCAAGCGCTTCGTAGGACGCAAGTTCGATGAGGTCAACGAAGAGATGAAGATGGTCCCCTACAACGTGGAGCGCGCCGAGAACGGCGATGTCCGCGTGATGGTGGACGGCAAGAAGTACTCGCCGCCCGAGATCTCGGCCATGATCCTGGGCAAGCTCAAGCAGGCGGCGGAGGACTACCTCGGCGAGAAGGTGGAGCGCGCGGTCATCACCGTGCCCGCCTACTTCAACGACGCCCAGCGCCAGGCCACCAAGGACGCCGGCCGCATCGCCGGCCTCACGGTCGACCGGCTCGTCAACGAGCCCACGGCCGCGGCGCTCGCGAACGGCCTCGACAAGAAGAAGGACCAGACCATCGCGGTCTACGACTTCGGCGGTGGTACCTTCGACATCTCCATCCTGGAGGTCGGCGAGGGCATCGTCGAGGTGAAAGCCACGAACGGCGACACCCATCTCGGCGGCGACAACATCGACCAGCGGATCATGGATTGGCTGCTCGACGAGTTCAAGAAGGACCAGGGCATCAACCTCGGCAACGACCCGATGGCTCTTCAGCGCCTGAAGGAAGCCGCCGAGAAGGCCAAGATCGAGCTGTCGAGCGCCCAGGAGTCCGAGGTCAACCTGCCGTTCATCACGGCCGACGCCTCGGGTCCGAAGCATCTCAACCTGCGGCTGACCCGGTCGAAGCTGGAGCAGCTGGTGGACGACATCATCCAGCGCTCGGCCATCCCGTGCCGGCAGGCCATCAAGGATGCGGGCCTGAAGGCCGAGGACATCGACGAGGTCGTGCTCGTGGGCGGCCAGACCCGCATGCCGGCGATCCAGAAGCTGGTCAAGGACATCTTCGGGAAGGAGCCCCACAAGGGCGTCAACCCCGACGAGGTCGTGGCCATCGGCGCGGCCATCCAGGGCGGCGTGCTGGCGGGCGACGTCAAGGACATGCTGCTGCTCGACGTGACTCCGCTGTCGCTGGGCATCGAGACCCTGGGCGGCGTGGCCACGAAGCTCATCGAGCGCAACACCACGATCCCGAGCCGCAAGAGTGAGATCTTCTCGACGGCGGCGGACAACCAGACGTCGGTCGAGGTCCACGTCTTCCAGGGCGAGCGCGAGATGGCGCGGGACAACCGCACGCTCGGCAAGTTCCACCTGGTCGGCATCACCCCCGCCCCGCGCGGCGTGCCGCAGATCGAGGTCGCGTTCGACATCGACGCCAACGGCATCGTCCACGTGTCGGCGAAGGATCTCGGCACCGGCAAGGAGCAGAAGATCACCATCACCGCGTCGAGCGGCCTGAACGATTCGGAGATCGACCGCCTCGTCCGCGACGCGGAGACGCACCGCACCGAGGATCAGGAGCGGCGCAAGCAGGTCGAGGTGCGCAACCAGCTCGACGGCCTGGTGTACAGCAGCGAGAAGAGCTTCGACGAGCACAAGGAGAAGCTCGGACCGGACGACAAGGGTGAGCTGGAGCGGGCCATCGCCGAAGCCAAGCAGTCCCTGGAGGGTGGCGACACCGCCGCGATGGAAGCGGCGGCCGAGAAGCTCTCCAAGGCGTCGCACAAGCTGGCCGAGGTCATGTACGCTCAGCAGGCGGGCGGTCCGTCCGGTGCCCCTGGCGCCGGTGCTGCCGGCGCTCCCGGTGGTCCCGGGGGTGGTCAGGCCGGCGCCGCTGGCGACGAGGTGATCGACGCCGAGTACGTGGACGCGAACGACAAGCGCTGATCCGGAGGGCACATGGCACCGCTCAAGAAGATCTATCTCGAAGAGTTGGAACGCATCCAGGACCGGATCAACAGCCTCTTCGAGAAGGCGCTTCTCTCCTCCGAGTACGAAGACCGTGAAGGGGGCCTGCCCGGCACCTGGGCCCCCGCGGTCGACGTGATCGAGACGGAGGACGCGTACCACCTCTTCGCCGAGCTGCCGGGTGTCCACAAGGAAGACATTCAGCTGCAGATCAAGGACCGGTGCCTGGAGCTCTCCGGGCACCGGGAGTCCCTCGGCGAGAACCGCAACTTCCTCCGGATGGAACGGAGCTACGGCCGGTTCCGCCGTACGTTCGACCTGGGGGCGCCGGTCGAGGCCGACGGCATCACCGCCGGCTTCGAGGCCGGGATTCTGAAGATCCACGTCCCCAAGCAGGCGGCGGATTCCGGCGTCACCACGGTGCCGGTGAGAGAGGAGTAGGACCG
Source organism: Holophagales bacterium (assembly GCA_031390755.1). Classification (GTDB taxonomy): domain Bacteria; phylum Acidobacteriota; class Thermoanaerobaculia; order Multivoradales; family UBA5704; genus DATMER01. The sequence goes on from JANMTS010000084.1 coordinate 14,541, forward strand.
ATGGCCGCGACGGGACGGCGACGCAAGCCCGAGCCGAAGCACGTGATGATCAGCGTGGTCTCGGAGCGCTACGACATCCATCCCCAGACCCTCCGCCTCTACGAGCGCGAGGGCCTCATCAAGCCCGCCCGCAGCGCCGGCAACACCCGTCTGTACGACGAGGAGGCGCTCCGGCGCTTGGAGATCATCCTCACCCTGACCCGCGAGCTGGGCGTCAACCTGGCCGGCGTCGAGGTGATCTTGAACATGAAGGAGCGCATGGAGCACATGCAGGGCGAGGTCGACCGGCTCCTCATCTACGTCCGCGAGATCGCGCAGGAGCGCCGCCAGGACGCCCAACAGCACGCCCTGGTCAAGCTCGAAGGCGGCGCCCTCATCCCGAGGCGGTAAGAGGCCCTCACCCCCATCCCCTGGGGCCGGGGGTGAGGGTCGCAGGCCTCCACCCCTGATCGAACCTCTCCTACTTCTTGACCGCCCGCAGAATCGCCTTGGCGCGGTCGGCCTCGGGGGCGTTGGGCGCGAGCTCCAGGAAGCGGTCCATGTCGTTGACCAGCAGGTCGTTGCGGTTCAGCTTCTCGGCGGCCAGGCCGCGGTAGTAGTAGCCGTAGGCGAGGCCGGAATCCATCTCCAGGGCGCGGTTGAGCTGATCGAGGGCCGGCTGGTACTGGCCCTGGAAGAGCCGCGTCAGGCCCAGTTGATACGGGATCAGCGCATTGCCGCCGTCGGAATTGCGCGCCCGCTCCAGGGCTCCGATGGCCTCGTCGTACTGGCCCAGCCGCATCTTGGCGACGCCCGTGTAATAGTCGGAGCCGCTGGCCGAGGCCAGGTCGGCGGCCTTGCGGAAGGCCGAGTCCGCCGCTCCCGAGTTGCGCTGCCGGAGGAGAACCTCGCCGAGCCAGACCTGGGCGGCGGGATCCGAGGGAGCCAATTCGGTCGCCCGGCGCAACTGGGTTTCAGCTTCGCCGTACTTCTTCTCCTGCTCCAGCACCCGTCCCATGGCAACGGCCACGAAGCCATTGCTGTTCGCCTGATCGGCTACCGACTGAATGGTCGATCGGGCCGAGGACGTCTGATACTCCCAGAGTTTGCGGTCGACGGTGCCCACCTGGGCCGGCGGCGGAGCCGGGGCTGCCGGCGGCGCGTCGGGCTGACCCGCGGCGGGCTGCTCCTGCGGAGGCTTGTTGTTCTTGCCGCCCTTGCCGCCGCCCTTCTTCTTCGGGGCGGCGTCCGCCGCCAGCGGCAGCAGAAGGATCGCGCACAGGGCGATCATCAGGAATCGGAGGTAGGCGTAAGCCTTGCGGTTCATCGGGGTCTCCTCGTTGCCGGTCTGGACGTCAGGTTCATGGAAAGAACCCCACTCTTTCAACCTTCAACCGAACCCACTTGTTCCCGCCGCCGCGATGGGGATGATCGAGCCGAATCCGCCAGCGCTGTTGCGCCGCCGGCCGATCAGCGTGAGGGCGCGATAGAAGAGGCTGCGGAAGGACGACGGCTTCTCGACCGTCATCGCGCGCGGGGCCAGCGATCCTTCCGGATCCTGCACGTACAGCTCGACGCCGCCTTGCTGCCAGCGCAGAAGGACGTGGGCGAGATCGGGGCGCGGCTTGCCCCCGAAGATGTCCGGCTGAAGGAGGACGACCCGCTTGATCCCATGGGCGAGCAGGAAGTTCGCCGAGGGGAAGTCCTGCGGGAAGACGGTCCAGCGGTTGTCGAACTTGCCCGGCTTCGCCAGGTCGGGCGAGGCGAGACGGTTCGAGTCGATGAGGAAGGCCGGCGGAGCGTTGGCCGGGATGGAGAGGGTCCGAAGCTCTTCCGCTCCCTCCCGCAGGCGCTGCAGGATGGGCTCGACCGGCACGATGGCCTGCGGATGGTAGGCCGTGTTGAACAGCGGCACCGGCCGGTAGCCCGCCCGGGCCAGGGCGAGGCCGATCCCCACCGGCCGGGCCTCGGGCATGTCGACGACGAAGGCCGTCCAGATGTCGACCGGCCCCTGCTCGTACTGAGGAGGCTCCGGAGCCGGAGGCACCGGAACCACCACTCCGCCGGCTTCGACCGGATACACCGGCATCACCGGCGCCCCGGCTGGCATCGGCACGGCCGGGGGCTGGGGAGCCGGTGCGGCGAACAGCGCCGGCTTGGCCCATCGCGACCACAGCGAGTCCTCCGGAGCCCAGACATCAAAGAGCTGCGACATGTCCATTCAGAGTCTCCTCCCGTCTTGGCGGCTCGACCAGCACCGCGACATCCTGAGCCAGATGGTCGATGATCCGTCGCCGGGCCACGCGCCCGTAGGCACCGGCCGCGCGCCCGTCGATCGTGTAGACCCCGACGCAGGGGTAGAACGTCTCTCCTGCCACCAGCATCGGCACCGCCTCGAACTTCCGCTGCGCCGCCCACCAGCGCGCGCCGAAACGGACGGCCCGCCGGATCGGCTTCCATTCCTTCTCCACGGTGGCTCCCGCGAGCCCGATGCCGTCTCCGACCCGGCCCAACGCGGGCTTGAGAACCCAGCCGTTCTCTTTCTTCCAGGGAGCGTGCCGCGGATCGCGGGTCTCCGGAAGAAGGCGGCGCCAGGACGGCAGCGGCGTCTTCAGGCGATCCCAGACCAGAGGAAAGCGCTTGCTCTGGGTCAGCAGCGCCGTGGCCGGGTTGCTCACCGGCGTGCGGCCTCCCCGGAAGAAATGCTTCCAGCCGCAGGCGCGGGGGAGGTTGGGCAGCCACTCCGCGGGGAAGAAGCGGAGCAGGGCGTCGACCTCTCCCGAGAACCAGCCGCTCTCGATGCGCGCCCGGCCGTCCTGCCAGCGCAGATGATCGGGCGCGGCGAGCTGAGCCTGGCATCCGCGCGATTCCAGCTCTGCGGCCAGGAAGACCATGACCTGGCGGTCGTCCGTGTAGGCCGTGGCGTGGACGAGAGCGACCGTCCCCCCGGGCTTCGTGGCGGCGGCGACCGCGTCCGCGAGGCTTCCCGCCGGATCGCCGGACGGCTCCGAGCCGGGGAAGAGCGGAGCCACGATCCGCGCGAAGCCCGAGGCCTCGTTGAAACCGCCGGGCACGTCCGTGTTCGCTTCGGAGATGCGCCAGCCCTCGGTCGTCCAGTGGAAATCGAAGCGCAGCACCCGCGCCATCCCCGGCGTGGCGCCGTGGGCGGAGACGTTCCGGAGCGCGCGGCGGACGGCGAAGGGGATGCCAAGCTCGCGATGCAGCTCCGGCCGGTGCGCCAGCTCCTCCTCGGCCGCCATCACCTCAGCGGCGAGCGCCTCGGAGTCTCGGACGATCCCGTCCCAGGCCTCGCGGCGGAGGAGGAGAGGGAACGGGGCGACCGTCGAGACGTCCTCCACCTGGGGATCCCATTTGCAGCACTCGAAGATCGCCCGGCGCCGCAGCCGCAGATGCTCGGCGGGATCGACCGGGGCCGTCTCTATCCAAGGAGTCGCCTCCCCGGGCGTCAGCTCCACCATCCCGCCTGCGCCACGAAAAAGAGCGCCAGCGCCACATAGGCGCCGAGCGGTGCGAGTCCGTGCGTCAGGGTGGACGGCGCCGGCCGGTCCGCCGTCGGCCGGAACGTCCGCTCGAGGAGGGCCGCGGCGAGCCACAGCATCAGAACCGGCCAGCCCAGCTTGGCGAAGTCGACCAGCGTCTCGTGGGCATTCACCCAGTTGCCGGCCACGGCGCGCCCCAGGATCAACCCCGATCCGATGAAGTACCCGGCCAGCCGGATGCCGGAGGCTGGATCGCGCTCGATCGTCACCGTGTCCGCGAGGCGGGTGAATTTGTCCAGGAGGGCCCAGAGAACGAAGAACGCGGAGGTCGACAGAGCGGCAGAGAAGACCACCACCCACCAGCCCGGCCCGTCGCCGATGTTGCCGCCGGCGAAGCAGAATGTGAGGCCGAGAAGCGCGCCGCCGATCGCCTGCGCCGCCGCTGGATTGCCGCGCTCGATCACGTCGTCGCGCGGGCTCAGGCCGAAGAACGGCAGGGGGAGCCGGGCTGCGATCCCGACCCACGCCGCACCCATGACCATGTAGAAGAGCAGGTAGATGGGGCTGTCGCGAACGTCGAAGGACGCGAAGGAGCGCAGGACGGCGGCGAGCGCGAGCGCGCAGGCGAGCGGAAAGACGTACAGGCCCCAGCGGCTGCGGGCTCCGAGCCGGGCGCAGGCCGCCGCCTCGTAGAGCCACTTTCCCCAGGTGATGAGGGAGATCCCGCAGCAGAGGATGAGGACGAAAAACTCGTCTCCGGACATCGCCAGCCTACCTCCCCGAAACGAACTGCGGTCTTACAACTTGGCTTCGATCGAGCGAATGTCCTCGTCGATCCCTTCGAGGCGCGTGCGCTTAGAGGCGAGCTTCGTCTCCATGTCCGCGAGCCGGGTCTCGATGTCCTGCCGGATCTCCTGCTCGCGCGCGCCGGGACGGATGTCGGTCAGGCGCGTGCGCCAGCGCTCGGCCGTCTGCTCGTCGTAGGTGATCGACTCGCGCAGGCGGTCGGCCTGGTCGCGCTTGCGGTCGAGGGCGTCGCGCAGGCGGTCCTGCCACTCGCCGCGGTTCTGCGAGCGGTCCTGGTCGCGCTGTTCGAAGTGCGTTGCGCGGCGGCTGAAGAACGCGTCGTTGGCCTTGCGGAAACGATCCCAGAGCATGTCGGCCTTGGCGCGCTGCACCGGACCGACCGTCTTCCACTCGGCCTGAAGGGCCTTCAGGGCCTCGGCGGTCGACTTGAGCTCCTCGCCCGTGCTGAGCGCCTCGGCCTGCTCGCAGAGCGCGATCTTGCGGCGCAGGTTCTCCTTCTGCTCCTTCTCGAGCTGGTCGTAGTGGACCTTGCGCCGGGAGAAGAACTGGTCGGCAGCCTGGCGGAAGCGTTCCCAGATGGCCTCGTTGTTCTCCTTGGCAACCGGGCCGATGGCCTTCCACTCGTTCTGAAGCGTCTTGAACGCCTCGGCCGTGGCGCGCCAGTCGGTCGACGCGCTCAGCTCCTCGGCCCGGACGCACAACTCTTCCTTCCGGCGCTGATTCTCTGAAAGATCGGTGTCCTGGTGGGAGAAATGAGCCTGTCGGCGCTCGAAGAAGACGTCGTTCGCCTTGCGGAAGCGCTCCCAGACGCGGTCGTTGTGCTCCTTGGGAACGGCTCCGGCCGTCTTCCACTCCGCCTGGAGGGCCTTGAGACCCTCGGCGCCCTGCTTCCAGTCCGTGGATTCGCTGAGCGCCTCGGCCTTCGCGCACAGCTCTTCCTTGCGGGCCAGGTTCCCCTGCTGATCCTTTTCCTGCTCTTCGTAGTGGGCCTTGCGGCGCTCGAAGAAGCGGTTGCCGGCGGCGCGGAAGCGCTGCCAGAGCGCGTCGCTCTGCTCGCGCGGCACGGGGCCGATCGTCTTCCACTCGGCCTGGCGGGCCTTGATCACGTCGGCCGAGCTCTTCCAGTCGGTCGAGTCGCTGAGCGCTTCCATCGCCGCGACGACCTCTTCCTTGCGGGCGAGGTTCTCGTCGAACTGGGAGGAGCAGGCCGCTTCGAGCACCTGCAGCCGGGAGACCAGAGCGTCGAAATCGCCCAGCGCGTTGGCCTTGGGCACCCAGCCGACCATCGTGCGGATGCGCCCGGCGTAGCGGGTCTTGCTCTCCGCGCCTTCCACCTCCCGCTCCAGCGCCTCGACCCGCTCGGCGATCTGGCGGAACTTGAGGGCGAACGAGGCGAACGCGGCCTCCGGGTTGCGTCCCTTCATCTTGCCGACGAGCCGGCCGGCGGAGCCGTCGGCTTCGCGCAGACGGATGTTCCCCTCCTCGTCGAGAAGCCCCCACTGGTTCCCCTCGGCGGCCAGCTCGGCGCGGTGCTGATCGGACTGGCCTTCGACGTGCGCGGCGGCCTCGTCGTCGGTCAGCGAGGCTTCGGCGTCGAGGCGGGCCTGCTCCTCTTCGACCGTGGGAGCCTGCTCCTCGGCGTGAGGCTCGTGGGCCTCGGGCTCTTCGTGGAGCTCGGGCGTCTCGTCGGTCACGCTGTCGGTGATCTGGGAATTCACCGCGGTTTCTTCCTGAGCGACTTCCGGAACGGCTTCCTGCGCAGTCGCCTGCGGGGTGTCCGCAGCATCATCGGTGACATCCTTGACGTCGGTGACGTCAGGGGTACTGGGGGTGTCGTCGGTGGGGAGGGACTCCCCGGTGAGGGTCTCGGTGTCGTCTTGCATCTGGGTCTCGCGCTCGTTGTAGTCCGCCATCGTTGTTCCTCGGCTGATTGCTTCCCACTCCCCGGGGGAACGACTGACGATACCTCAACTCAGGGGGATGGTGAACTCCGCAGAGAGGAAGCCGGGAATCCGGAAAACTGGAGACTTGCCGGCTCAGTCCAGCAACTGCTCGCGGAGCCAGGCCGGGTACTCCTGCCAGGGCAGGGCGAGGTTGCCGCCCGGCAGCGCCGTGCGCTCGGCCGTCCGGCACACCAGGATACCCTGAGGCGCCGCGTCCCGGCTGGCCAGGGTGCGGAACCGGGTGAGGCTGTCCGTGTGCCTGGGAGTGGGCGTGTCCGTCAGGCGGACCTCGATCGGAACCAGGCCGTTCGGCAGCCGGAGCACGAGGTCGACTTCGAGCCCGTCCTGGGAGCGCCAGAAGTAGAGGTCCGGACGCTTTCCGATCATGGCGAAGACCTTGAACGTCTCGGCCACGATCCATCCCTCGAACAGGCTCCCTCCGAGAGGGCCGGCGATCGCGGCGTCCCCGGACGGCTGGCTGGTGAGGTCGCAGACCAGGGCGGAGTCCAGGAAGTAGAGCTTGGGGGCCTCGGTGACCCGCTTCCCGTAGTCCTCGAAGTAGGGCGGAAGGAAGCGCAGGATGTACGCCGCTTCCAGGAGGTGAATCCAGTTCAGGATCGTCGGCACCGCGATGCCCGCGGTCCTGGCGATGTTGGAGAGGTTGACCTCCTGACCGTGCTGCGAGGCGCACAGGCCGAGGACCGTCTCGAACGTCCGAAGATCCCGGACCTTCAGGATCTGATGCACGTCGCCTTCAATGTAGGTCTGGATGTAGGAGGAGATCCAGAGATCCCGCTTCTTCGGTTGAAGCGACGGCTCGGGGTAGCTGCCGTTCCAGATCACGGAGCCCAGGTCCGGCGCGGTTCCCGATCGTACCGATTCCAGGAGGCTCAGGGGGAGCAACTCCAGGATGGCGACCCGCCCCGCCAGCGACTCGCTGACGTGGGCCATGAGCTGGAACTGCTGCGAGCCCGTGAGCATCCAGCGGCCGTAGTGATTGCGCTCCCGGTCGATGCGGACCTTCAGGCACGGGAGAAGCTCGGGAGCGTACTGGACCTCGTCGAGGATCAGCCGTTCGCCGGGGAAGCGATCGAGAAACGCGTTGGGATCGGCCGCCGCGAGGCTCCGTTCCAGGGGATCGTCGAGTCTGAGATAGCGGGAATCCCGGCCGAATTCTTCCAGCAGGAACGTGGTTTTTCCCGATTGGCGGGGACCGGTGACGAGGACGGCGGGGAACTGCCCGAGCGCCTCGCTGAGGGTGGTGGCGAGGAGCCTGGGGATGTACACCGGGGCATTGTATGCCGGATTTCCCTTAAAATTCGCCGCTGTCCGAAACCGCTCGCCCCGCCGGGGGCGAAGGGCGCCCGGTCACTCCCAGACGCCCTCGCCGTCGGGATCGTCGGGCAGATCCCACGATGAGCTCAACACCCCGCTCAGGGCCGCCCGGTCCAGCCCGGCTGCTTCGAGAGCCTTCTTGAGCTGCTTCAGGCATCGCTCCTTCCGGGTGTACAGCTCCTTCGGAAGGCGCCCCAGGATCGGGGAGATGGCTCGGACCGTCAGGCCGTCCCGGTAGTGGAGCTTGAGCAGGAGCCAGTCCTCGGCCTTCAGTCCTCTGAGTCTGGGAAGCAACTCGTCCCGCAGCTTCACCGCGAGCCGGGCGCGCTCGCCGTCCTCGATCCTCTCCTCGACCCGGCCGTCGACCGTGAGATTCTGGATCTCGTCCTCGCCGACCCACCGTCGCTCGGCCTTCTGGGGAAGCCGGGAAGCCAGCCGTTCGAGCTCGGCCTGGGACGCCGCGACCTTGTGCTCCGAGAGGATGCGGTCGATGGCCTCGTTCAGGGGGAGGCGGTCCCGGTGCCAGAGCCGTTCCAGGAGAACGGCCGCCGGACCCTCCTTGCGAGCCGTCGCGGACGGCCGCCACTTGCCCCAGACGTGGGTCCGGTAGTCGCGCAGCAGGTTGACGAGGACCACGGTCAGGTAGGTGGAGAAGGAGCTGCGGCCCTCCCAGCTGCCGAGGATGCGGTAGTCGTTCTCGACCAGCTTGAATAGGGCCCACGACCGAAGCTCCTCCGCCTCATGCTCGGGCAGGCCGCTCCTGCGGCTGAGGCTCTCCAGCCGGCTCTGAACGAGGGCGAAATTTTCCTCGAGGAGCGCGTGGCCGCGGGAGCGGGGGGGAGGAGAGAGCCGCCGGGGGGCAGGCCGCGGGAGAGGGCGATCGTTCCGGTCTGTCGTGGAGTCAGACTCAGGGAGAGGGGTCGCGACAAACTCACCAGTCATCTCAAGCCTCCAAAAAAGAAGGGCCCCGGGGAAAGGTCCGCGGCACCTGTCCAGCTCAGAATGGGCCTCCGGAGATCCTGCCGTCCTCAGGAAAAGATTTGGGAAGGTTCAGGAACGCCTCTGGAAGCGCATTAGAATGAGACGGAAGCCGACGCCGGTTTTCTCAGCTCTCGGGCCTGAATGAGCCAACTCCAGGTTCGTGGAGTGCATCACAAAGATCGGTCCTCATGAGCTAGCTCAGCCGGTCCGCGGACGGAACCGGAAGGTCAAGGAGCCCGGGGCGCCTACTCCCACCGAGCTCAGCTCCATCCAGCCGGCTCCTGCCGTGCCCTGTCTCTGATCCCGCCTGCCTCGGGGCGGGCCCTGCACGCCCCGGCTTTTCTCCACTCCGCCTGCGCGCAGGGAGATCCACCTTGCCCCGGGGGAAGATCCCCTCACGACGAAGCAAGGTTACCCGGCAGCAGGCAGGCTCCCCCAGCAGTCCGGCAAAGTGCCGCGCCGCGAGGTGAGATCACCCGGGCGCCGGGTGCCGCCACCTCGCCGCCGGGTTGGCTTCCCTGCGGCTGGGCAACGTTCCCGCGTTGCGAGGCAAGCTCCCCCGTGGTCCCGCTGCATCCCCCCGCCACGAGGCAAGCTCGCTTCAGGTCAGGGAAGTTTCCCTCGCCGCAGCGCCAGGTCACCCAGGGACTGGGGGAGATTCCCTCGCCTTGAGCAAAGTCACCTGGCGTTGCGGTGGGAGACCTGGCGAGAAGATCGGCTTCCCTCGCCGCGAGGCGGGTTTCCTCAGCCGCGAGGTGAGTTGCCCCGGAGACCGTTGGGCCGCCTCGCCATGAGGTAAGGCTACCTGGAGGCCAGGTAAACGTCCCCCGACGACTCCGAAGTCGCGGAGGAACCGATCCAGGATCGGCTCTGGCTCGACGCCGAGGCGTGTCGACAGCACCATCCCCGTCTCTACGAGAGTCGGTGTACGCCCCCCGGTCCGTAGCCGAGGATCTCGTCTTCCTCCTCGCGGCTGAGGCGGCGGCCGAGCTGGCCCGGTGGGGCCTTCGGCCAGACCTCCTCCTCCAGGTAGCGAAGAAAGTCGCTGCCTCGTTCGCGGCTGGAGTGCTGCAGGCTCAACCGGTCCCGGCGCTCGACGAGGGCGCGCCGGACCGCTTCCGTCTTGCTCTCTCCGGTCATCGCGGCGAGGGATTCCACGAGCTCTTCCACTTCGGGGCTCTTGATGCTGAGGGCCATGATTCAAGCATAGGTAGAGAACGGGTTGACTTCAACCCGCCCGCCCGGCGTATCCTCCGGCAACTCAAAGGAGCAGGAGGCCCCCATGCGCTGGATGGTCCGCGGCGATGTCGACGGTTTCTTCGGGCTTGCGCTCGACAACCTGGTTCAGCTTCTGCTGATCGACAGCCTGTGCCGGGGGGTGCTCGGGTTCCCGCCGGAGCTGGTGTATGGCCGGATCCTTCCGGCGGCGGCTCTGTCCCTGATCATCGGGAACCTCTACTACTCCTGGCAGGCGATGCGGCTGGCGCGGGCTTCGGGGCGGACGGATGTCTGCGCTCTTCCTTTTGGGATCAACACGGTCTCTCTGTTCGCCCACGTGTTCCTGGTCATGCTTCCCGCGAAGCTGGCGGCTCAGGCGGCGGGGCATCCGGACCCGGTGACGGTGGCCTGGCAGGCGGGGTTGGTGGCTTGCCTGGGATCGGGGATCATCGAATTCCTCGGGGCATTCGTGGCCGAGCGCGTGCGGCGGTCCACGCCCCGGGCGGCTCTGCTTTCGACTCTCGCCGGGATCGCTCTGACCTTCATCTCCATCGGCTTCCTGTTCCGGACGTACGCCCGGCCTCTGATCGGACTCACGACGCTCGCGGTGATTCTCCTGGTCTACTTCGGGCGGGTGCGGTTCCGCGGCGGGATTCCCGGCGGGCTGGTGGCGGTGGGGCTGGGGACGGCGATCGCGTGGGGGATGGGCGTGGCTCCGGTCGGCAGTCTGCCTTCGGGCGGCGCCGGGTTCTTTCCGCCGGTGCCGGTGCTGGGCGACGTGCTCGCGTCGCTCGGCCGGGGCGACCTGATCGCCTATCTCTCGGTCATCATCCCCATGGGGCTGTTCAACGTCATCGGCTCGCTTCAGAACATCGAGTCGGCCGAGGCGGCCGGCGACTCCTATGCGACCCGGCCGTCCCTGGCGGTCAACGGCATCGGCACGCTGGCGGCGGCGCTGTTCGGGTCCTGCTTTCCCACGACCATCTATATAGGTCATCCCGGCTGGAAGGCGATGGGCGCCCGGGCCGGCTACTCGGTGCTCAACGGCGTGTTCTTCGCGCTGGTGGGCCTGACCGGCACGCTCGCCTACATCGCCTGGGCCGTGCCGATCGACGCGGGCATGGCGATCGTGCTCTGGATCGGCCTCGTCATCACGGCGCAGGCGTTCCAGGCCACCCCCCGGGAGCACGCGCCGGCCGTGGTCGTCGGGCTGCTGCCCGGCGTGGCGGCCTGGGGGGCTTTGATGGCGAAGAACGGTCTGCGCGCGGCGGGCGTGGGGCTGCCGGGCGGGCCGCCGTTCGCGGAGACTCTCGTGCCGGCCTTCCTGGCGTCCGACACCTGGATTCATGGCGCCTTCGCCCTGGAGCAGGGGTTCATCTTCACGGCCATGATCCTCGCGGCGGCGACGGTGGCCGTGCTGGAGCGGCGCTTTCGGGTGGCCGCTCTCTGGTGTCTGGTGGGAGCGGCGCTTTCAGCCGTGGGCCTGATGCATTCCTACATCTGGACTCCCGCGGATACCGTGGTCTCGCTCACCCCGGGCTGGCCCTGGGTGTCCGGCTACCTGCTGATGGCGTCAATCTTCTACCTGGCGCCCTGGATCACGGTCGAGGGCGAGGGCCACTGAGGCGCTCGAGCTCTTTCAAGACCTCGGCGGTGTGCTCGCCGAGCCCCGGCGCGGGCCGGAAAGGCTGAAGCCGGGAACCGTCGAAGAGGAAGGGCGCACCCACCGTGAAGAGATCACCGTAGAGGCCGGACGGCAGAGGGAGAAGCTGGCCGCGCTCGCGTGCCTTCTCCACGGACTCTCCCACTCGGGCCGGCGCCGCCGCGGGAATCCGGTGCTCGCGCATCACCCGGTCCCACTCCGCGGCCGTCCGCTGTCGAAAAATCCCTGCCAGCAGCTCATCAAGCTCGGCGCGATGGCGGACCCGGTCCGCGTTCGTGGCGAAGCGGGGATCGGATTCGAGACCTGGCTGCTCGATGGCCTGGCAGAAGCGGTGCCACTGGTCCGGACTGCCGACGCCGACGAGGAACCAGCCGTCCCGGGCGGGGAGCGCCTGGTAGGGGGCGAGGTTGGGATGGCGCGAGCCGAGGGCCGGCGGCTGGCGGCCGTCCGCGAGCCACGACTGCGCGGCATAGGAGAGGAAGGCCGTGCCGGCGTCGATCATCGAGACCTCGACCTTCTTGCCCTTGCCGGTGATCCCCCGCTCGACCAGCGCGGCGAGCGTTCCCGAGAGACCGTAGAGCGCCGAGAGGAAGTCGATCACCGCGATGCCCACGCGCACCGGCTCGGCGTCGCCGTCAACCCCCTCAATCCTCGTCCCGGTCAGGGACATCAGCCCGGACTCCGCCTGAAGGATGACGTCGTAGGCCGGCCGGTCGGCGTCCGGGCTCTCGGAGCCGTAGCCGCTGACCGAGGCGTGGACGAGCCGCGGGTTTTGAGGAAAGCGGACGCTTCGGAAGCCGAGCTTGCGCCACTCCGCCGGGAGGAAGTTCTCGACCAGCACGTCTGCGGTGGAGACGAGCTTGCGGAAGATCTGGCGGTCGGCGGGGCTCTTCAGGTCCAGGACAATCGAGCGCTTGTTGCGGTTGGCGGAGACGAAGTAGGCGCTGACCCGCGACTCGGCCGGTCCCACGAAAGGCGGTCCCCAGCCGCGGCTCTGGTCGCCGCCGTCCGGCTTCTCGACCTTGATCACGTCCGCGCCGAGGTCGCCCAGCAGCATCGCCAGGTACGGACCGGCGAGGACGCGCGAGGCGTCGATCACCCGCAGCCCGGCGAGCGGGCCGCGGCGCGGCGGTTTCGGCGGTGTCGGCGGTGTCGAAGAGCGGGCCATGCGGCCCGGAATCCTAGCAGGGCTGGGGGCAGGGCTTCACGGATCCGGCGGCGACGCTTCGAGTCCTCACCCCCCGGCCCCCTCTCCCGGGGGGAGAGGGGGAGCCTGCCCGTCTGGGCGGTCTACTTCACCCGGAACGCGATCTCTCCGGCGGGCACGGCGCGATCGGCGTGGACCCCTTCCAGCTGCAGCCGGTGCTCGCCGGGCTTCAGGAGGTCGGAGTAGACCAGCACGTTGAGCGTGTCGCTCGCCGTGGGCAGCAGACCGTCGCCCTTCCAGACCGTGGCGCCGTCTCCGTTGACGAGCGTCACCCGGTAGCTCTCATACTCGGCCGCCGGCAGCTCCATGGAGAGGACGACCCACTCGGGCTGCGGCCCCAGCTCGATCTCTCCGGCGTCGCTGCCGCGGACGATGCCGAGCGAATAGAGGGCCGTGTTGATCTGCGGCCGGGTCAGCTCGGCGATCCGCCCGGCGAGCCCCTCGCGGGCCTCGCGTTCCCGGCTCAGCTCCTGCTCGAGGCGGGCGATCTCGGCGCCGTTCTCCGGGGTGGCCGGCGAACCGGCAGGAGACACCGCCGGAGGAGCCGGCGCCGGGCTCTGCGCAGCGACCTGCTCGGGGCGGGCTGGTTGAGAGACCCTGGCCTCCTCGAGCGCGCGGCGCAGGTTCGAGCGGTCGAGAATCAGCCAGGCGGGGAGGGCGGCCAGAACGAGCAGCAGGGCGGTGACGCCGATCCGGACGAGATGGCTCCGCCGCGCGAGCCAGACCAGCAGCCCGGCCCGGGTGGCCGTGCGGACCGCCTCCTCGGCGGCGACCGTCTGGATCGAATGGCGGAAGTCGTCGGCGAAGCTCACCGCCTCCCGGCACTTCCGGCATTCGAGAAGGTGGATCTCGTAGGCCTCTTCGTCCTCGGACGAGAGGCGTCCCGTCGCATAGAGCTCCGCGATGTTCTCATCCTCGATGCGCAGATGGTCCATGGCTCACTCCCCCGGCGCGGACTTGGCGGCCCGCCGTTCGAACAGGTCCCGGTAGCGTCGCCGCGCCCGGAACAGCACCAGATTGAATTCAGGGCCGGAAAGGCCCAGATCGGAACGGATCTGCTCCTTGTCCTCCTCCGCGATGTAGAAGCGGAAGAGAACCTGCCGGTCGCGCTCGGAGGGCAGCTCCTGTAACACCTGGCGGACCAGGGCCGCCTTTTCATGGCGGAGGAGCTGGCCGAGCTGGCCGGCTTCGGTCGTCGATATGTCCGTCGCGGCTTCCAGCTCGTCTTCCCTCATCTCGCGCCGGGCGCCGCGCCGGTAGTGCTCGATGCTCAGATTCTTGGCGAGAGAGCGCAGGAATCCCGGCAGGCGGTCGGGATCGCGCAGCTCGCCCTTGCGGATCTTCTCCAGGGCGATCCGGAACGTCTCCTGGAAGAGATCCTCGGCGACCGAGCGGTCCCTCGCCCAGCGTCTCAGCAGGAAGTTGAGGCCCTCGCTGAACCGGGAGACGATCTCGGCCTCGGCGGTCCGGTCGCCGTCCTGGATCCTGCGGACGAGGTCGGAGGGGGAGAGCACGCTCAGGTCTCCCTCCGGAGCGGGGAAGTGGACACGCACGAGAGTACCGCTCTCCCGCGTCCACCCGATCCCACCTTTCCCTCGCAGGGCAGGGCTGATGTCGGCCAGCATCGAAGCTCCTCTCTCGGGGCTCGTCCGGACTGGACGTCCCCCTCATAGGAGGAGTGGAGGGAGGAGGCGGAAAATTGCATCGCAGTTTCGGGGGAGGTGGAGCTTGCCGATTTTCGGTATGCTATCCGGCCCGACGACAGTACCGGAGGATTGAATGTACAAGGCTCAGAACTTGGTGGGCAGGCTGGTGGAGGCGCGGTTCGCGAGTCCCCTGACGGTGGACGAGGTGAAGCAATTTGTCGGAGAGCATCAGTCCATCATCAAGAGGCTGGCGCGCAAGTACGTCGGAGTGGTGGATCTGCTCCAGGCCGACGTCTTTCCCGTGCCGGTCGCGGAAACCCTGATCCATCTCCTGTCCGTCGTCTCGCCGCAGCTCGAACGCACGGCCTTCCTGATCCGGGACAGCGCCCTCTTCGCGCTCCAGGTCGAGCGGGTCATCCGCAACTCGAACCATCCGGCCCGCCGCGCCTTCCGCGATCCCGACAGCCTGAAGGAATGGCTGGGCGAAGTCCTCGACCCGGTCGAGCAGAACCGGCTGACCCAGTTCGTCGAAGACGCCATCGGCCGCCGCTGACCGCCGGTCCTCGTTCCGGCCTCCTTCCTATCCGCCTTCCGCCGGGGTGGGCCTCAGGCCCACCCCCTGACGTTGCGCCGCCGCCTCCGGGGGTGTTGGGGCTCGTCCAGGCCCGGTTCATCATGAGGTTGGATCTAGCCCGGAAGGAGGGTTGGAAGCAATGTCGAACAAAATCGAAACCATCGTGATCGGAACGTCCCTGTCTCCGGAGAGCGACGCCGTGGTGTGGGCCGGCCTGAGGCTGGCGAGGGCTGCGGCGGCACGAGTCGTGCTGGTTCATGCACACTCGTACCAGGCCGTCTATGGCGGGGCGCCGTTCGTTCCCGAGGTCGCCCTGGGAGAGGTTCTCGAAGCCGAGAGCCTCGCCGTGCGGCGCCTGCTGACCGTCCAGGCCGACCGCCTGGGGCTCCGTGCCGAGGAGCTGGCCGGCATGATCGTCGAGCCTGGTCCGGCGCACTCGCTCATCATGGACGTGGCGAGCCGCAAGAACGCGGACCTGATCGTGGTCGGAGCCACGGAGTCGCCGCGGCTCTCCAAGCTGTTCGGGTCCACGGCCGACCGTGTGGTGAGGAAAGCGTCCTGCCCGGTCCTCGTGGTCCGCCAGAATCTCACGGTCCCCCCGCACCGGGTTCTCCTGCCGGTGGACCTGTCGTTCCTCTCGGGGGAGGCGGTGAGGGAGGGGCTCCGGATCGTCGCGGAGATGTCGCGCGACCTCGGCCAGACCACGACGCTGCCGGAGATGGAGGCGCTCTACGTGATCACCGATCTCGACCGGCGTCTCTTCGCTCCGGCCGACGCGCCGGAGAAGGCCGAGGTCCACATCCGGGAGGAGGCGGGCCGCTTCCTGCGCCGGTACGCCGCGGACAGCCCGCTCAAGATCGTGCCGAGGATCGCGACCGGCTACGTCGAGGACGAGGTGCTCGGCCGCGTCAACGAGTGGCAGCCCGACCTGGTGGTCATCGGCACCCACGGCCGCAGCGGATTCGAGCGCTTCCTGCTCGGCAGCGTGGCGTCGCAGGTGATCCGCGACGGCGGCGTCAACGTGCTGGTCGTCCCCCCCGCGGTGGCCCGCCGGCAGGCCGCGGCCGAAGCCGCGGTACACGAGGAGGTCATGGTCGGATGAACACGATCCCGGTGCGGTCCGTCATGAGCCGGAATGTCCTGGCGGTGCGCGACGATATGAACCTCCAGGAGGTCGCCACCTTCCTGACCGACAACCAGATCTCGGGCGCCCCGGTGGAGGACGCGGAAGGCCGGCTGGTCGGCGTCGTCTCGCTCACCGACGTGGTGCGGGCAACCTCCGAGCAGACCTCCTGGGAGCCGCCGCAGTTCCGGCAGCGGTGGATCGGAGGCTCGGACTACTACATCCGGAGTCTGGAGCAGAGGCTCGTCGACGAGGAGCTGGAGGGTTTCCAGGTCGAGGAGTCGGCGCTCGTGGTCAACGAGATCATGACGCCGAAGATCTTCTCGGTGGACGAGGATGCGACGGTCTCCGATGCCGCGAAGTTGATGCGCGAGGCCCACATCCATCGCCTTCTCATCACCAGCGGCGGCCGCATGGTGGGGATCGTGACCACCTCGGATCTGCTGGGGCTGCTGGTCCGCTAGCTCGCCGTCGCAACGGGTGGGTGGGGAAGAGAGTCGGGCCGGTCGGGGAAACCCGGCCGGCCCGATGTCTTTTGAGGCTGGTCCCGTCGAGCCGGGAACCTTCGCGGTTTCCGTGTCTCCAAAGGTCTGGAGGCCATGATGACTTCGAGCACACTCTTCAAGACGATTCTCACGACCGCGCTCGGTCTGGCCGCGACGGCCGCACTTGCCGCGCCGACCCCGGCGGGCGGTCCGCCGGTCCGGCTCCCGCTCGCAGACGCCTTGCGCCTGGCCCGGAGCGAGGCCCTGGAGGTCGATGCCGCGGGCTCCCGCGAGCAGGCCGCCGACGCGCGCCTGCGCCAGGCCCGGGCCTACCGGAAGCCGACCGTGCAGCTCCAGGAGATGTTCAGCCGCACCGACTCGCCGGCCGAGGCGTTCGCGTTCCAGCTCAACCAGGAGCGCTTCTCGTTCCCGGCGTTCACGCAGGCGGACCCGAACGACCCCGATCCCCTGTCCACCTTCATGACCCGGCTGGAGGTCTCCGTCCCGGTCTATACCGGCGGCGAGCTTTCCGGCCGCATCGAGCAGGCCCGGCTGGCGGCCGAGGCGGCGCGCAGCCAGGGCCGCTGGACGGCCGACGGCGCCGCGTTCGCCGCGGCCGAGGCCTACATCCAGCTCTCCCAGGCCCGTGAGATGGCCGCGCTGCTGGCCGTGTCGCGGGAGACCGTGGCGCGCCACGTGGAGCTGGCCCGCGCCTACGTGGGGCAAGGGATGATCGTGCGCTCCGAGGTGCTGCGGGCCGAGGTCGAGCTGGCGCGGATCGACGAGCTGCTCACCGAGGCGCGCGGCAACGCCCGGGTGGCCGAGGCCAACCTCTCGTTCCGCCTGGGGGCGGACCCCGGCGCCGCCTGGGAGCTGGAGCCGCTGCCGGCCGGTCCGGCGGCGGAGACCGGGGACGCCACCACGCAGGACACCGCCGACGGCCTCGACCGGGCCGGCTGGCTCGCGCTCGCCGACGGCCGCTCCGACCTCGAAGCCGCCCGCGGGATGCTGGCCGTCGGCGGCCTGGAGGAGGAGATCCGCCTCGCGGCCCGGCTCCCCCGGGTCGGTGTCACCGTCCGCCACGACCTGTTCGACGACCGGCTCCTGGGCGGCCACGGCGATTCGACGTCCGTCCTGGTGATGGCCGGCTGGGAGGTCTGGAGCGGCGGCCGGCACCGCGCCGCGGCGGCGGCGGCCCATGCGGAGGCCGAGGCCGCCCGCAGCGACGTCGAGCGCATGGCCCGCGGCATCCGGCTGGAGGTGGAGCAGGCCTGGGAGGAGCGGCAGACCGCGCTCGCCCGCCGCCGCACCGCGGCCAGCGCGCTCGCCGCCGCCCGCGAGGGCGAGCGCATCCTCCAGGAGCGCTTCCGCTCCGGCATCGCCCGGACGCTCGACGTGCTCGACGCCTCCACCGCGCTGCGCGAGGCGGAGACCCGGGAGCTGGTGGCCCGCGCCCAGGCCCGGCTCGCCGCCTTCCGCCTGGCACTCAAGGCCGGCAAGCCGCCCGAGGCGGCGCTGGCCCCCGCGCCGGCCGCCCCGCCTTCGTCTCCGTCCTCTCTACCGATGTTCCCGCAGGAGGGTTCCCGATGAAAGCCTGGATCGTGTTGATTGCCGCCCTGTCCCTCGCCGCCGGAGCCTGCTCCGGAGGGGATGAGCCCGCCGGAAGCGAGGGGAAGGGCGGGGGCGAGGGAACCACCGCGGCGGCGGAGACCGTCACCGCCCGGCTGGCCCCGGTGGAGAAGACCCTGGAGGCCGAGACCGTGGATCTGCCCGGCACCGTGGAGGCCGACCGCTCGGCCTCCGTCTCCAGCCGGGTGATGGCCACCGTCACCGCCGTCCACGTCCGCGCCGGGGACTCGGTCCGCCGCGGCCAGGTGCTGGTGGAGATCGATCCCCAGACCGCCGCCGGCCAGGTCTCCCAGGCCCGCGGCGGCCTCGCCCAGGCGGAGGCCGGGCTGGCTCTCGCCGAGCGCAACCACGAGCGGTTCGAGACGCTCGCCAAGAGCGGCGCCGCCTCCCAGCTGGAGCTCGACCTGGCGCGGTCGCAGCGCGATCAGGCGCGCGGCGCCGTGGAGCAGGCCCGCGGCGCGGTCTCGTCCGCGTCGTCGGTCGCCGCCGAGTCGCGGGTGACCGCGCCCTTCGACGGCCGGGTCACCGCCCGCCTCGTCGAGGCCGGCGACCTCGCCGCGCCGGGCCGGCCGCTCATCCAGATCGAGTCCGGCTCGGCCCACCGTCTGGCCGTGTCCGTGCCCGAGAGCCTGCTGCCGGCCTCCGGCCTCACCCTGGGCGCCGCGGCCGAGGTCTCCATCGACGCCCGCCCGGACCTGGGCCGCTTCGCCGGCACGGTCGCCGAGCGGAGCCCGGGCGCCGACCCCCTGGCCCACGCCTTCCTGCTGAAGATCGCGCTCGGCGCCGTGGATGTCCCGTCCGGCTCGTCCGGCCGCGTCCATCTGAAGACCGGACAGAGGCCGACGATCGCCGTGCCCGCGGAGGCGGTGCTGCGCCAGGGCGGGATGACGCTCGTCGTCCTGCGCGACGCGGACGGCGCCGCGGTGTCGCGGATCGTCACCCTCGGCTCGACCCTGGCCGGCGGCCGGGTCGAGGTGCTCTCGGGCCTGGCCGGCGGCGAGACCGTCCTGCTCGGGCTGCCGGCGGTGCCGCCGCTCGGCGCCCGGGTGGTGGAGGCGGCGCGATGAGCTCTCCCGATTCCTCTCCCAGACGCTCTCCTCATGGCTCGTCCCGCCTCGGGACGGCCGGCCGGATCGCGGGGGCGTTCCTCGATTCGAAGCTGACGCCGCTGCTGGTCGTGGCCGCGCTGCTGCTCGGGGGCTTCGGGCTGATGATCACGCCGCGCGAGGAGGAGCCGCAGATCAAGGTGCCGATGATCGACGTCTTCCTCGGCATGCCCGGCGCCTCCGCGGCCGAGGTCGAGCGCCGGCTGATCGGACCGGTGGAGAAGGCGCTCTACGAGATCGAGAACGTCGAGTACGTCTACTCCACGTCGCAGCCCTCCGGCGGCATGGTCATCGTCCGCTTCCGGGTCGGCTCGGACCCCGACGCGGCCGTGGTGCGCGTCCACGCCAAGGTCGCCGAGCTGGCCGCCAGCCTGCCGCCGGGCGCCCTGCCGCCCTCGGTGGCGCCGCGCTCGATCGACGACGTGCCCATCGTCGCCTACACCCTCTGGCCCACGGCCGAGGCCGGCGCGAGCCCGATGGAGCTGCGCCAGACCGCCGAGGAGCTCAAGGCGCATCTCGACCGCCACCCGCGCGTGGCCCGGGTCACGATTCTCGGCGGCGAGCGCCGGGCCGTGGTGGTGCGGCTCGACCGCGACCGCATGGCGGTCCACCAGGTCTCGCCGCTCCAGGTCTACCAGGCGCTCGCCGGCCTCAACTGGCGGCTGCCGGCCGGCGCGTTCTCCCGGCTGGATGAAGACGTGGAGGTCGAGGCCGGCGACTTCTTCCGCTCGGCCGGCGAGGTCGGCGCCGCGGTGATCGGCGTCTACGGCGGCCGGCCCGTCTACCTGCGCGATGTCGCGACCCTCGCCGACGGCCCCGACGAGCCGGCCGACTTCGTCTGGATGATGAAGGACGGCCGCGACGCGCCCGCGGTCACGGTGGCCGTGGCCAAGAAGCCGGGCACGAACGCCGTGGCGCTGGTCCACGATCTCGACCGTCTCGTCGCCTCGCTGCGCGGGCCGGTGATCGCCGGCAACGTCGAGGTGACCAAGACGCGCGACTACGGCGCCACCGCGGATGAGAAGTCCTCCGAGCTCATCAAGCACCTCTGGATCGCCACGCTCGCCGTGGTCGGGCTCATGGCCCTCGCCCTCGGCCGGCGCGAGGCGATCGTGGTGCTCGTCGCCGTGCCGGCGACGCTCGCCCTGACGCTCGCCGCCTCCTATCTCTTCGGCTACACGCTCAACCGGGTCACGCTGTTCGCGCTGATCTTCGCGATCGGCATCCTGGTGGACGACGCCATCGTGGTGGTGGAGAACATCCACCGCCACTACGAGCTGGGCTGGACCGATCCGCGCCGCGCCACGCTCCACGCCACCGACGAGGTGGGGAACCCGACGATCCTGGCGACCCTGGCGGTGGTGGCCGCGCTGCTGCCGCTGGCGTTCGTCTCCGGCCTCATGGGGCCGTACATGCGGCCGATCCCGATCAACGCCTCGGCCGCGATGCTGTTCTCGCTGCTGGTGGCGTTCGTGGTGTCGCCCTGGCTGACCTACCGTCTGTTCCGGCGCAAGGCCGAGACGCTCCTGCGCGAGCGCGCCCCGCAGGCCGAGGGCGACACGGTCCATGCGGAGACCCCGGCCGAGACCCGCTTCCACCGCGTCTATGCCGGAGTGATGACGCCGCTGATCCGCTCGCCCTGGCGGCGCTGGGTGCTGTTCGGCGCCGTGGCGCTGCTGCTGGCGGGCTCGATGGCCCTGGTGGGGATGCGCTGGGTGAAGGTGAAGATGCTCCCGTTCGACAACAAGAGCGAGCTTCAGGTGGTCGTGGACATGCCCGAGGGCACGACCCTGGAGCGCACCGCGGCCGTGGCGCGCGAGCTGGCCGGCGCGCTGCGCGGCCTGCCCGAGGTCACCGACCTCCAGATCTACGCCGGCACCTCGGCGCCGTTCAACTTCAACGGCTTGGTGCGGCACTACTTCCTGCGCAGCGGTCCGGCGGTGGCCGACATCCAGGTGAACCTGCTGCCGAAGCACGAGCGCTCGACCGACAGCCACGCCTTCGCGGGCGCCGTGCGCGAGCGCCTCGCGCCGATCTGCGAGGCCCGGGGCGCGGCCTGCAAGATCACCGAGGTGCCGCCCGGCCCGCCGGTTCTCTCCACGCTGGTGGCGGAGATCTACGGTCCGGACCTCGACCGGCGGCTGGAGATCGCAGAGCAAGTGAAGACCGTCTTCCTCGAAACGCCCGGCGTGGTGGATGTGGATTGGTGGGTGGAGGCGGCGGCCCCGCGGATCGAGGTGGCGGTGGACCGCGACAAGGCGGCCCGGGCCGGAGTCACGCCCGAGGCCGTGGTGCGGACCCTGCGCGTCGCGCTCGAAGGCGCGGAGGCCGGGCTGCTCCACGATCCCGCGTCGCGCACGCCGGTCCCGCTGGTGCTGCGGCTCGACCGCGGCCAGCGCTCCAGCGTCGAGGGGCTGCTCGCCACGCGCGTTCACGGCGCGAACGGCGTGCTGATCCCGCTGGCCGAGCTGGTGCGGGTGACGCCCGCGAAGCGCGAGCGCTTCCTCTACCACAAGAATCTCCAGCCGGTGACCTATGTCATCGGCGAGGTGGCGGGCGCCGCGGAGTCGCCGGTCTACGCCATCCTGGACATGGAGCCGGAGATCGCGAAGCTGCGCGACCCGTCGGGCCGGCCGCTGCCGATCCTGATGTCGGCGAGCCCGGACGCCGGCCCCGGCTACAGCCTGAAGTGGGACGGCGAGTGGCAGATCACCTACGAGGTGTTCCGCGACATGGGCATCGCCTTCGCGGTGGTGCTGATCCTCATCTATCTGCTGGTGGTGGGCTGGTTCCGGTCCTTCGTGACGCCGCTCATCATCATGGCGCCGATCCCGCTGACCCTGATCGGCATTCTGCCGGCGCACGGCGTGGCCGGCGTCTTCTTCACCGCCACCTCCATGATCGGGTTCATCGCCCTGGCGGGCATCATCGTCCGCAACTCGATCCTGCTGGTGGATTTCATCAACCTCGAGCTCGCCGCGGGGGAGCCGCTGGAGGCGGCGGTGGTCAAGGCCGGAGTGGTCCGGTTCCGGCCCATCGCCCTCACCGCCGCGGCCCTGGTCGTGGGCGGGCTCGTCATCCTGCTGGACCCCATCTTCCAGGGCCTGGCCGTGGCCCTGATCTCGGGCGTGGTGATCTCCACCGCGCTGACCCTGGTGGTCATTCCGCTGCTGTACTTCCTCTATGTGAAGGCGGTCGGGATCGAATCGGTGGTGCCCGGCGAGGAGGCCGAATGAACGTCAACGACTGGCTGCGTGCCCTTGCCGGGTTCTTCATCCTGGCGTCCATCGCGCTGGGGTGGTTGGTCCACCCCGCGTTCTACCTGTTCACCGCCTTCGTGGGGCTGAATCTCTTGCAGTCCGGCTTCAGCCACTGGTGCCCGATGATGATGCTGCTGCGCAAGCTGGGGGTTCGGGAGTGAGGGCGGCGGCGCTTTGAAATACAATCCTTCCCAACGGCACCCGTAACAAAGAGACAGGCGAGCCCGCGGCCGATCCGCTCTCCTTGGGAGCGGCTCGCCGCGTCGCCGTCGGGAAAGGAACGTCCATGGACCAGGACCGAAGCTCGTCACCGTCGCAGGCCGGGATGCAGTTCGACCAGGCCGAGATCGCGGAGGACGCCGTCCGGAAGTTCGAGTGCGCCTTCTGCGAGGCGCCGCTCACCCACTCGTACTTCGAGCTGAACGGCCAGCCGGCGTGCGAGGGCTGCCGCTACAAGGTGGACGCGGAGATGGCGGTCCGCCCCGGGGTGCGGGGATTTCTCAAGGCTGCGATGGCGGGAGCCGGAGCGGCGGCCGTGGGGGCCGGCCTTTACTATGCGGTCCGCGCGCTGACCGGCTACGAGATCGGCATCGTGGCCATCGTGGTCGGCTTCCTGGTGGGCCGCGCCGTGCGGTGGGGGTCGAAGAGCCGCGGCGGCTGGGTCTACCAGACGCTGGCCATGGGCCTGACCTATCTCGCGATCGCGAGCACGTATCTCCCCATGATCATCGAGCAGGTCTCCACGATGCAGCCGCCGGCCGAAGAGCAGACGGCCGTGCCCGCGACGCCCGTAGCGTCCGCAACGCCTGCGGACGGGCCTGCGAAGGCTTCGCCGGCCGCTGCCAGGACCGCCGCGGCCGGCGCTCCCGCCGCGGAGGAGATGGGCGTCGGCGGCTTCTTCCTCGGTCTCGGCTTTCTCGTGCTCTTCGCCGCGGCCGTCCCCTTCCTGGCGGGATTCGAGAACCTGATCGGGCTCCTCATCATCGGCATCGGCATGTACGAGGCGTGGCGCTACAACAAGCGTCTGGTTCTCAACGTCGAAGGGCCGTTCGAGATCCGCAGGCTCGCCGAGCCGCAAGCCCTGTCCGGAACCATGGCGTGAGGTGTCCCCGCTGCGGGACGGAGGTTCCGAGCGCGCGGCTGAGCTGTCCGGTCTGCCACGCGCTGGTGCATGCCGAGGAGCTGAAGGGGCTGGCCGCCGAGGTGGAGCTGGCCGCGGGGCGGGCGGACGACCAGGAGGAGCTGGCGCTTCGGCGCCGGATGCTGGATCTGCTGCCCGCCGAGTCCGGCCAGGCGCGGACGATCGCCGAGCGGGTGGAGGTGCTGAGCGCGCGGGTGGACCGCGGCTCCGCGCCGCCAAGGGAGGGGGGAAAGCCGCGTGGCCTGGGGAATGCCTGGAAGAGCGGGGGAGGGCTGGCCGCGCTCGGGCTGCTCGCCTGGAAGCTCAAGACCGTGCTTCTGCTGCTGCTGACGAAGGGGAAGCTTCTGCTTCTCGGGCTCACCAAGGCGGGCACGACGTTCTCGATGCTCCTCTCGCTCGGGGTCTACTGGACCGCCTTCGGCTGGAAGCTCGCGGCCGGGCTGGTCCTCTCGATCTACGTCCACGAGATGGGCCACGTCGCGGCGCTCCAGCGTTTCGGCATCAAGGCCTCGCTGCCCATGTTCATCCCGGGCGTGGGCGCGATCGTGCGCCTCAAGCAGGCCCCGGCAAACGCGAGGGAGGACGCCCGGGTGGGTCTCGCCGGTCCGATCTGGGGCCTGGGCGCCGCGCTCGCCGCCTGGCTGATCCATCTCGCCACCGGCGCCGCCATCTGGGCCGCCATCGCCCGGCTCGGCGCCTGGATCAATCTGCTCAATCTCCTGCCCGTCTGGCAGCTCGACGGCGGACGCGGCTTCCGCGCCCTGACCCGGGGGCAGCGCCTGGCCGCCGCCGCGGTCCTCGCCGGCGCCTGGATCGCCACCCGCGAGCGCCTGCTGATCTTCCTCTTCCTGGCGGCGGTCTACCGCGCCTTCGCGGGAGGCGATCTGCCCCGGGAAGGAGATCGAATCGCTCTCGCGCAGTACGCCGTGCTCGTCGCGGCCCTCTCCGCCGTCTGCGCGCTCATCCCCGGCATGCCGTGACCCCCGGCGGGCCTCCGCCAGCCCGCAAGCTGCAACAAACAGGCTTGAGTTGCAACAAAGAAGGTCTCCCGGCCGCGCGGAAACCTTTCCCGGTCGAGGGGAAACGTTTCCCGGCCGCCGGGAAGGGTTTCCCTGTTGCAACTCAAGGTTGACTTGCAACAAATAAGTCCAAATTGCAACAGATAAGTCTTCCCGGTCAGCGGGAGAACTTATTTGTTGCAGGTTGACCTTTCCTGTTGCGAAGGAAACCTTGCCTTGTTGCAAGTAGAGTCTTCCCGGTCTCAGGGAGAGCTTGAAAGTTGCAAAGAGAGTCCACTTTGCAACAAGTTGACGTTTCCCGGAGGCCGGGAAGGCTTATTTGTTGCAACTCGGCGGCGCGGAGAGGCTCGAAGGCCCGCCAGAGGGCCGGTTCGGGGAGATTGTTGCAACTTGACGCCGCGAAATGCCGCGTCCGGCCGGTTGTTGCCGCTTGGACACTGGTGGAGAGCGGGAGAGCTCCGAAGCCTGCCCCGGGAGCTTCCTGGGACCGCCGGCGTCCCGCCGGCGGAGGCTAACCCGAAAAAAACGCCCGGCGGGGCGTCGTCGGCCCAGAGCTATCTCAGAAGGGCTCGCGGGGTACGTCGTCTCCGGCGCCGCTGCCAGTGCCTTCTTCTGTGGGCGTGTCCGCCCAGGCCCCGGCGAGCGCCACCACCGATGGCGGCCACTCATTCGCCGTCCGCTCGCGGATCAAGTCGGCAAGCCATCGCCTCGGAGACACGCCGGCCGCCCTGGCTGCTTCCTTCATGCGAGTCTCGGTTTCCGAGTCCAGATCGAGCGTCACCCGTGCCATCGGTCCTCCTCGTCGATGGACCAAGGATACGCCTGGAGCCCGGATTGGGCCCGCCTCCAACAAAACGGCCGGTGCCGGTGTCTCTAGAAAACAGAAGCAGTAGAATAGAAGCCGTTCGGCAGGTTGGTTCCTTGACAAGCAAAGAGAATGCCTGACACGAATCGTGCCACGTCCAAAGTTCCATTTTGGCGGGCAGGTCGGACGTGGGACAGGAAGCCCAGGAGAATGAGAGGTTTCCACCAAATCGAGAACGTCGCCCGACAGCCGGGGAGGCGCCTTGGCGAGGCCGTTTTCAGGGGGTCGGAAAAACAGGCCGGTCAAACTCTCTGGAATCAAGCGCTTGCGGAGGCTGCGGTCGGAAATGCCCTGATCAGCACGGTGGGATTGCGACTAAAGCTCCAAAGTCGATGCCATACTGCTCCTCGAAGTCGGAAATGCCCTGATCAGCACGGTGGGATTGCGACTGTTCCGCAGCATGGGCCAGCGACGACCAGGAACCTCGTCGGAAATGCCCTGAACAGCACGGTGGGATTGCGACTTGACATCGACGAACGTGATGTACAGGATGCCGAAGACCGCGTCGGAAATGCCCTGATCAGTACGGTGGGATTGCGACCCTGAAAATCAAGTACAGCTCCCGTCTTATCCTGAAAGGCCGTCGGAAATGCCCTGATCAGTACGGTGGGATTGCCCCGGGACCGCCATCCCCAAGACCCCCTCAGCCCCTGGAAGGGGCTGGGCCACACCCCTCGCGGCGGAGAAGGTGGCCCGCCTCCAACAAATCGGTCGGCGTCGGTGTCTCTAGAAAACAGAAGCAGCAGAATAGAAGCCGTTCGGCAGGTTGGTTCCTTGACAAGCAAAGAGAATGCCTGACACGAATCATGCCACGTCCAAAGTTCCATTCTGGCGGGCAGGTCGGACGTGGGACGGGAAGCCCAGGAGAATGAGAGGTTTCCGTCAAATCGAGAACGTCGCCCGACAGTCGGGAAGGCGCCTTGGCGAGGCCGTTTTCAGGGGGTCGGAAAAACAGGCCAGTCAAACTCTCTGGAATCAAGCGCTTGCGGAGGGTGCGGTCGGAAATGCCCTGGTCAGCACGGTGGGATTGCGACG
>JANMTS010000102.1:0-7751 GCA_031390755.1 Holophagales bacterium
CTCGGGCTCGACGCTGCGGCACTGCGCGCGAAGCTCGGTGGCGGGCGGGGGGCGCGCGGGCCGGTGGTGGCGAAATCCGAGGCCTCTCCGGGCCCGGCGGGCGAGGCCGGCGATGGGGTGCGCCCCGGGTTCGTCTTCGTCCGCGGCGCGGCCGGCCCGGAGGCGCGGCCCGTGCGCCTCGGCGTGTCCGATTGGGATTTCACCGAGGTGATCGAAGGCGTTGCCGCGGGGGATTCGGTCTATCTGATCTCGGTCGCCCGGATGCAACAGCAGCAGCAACGGATGAGCGACCGGATGCGCCAATCGACCGGGTTTGGAGCGGGCGGTGGCTCGACCGGCGGCAGCTCGTCCGGCGGTGGCCGGCCCGGAGGACCTCCGCGGTAGGAGGGGAGCCAGCCCATGCTGATCACCGAGATCCTCCGCGTCGCACTCTCCGCGATCCGTGCGAACAAGCTCCGCTCGTTCCTGACCGCGCTCGGGATCATCATCGGCATCGCCTCGGTGATCACCATGGTCGCCCTGGGCGAAGGGGCGCAGCGTGCGGTCGAGGCGCGCCTGCGAACCCTGGGCACGAACGTGCTCACCATCCGGCCCGGCCAGGAAATGCGCGGCGGCGTGGACCGGGGCGATACGCGCCTGCGGCCGGACGAGGCGCGCGCCCTGCTCCGCGCGCCGCAGGCGATCGGCGCCGCGTCACCTGAGATGCAGCGCCGGGTCCAGGTCGAATTCGGCGAGGCGAACGCGAACCTCCAGGTCTCCGGCGTCTGGCCAAGCTACTTTTCGATCCAGAATTTCCAGCTCGCGGCAGGACGCCTGTTCAGCGACGCCGAGGAGCGCGGCAGGCGCCGGGTCGTGATTCTCGGCGCCACGGTCGCCGACAAGCTTCAGACCACTTCGGCCGAGCTGCTCGAACAGACGGTGCGGATCGGCGGCGTGCCGTTTTCGGTGATCGGGGTGTTCGCCGAAAAGGGATCGACCGGCTTCGCCAGCCCGGACGACGGACTGTACCTGCCGCTTTCGACCGCGCAATTCCGCGTCTTCGGCGACGACCGGGTGAACGCCATCTACGTCCAAGCCACCTCGGAACGGGAGATGAACGCCGCGATCGCCGAGATCGACGGCGTGATGCGCCGCGAACACCGGCTGCGCCCGGCGGAGCAGAGCGATTTTTCGATCCGCAACCAGTCGACGCTGATGTCCACCTTCGAGGCGACGACCAAGACGTTTTCCTACCTGCTGGCCGGGATCGCGCTGGTCTCGCTGCTGGTCGGCGGCATCGGGATCATGAACATCATGCTCGTCTCGGTCACCGAGCGGACGCGCGAGATCGGCGTGCGCAAGGCGCTCGGCGCGCGGAAGCGCGACATCCTGATGCAGTTCCTGATCGAGGCGTTGGTACTCTGCCTGGCCGGCGGCGTGATCGGCATTCTGATCGGCTTCGGAGCGGCCGAGGCGGTGCGCCGTTTCGCCGGCTGGAACGCCGAAGTGGCGCCCGCCGCCGTGGCGCTCGCGTTTTCGTTCTCGGCCGGGGTGGGCATCTTCTTCGGCCTCTGGCCGGCGAGGAAGGCCGCCCGGCTTGATCCGATCGAAGCCCTGCGCTACGAGTAGTCGCTACAAGTAGGCGCTACGAAGAAAGAGACGTGCGCCCGTGCTGCCCGTCGCCGCGAAGCCGGGCGAGCAACGCCTGCCCCTCGGGCCACATCCCCAGGGCGCTCGCCGAATTGATGTGGCCGAGCGGCCCCACCTCGACCAGCTCGCTCCCCCAAGCCTTGGCGAACTCGCGCGCCCGCTCGACCGTCACGTACTCGTCATTGCTGCTGGCGACGACGATACTCCGGAACGGCAACCGTGCCCGAGGCATCGGCGCAAAGCCCGTCGTGCCGGGAGGGTACAGGTCGGACTCGACATCGCTCGGCGCCACCAACAACGCACCGCGGATCGGCGAGCTGCCCCCCTCGCGCTTCTTCGTGGCCCAATGGGCGACGGTGGCGCAGCCCAAACTGTGCGCGGCGAGCACCACGCCCGTGCCGGCTTCTCGCACCGCCGCTTCGAGCGCCGCGGTCCAGGCGGAACAGACGGGTGTCTCCCAATCGCTCTGGATCACCCTCCGGTAGGTCGGAAACGCCGCCTCCCAGTGGCTCTGCCAGTGCTCGGGGCCGGAGTTCCAAAGACCGGGAACGGTAAGGACTTCGCTCATGTCGTCACCGTCGGTCCCAGGGACCGCCAAGGAAAGAAAACCGCCGCGACCGGCAGCAGCAGGTGGATTGCACCGCCGAGCACCACGCCCCAGAACAGTGCGGCGAGCCAACCCGAGAACGCGAGCAGAGCGGTTCCCGCGCGGAGCGTGGGAGAGAGCTGAGAGAGCATTGTCAGGCACGGTATCACGGCAAGGCTTCGGGTATCGTTCGTCCGTGGCCACCCTGCCGTTTCCCACCCGCCCCGCGATGCCCGAAGCCATCACGTTCGACGCCACGGGGACGCTGTTCCATTCGCCCCGGTTGGGCGAAATCTATGCGGAGATCCTCGGCCGCCACGGCATCTCGGTCGAGCCGGACGCCGCCCGCCGGCTGGTGCGTGAGGTTTGGCAGGAGTTGGCCTGTCTGGCCACTCCGGAGCAGGATCGTTTCACCGCCCATCCGCAAGGGGCGCGCGGCTGGTGGCAACGCTTTATCGAGCGGTTCGCCGAGCGATTGGAAGCTCCGGCCCCGTCGCGCTTCGCCGCCGCGGAACTGTTCGCCCGGTTCGCCCGGCCGGACGCCTGGGAGATCTTTCCGGAGGTGCCGGAGGTGCTCGAAGAGCTGAAGATCCGCGGATTCAAACTCGCGGTGATCTCGAACTGGGACGAGCGGCTGCCGGCCGTGCTCGAAGGGCTCGGCCTGGCCGGGCATTTCGCGGCGATCGTCACCTCGGGCGACGCCGGGGTCGAAAAACCCGACCGGCGGATCTTCGACCATGCGCTCGGCCTGCTGGGGGTTCCTCCCGAACGTGCGATCCACGTCGGCGACCGCGAGGTCGAGGATTGCGAAGGGGCGCTCGCCGCGGGACTCTCCGCCGCCCTTCGCGTCGATCGAGGGCGGGGCGGGCGGAACGGACGAAACCGGGGAGATCTTCTGCGGGATCTGACGGGTGTCTTGACGCGGGTGATCACGGGCCGGTAGGCGGAAGCCGTGTGCTACACTCCGGAGAGCTATCTGGAGATAGATGATCAGATAGATCAACAGGCCCCCGCATGAAGATCTCGACCAAAGGCGAATACGGCATCCGGGCGATGCTCTACATCGCCATGCAGGTCGACCGCGGTCCCGTCACCAGCCATGAGATCGCCAGCCGGCAGGGCATCCCGGAGCCCTATCTGCGCCAGATCCTCGCCCTGCTCTCCAAGGACCGGCTGATCCAATCGAACCGCGGTCCCCAGGGCGGCCACGTCCTCGGCAGGGCCGCCTCGGAGATCACGTTGCGCCACATCCTGATCACCCTGGAGGGGCAGACGACGCCGATCGACCAGATCCTCGCCCTGCCCTGCACCATCGACGTCGGCACCGAGCACTGTGCGATCCGCGAGCTCTTCCTGGAGGTCAAGAGCGCCGTGGAGAGGGTCCTCTCCTCGACCTCGCTGGCCGACCTCGCCGCCCGGCAGAAGGAGATCCTGGAGCACCGGATCTCGGTGCCGCTCGATCTTCCCGCGTCCATCCCCGCTCTGCTGCCGATTCTTCGCGACTGAGGCCCGCTCCTTTTTCCTGCTTGTGACTCTTGTCACAAGCAGGCGAAGTTGCTATGCTCCGCCGCGCCGAGGAGAGAGGGGGAGTGCTCCGGGTCCGGTCGAACGCGACGGGCCGGGGCGGGGGTCCGACCAAAATGCCCGAGCCGTCCAGGCAAGAATCCCAATCCAGCAGAAGCTGGCTTCGGCTTTCCAGCATGGGCTTCGAGCTCGCGGCGGCCGTCGCGGGCTTCACGCTCGCCGGATACTGGTGGGACCGCCACTTCGGGACCGCCCCCTGGGGGGTTCTGATCGGAGTCCTCCTGGGTCTCGTCGGCGGGATGTACAACCTGATTCGACAGTCGCTGCTGGCTTCCCGCGGTATGCGCGGCGTGAAGAACAAGGGAAGCGGAACCGGAACCATGAAGGACCCAGGGGACGGCGGGCCATGACCGGTCGCGCCGCGGGCGGATACCTGCGGTTTCTCGCCTGGGCGGTGGGCGTCACGGCGGCGGCGGCCCTGGTGGGCTGGCTGCCGACCCGGCGGCTGGGTGGAGACGGAGCAGTTCTTTCGATGCTCGCCGGATGTGCGGTTTCGGTGGTGGCCTCGGCCCTGGGCGGAGTGCCCGCCGCCCTCACTCGCGGCGCGGCTCCGGCCGCCCGGCAGCAGGCGCTCCTGATGGGCATGGGCCTGCGCTTCGGCGTGGTGGCGCTCCTGGCCGTCGCGGCCGCCCTCTCTGGCCTGTTCGACCGTGGACCCCTGCTGATCTGGGTCGCGATCAGCTACGCGGTGCAACTCGTGGTGGACACGCGCTACGCGCTCGCCAACGACGACGTGGAGACTCGATGATGCTTGCGTTCATGATGATGGCGGCCAATCCGCTGGAGCACGTGGTTCAGCATCCGATGGTCCAGGCCGATTCGCCCCTGGGGCGGATCACGCTCCTGTCGGACCAGATCGTGATGATGATCGTGGCCGGCCTGCTGCTGGTCCTGTTCCTGCCCGCGCTGGTTCGCCGCCGCCGCGGCACGGACGCCGTCGGCCGCCTGGTGCCGACCGGCTTCGCCAACTTCGTCGAGGCGATCTGCGAGTACCTGCGCAAGGAAGTCGCGCAGCCGAACCTGGGCGAGCACGCCGACCGGTTCGTCAAGTACATCTGGAGCGTCTTCTTCTTCATCCTGACCATCAACCTGCTCGGTCTGCTGCCGGTGGCCGCGGTGTCGTCGCTGTTCGGCCTGCACCTGGGCGGCACGGCCACGGGCAACGTCTGGGTCACCGCGACGCTCGCGATCCTGACGATGATCATGATGATCGTCAACGGCCTGCGCCTCGGCGGCAAGCACTATCTTGCGCACTTCTGCCCGGGGCCGATCGCCCTGGCGCCGCTGCTGGTGCCGGTCGAGATCATCGGCCTGGGCGCGCGCATCTTCGCCCTGGCCATCCGGCTCTTCGCCAACATGATCGCCGGGCACATCCTGCTGGCGGTGCTGCTCAGCTTCATCCTCACGGCCGGGACGGCCATGGGAGCCGGAGGCGGCCTCGGCGTCGCCGTGCCGGTGGTCCTGGGCAGCGTGGCGATCACCATGCTGGAGATCTTCGTCGCGTTCCTCCAGGCGTTCATCTTCACGTTCCTCACGACGCTGTTCATCGGTCAGTCGGTGGTGTTCCATCACGACGACCACGGTGACTCCGGACATGGGGACCACGGCCACGGAGCGCACGCGCACTGATCTGAATCTGGACTTGAAATTCGCCATGCCCGGATCGAGCGGGGCACGCGGGCCACGAGGCGTAGCTGCGATGGCGATCGATGACGGCGGCCGGCCCCGCACGGCAGCCAAATGGAACGAAAGGATCTTCTTCCCATGTCCAAGAGAACTGCCAAGATCGCTCTGATGATGATGATCGTCGGCCTGGCGCTGATGCTCGTGCCGGCCGCTCCCGCCCACGCCCAGGAGGGTGTCGACACCACGGCGATGCACGACGAGAATTCGTACTTCCTGACCTCCGACGGCGCCCGCAAGCTGGGCGGCGCGATCGGCGCCGGTCTGGTGATCATGGGCGGCGCCGCGGGTGTGGCCCGCGTGGGCTCCGCCGCGGTGGAGTCGATGGCCCGCCAGCCCGAAGTGGCCGGCAACATCAACACCGCCATGATCGTCACCGCCGCCATGATCGAAGGCGCCACGCTGTTCGCGGTCGTGGTCGCCCTGCTGGCGGTTCTCTAGCGCGGATGGACTCCGCCCCTCTCCATTTCGGGGAGGGGCGACGACCTTACGGGTATCGGCACATGATCGAGAGAGCTTTGATTTCCCTGGTCTCCCTGGCGCTGGCGGCGCCCGCCTTCGCGGCGGAAGCGGAGCATGGCGGCAGCGCCAACAATCCGTTCGCCGGTGACTTCGGCAACGCGCTGTGGACGCTGGTCATCTTCGGCCTCGTCCTGGTCGTGCTGGGCAAGTTCGCCTGGGGGCCGATCCTCAACACGCTGCAGGCGCGCGAGACCTTCATCCGCGAGGCCCTCGAAACCGCCAAGCGTGACCGCGACGAGTCCGAGCTGCGCCGCAAGGAGTATGAGGACCGCCTGGCCCAGGCCCGCGCCGAGGCCACGGCGATCGTCGACGAAGGCCGCCGCGACGCGGTGGCCGTGAAGCAGCGCATCGAAGAGGACGCGAAGCACGAGTCCGACAAGATGATCGAGCGCGCGAAGCGTGAGATCCAGATCGCCACCGAGACCGCGACCAAGGAGCTGTACCAGCTCTCCACCCGCCTGGCCACCGACATGGCCGGCAAGGTCATCGGCCGCGAGCTCACTGCTCAGGATCACGACCGCCTCATCGCCGAGGCGCTCGACGGCCTGAACGTCCGGAACTAGGAGAGGCGCGCGACCATGGCGAACGACCGCGAGCTGTCCATTGCCCGCATCTACAGCAAGGCCATGATCGACCTTGCCGAGGAGCGGGGCGAGGCCGACGCCCTCCTTGAGGAGCTTCAGGAGATGGTGAAGGTGCTCGACCGCAACCCGGAGCTCGAGCAGTTCCTGGCCAGCCCGCTGGTCGACGACAAGGACCGCGGGAAGGTGCTGAACCGGGCCTTGAGCGGCCGGGCGAGCGATCTTCTCCTGGATTCGCTCCAGGTGGTCAACAACAAGGGCCGGCTCGGCCTGCTGCGCTCGATCGTCGAGGGCTACGCCGCCGAGCACCGCGAGCTGCGGGGCATGGTGGAGGCCCGGGTGCGCACCGCCGTCCCCCTCAGCGACGCCCTGCGGACGCGGGTCCGGGAGACCGTCGCGCGCCACACCGGCAAGACGCCGGTCCTGTTCGAGAAGGTGGACCCCGCGCTGATCGGCGGCATCGTCATCGAGGTCGGCGGCAAGAAGATCGACGGCAGCGTCGCCCACAAGCTGAGCGAGCTCGGCAAGGCGCTGGAGCTGCGCGCGTCGCAGGAAATCTTGCGCTCCAGGGCCTACGTCAGCCAGCAATAGAAAGCGTACCGAAATTTTCGAGGGAACCTCATGAGATTCAAAGTCGACGAGATCGCGTCGGTCATCACTGAAGAGATCCGGAAATACCGGACCGAGGTCGACCTGTCCGAGGTCGGCAAGGTGCTCGAGGTCGGCGACGGCATCGCGCGCATCTACGGCCTCACCGCCGCCATGGCCGGCGAGCGCCTGGAGTTCGCCAACGGCGCCTTCGGCCAGGTGTTCAACCTGGAGGAGAGCTCGGTGGGCGCGGTCGTCCTCGGCGACTACCTCGGCATCAAGGAGGGCGACGAGGTCCGCCGCACCGGCGAGCTGCTCTCCGTCCCCGTCGGTCCCGAGATGATCGGCCGCGTGGTGAACGCTCTCGGCCTGCCCATCGACGGCAAAGGACCCATCGCCGCGACGGAAATGTACCCCATTGAGCGCCTGGCGCCGGGCGTCATCGATCGCAAGCCGGTCAAAGAACCTCTGCAGACCGGCATCAAGGCCATCGACGCCATGATTCCCATCGGACGCGGACAGCGCGAGTTGATCATCGGCGACCGTCAGACCGGAAAGACGGCCGTAGCCATCGACAC
>JANMTS010000176.1:0-46072 GCA_031390755.1 Holophagales bacterium
GAACGACCAGCCGTCGGCCACGGCATGAGGGAGAGTCAGGAGCAGGACATGGTCGTCCGCGCCGAGCCGCAGGAGCGCGGCGCGGACCAGCGGGGGCTTGGAGAGGTCGAAGGGCCGCCGCGCCTCGATCTCGGCCAGGCCGCCGGCCGCGGGCTCGCGCAGCTCGCGAGCCTGGAGCGTGTGGTCCACCAACGGCAGCGGGAGATCCACCTCCGGATTGACGACCACGGCCGGCCGGCCGGCGACCGCAGGGAACGCCGAGCGCAGGATTTCGTGCCTCCGCGCCACGTCCCGCAGGGCCGATACCAGTCGGCTCACCTTCAGAGGACCGCGCAGACGCAGGGCCGCCGGCATGTTGTAGAGGGCGCTGCCCGGCTGAAGCCGGTCGAAGAACCAGAGTCTCTCCTGCGCGAACGAAAGCTCCAGCGCACTATCACGAGGTATGGGAGTCATTGGAGGCAAAGCCGTTGAGCCACCCGCCCTCAGGGCCTGCTCGGCGACGGCGGCCAGCGCTCCCACGGTGGGAGCCTCGAAGATCCGGCGCAGCGGCAGGTCGACGCCGATCGACTCCCGCAGGCGCGCCATCGCCTGCGCGGCCAGGAGCGAATGGCCTCCCAGGTCGAAGAAGCTGTCGTCCGGACCGGCGGGAGCGGTGCCGAGCACCCGCTCCCAGACGGCCGCGACGATCTCTTCCATGGGAGTCATCGCGGCCGGGGGGGTCGACGCGGTCCGAGCCTCCCCATCCCGGGGAGTCAGAGAGGAAAGCGCGCGGCGATCCACCTTGCCGCTCGCGGTCCGCGGCAGCCGCTCGACGGGGACGAACGCCGTCGGCAGAAGGTGGGGGGGCAGCTTGTCCCGGAGGAAGGCCAGCAGCTCGCGCGACGAGCGCGACGAGGGCACCGTCTCCTGATCGGCGACGATCCAGGCGACCAGGCGCCGGCCCTGATGGGGATCGTCCCAGGCGCCGACCGCGCTGTCGCGGATTCCCGGGTGAAGCCCGAGCACCGCCTCGATCTCCGCCGGCTCGATCCGGAAGCCTCTCACCTTGATCTGGTCGTCGGCCCGCCCCAGCAGCTCGATGGCTCCGTCGGCCCGAAGCCGGGCGAGGTCGCCGGTGCGCAGGAGGCGCTCTCCCGGCGAGAAGGCCAGAGGGTCGGGCACGAAGCGCGCGGCGGTCTCGGCCGGCCCGTGCAGGTATCCCCGGGCCAGACCACGACCGCCGAGATAGAGCTCGCCGGGCACGCCGGCCGGCACCGGTCCGCCGTCCCGATCGAGGACATGGGCGCGGACGCCCGGCAGAGGCCGGCCGATCGGAACGATCGCAACGCTCGGCGGGTTCCCGGGCTCGTGCATCGGGTGCAGCGTGCTGGTGATCGTGGCTTCGGTGAGGCCGTAGGCGTTGAGGAGACGCACCCGGTCCCCGACCGCCGATCGCCAGGCGGCGTGACTTTCGGTGGGGACGGCTTCGGAGCCGACCACGACAAGCCGCAGACAGGACGGCAGGTCGCGAGGCTCTCGCGCCAGCTCGACCACCCACTCGCGCCAGAGCGAGGCCGGCAGGTTCACGACGGTCAGCCGTTCGCGCTCGATCAGGAACCGTAGGTCGGCGGGGTCCACCGGCCGCTCGGCCGGCATCACCAGGCGGGCACCCACGAGCCAGGTGGGAAAGATCTCCTCCGCGGCCACGTCGAACCCGATCGAGGCCAGTTGAAGGACACGGTCCTCCGGCCCCAGGCCGTACAGCGCCGCCAGGGTCCGGGCGTGATGAGCGAGGGCGTCGTGGGGAACAGCTACGCCCTTCGGCCGGCCGGTCGATCCGGAGGTGTAAAGGACGTAGGCGGCCGAGCCGGCGAGGAACCGCCCGGCGATCGCAGGAAGCTCCGCTTCGGTCTCACCGAGATCAATCGGAACGATTCCGTCCTGGGAGACGGTCTCCCAGAGCTGGGGCGCCGTCACCGCGAGCCGCGCGCCGGCGTCCCGAAGGAGAAATCCGTTCCGCTCGGCTGGGGCGTGAACGTCCAGGGGAAGGTAGGCGGCTCCCGACTCCAGGACGCCGCGCACGGCGACGCACTGATCGAGCCCCGAGGGAAGGAGGACGGCCACGGCATCGTCCGGGCCGACTCCCAGCCGGCGGAGGTGGGCCGCGAGCTTTCCGGCGCGACGGCTCAGCTCGGCGTAGGTGAGGCTCTCCTCCCCCTGGCTCACGGCCACGGCGTCGGAATTCTCCGCCGCGCTCGCCGCCAGCAGCGCGGGAAGAACGGGCGCCTCCGTCTCCCCGGTCCACGGCGACGTGTCGTTCCACTCTCCGGCCACCTGCCAGCGTTCGGATTCGCCGAGCAGGGGAAGCTCCGGCAGGGGCAGCTCGGGGTTCACCACTGCTGCCGACAGCAGGCGGGCGAAGTGGTCGGCCATGCGGGCGATGGTGGGATCGTCATAGAGATCCACGTCGTATTCGAAGGCACCGCGCAGGACGCCTCCCGCCTCCGCGGTCAGCTCCAGCGTCAGGTCGAGCTTCGCGACCCCGGCGTCGATCTCGAACCAGCTCAATCCGAGGCCGGCGGGAGCGGGCAGCTCCGCCGGGGCCTCCTGATAGGCGAGCATCACCTGCACCAGCGGGTTCGAGTCGAGGTGCCGCTCCGGCCGGATCTCCTCGACCAGGCGCTCGAACGGCACCTCCTGGTTGGCGAACGCTTCGAAAACGGTGGTCCGCACCCGGCGCAGCAGCTCGCGAAAGCTCGGCGCTCCCGAAAGGTCGGTGCGCAGCGGCAGCGTGTTGACGAAGAACCCGACGAGCCCGGCCAGCTCGGCCCGGGGACGGTTGGCCACCGGCGTGCCGACCAGGATGTCGTCCTGCGCCGTGTAGCGTCCGAGCAGGGCCTGGAACGCCGCGAGCGCCACCATGAACGGGGTCGCGCCTTCCCGCTGTGCGAGCGCCGCGACCCGTGCTCCCAACTCCGCCGGAAGATCGATCGCCAGCCGCCGGCCGCGGTAGGTGCGATGCTCGGCCCGGATCCGGTCGCGAGCCGGTTCGAGGACCGGCAGCTCTCCCGCGAGCCGCTGACGCCAGTATGCGATCTGCTTGCCGAGCGCCTTTCCTGCCAGGCGCTGGCGCTGCCACTGCGCGAAATCGGCGTACTGCAGCGGAAGGGCGGGAAGCCGGCTCGGCTCGCCGGCCGCAAAGCTCTCGTAGAGAGACGCCAGCTCCCCCACCAGCACGCGGGTCGACCAGCCGTCGGAGACGATGTGATGCATCACCAGAATGAGGAGGAAGTCTTCCGAATCGAGAAGCACGAGGCTGGCGCGCAGCATCGGTCCGCGTGCGAGATCGAAGGGACATCGGGCCTCGGCGAGCCCCAGGCGGCGCGCCTCGTCTTCCCGTGCTGCTTCGGCAAGACCGCGAAGATCGATCCGGGCGAACCCAGGCCGCGAACTGGAAGAGGCGGATTGGACGGGCCGCCCCCCGACCGCCGTGAACGTGCTGCGCAGGATCTCATGGCGCCGGGCGATCTCGATCAGCGCGCGCTCGAGGGCCACCGCGTCGACCGGGCCGGACAGGCGGACGGCCGCGGGCACGTTGTAGAGCGCCCGGCTCTCCGGCAGGAGCTGGTCGAGGAACCACAGCCGCTCCTGCGAGGACGACAGCGGGAAGGAATCGATCCCGGCGCTCTCGGCGCTCTCCTGGCGCAACATCGCTTCGAGCAGCGCGCGCTTCTCAGGCGACAGCTCGGCGAGCCCTTGCGACCGATCACTCATCGCCGATGCTCTCGGAAACCTTGGCCGGCTGGGCCGGCTGCGAATGCGCGAGCCGCTCGCGGACCTCGGCGTCGGACATCCTGCCGATCGAATCGACCATGGATTCGAGGCCGCGCCCGGACCGCCGCGTCGGCAGCAGCGCCGGCTCGTCTTCGGCCTCGTCCTCGCGAGCCCTCTCGACCGCGGCGGCGAGCGCTGCGATCGTCGGTTCCGCAAACAGACCGTTCAAGGGAACCTCCACTCCAAACACCTCCTGCACCCGGAAGATCACCTGCGTTGCCAGCAAGGAATGCCCTCTCAGCTCGAAGAAGTTGTCATGGACGCCGATCTTCTCGATTCCCAACACCTCACTCCAGATCCTCGCCAGCCCCTCCTCTAGCAAGGTGCGCGGCGGCACAAAACCGAGCCCTGTCCCGGCCCCGCCGATCCCCGGCGGCGGCAGGGCCCGCCTGTCCACCTTGCCATTGACGGTCAGCGGAAGCTCTTCCAGCACGACGAAATCCGCGGGAACCATGTAGGCGGGCAGCCGATCGCGAAGCCAGGCGCGGAGGGATTCGACCTCCAGGGCCTCGCCGTCCGCGGTGGCGTCCGGGGTCACGTAGGCGACGAGCCGCCGGTCGCCGGGGCGGTCCTCCCGCACGACCACGACCGCCTCGCGCACTCCCGGCACCTGCGGATACGCGGTGAGCGCGGCCTCGATCTCCCCGGGCTCGATCCGGAAGCCGCGCAGCTTGACCTGCTGATCGATCCGGCCGAGGAACTCCAGCTCGCCTCCGGGCAGATGACGGACCCGGTCGCCCGTTCGATACAGGCGCTCCCCTGGCTCTCCGAATGGATCCGGAACGAACCGCTCCGCGGTCAGGTCGGGCCGCCGGAGGTAGCCGCGTGAGAGCCCCTCTCCACCCACAAGCAACTCGCCTGCCACGCCGGGGGCGGCGAGCATACCGTACCGATCGACCACGACGCAGCGAGTCCGGGCGATGGGCCGGCCGATGGGTACGGAGCCGGCCCGGCTGCCCGAGAGATCGGCCGGGCGCACCGTGTGACAGGTGGTGAACGTCGTGTTTTCGGTCGGTCCGTACCCATTGATCAATCGGCAATGCGGGGCCGCTTCCAGAGTCCGCCGCACGTGCTCGGGAGACAGGATGTCGCCGCCGGCGAGCAGTTGCCGCAGGGGCTGGAGCGCTCCCGGCCTCTGCTCCACGACCTGATGGAAGAGCCCCGCGGTCAGCCAGAGGGTGGTCACGCCGTTGTCGCGGATCACCTGCTCCAGCTCGCTGAAGGCGAGAACCCCGTCCGGCGCGATCACGAGCCGGGAGCCGTTGAGCAGAGCGCCCCAGATCTCCAGCGTCGAGGCGTCGAAGGCGACCGGGGCGAGCTCCAGGAACACCTCGTCCGGCCCGAAGTGACAGTAGTCGACGTCCTGGACGAGCCGCACCACGTTGCCGTGGGTCACGGCGACCCCCTTCGGCACTCCGGTCGAGCCCGAGGTGTACATCACGTAGAGGAGCCGCGGGCCAGCCGCGGCCGCATCGTGGGCCACCGCTTCGCCTCGCGTGAGGTCTTCGCCGGACAGGTCGAGGGTCTGGAGCCCCAGCCCGGCGAGCCGCCCGGTCATGGACGCGCCGCCCGTCACGGCGAAGCGCAGGCCCGCCTCGGCGACGAGCCGCTCCAGCCGGGCCGGCGGCAGGTCCGGATCCAGGGGCACATAGACTCCACCGGCCGCGACGATCGCCAGGATCGTCACGACGGTGGGGATCGACCTTCCCAGGGCGACGCCGACTGCGTCCTCCGGACCGACTCCCAGCGACCGCAGGCGATGGGCGAGACGGCGGGCATGGAGGTCCAGCTCCCCGTAGGACAGGCGGGCCTCGCCGGCCACCAGCGCGACCGCCTCGGGTCTTTCGGCCGCCTGGGCCGCGAAGAGCGAATAGACGCCGACCTCCTCCGGAAACGGCGCGTCCGCAGGGTTCCACTCGGCGAGAAGCTGGTGGCGCTGTGCATCGTCGAGGAACGGCAGCCCGGAGACGCGCGTGCCGTCAGAAGCCGCGACCCCTTCGAGCAGCCTTGACAGGTGCTCCAGGAGGCGGTCGACGGTGGCACCGTCGAACAGCTCCGAGGCAAACTCGGCCGCGCCCGCGAGCCCGCCGTCTCCCGTGGCTGCCAGGGCCAGGGTCAAGGGGAACTTCGCGGTGCCGGTGTGAATTTCGAGAGGGCGCAGGATCGCGCCGTCGAGGGTCGCGGCTCCTTCGGGCGCGTTCTGCAGCGCGAGCACCGCCTGGACGAGCGGCGGCAGACCCGAGTGTCT
The DNA here is from genome assembly GCA_031390755.1 of Holophagales bacterium. GTDB lineage: Bacteria > Acidobacteriota > Thermoanaerobaculia > Multivoradales > UBA5704 > DATMER01. Next base: position 6,062 of record JANMTS010000176.1, read on the forward strand.
CTCGGTGCCGAGAGCTTCGACGACTTTCTCGAACGGCAGATCCTGATGGGCGTAGGCGTCGAGCGTGGTCTCCCGCACCCGGGTCAGATGCTCCTCGACCGTCGGATCGCCGGTGAAGTCGGCCCGAAGGGCAAGGGTGTTGACGAAGAAGCCGATCAGATCCTCCAGCTCCCGCCGCGGCCGGTGGCCGATGGGCGCGCCGACCACGAGGTCGTCCTGGCCGGAGTAGCGGTGCAGCACGATCTGGAAGCCGCACAGGAGAACCATGAAGAGGGTGGCACCGCCGGGGATGCCGCGGCGGGCACGGGCTTCGAGCGCGGCCACCAGACCTGGCGGCATCACGAACGGCCGCAGCTCGCCGGCCCAATCCAGATGGCCGCGGACGGGCCGGTCGTACGGCAGCTCCAACACCACCGGCACCGCCGGCACCGCCGCCAGCTGCTTTCTCCAGTACCCAAGCTGGCCTTCGAGCATCTCCCCCTGGAGCCAGCTACGCTGCCAGACCGCGTAGTCGCCATACTGCACCGCCAGCTCGGGGAGCGGCCGGGCGGCACCATGGCGGGCCGCGTCATAAAGGACCGCGAGCTCACGGGTCAGAACCTGGCGCGACCAGGCATCGCAGGCGATGTGGTGAAGCGTGAGCAGGAGCAGGTGGTCGTCCGGGGCGCGCCGCACCAGGGCCGCACACATCACCGGCCCGCGGATCAGGTCGAAGGGGAAGCGTGCGACCTCGGCGGCCAGCCGCTCGGACTCGACAGGCCGGATCGATTCCGGCAGGACCGCAAGATCGACGAGCGGAAGCGCCGCGGAGAGGGCCGGCTGGACCTCCTGGACCGGCAGACCGCCGCCCTTCGCGGGGTAGATCGTCCTCAGCACCTCGTGCCGGCGGATCACCTCGCCCAACGCGGACGTGAGAGCCGGGACGTCCAGCGCTCCCTCGATCTCGGCATGGCAGGGGACGTTATAGAGGACAGACCCGGGTTCAAGACAGGCGAGGAACCAGAGGCGCTCCTGGGAGAAGGAGAGAGGCGCGGGCTCCGTCCCCGGCCTGACCGTCACGGGCGGCGCCGCCAGGGTTCCCTGCGCCTCGGCCACGCGGCGTGCGAGCGCCGAGACGGTCGGCGCTTCAAACAGCCACCGCAGCGGAACCTCGCAGCCGAACGCGTCGCGCACCCGCGCAGCCGCCTGGGAGGCGAGCAGCGAGTGACCGCCCAGCTCGAAGAAGGACGCTCCAGCCCCGACGCGGTCGACCCGAAGCACCTCCTGGAAGATGCCGGCCACGATCTCCTCGACCGGAGAGAGCGGAGCGGTCTCGTCGACCGGCCCTCTCCTCTCCAGGCCCAGGAGCGCCCGCCGATCGACCTTGCCGTTGGGCGTGCGCGGCAGCTCGTCGAGGAAGGTGATCCAGGAGGGGATCGACTGGGCCGGAAGCCGCCGGGCCAGCCAGGCGAGCACCTCCCCGGCGGACGGCCGCGCTCCTTCGCGGGCCACCACCCAGCCGGCCAGACGCCGGGCACCGCCCGACGGGTCGGCCGGATCCGGCTCGGCCATCACCACGGCCGCGGACAGCGCTGGATGCTCGGACAGCGCAGCCTCGATCTCCCCCAGCTCGATCCGGAAGCCGCGCACCTTGACCTGGCTGTCCCTGCGGCCGAGGAAGTCGAGCCGGCCGTCCGGCAGGAGACGGGCCAGATCGCCCGTGCGGTAGAGACGCCCGCCCGGAGCGTCAGAGAACGGGTCGGGAACGAACCGCTCGGCGGTGAGGTCGGGACGGCCGAGATAGCCGCGCGCCAGGCCGACTCCTGCCAGGAAGATCTCCCCCTGGACGCCGATCGGCGACGGCCGGAAGGCGGAGTCGAGAACCCAGGCCCGTCCTCCGGCAAGCGGGCGGCCGATCGTCGGCGGGACTTGCTCCCCTTCTCCATCCTTCATCTCGGCGATGGTGGAGTAGGTCGTGTCCTCGGAAGGGCCGTAGAGGTTGATCACCCGGGCGGCTCCTCCGGCCTGAAGCTCCCGAACCAGGGCTGCCGGGAGGATCTCGCCGGCCAGGTTGACCGTGAGGCCCGAGGGCAGGCCGCCGCCGCGCACCAGTTCGGCCATGGCCGAGGGCACGGTGTTGACCAGGGTCACCCGGCTCAACGCCGGCAACCTGGGAAGCTCCAGGACATTGTCGGCCAGGATCACCGTCCCGCCGCAGGCGAGAGGGACGAACAGCTCGAAGACGGAGAGATCAAAACAGATCGAGGTCGCCGCCAGAACTCCGGCCAGCTCGGCGGTCGAAAACGCCTCGTGCGCCCAACGCACCATGGCCACGGCGGCCCGGTGCTCGATGGCGACACCCTTCGGCCGGCCGGTCGAGCCCGACGTATAGATCAGATAGGCCAGGTTGCCGGGGCTCGTCGCCGAGACGGCCGACCGCTCCTCCACGCCTCTCGTCGACAGATCCTCGATCAGAGCAGTCTTCACTCCCAGGCCGGAGAGACGAGACTCCAGGGCGCGCGACGTGAGCAGAAGCTCCGCACCCGAGTCGTTCAGCATGAAGTCGAGCCGCTCTTCCGGATAGGCCGGGTCGAGCGGCACGTAGGCGGCACCGGCGGCGAGCACTCCGAGCAGGCCGACGACCAGATCCGGCGAGCGCCCGGCGCCCACGGCGATCCTCACCTCCGGCCCCGCCCCCATCTCCCTCAGGCTTCGAGCCAACCGAATCACCCGCTGGCCGAGCTCCCGATAGGTGAGTTGCGAATCGCCATGAATCAGCGCCACGGCATCAGGTGTCCGCTCGGCCTGGGCGAGCACCAGGTCATGCAGCAGAGAACCGGACGAAACATCTCCCGTGTCGTTCCACTCATGGACCAGTTGATGGCGCTCGGCCGCGCCGAGCAGAGACAGGTCCGCGACCGGCGTCCCCGGGTTCTCGACCGCTCCGGCCAGGAACCGCTCGAAGTGGGAGGCCAGCCGCCGTGCCGTGGCGGGATCGAACAGACCGCGGTCGAATTCCAGCCGGCCGCGCCAGCCCGCCTCCCGGGTCAGCGTCAGAGTGAGATCGAAGCGCGCGGCTCCGGTGTCGACCTCCAGCTCGGTCAGGGCGAGCCCGGCGCCGCCTTCGGGACGCGGGGCGTTCTGGACCACGAACAGAACCTGAAACAGCGGCGTCCGGGCGAGATCCCGGTCCGGTCTCAGCTCCTCGACCAGCCGCTCGAAAGGAAGATCCTGAAAGGCGAACGCTTCGAGCGCCCGCTCGCGGGTCTGCGCCAGCAGCCCCGCGCAGGTCATCCCGGCGGACAGCTCGGCGCGCAGGGCGAGGGTGTTCACGAAGAAGCCGATCAGACCTTCGAGCGCGGCGTGGGTGCGGTTGGCGACCGGCACGCCCACGACCAGGTCGTCCTCGCCACTATAGAGATGGAGGAGACCCTGGAAGGCGGCGAGAAGAACCATGAACGGGGTCGCCCCTTCCCGCCTCGCGAAGGCTTCCAGGCGCCCGCCGATCTCGAGAGGCAGGTCGATCGGGAGCCAGGCGCCGCGGGGATCGCCGTCGGCGCCTTCGGTCCGCCGCGGACGGTCGGTCGGCAAGGGGAGAAGCCCAGGCGCGCCGGCAAGCCTCTCGCGCAAGGGGCGGAGCCGCGCTTCGAGCGCTTCTCCCTGTAGCCACTCCCGCTGCCAGAGCGCGAAGTCGGCGTACTGGATCGGCAGCGGAGGGAATGACCCTTCGGCCTGGAGATGGCGGGAGATCTCGCGCGCCAGCACGCCCAGGGACCAGCCGTCGGCGATCGCATGATGAAGGTTGAGCGAGAGGACATGCTCCCGTTCGCTCAATCGCTGGAGCGAGGCGCGCATCAGGGGCAGGACGGCGAGATCGAAACCGCGGCGCGCGTCCGCTCCTCGAAGCCGCGCCGCCTCTCCGTCGCGCCTCGGTTCCGGCAAGGCCGTCAGGTCGACCAGAGGAACGACCAAGTCCATCGACGGCGAGATGGATTGGACCGGCTGGCCTTCCACCACCGGGAAGCAGGTGCGCAGCACCTCGTGCCGGCGGACGACCTGACGCAGACCCTCGGCCAGAACATGAGGGTCGAGATCGCCATTGATCCGGACGGCGAGCGGCAAGTTGTAGACCGGCGAGCCCGGGTCCAGCTGGGACAGGAGCCACATCCGCTCCTGCGCGAACGAGAGCGGGATTCGGGCCGGGCGCTCCTGCCGGAGCAGCGGGGGCAGAGCAGCGCCTCCCGTCACGGCCAGGCGCAACTCCTCGACCCTCGCGGCCAGGCCGGCCACGGTCGGCGCCTCGAACACGGCGCGCAAAGGCAGATCGACGCCGAACGCATCGCGCACCCGGGAGACGAGACGCGTCGCCAGCAGCGAATGACCGCCCCGCTCGAAGAAGTTGTCCTGGGCGCCGACCTCCGGCAGGCCGAGCAGCTCGGCCCAGAAACCAGCCAGCACCTCCTCCGGACCGGCGAGCGGCGCGCGCGACGCATTTCCCGCGCTACCGGTCCAATCTGGTGCGGGGAGCGCCTTGCGGTCCACCTTTCCCGACGGGGTCAGCGGCAGCGCGTCGAGCCGCACCCAGGCGGCCGGGATCATGAAGTCGGGCAGCCGGCCGGCCAGGAAGCTCCGCAAGGCAGTCCAGTCCGGAGGCGATTCCGCGCCGAGCACCCCGTACGCGACGAGCCTCGGACCCGCGGGCCCGCCCACCTGGACGGTCACGACCGCGTCGAGCACGTCGGGATGAGCGCGCAGGGCGGCCTCGATCTCGCCCGGCTCGATCCGGAAGCCGCGGATCTTCACCTGGTGATCGAGCCGGCCCAGATACTCCAGGCGGCCGTCGTGGAGGGAACGCGCCAGGTCGCCCGTGCGGTAGACGCGCCCTCCCCCGGCGCCGTCCGCGAGCGGATCTGGCATGAAGCGTTCCGCCGTCAGGTCCGGACGGCCCAGGTAGCCGCGGGCAAGCCCGACGCCGCCGAGGCACAGCTCGCCCGGGGCGCCGGGAGGAACGGGCCCGAGGTCGGCGTCCAGCACCAGAGCCCAGGAGCCAGAAAGAGGCCGGCCGATCGCCATCCGCTCCGCTCCGCGGGGCACGAGCTCCCAGGTCGAGTAGGTCGTGTCCTCGGTCGGACCGTAGAGGTTGTAGACCCGCTCGACCCCGCAGTTGTAGAGGGCCGCGGCAAGCTCCGGCGGCAGCGGCTCGCCGGCCAGGTTCACCGTCCGCACCGAGGCAGGGATCCCCCCGGACCGGACCAGCTCCGCCGCCGCGGAGGGCACGGTGTTGAGCAACCGCACTCCGGCGTCCGCCAGCTCCGGCAGCGCGAGCGCGTTGTCGGCCAGGATCACCCGGCCGCCGCCCGCGAGCGGCACGAACAGCTCGAAGACGGAAAGGTCGAAGCAGACCGAGGTCGAGGCGAGCACCCCGGCCAGATCCTCGGCCGGGAACGACGCGAGCGCCCAGCTCACCAGCGCCACGGCGGCCCGGTGAGGGATGCCCACGCCCTTGGGCCGGCCGGTGGAGCCCGATGTATAGATGACGTAGGCGAGGTTCTCGGGAGTCGGCCTCGACTCCGGTCGATCCATCCTCCCGTGACCGGACAGGCGGTCCACCAGGACCGGCAGCGCTCCGGTCCCGGGAAGGCTCTCCAGGAGGTCACTCCGGGTGAGGAGGACCGGCGCGGCGGCGTCCTCCAGAATGAACGCCTGCCTCTCCCGGGGATAGGCGGGATCGATCGGCACATAGGCGCCGCCTGCTTCCAGGACCGCCAGCAGGGCGACCACGAGAGCCGGGGTCCGATCCAGGCAGACCGCCACCGGCACCTCGGGGCCGACGCCGAGCCGGCGGAGGTGACGCGCCAGAGAGGAGGCCCGTTCGGCCAGCTCGCCATAGGTGAGGCTCTCGCCGCGGCCCTCGACGGCCACCGCCGCGGGCGTGCGGGCCGCCTGGGCCGCGATCAGCTCGTGGAGGCATGAGTCAGGGAAGAGAGCCTCGCCCCCGGCCCGCTCGGCCGCGAGTTGCCGAAGCTCGGTCGGAAGCAGGACGGGAAGCTCGGAGAGCCGCCGCGCGGGATCGGCAACGGCCGCCGCCAGGAGAATCTCCTGACGTTCCAGCAGCCGGTCCACGGTGACGGCGTCGAACAGCTCGGCGTTGTACTCGCACGCTCCCACCAAACCTCCCCCGGACTCGGCCCAGGAAAGCAGGAGGTCGAATTTCGCGGCGTCGGCGGGCAGCTCCGAGATCTCGACGGAGAGCCCGGGCCATTCCGGCGAAAGTCCGGCCGCCGGCTCCAGGGCGAGCATGACCTGAAAGAGAGGCTGGCTCTGCTGGCTCTGGATACTGCGGTCGGGGTGCAGCGCCTCGACCAGCTTCTCGAAGGGAACCTCCTGACGGGCCAGGCCGGCCAGGGTCCCCTGCCGGACCCGCGCCAACAGGCCGCCGAAACCGGGGTCGCCCGAGAGGTCCGTGCGCAGGACGAGCGTGTTGACGAAGAAGCCGATCAGCCCGGCGGTCTCCGGCCGGTCCCGGTTGGCCACCGGAGTGCCGACCGCGATGTCGGGCTCGGCGCCGTGGCGGACGAGCAGAGCCGTCCAGCCCGCGAGCAGCGCCATGAAGAGCGTCGCGTCGCCTTCGCCCGCCAGGCGGCGGAGACGGTCCGTCACCTCCGGAGATACCCGCGCCGGACGGCTGCCCCCGCGGCGCCCGCCGCTGGCCATGGAGCGCGGCCGGTCGGCAGGAAGGCGCACGGACGGGACGCCCTGGAGCGTCTCCCGCCAGTAGGCGAGCGGCTCGGCAAGCGCCTCTCCCTGCAGGTGCTCGCGCTGCCAGACCGCGTAGTCGGGATACTGGATCGGCAGCTCGGGCAGCCGGGGCTCCCGGTCCTCGACCCGCGCCGCGTACAGCTCGCCCACCTCGCGCAGCAGGATGGACTTGGACCAGCCATCGGCGATGATGTGATGCATCGTCACGACCAGCCGGTGGGAGTCCGCGGACAGCACAAGAAGGAGGGCTCTCAGCGGCGGCCGGCTCGCGAGATCGAAGGGGCGGGACGCGTCGGCGAGAGCATGCCGCTGGCCCTCGATTCCGGGCTCTGGCAGGCCCGACAGGTCGACGATCGGCAGGCCCTGGAGACCCTGGAGGATCACCTGCTCCGGCTCTCCCGACCGGCCCTCGAAGACGGTGCGGAGAGCCTCGTGCCGCTGCGCGAGGTCCGAGAACGCGCCCGCCAGCGCGCCTCGGTCGAGACTCCCCGTGAGGCCGATCGCGGCGGAGAGGTTGTACGCCGAGCTGCCCGGTTCCAGCTGGTCCAGGAACCAGAGGCGCTGCTGCGCGAAGGAGAGCGGAGCCGGCCCGCTGCCGGTCCGGCGCGGGATGCCCTGGGCCGCTCCGGAATCCAGACCCTGCTCCCGGCGCAGGGTCTTCAGAAGATCCCGGCGCTTGCCGGCGAAGCGGAACGACCGGCCGGCGGTCATGACGATCCCTCCGGCCGGCGTTCCGTCTCGTGCGCCACGAGCATCGCCTCGGTCTCGTCGTCCGAGAGGTCCGCCAATTCGAGCAGCAGCGCGGCCGTCTTCTCCATCCGATCGCGTTCCGCGGGGCTCGGTCCCAGGGCCTCGGCGAGGCCGGCCACCGTGGGCCGTTCGAAGAAGGCGCGCAACGGCAGGTCCGCGGCGAAGGCCTCCCGCACCATGCCCACCACTTCGGCCGCCGTCAGCGAGTGGCCGCCGAGATCGAAGAAGCGGTCGAACACCCCGACCTGCTCGATCCCGAGCACCTCGGCGATCATCCCGGCCAACACCTCTTCCAGGGGCGAGCGCGGCGCGACGCCTCCCCGGTCCGCTCCGAGCTCCGTCAGAGCCGGCAGGGCACGCCGGTCGACCTTGCCGTGCGGGGTCAGCGGAATCCCGGGGATCGGCGACAGGACCGAAGGAACCATGGCCTCAGGGAGCCGGCCGCGCAGCCAGGCGGCCAACTCGCCCGAGGCGACCGGAGGCTCCCCCGCCGGGACGAACCAGGCAACCAGCCGGCGCTCGCCCGAATCCAGGTCGCGCACCGCCGCCACCGCGTCCGCCACCCCCGGATGCTCCCGGAGCGCCGCCTCGACCTCTCCCAGCTCGATCCGGACACCGCGCACCTTCACCTGGTCGTCCGCCCGGCCGAGGAACTGCAACCGTCCATCGGCCAATCGCCGGGCGAGGTCGCCGGTTCGGTACAGCCGCGCCCCGGGCTCGTGCAGGCCCGCGAAGGGGTCCGGAACGAAGACGAAGGCCGTGACGTCGGGACGCCCGAGATAGCCGCGGGCCAGCCCGACTCCGCCCAGGCACAGCTCGCCGCGCGCCCCGAGCGGCGCGGGCTCGGTTTCGTGTCCCAACACGTGGACGCGGAGGTTCGCGATCGGCCGGCCGATCGACGGCACAGTCTCGCCACCGTTCGGCTCGACCCGCCCAGCGGTCGCGACCACGCTTCCTTCAGTCGGACCGTAGTGATCGACCAGTGCGAACGGCGCGCCGGCCTTCGGCCGGGCGCGCAGCCGGTCGCCGCCGGTCAGTAGCAGACGCGCCGGAGCGGGCGGACCGTCCGCCAGAGCCAGCATGCGTTCCGCCACCGGCGTTGGAACAAAAGAAGCAGTGATCCCTACCTCCGCCATCCAGCGCGCGAGGTCGGCAGGAGCCGCCCGAACCTCCGCGGGAGCGATCCAGAGCCCGCTTCCGGCCGCAAGACAGGAGGCGATCTCCCAGACCGAGGCGTCGAACCCCGGCGCCGCCACCTGGCCGACCCGGTCGGCCGGCGAAAGCCCGTACTGGTCCACGTGCCACGCTGCAAGGTTGCCCAGACCCGCGTGCGGAATCTCGACGCCCTTGGGGCGCCCGGTCGAGCCCGAGGTGTAGAGGACATAGGCCAGGTTGTCCGACGCCAGCGCGGGCTCCGTCTCGCCCGTCTCCGCGATCTCGATCTCCTCTCGGTCGACCAGGACGGTGATCTCCGTCGCCGGAGCAAGCCTGCCGACCAGCTCCGAATGGGTGACCATCACCCGGAGCCTGGCGTCCTCCGCCATGAGCGCGAGCCGCTCGGCCGGCTGGCCCGGATCGAGCGGCAGATAGACGCCGCCCGCCTTGAGCACCGCCAGGAAGGAGACGACCAGGGCAGCCGACCGCTCCAGGCAGACTCCGACGCGCATCTCCGGCCCCACCCCGAGGGATCTCAAATGCCGGGCAAGCCGGCCGGCCTGGCGATCCAGCTCGCCGTAGCTCAGGACCAGCTCGCCGTCCGTCACGGCCGGCAGGTCCGGATGCTCCGCAGCGTGGAGGGCGATCCTCTCGTGGAGCAACTCCGGCTCGCGCCGCGCGGCGGTGTCGTTGTGCTCGCGCAGCAGGTGATGCCGCTCGGCTTCCGAGAGCATGGAGAGCTGATCGAGCCCGCTCTCCAGATTCGCGGCAGACGACGCCAGAAGCGCCGCGAAGTGGCGGAGCCAGCGGTCGAGCGTGACGCCGTCGAACAGATCTGTCCGGTACTCGACGGACGCACGGCCGGGAGCCACCGCCAGGATCAGATCGAACTTCGCGCCGCCGTTGTGGATCTCCGCGGCGTCGAACCTCACCCCTCCGGCAACGGGCGACGGCCAGGGATCGTCCTGGGTCAGAAAGGCCACCCGCACCAGCGGGCCCTCCCCTTCCCCGCTCCCCTGCCGTCCGTGCCGTACCCCCTCGACCAGCCGGTCGAAGGGCAGATCCTGGTTCTCGAACGCTTCGAGCACGGCTCTGCGCACCCGGCCCAACAACTCGCGGACATTGCGGACCGCGCCAAGGTCGAGGCGCAGCGCCAGCGTGTTCACGAACAGCCCCACCACCCGCTCGGCCTCGTCGCGGCGGCGCTGCGAGATCGGCACCCCGATCACGAAGTCTTCCTGGCCGGTGTACCGATGGAGGAGCATCGCGAAGCCGGCCAGCGAGAGCATGAACGGGGTCACGCCCTCGCTCCGGGTCAGGCCCGTAAGCGCGGACGACAGCTCGGCGGGAAAATCGAGCGAGCGAGCGCCGCCCCGCGGAGAGGCCTCGGAGCGCGCCGAGCGGTCCGTGGGGAGCGCGAGCGGCTCCGAGCCGGCCAAGCGTGCCTGCCACCAGGCGAGTTGCCGGTCGAGCTCCGAGTCGGAGGGCCACTGCCCGGAGGCTTCGAGCGCCGCGAAGTCGGCGGCTTGAAATGGCAGAGGCGGCAGCGCTGGCGGTTGACCGTCCGCCCCGACGGCAGTGCCGTAGAGAGCGGCCAGGTCGTCGAGCAGCACGCCGATCGAGCCGCCGTCGGCGATCAGGTGATGCAGCACGACGAACAGCCGGTGCTCGCCGGCTCCCAGCCGGACCAGGGTGAAACGGGCGAGAGGCGCGGTCTCCACGGACCCGGTATCAAAAGGCCGTGCCGCCTCGTCCCGGGCCAGCCGGCCGGCCTCGATCCCGCGCCATCCGTCCGGCAGTCCGGTGAGATCGATTCGCGGTAGCGACCACGCAACCTCGCCCAGGATCTCCTGGACCGGCTGGTGCTCCGGGGCCCGGAAGACGGTGCGCAGCGGCTCGTGGCGGCGGATCAGCGCGCCAAGCCCGGCCTCCAGGACTCTCACGGAGAGAGGTCCGGACAACCTCACGGAGGCGGCCATGTTATAGGCGCCGCTGTCCGGGGCGAATTGCTGGAGGAACCAGAGGCGACGTTGCGCGGAGGAGACCGGCAGCAGCCCTTCCCTTGAGGCCTGAACCAGGGACGGCGGAGCGATCCTGGTGTCTACCGGGTGAGCCTGGCGCGCCGCCTCGACGGCCTCGGCCAGCCCGGCCGGTGTGGGCGCGGCGAAGACCGTGGAGAGCGGAATGTCCACCTCGAAGATCCGCCGGACCTTGCCGAGCAGCCGGCCGGCGAGCAGCGAGTGTCCGCCCAGGTCGAAGAAGCTGTCGTGGATACCCACTTGCTGGCGGCCGAGAATCTCGGCCCAGAGCGACACCAGGATCTCCTCCACCGGGGTCCTCGGCCTTTCGGCCTCCTTCCCCGCCGCGCGTCCCTCAGGAGCGGGCAGGGCGCGCCGATCGAGCTTTCCGTTCGGCGTGCGCGGCAGGCGGTCGAGAACGACCCAGAGGCCCGGCACCATGAACTCGGGAAGCACCGCTCGCAGGTGGGCGGCGAGGGCGGCCTCGTTTGCAGTCCGCCCGGCAACCGGAGCCACGTAGGCGACGAGCGCCAGATCGCCGCGGTCGTCCGCCCGGGCCAGTACTACCGCCAGTACTACCGCCAGAACTGCGGCCTCCGCCACGTCCGGATGGGCGAGCAGGCGGGCCTCGATCTCGCCCGGCTCGATCCGGAAGCCGCGCACCTTGACCTGATGGTCGATCCGGCCCAGGAAGTCGATCTCGCCGTCCTGCCGGTAGCGGGCGAGGTCGCCCGTGCGGTAGAGACGGCCTCCGGGGTCGGCTCCGAAGGCATCCGGCACGAACCGCTCGGCCGTCAGACCCGGCCGGCCCACGTAGCCCCGCGCCAGGCCCGCGCCGCCGAGGAACAGCTCCCCCGGCACTCCGGACGGCACGGGCTCGCCTTCCGGATCGAGCACGTAGGCCCGGCGCCCGGAGATCGGCCGGCCGATGGAGGGCTCTCCGGCTCCGCCCCGGCTCACCGCGGCGGCCGTCGAGTAGGTGGTGTCCTCCGTGGGGCCATAGAGATTGAAGACCCGCTCGATGCCCGGCAGCCCGTAGAGCTGATCGGCGAGGCTCCGGCGGAGAGGCTCGCCCGCGAGGCAGACCGTACGGACGCCGCCGAGATCCCCTCCGGCCGCGAGCGCCGCCACCGCGGAGGGCACGCCGTTGAGCAGCCGCACGCGGCCGGCCGCCGGAAGGGACGGGAGCGCCAGCGCGTTCTCAGCCAGCACCACCGTGCCGCCGCAGGCGAGCGGGGCGAACAGCTCGAACACGGACAGGTCGAAGGAGAGCGACGTCCCGAAGAGGACGCAGCCCAGGTCGTCCGGCGTGAAGGCGTGATGCGCCCAGCGCACCAGGGCCGCCGCGTTGCGGTGCTCGATGGCGACCCCTTTCGGCCTCCCGGTCGAGCCGGAGGTATAGATGACGTAGGCAAGGTTGCCGGGGCCTGGAGGCCCGCCAGTGGTGACAACCGCCCCTTCGGCTTCAGGAGGCGCGTCCAGAAAGAGGCGCGGTATCGGCGGCGGCAGCCTCCGGGCCGGCCCTGCCTGGGTAAGCACGAGGCGCGCTCCGGAATCCTCGATCAGGGCGGCGAGGCGGTCCGGCGGATACGCCGGGTCGAGCGGCAGGTAGGCGCCCCCGGCGGCGAGCACGGCGAGCACGCCTGCCACCATCTCCGGCGTCCGCTCGGCGCAGATCCCCACCACGGTCTCGGGACCGACCCCCATGCGCCGCAGCCGCGCCGCCAGCTCCGCGGCCCGCCCGCACAGCTCGCGGTAGGTCACCTCCAGCTCGTTCGAAACCAGCGCCACGGACTCCGGCGTGCGCTCCGCCTGGGCGAACACCAGCTCGTGCAGGCAGGCCTCGCGGTCCACGAGCGGCGCCGCGTTCCACTGCACGACGATCTGCTCGCGCTCGCCGGAGCCGAGCAGCGGCAGCTCGGCGAGGCGCGCCCCTGGACGGGCGGAGGCCGCGGCGAGCAGGTTGACGAAGTGGCCCAGCAGCCGCTCGGCGGTCGCGGCGTCGAACAGGTCGGATCTATAGTGGAACGCCGCGGACAGGCCGGCCCGCAGCTCGGCCACCTCGAGCGTCAGCTCGCGCTGCGCCGGAGGATCGGCGAGCGGCACCGACTCGACCGTCCAGCCCGAAGGCGGAGCGAATTCGATACGTACCCCCGGCTCCCCCATCGCCAGCGCCGGCAGCCCGGCCAGCTCCGGCCGGCTCGCGCGCTCGAAGACGAACAGCGTCTGGAACAGCGGCGTGGTCCCGGCGAGCCGGCCGGGCTGGAGCCGCTCCACCAGCCGCGGGAACGGCAGATCCCGGTGCACCAGCGCGCCGATCACGGCCCGGCGGACGTCCTTTAGATGCGCCTCGAAGCTCACGTCGAGGATCGGCGCCCGCATCACCACGGGATTGACGAAATAGCCGACCACGCCGGCCATGTCTCCGGTGCGGACGTCGGCCGGCGCGCCGACCCAGACATCCCGCTCGCCGGTGTAGCGGAACATCAGCGCCTGGAAGGCGGCGAGCAGCACGGCAAACGGCGTGGTTGCCTGATGGGACGCGAGAGCCGCGAGCGCCTCGGACAGGTCCGCAGACAGCGGCTGACGGCTGAGCGCGCCGGGGCCGGCGGACGATCCGGTGCGCGGCCGGTCGGTGGGCAGCGCCGGCAGCGGAACCCCACCGGCCAGCGCCTCCATCCAATACGCTTCGAGGGCCGCGCCCCGGGGGCCGGCAAGCCGCAGCTCGCTGCGGCGCACGTGATCCTGGAACCGCGCCGTCAGGGCCGGGAACGCCCCTCCCTCCTCCACCAGCACCGCCAGCTCACCGGCCAGAATCTCCAGCGAACGCAAGTCCGCCACCAGGTGATGAACGGAGATCAGGAGGACGGGGCCCTCGTCCGTCGGAATCAGCCGGGCCCGCAGGGGGCGCCCGGCTCCGAGGTCGAACGGCCGGAAGGCCTCGTCCCGGAGAACCCGAGCGAGACCGTCCGCATCGCCCTCCGTCCTCAGGATCTCGAAATCGACCGGACCCGCGACCGCCCGCTGACGCGGCTCGCCGTCCACGTCGAAGAACGCCGTCCGCAGCATCTCGTGGCGGGCGGCGAGCGCCTCGAACGCGCGGTGCAACGCCTCGGGCTCGACCGGGGTGAGCAGGCGGACCGCAACCGCGATGTTGTAGGCGCCGGCCTCCGGAGCCATCTGCTCCTCGATCCACAGCGCGCGCTGTCCGAGCGAGAGCGGCTGCTCGCCGCCCGATCCCGGCGGCTCCTCCGCGGAGGCGATCTCCAGGGAGAGGACAGGCCCCGGATCCTCCAGCCGATCGGCGAGCGCCGCGGCCAGGCTGCCGAGGCTCGGGGCTTCCATCACCTCGTTCAACCCGGTTTGCAGCTCGAGACCGGCCTCGATCCGCTGCCGGAGCTCGATCGCCGACAGCGAATCGAGCCCCAGCTCGGCCGGCGAACGGTCGAGCGGCACATCGGATGCCGCGAGCCGGAGCACCGATGCCGTGGCCGCGCGCAGCCAACGCTCCAGCGCCGGCCGCCGTTCCGACGGCGGCAGCTCCTCCAGCGCGGCACGGCCGGCAACCTCGACGGCGCCGGCCGCAACCGAGGCGGGGTCGCCTTCCGACATCGCGGAGGCGGCCGCCCGGCTGCGGGCGATCACCTGAAGGCCGTCTTCCAGATAGGCCGACCGGCAGGCGGCGCGCTGGATCTTGCCGCTCGACGTCTTCGGAATCGAGGCCGGCCGGACCAGCACCACCTCCCGCACCGCGACCTCGTGGGTCTGGGCGATCTCGCGCCGGACGGCCTGGGCGATCGCCTCCGGAGGCTCCGCCGGGTGGCGGTCCACCTCGTAGACGACGACGAGCTGCTCGCCCCCGTCCTCGGCGTGTCCGGGGTCGACCGAGAACGCCGCGCCGCAGCCCTTCCGCAGCGAGGGGTGCGCCTGCTCGGCCGTCAGCTCCAGATCCTGGGGATAGTGGTTGCGGCCGCGCAGGATGACGAGATCCTTCAGCCGGCCGGTCACGAACAGGTCGCCGTCCTGCACGAACCCGAGATCGCCCGTCCTTAGAAAGGGGCCCACTCCGCCCGCGGACCATGCCTGGAACGTCGCAGCCGTCTCCTCCGGCCGTCCCCAGTAGCCCCGCGTCACCGAGGGGCCGGCCACCCAGACCTCGCCCACCTGGGCCTCGGTCTTTTCCAGGCGGCTCTCGGGGTCGACGATCCGGATCTCGTGGCCAAGCGGAGCGCGGCCGCAGCTCACCAGGTCGTACCGGCGCTCGTCGGCCGACTCGGGGTCGACCGGCAGGGCAATTCCGCGCTCCAGGGCCTCGCTCGCGACCGGCAACACCCGCGGCTCCGCGCCCGGCTCGCCGCCGGACACGAACAGCGTGGCTTCGGCGAGGCCGTAGCATGGATAGAACGCCCGCCGCCGGAACCCTTGCGGGCGGAACGCCTCGGCGAACCGGTCGAGCGTCGCGGCCCGTACCGGCTCCGCACCGTTGAAAGCGACGGACCATGAGCTCAGGTCGAGCCCTTCGCGCTGCTCCCCGCGGATCTTCTCCACGCACAGCTCGTACGCGAAGCTCGGGCCGCCGCTCGTGGTCGCCCGGTAGTGGCTGATCGCCTCCAGCCAGCGCACCGGCTTCTGCAGGAACGCGACCGGCGGCATCAGCACGCACGGCGCGCCGACATAGAGAGGCTGGAGCACGTTGCCGATCAGCCCCATGTCGTGGAACAGCGGCAGCCAGCCGACGATCAGCGACCGCTCGCTCTGATCGAAAGCCCGGCGGATGGCCTCCTGGTTGTGGAGGAGGTTGCCGTGGGTCACGACCACGCCCTTCGGCGTCGAGGTCGAGCCCGAGGTGTATTGAAGGAAGGCGACCGAGTCCCCGTCGAGCCCCGGTTCCCGCCACTCCTCGGCGCATGCCTCTTCCATGTCGTCGACGGCCAGCCAGGCGAGATCCCGCAACGTCTGCAGCGTTTGCAGGGTTGGCAGCCCGGCCAGCCCCTCGCGGGTCCGCTCCAGGATCGTCCGGGTCGTCAGGACGACCGAGGGCGTCGAGTCCTGGACGATCGAGAGCAGCCGCGGAAGGCTCCGGTTGGAACGGGGCGGATAGGCGGGGGTGGCGATGAGACCGGCGTAGAGGCAACCGAAGAAGGAGGCGACGAACTCTGCGCCGGAAGGCAGCAGCAGAAGGACGCGCGCGCCCGGCGATGCCTGGGGTGGCAGATGGGTCAGCAGAAAGACCGCGATCGATCGCGCCCGGCGGTCCAGGCCGCCGTAGGTGAGGCGATCCTGCTCCGTCTCACCGTCGCCGAGGAAGCTGTAGGCCCAGCCTTCGGGACGCTCGGCGGCGCGGCGGCGCAGCAGCTCGACGACCGTTTCGCTCGGCTCCATCGGGCTGCTCTGGTCGGCTGCGGACAGCCTCCCCTTTTCGTTTCCACTGGGCATGAGTCGTTCCGCCGATCGGGCTTGCGACAGGACCGCCCCCGCCGGGAAGGATAGACGAGAGTTGTTCGATTGTACACTCCTCCATGAGCTTCGCCCGGACACCGGGATCGAGGGCGGCCGAGCCCGGAAGCGGCCAGGATCGAAACCACGGCAGGGGGACCCGACCGCATGCGAAACATCGTCGATTTGCTGGCCTTCCTGCTGCGCCTCTCCAGGGACATCCGGTTCTCCCGCGCGATCATCGTGTGCATCGCGGTAGCCGGCGTCATCAGCGGCTTCGCGAGCACGGGGATGATCGCCCTGGTCACGACCGTGCTCACCCGCCAGAACGAGCCCGCGCAGCTCCTGGCCGGGCTCTTCGTGCTGCTCTGCATCGCCCTGCCGCTCTTCAGCTTCCTGTCCCAGATGCTGCTGATCGACCTCACCCAGAAGGCCCTTCTGCGCTTCCGGCTGATCCTCGCCCGCCGGATCCTGGCCGCGCCCATGCGGCACCTCGAGCAGGTCGGCCCCCACCGGCTGCTCGCGGCCCTCACCAACGACATCAGCGTCATCATCGACTCGTTGATGGTCGTCCCGACCCTGATCGTCCACATGGCCGTTCTGGTGAGCTGCCTCGTGTATCTCGGTCTTCTGTCCTGGGTGGTGCTGCTGCAGATCGTGGGGTTCATCGTGATCGGGGCGATCACCTACCAGCTCCCCGTGCTGCGGGCGCTCGGCCACTTCACTCGGGCGCGCCAGCGCCTGGACGACCTCACCCGGCACGTCCGCGCGCTGACGGAGGGGGCCAAGGAGCTCAAGATGCGGCAATCGCGCCGCCGCGCCTTCCTCGGGGAGATCGAGAACGCGGCCAGGGAGGTCCAGAAGCAGAGCCGCGCCGGCTCCATGATCTTCGCGGTGGCGGGCAGCTGGGGCCAGGGGCTGTTCTTCGTCGTCCTGGGCCTGCTGGTCTTCGTGCTGCCCCGGTTCCAGACGATCGAGGCGAAGACCCTGCTCGGCTTTACCGTCATCCTCTTCCAGATGATGGTGCCGCTGGAGATGCTGATGAACGCGCTTCCCAACCTGGGGAGGGGCTCGGTCTCCGTCCACAACCTGGAGAAGCTGGGCTTCTCTCTCCAGTCGGAGGCCCGGGAGCAGGAAGCCCCGGCCGACATCCGCCCGGAAAGCCGCTGGGATCGCCTGGAGCTGGTGGGGGTCACCCACGAATACCGGGGGGAGAACAAGGACGAGAGCTTCGTGCTCGGGCCGATCGACATCGCCTTCACACCCGGCGAGCTCGTCTTCCTCATCGGCGGCAACGGCAGCGGCAAGACCACCCTGGCCAAGCTGATCCTCGGCCTCTATGCGCCGGAGTCGGGCGACATCCGGTTCGACGGGCGCGTGATCGACGACACCAACCGGGCCGTCTACCGCGAGCAGTTCTCGGCCGTCTTCGCCGACTTCTTCGTCTTCGAGAAGCTGCTCGGCCTCGACGCGGCGGCGCTCGACGACCATGCGCGCGAATACCTCCGGCAGCTCCGGCTGGAGCAGAAGGTCAGCGTCCAGGACGGCGTGCTCTCCACGATCGACCTGTCCCAGGGCCAGCGCAAGCGGCTCGCCCTGCTCACCGCCTACCTGGAGGACTCGCCGATCTACCTCTTCGACGAGTGGGCGGCCGACCAGGACCCGCTGTTCCGGGAGATCTTCTACCTGGAGATCCTCCCCGAGCTCAAGGCGCGCGGCAAGACGGTTTTCGTCATCAGCCACGACGACCACTACTACCACGTCGCCGACCGCATCCTGAAGCTGGAGCACGGCAGGATCGAGGCCGACCTGACCGCCAGCCAGTTTCTCGAAACGAGACCTCCCGTTGGCGGGATTCGCCGGACGGCTGGATAGTGCTGCAGACACGTCCGCATGAAGAGGTACGGCCTACTCGCCAAGCCTAGCCGCAGCCTTGCAGGTCGAATTGCTTCAAAGTAGATTGATGGAACGATGACGACAGCAACCCTTGCGTACCCTCCTTCCTTCCTGAAGCTTCTGGCGCACGAGCTGCGCTGGCGGCTGGTCGAAGCGTTGGCCCGGAGTGACCGCCGGGTTCAGGAGTTGGTTGCCCTCGTGGGCGAGCCTCCCAATCTCGTCTCCTACCATCTCCGCCGGCTGCGTGACCAGGCGCTCGTCGCGGAACGGCGCAGCGCCGCCGACGGCCGCGACGTCTACTACAGCCTGGATCTCGCCCGCCTCAAAGGTATGTACTTTGCGGCGGGCGAGAGCCTCCATCCAGGAATCCCGGGCCGCCCCCAGGAGGCGAGCCCCACCGCGACCCCCGAGACCGCCGATGCCGATCCAGGCCAACCCGTCCGCGTCCTCTTCCTCTGCACCCACAACAGCGCACGCTCGCAGATGGCCGAGGGTCTCCTTCGGCACTTGGGCCAAGGCAGAGTCGAGGTCCACAGCGCGGGAACCGTG
The DNA here is from genome assembly GCA_031390755.1 of Holophagales bacterium. Taxonomy (GTDB): domain Bacteria; phylum Acidobacteriota; class Thermoanaerobaculia; order Multivoradales; family UBA5704; genus DATMER01. The sequence goes on from JANMTS010000176.1 coordinate 24,604, forward strand.
GCGACACGGGTCCATCCTCTGGCCGTCGCGGCGATGGCTGAGAAGAGCATCGAGATCAGCGGGCAGCGCTCTAAGCATCTGGAGGAGTTTTCCGGGCAGGAGTTCGATTACGTGGTGACGGTTTGCGACAACGCCCGGGAATCGTGCCCGATCTTTCCGGGAGTCCCGGAGCAGATTGCGTGCGGCCGGGAGAGGGGCCGGGGGTGAGGGCCCCTACCCCTTCTTCCCGACCTCGAGATCCGAAAGCCGCTGCTCCTGCTGAGCCAAGCGCTCTTCCAACGTGCGAAGCCGCCGCGCGGTCAAACCCCGCACCGAGTCACTGGGCCGCTCATCCGGAGGAATCCCCTCCGCCACCGCACCATCCCGCCCGCCCGCCACCCGCAACGTACCAGCCAGCTCCACGAAGAAGTCGCTCGCATCGACCCGCGCGGCCTTGAGGATCTCGAACACCTTCTCGAACGTCAGCTCGATCTCGCCCCGCAGCACCCGGGCAACGTAGTTCGGCGACCGCCCGAGCCGGCGATCCAACTCCCTCAAAGAAGGGGCCTTAACGCAACTGCGCAGCACCTCCCGCGCCACCTGAAGTCTGTCGTCCATAGCCAAAGAGTCTAGCACCCTGCGGGGCACCACGCAGCCACAGCTACGCAATTCGTATTCAAAGGAGCTTGACATACGTGCTCGTAGCTACCTATCCTGTGCCCGATGAATACGGACTTCGTTGCCGCCAAACCTCTCTCCACCGTCGTTCCCGAAGACCCGCCCACGGCGAAGGGACATCCCCAAGCCCACCCGGGCTGCGACATCTGCCACCACCCCGCCAGCATGCTCTTCGACGAGGGCGTCTACCTCTGCCCGGCCCACCTCGCGGAAGCCCGCTGTCTCAGCCAGGAAGCCGCACACATCGAGTGGAGCCTCACCCCCGAAGGCCTCGCCGCCCTGGAGGCCACCGCTTGAACATGGCCCCTCTGCTCCTGAACGCCCTGCACCGCCAGGCCAACCCGGAAGGCCTGGCCGAAGTCACCGTCGCCCAACTGGCCAGCACCCTCAACACCACCAAGCGCCACGTCCAGCGCCTCCTCCGCGTCCTCGAAACCGCCGGAGCCCTCACCGCCCTCCGCAAAGCCGGAGGCCGAGGCAAACCTGGCCAATACATACCTCCTCCAAAACTCCCTGGGAGACGGTTCCCCCTCTCCCGGCGGGGGCTGGGAGGGAGATGGGAGAGGGGGCCAGGGGGTGAGGATTCCCTGCGACACCCTCCCCGCCCCAAACAGTGACGCCCCCGTCGCCCTTTCCACTCCAAAGGGCGACATGCCCGTCATCCTTTCCACCCCAAAGGACGACCCACCCGTCACCCTTTCCACTCCAAAGGACGACCAGCCCGTCACCCTTTCCGCTCCAAAGGGCGACCTCGGCGTCGCCCTTTCCGGCCAGACCACCCTCTTTCCTCCCCCTCTTCCCCCCACACCCCCCTCTTCCCCCCACACCCCCCTATACCCCCTCCTATCCCCCCTCCTCAACACCAACAAAGACAAGGCATCCCCACACCCAAGCCGCGGAGATCTACCTCGCCGTCGGGTCGGAGCCTCCGGCTCCGGTTGTCCTGAACGCCTGGGCCAAGCAGCTCGGCGGCATGGATCCGCTCTGTACCCTCCTCGACGAGCTGGCCGCGGCCGGCCACCTCACCGCCAAGGGCCAGGCCTACGTCTTCGGCGCCGTGCGAAACCGCGCCGCCGGCCTGAGCCGGCCGTCCGCGGTTCCCCACGCGCCGGGCACAGTCTCAGGCCACCGCGGCACCGTCGACCCTCGCCGTCTCGCCCAGGCAGCCGCCCTCACCCGGCGCAGCTCCGGAGACTCCGCGGCGTGATCGAGTGGGCCTGCATCGCCTGCCACGAGCCCCAGATCGGCCTGGGCCTCCAGGAGCCCCCGGCAAACCGGCTCTGCCACACCTGCCGCGCCGAGCGCGACCGCCCCACCCTCGCGCAACGCCTCGCCGGCGCCGGCGTGCCCTCCGCCTTCCGCCGCCACGCCACCCGCGAGGCCTGGATGGAGCACTTCCACCGCCAGACCTTCAACGTCGGCGACTGGCCCGGCGAAGGCGAAAAGTGGCTCTGTCTCTGGGGACCGACCGGCACCGGCAAGACCTCCGCCGCCACCGTCCTCCTCGCCGAGCACCTGGCGCGCGGCGGCCGGGGCCTCTGGATCGACGGCATGACCCTCCTCGACGAGCTCGCCCGCGAGATGGACGTCGACGGCGAGCGCACGATCCTGCCCCGCCTCCTGCGCACGCCGTTCCTGGTGCTGGACGAGCCCTTCTCCGGCTACCTCACCGACTACGCCGCCGGCCGCATGCTCCTGCTCATCCGCCGCCGCGACCAGGACGACGCTCGGACCATCGTCACCTCCCAGTTCGACCCCGAAGCCCTGCTGCGCCTCGGAGCCAGCCCCAAGTACCCCACCGGCTCCCTCGGGGCCGCCGTGTCGCGAGCCCTGAGCGGCCGGGTCGTCCAGATCGACGGCCTCGACGAGCGCCTCGCCCGGGCGGTTGGAGGCGACGCGTGACCCGCCGCACGTTCCAGGGAAGACCATTCGAGCCCACGTTCCTCCCCGCCTCCATCGAGCCGCCGCACAGCGCCGAGAGCGAGCGCGCCGTGCTCGGCTCCGTCCTCCTGGAACCTGCCCTTCTGGCCCAGGTCGCCGCCCGCCTCACCGCCGCCGACTTCCACCTCGACGGTCATCAGGCGATCTACCGCGCCATGCTCGATCTCCACGCCCAGGGTACCGAGGTCGACCTGCGCACGCTCCAGGCGCGGCTGGAGCAGCAGGGCCTCTTCGAGCGGGCAGGCGGCGTGGCCTACCTCGCCACCCTCGACCTCGATCTGCCTGACATCGGCCGGCTCGACGCCTACGTCGAGATCGTCGCCGAGCGTTCCACCCGCCGCGCCGTCCTGCGCCTCGCCGACGACGCCATGCGCGACGGCTTCGGCCCCGCCGAGGTCGAGGAGACCCTCGCCCGCCTGCAAACCGAAGTCCCCCGGCTCCTCGCCTCGGTCAGCCGGCCGCGGCTGCGCAGCCTCGGCGAGATCCTGCCGCCCGTCCTGGAGACGATCGAAGACCGCGGCGCGCAGATCCTCCGAGGCGTGCCCACCGGCTTCGCGGCCTTCGACGACCTGACCAACGGCCTGCAACGCGGCCACCTCATCATCGTCGCCGGCCGGCCCGGCCTCGGGAAAACCTCCTTCGCCACCAACATCGCCCAGAACGTCGCGATCCGCCAGGGGAAGCCCGTCGGCATCTGGTCGCTCGAAATGACCGAGGAGGAGCTCGTCCTCCGGATGCTCTGCTCCGAGGCCGACGTCCCCTCCTGGATGCTCAGGCAGAGCTTCCTCTCCCAGCCCGCGTGGCGCCGCATCATCAAGGCAGCCCGCGTCCTGGCCGCGGCCCCCATCTACGTCGACGACACCGCCGGCCTCACTATCACCCAGCTCGACGGCCGCGTCCGCCGGGCCTGCGAAGAGCAGGGCCTCGCCCTCGCCATCGTCGACTACCTCCAGCTCCTCAGCGGCAAGGCCGGGCAACGCCCCGAGAACCGGAATCTCGAGGTCGCCCAGATCAGCAAGGCCCTCAAGGAGCTGGGGAAGTCCGTCCGCGTGCCCGTCGTCGCCCTGTCCCAGCTCAGCCGGGAGGTCACCAAGCGCTCCGGCTTCCGGCCCTCGCTCGCCGACCTGCGGGACTCCGGAGCCATCGAAGCCGACGCCGACCTCGTGGCCTTCGTCCACCGCGAGCACGCCTACAACCCAGAAGCCCCGCCAGCTGCCGCGGAGATCATCGTCGCCAAAGACGATGTTAAAGATGTCATCAGTTTTCAACTGACTTCATGAGTGCCGATCAAGAGGGAAAGCACTTCCAGGAGTTGTCAGCCATGGCCACTTTCGGCCAGTAAGCACGGAGCTGTGTGACCCTGGTGTGACCCGGATATGGTAGAATCAGGCCTATGAGCTACAACATCAAATTCGAGGATCGGACCCTGCGCGGACTCCGCGTTCCCGAGGGCAAGGAGAGGCAGGAGTGGAGTGACACTGTGGTCCCGGGGCTTCGCTTCCGAAAGAGCGAGAAGGGGCACGGCTCCTTCTCGGTGGTCTATAGGGTCAAGGGGCACGAGAAGCAGGACCGCCGGACGATCGGACCCTTCCCCCGGGTCTCGATCGCTCAGGCCCGACAGGAGGCTCGGGAGGATCTCAACACCGCCAGCTCGGGACGGGACCCGAAAAAGCTCAGGACGGCCCCACCCGAGGAAAAGGACCTAACCTTCGCGGAGCTCTTCGAGACTTACATGGACCTCCATGCACGCGAAAATCTCGTTACCTGGCCCGAGATCCAGCGCAAGATCCGCAAGGACGCGCTTCCGGTCATCGGCCAGATGCCTGCCCGGGAGGTCCGCAAGCGCCATCTGCATCTGGCCATCGGCCGGCTGGTGACCGGTGGGCACGCCGCGGCCGCTCGCGGCCTGTTGACCATGATCTCGGGGATCTACACCTGGGCCGAGGGGCGGGAGATTGTCGAGTACAACCCTGTCCTCTGCTTCCCTTATCCGACGCCGGCGGAGCCGCCGAAGCGCAGGAGTCTGACCGACGACCAGATGCGGACGCTCTGGTTCGCGCTCCTGGAAATCGTCGACAACCCGCCGCCCCGCACGCGTCTCGGGCGAGACGGGTCCGCGGATCTCCTGGCCTTGGCGGTTCTTTCGCGCCTCTTGTTGGGACAGCGAACGACCGAAACCGTTGGCATGCGCCGCCAGGATCTCGAAGCAGCGTGGTGGAATCTACCGGGGTATCTCGGACGGCGGCGGTATACGAAGACCGGACGGGACCACCGTGTGCCGCTGGTTCCGCTGTGGAGTGAGTACGTGCTGCCGCGCGTCGAGGGCGTGACCGCCGGGAAGCCGCATGTCTTCGCCAGCGATCGCATGCCGGATCGGCCGCTCAGTCCGCAGTCCATCCGGCAGTTCTGTGCCCGGGTCGCAGCCGAGGTGGGTTTTCCCTTCGTCGCGCGGAATCTCCGGACGACGTTCCTGACCTCCCTGGCTCGCCTGCGCGTCCCGCAGGAGGTCAGGAGGCGCCTGGTCAACCACAGCGATGGGAGCGTCGAGACGGTCCACTACAATCTTTATGACTACGACGACGAGAAATGGGCGGCCGGGCTGCGTTGGGACGCCCACCTTCGGGGCATCTTCTTCGCCGAGACCGCTCGGGTGGTGCCTTTCCAGGCCTAGTCAGCCCACTCGCGCCGGCCGTCTTGCCATTCGCGAAGCTTGTCGATACGAAAGGCTTCTCTCCCAGGACTGAGTGTTTCGGGCGCGGGGAACCGAGCTGCCGCGATTTCCCGCCGCAGCGTTGACCGGGACAAGCTCGACCAGTTGATCACCTCAGGCCAGGTCATGAACCGAGGGAGCACTTCACGAACGTTGGACACGGTGTGCCGACTCGGCAATGGCTGCTGCGGTCTGCTGTCGTTTATCATCGGTTTTCCTAATTGAGCTCGCTTTGGCTGATGGCCCTGGGCGCTCTGGTGCGATTCAAGCAGGGCGGACTTTTTCGAGCCGGCGGCCGAGGTGCGGGCACAGGCTGCGATTCTCATGCGGCTCTCCTATGGCCGGCGTTCATCGATTGCTTCGAAATCCGGGAGAGGGAGCACCGCGGCCGGCTCTGGGGGTTGCGGTACCGGTCGACAATCTTCCAGATGCCCATTGAGGTGAGCGGCCCACGGCACCCATCGAAGACGGGCTTCGGGAGAGCCCAAATCCGAGCCTCTGCGAGCCAGGCGAGCAGCCGGCCTCCGAGATCGTCAGGCAGCACGATGGACCAGGAGATGCCGTGGCGGTGGACCGAGACCACAGCTTGGCGATTCGCCATCGAGATGGCCGTGGCTTGGAGGGCAGCGATCTCGACGGCAGTGAGGCCTGCGGCGACCAGAGCAACGACGGCTCCGTCGCGCAGCCCCACGGCTCTGCCGGAGCGCACCCGGCCTGGATCGACGCGAGGCAAGAGAGTGTGTGCGTGTTCGGGATCGAGACGCATCAGTGCGGCTCCAATCCGGCTGGTGCCGGTATCTGTGGCTTCTGGGACGGTCGGTTCAGCATGGTGCGTCCTCCGTTCTTCTGAGATCAGAATGCACCAAGGAACGCAAGACTCCTAACGCAGCCGATGCCTGGATTCCTCGCAACCCTCTCAATTAAATGGACATAGGGGTCAGTAGATTGGGGGAGGATTGTACCACTTCATCTTTCCAAATCCGGTCTTGGCCTACGGGCATAGCTGAGCAGCCGAGGGGGCGAAGGGCCCCCTTGGCGGGTGGGGGCTCACGATCGGAAAGGCGGTTGCAGGAAGAGGGTGGCACCTACTCTGCCGGTCCCGACCCTTCTATCCCCTCTTCCAGCCCCCCGACCCCTGCAGAGGTTGCGCTGAAAGCGTATTGCGCTGTGGCGCCTGGCTTCTTGCGCCTGGCTTCCTCAAGCCAGGGGCGGCAGAAGGAAGCGGCAGCGAGGGCCGGTGGCTCTGGCGAGGCGGCGATCGAGTGTCGCCAGGGGAAGGTCACACTGTTCGGCCACCGCAACGTACCAGGCGTCGTAGCTCGTGACGTTGGCCCGCAACTCCCAGACCCGCTCCGCGAACGGGGAGAAGGGCACCAGCTCGAGGTCGAACAGGAGAAGATCACGGGCAGCGGCACCGGCTTCCAACCGGCCAAGCCGGCCCTCGAGCTCGAACCGGCGGAGGATGTTCGTGGCCTCGACGAGAGCCAGGGGTGGCGCCACCAGGCTGCCAGCGCGCACCACGTCTTCAGCCCACCTTCCTTCTGCACCCGCATCCGACGTCGCAGCGACAAGGAGCGAAGCGTCGACGACTGCGCTCATGGGCGATCCGCGTCACGGTGGGCCAGGATCTCCTCCGGAGCAAGCCTCGTTCCTGTCGTCGCCTTGCGCTCCCGGATCCGCTCGAGCACTTTCTCGACCGGCGGGCGTGCGGCCAGACGTACCAGCTCAGCGCGCAGGTATTCCTGCATCGACTTGCCTTGGAGGGCTGCCCGCGCGGCAAGCTCATCCTTCACCGCGCCCGGCACGTCACGGATGGTGATCTGCATACTCATGCCTGCATCATGACGCCGCTGACTGCAAAACGCAAGCGCGCGGTGTCCTCACTGAGTCGTTGGTCGGGGCTCCGGCCACCACGGCTGGAGCGGCGGGCCTCTCAAAAGGAAGTGTGCAGCGCCTTCACCCCGCTGAAATCCCCGGACAGCGCGCCTACTCACCTGGAACAGAGCTGAGTTGGTGGGGCCGGGTACGAAGGGATGCCGGGCGAAGCTGAGACCGGTCGGCATGCCTCGACCGCAACAACTGCCCGCCTGTGCGGGGGAGTGGCCGAGGGGCGAAGGGCCCCCTTGGCGGGCGGGGGCGCATGGCCGGGACTGCGGCAGAAGTGGGTGGCACCTAGTCCACCTAGACCTCAAGCCTTCAGCGGGCTCCGCGCGCTCGGGTGAGCAGAGCTGCGACTTCGCGGGCCAGCTCGGCGGTGGCGGCTTCGCGGTGGGCGGCTTCCTGGAAGAGGAGGACGGCGGCCAGGGCTTCGCGGGGGACGTTGTGAGCGCGGAAGACGGCGACCATCTCGTCGGCCAGGACGCGGACCTCCGCGGTGTTCCCCTCCTCCAGATGTGGAACCACCAGGTCGAGGGTGGCGAGGGCGGCTTCGTAGGGATTGCCTTCTGCGAGGAAGGTCTGGCGGATGCTGCCGAGGAGCTGGCGGGCTTGCTCATGCTCGCCCAGGCCGGCGGCCACGCGGCCCTCCACCCATCGCAGACGGAGGTGGTCCATCGCGCCACCTTGCGCTGCAGCCAGCTCCCGCAGCTCCGGGAGGAGATTGGCCGCTTCCACGCAGCGGCCCATCTTGGAGAGGTTGTCTACGAGGTTGTGGCGAATGCAGAGGATGAGGCGCGGCTCTCGATCGGCGTCGATCAGGCCATTCGCCTGCTCCAGAGCCCGGATGGCGGACTCGGTATCGCCCTGCTCGATATGTGTGCCGGCCTTCAGGATCAGGCTCCTGCCGGCGAGGTGAGGATCCCGGTGCTCGCCGTGGAGGAAGCGCTCTACGGCATCGGCGAGCAGCTTGAGCGCCTCGGGGAAGCGCCGCTGTGCCAGGCGCAGAGAGGCTTTCAGGTCCAGAAGGATAGGCTCGTAGCCCAGAGCATCCTCGGTAGCCCGGGTTCCCACCTCCCACCAGGAATCCGCCATGTCGAAGCTCCGCTCGGCTCCCCTGTGGTCGCCGTGCACCCGGCATGCGTTCCCCAGAGCGGCCCAGGCGAGGCTCCGAAGCTGGTAAACCCAGCTCTCCTCGAAGAGGCCGCCGTCCGCGACTCTGTCCGCCACGTGGACCGCCAGGTCCGCGAGGTGGACGGCCTCCGCCGCCTCCTGCGCTGCGGTCTGGCCGCTCCTACGGACCAGCAACTCGCAGAGGCCCCAGCTCACGAAACGCGCGTCGGCGTGAAGGCGGGCGAGGCGTTCCTCCGGCGCCAGGGGGAGAAGCTCATCCAGGAGCCTGGGCGCCTCGGCTCGCGACCGGGCCAGGGCGGCGTCGATGGGACCGAAGACAGGAGGGAGGGCATTGGCTTGATGGAGATCGAGCAGCCAGCCTCCCACCTCTCGACAACGGGGACAGACGGCGAGCAGGTGGAAGAGCTGCTCGTTCTGCTCCACCGTCCGGTCTGAGGCGAGCAGGCGCTCCAAGGTGGCGGCATCGAGATGTTTGTGCTCCATGCGATCCTCCTCCGAAAGTCTCTTTTGAGCGTGCGGATAATAGCGCAAGCAGGAAATGGCTGGTATCCCTTGCCCGTTAAAGGCGGGCCGGGAAACGGAACCCGGCCCGCGAGCTCGTTCAGCCGTTTGGATCGAGGATGGAGCCGGTGTCGCCGGCAGCGGTGGACTCTGGTCCGCCGTCGGGCTCAAGAATGGAGCCGGTCTCAGCCCAGAGGAAGAACAGGAAACTCAAGAGTTGCGCGAGTCGAAGCATTCGGACCTCCTGAGAGGGCCGCACGGCCTCCGGCCACCACGGCTGGAGCGGCGGGCCTCTCAAAAGGAAGTGTGCAGCGCCTTCACCCCGCTGAAATCCCCGGACAGCGCGCCTACTCACCTGGAACAGAGCTGAGTTGGTGGGGACGGGCACAAAGGGATGCCGGGCGAAGCTGAGAACGGACGGCATGGCTCGACAGCCACAACTGCCCGCCTGTGCGGGGGAGTGGCCGAGGGGGCGAAGGGCCCCCTTGGCGGGCGGGGGCTCACGATCGGAGTGACTGCACGAAGAGGATTGATTTCGTCGGCACTTTGTCCGCGTAGCACCTCGTCCGCGCAGGAGAGTGGGGAAAAAGCAGAGACCGATGACCTCGGACGCTCAGGTGCTGGCGTCCGATGAGCGCCTAGCACACAGCTCGAAGCTCCTAGCCGGGATTTCTCATGCAAGGATTCAAAGCAACACCGGGGGCTTCCCCCCGGGGGAGGGGGGGGCGGCGGGCTCAGCAGCTTCTCGCCTCTTGGGCTGGCCCTTTTCAACCGGTCCAGGCTTTTGGAGATCCCCCGGTTGGGACTCCTGCGCGTGCCCGCATCACCCTGTGGCTCCGTTCCAGGGAACCACCCCTCCCCATTTGGACTCCGGACGTAGCTCCCATGCAGGATCGACTACCTGGGGCCCGTTGCCGGAGATTTTCGGGCAGCGCCCCGTGTCGGGGTGCCAAGCACTTCTTGCGGTGGCGCTGAGGAGGCGAGGAAGAGGCTGGCACCTATCCCACCTGGGCCCCCTTGGCGGGCGGGGGCTCACCCTCGGTCGCAAATGTTAGGCTGGCACCTGCACCGGGGCACTTCTTCCCGCAGCTACGGGGCGGGCAACAGCCACCGCCCCCTCGCATGAGGGTACACGCTCGCGGCGGCGTGGCGCACAGGTCGTACATCTGATGCAGCGCGCCTAGTTCGGCGACATTCAGCTTTTGAAGCTGACGCTCTCGTGCCTGAACAAGTCTCGCGCAGCTCGCTAGAGTCGGTCGCCTACCTCCGCGAGCGGATAGTGGCTGCACGTGGCCTGCTGCCCGCACTCCTTCAGCCATCGGTCGCTCGTCAGCTCCTGCGCATTGCCCTCGAACCGCAGCAACACCGAGGAGGGCCCCGGGAACCATGGCGTCAGGAGTTCCATGACGACGCCCACCGCTGCAGAGGCAAGGAGCCCGTTCGGCCAGACCACCTGGGGGCGTTCACCGGCGGCGCCGTACTGCTCGCGGGCAAGGCCTGCCTCCGTCAGGATCCCCATGCACCGCAGGCATAGGTGGCCCGGCATCGAGAGCGCCACCTGTCCCGAGATCGCGTATCGGCCCGCGGCTTGGTGAACATCCATCCCGATGTCGATGTAGGGGATCAACGCCGCCCGTGCTGCGGCCTCAAGCTGCCACCGCTCGCTGAAGGAATCCACGCAGCCCACGATCACGTCGCACTCGCGCAGCACGAGGGCATGGTCCTGCCAGCGCCCGGGGATCGGCCGCACTCGCACCGCCGGGTTGACTGAGCGGATCCCGCGGGCCGCGATGTCGACCTTGAGCGCGCAAACATCGACGTCCAGGCGGGTGGCGCCGATCAGCCGGTTCAGGTTTGAGGCCTCGGCTCGATCTCGGTCGAATAGGGTGAGCGAACCGATACCGACGTGCCCGAACTGCTGTGCCACATGTGAGCCCCCACCGCCCAGGCCGACGATTCCGACGTGCGCCGCTGCTAGGATCTCATCGCTATCGACACCTAGGAACGATTGCCGTACGAGCTCTTCGCGCATCACAGCACCTTCACCAGCGGAGCACCGACCACCGTGATTGGCGACAGCAGCTGGACGTTTGAGCCTCGCCAGGCCCACCCGCTGAGGCTGTCCAGACTCAGGATCACGGCGGCGTGGGCCACCGCAGGGGCTACGTTCACGAAGTCGGGCATGAAATGGGCGGTTTCCCGCCGGTCCACGCTGCTCGGCTCCGGCCGTCCCAGGTGGGGGTGCAGATGCACATGGAGGATCGAGGCGGCCTCTGAAAAGGCAGCTTGCCGGGCCGGGCGAAACCCGCGATCCCCGATGCGCGCACCGACACGTCGATCCCTGATGTACCCCTCGTCGGGTACCACGAGGTAGTCAAAGGCGAGCAGTAGGGCCCCGCCCTCGGGGAGGGCTGCCTGGCGCGCCTTCAGGAACCCGATGCGCTCGGCGGCGAAGGGGTGCCGCCGTTCAAGGTCGGCGCGGACCTGAGTCAGCAGCCCGGCCGGCACCCTCAGCCCGATCGCCGCCTGGATCATCGGAGCGCCGCCATGTGGTCCGACAGGATGCCCACCTCGGTCTGGTCGGAGCTCACGTAATTCCACGAGTACGCGTGCCAGGCGCGGCCGAGGATATGCACCTCGCCGTTCCAGTTGAGAGCCTTCCCCTCCTTGTTCACCCGCTCTGCGAAGTACAGCCGCGACGGGTAGCCGTTGACCGCGTCCAGGCAGAGCAGGCAGTCGGTCGCCGCCGGCCTGCACCCCGCCGGTAGCTGCAGGCCGGGCAGATGGACGTACCGCAGCCCGCCCTCGTTGAGGCGCCGGGCGCCCGGGGCAATCGCCTCGAGCGCCTCTAGCGTCATCGACACCGTCACGATGCCCCGCCCGTTCGCGCGCGGCTGAAGAACACCTCCCCGCCTTTGATCGTCCACCGATCGTCGTCCTCAAGCGGGCGCAGCTGCCCGTCGACGACGACGTCGAGGGCCTTGACCGGGTCGACCCCAAGGAGGATTTTCAGGTCGGACACCCGGTGCGATCCGCGATGGACTTGGCGCGGCTCGCCGTCGATGGTGACGGTGACGAACGACTGGCCGGGGGTCGGCCCCGGCCCCTGGCCGGGACCTTTCTCGGGTGGGGTCTTCTCGGGCTGCGACATAGTCTTTCTCCAGGCCCGGACTTGCCGAGCGGTTGCCGCTCCCGCTCCACGCGGGAAGGGCTTCTCGGAGGCATCCAGCGCCTCCAAGGACTAATGCCGTCGAGGGGGGCCGGTTCGGACACGGCGCGTCTGACCCGCCGCCACCAACCGGCGAATCGCCGCGGCTACTCGCTCACGCGCGAGCCGGCGACAGCGACCAGCGCGCGGACAGGGCGTGCGTACACCGCCAGTGTCAGAGCAGAGTGGCCGTTCGAGAACGACTCGAAACGAAACGCGTGCCGGTCTCCGTTGCGGTCGACGAGGACGATCTCCGCCTCGCCCAAAGGACCGCCCCGGCGGCGCTGCGCGTAGGTGGCCACGTTGCCGAGCAGCAGCCTTTCGGAGCACTCGAATCGCTCTTTGAAGGACGGAGACTCAACGCAGTAGCGGCGGGGCTGGTGCGACGAAACGTCGGCCCCGCGTCGGGTCGGGTCCACGAGACCAACCATAGGCTGACCATCGTGCGCCTCCTCGACGAAGCGCCAGAGCGTGGAGGTCAGGGTGTTGCCATAGCGCTTCGCGAGCCTGTGCACGGAGGCCATCGTGGCCGAGCTATCGACCGCTTCGCGTGCGAAGCGGTCCGCCAGAAAAAGGAGCTGCCCTGCGGCATGGTTGGCCTCGGCCTCGAGCTGCTCGTAACACATCGGACTGAGCGTCTCCTCCGAGTCACCGAAGAGAAACTCCTCATGCCAGGGTGTGATGCTGTGGCCGATCTCATGCGCCTCGTACCACCGATGCTTCAGTTTTGGGGTTTCCTTGTCGATGAGGATCCGCTTTCGGTCCGGCACCCAGAGCGCTGACAACTCGGCCTTCCGAACAACGTCGAGGAGAAGTGCGGGCCGGGCAATAAGCTGCTTGCCGGCGATCTTGACCTTGCTCACCCATTCTCGCAAGGCGCTGTCGTCCGTTGAGCTGTAGTACTGCCGGTCGAGCCTGAGCAGCTCGCGGACGTCAGGGAGCCTGAGCGGCGGTTCGGGCATGCCTAGGCCTCGAAGGACCTTCTCGACCTGGATGCGCAGTTCGGCTGTCTCGTACTGCCCGATGACGACGTTCTTCACTCGTCTACGTCCGCCTCCCTACCTAGGAACCGCACGAACTCGTTCAACAGGCGCCGCTCGTCGCGCGTCAGCTTGGGCATCGCCTTTGAACTCGCCGCAAACCGTTCGACTCTTTCGGCGAATTGTGGCGAGCGCTCCCGGCTCATCCCGGCGAGCTTCACCAGAGATCGCTTCGGTAGGTGGAAGAACTGCTCGAGCTGGACGATTGTCCGCGGCCTGGGGGCATACACGGGGTCGTCCTCTATGCGCTGTAACTCGTCGCCATCAACGCGCGCCCGCTGAGCAACCTCCTCGAGCGACAGCTCGTCGCGCCGGCGTAGGAGGCGCAGCAGCACGCTGAGCCCCTCCCGCAGCTCGACGGCCTCGGAAGTCTTCCCCTCTTGTTCCACCGCATCCAATGCCCGCGCGGCGGCCGCGCGCCCCGCGCGCACCAACGCCGCACGGTCGACGCCCGCCTCATCCATCGCGGCCGCCAGGGACTCGCTGTCCGCGGTCAGTATTAGCTCCCGCATCGCGCGGAACAGCGCCGCCGACGCATCGTCCTTGCTCATGGCTCCTCCCGTCTGCCTGTTTCCACGGCGTACTTGGCGATTTCGCGCTCGGCCTTCTTCCGCGCGGCCTCGTACATCCGCTTATCCATGCCGAGCCGGGCCGTGATCTCGGACTCGCTGTAACCTCCCGCGTGCAGTCGCAGGTAGGCGAAGGCAGCCGGCGCTCCCGCGAAGCGGTGCTTGAGCTCCTCCAGCTCCTCGACCGCCAACAGCCGCTGCGTTGTATCGACGGTGTGGAACCGCCGTGGTGCTTCTGCTTGAGGGTCAAGGTCCTCTGCGGCGAGCGCTTCCCGCATCTCGGCCTCCTCCTTCGCCTTCGCAACCGCGTGGCCGGAAACGCTTTCCATCGTTCGGTCCAGGTGCTTGACGATGGACACGACCGCCATCCGCCACCGCCGGACCCGCCCTGTTGGCCGAAGCGTGCGCACGATAGCCTCGCTGAGGAGCTCCTCCGCGCTCATCTGGTCCCCAAGGCGCCGCTGCTTCTGGTGGATGCTTGCGACCAGCATCAGCTTCTCGTAGTCTGAGTCGGTGAGCGCCTCGATCGCGGCCCTCGCCTCCTCGGTGGATGCGTACTCGCTGAGCGGGACGTCCTGCTCGTCTTGGCTCTCTTCGTCTGGGGCCAAATGTGGAGCCACCCTGGTACCTCCTCACTAACTATGCCGGGCGGGCGATCCCTTTCGGACAAGCTCGGGCCTGCGGTGATCATCTAACATAACATCCTTCATGTTTAGCGGGTTACGCGATAGCGCGCGCCCGTAGAAAAAGGCGACCACCTTTTAGCCCGGGCGAGGCTCGGCGTCGCCGGTCTCGGCCCAGAGGGCGGAGAGGAAGTCCCAGACCTGGAAGAGGCGGCCACGGGTTGGCTCCTGGCGCTCTGCGGCCGGAGTCCCGGTTTCTCCCTTGGGCAGGGCCTTGGCGAGCGCAGGGAAGGGGAAGGCGAGGGCGATCAGGGCCAGGGCGGGGACGAGGAGACGCGAGCGGAGTCGAGTCATTCTGACCTCCTGAGGGCCGCACAGCTCCGGCCACCATGGCCAAAGAGGCGGGCCTCTCAAAAGGAAGTGTGCGGGCACCCTCATCCCCGGCTGAAACTTGTCGGCCCTATCCCCCGCTACCGGCAGGCGCCTTCCCACCCACCTGGAACAGAGCTGAGCCGTGGGGGCGGACACGGAGCTACGCCGGGCGAAGATGAGAGCTGCCGGCGTTGCTCTACAGCCGCAACTGCCCGCCTGAACGGGGGAGTGGCCGAGGGGGCGAAGGGCCCCCTTGGCGGGCGGGGGGGGCGGAGAGGCTGCGCCAGGAAGATGGGTGGCAGCTATCCCCAGCACCTATCCCAACCATCCCCGGCACCAACTCTGTCTGCAACAGAGACGATGTCCTAACCCGGCTGATATGCTGGCTCCAGGTAAGCCGGTGGCACCTATTCCGGCACCTATCTCGGGAACGCCTGGCACCTTCTCCCAGGCACCGCTCACGATCGGAGAGGCTAGGGAGTGCTATAGAATCGGACGGCAGAGAGCACTGGAGCGGTGGCGATCCCCCTCTCCCAACTAAATGGCGCGGATACAGGCATATCAATGCCGTGCGGCTGTGAGGTATCCATTGGCAAAGCGAAAGAACAGTACCGTAGCCGATGTAGAAGATCTAGAACTGGAAGAAACAGATTCACCCATGCTCGAGCACACCCCCACGATCACGGAAATTCTTCGAGGATCAGAGTATTCGCTGACGATCTTTTCCGCAGACGAGGTCGCTGAACTGCAGCTATTCGAGAGGAATGGCAAGCCTTACCTGACGTGCTTGGTTACTTTGAGACCTCGACCCGCAAAGCCGGAAGAGATCGTTAGACAGCTCTACCTCCGGAAATTGATAGAGGAATACAGCTACCCACGCGATCGGATCGCTCTCGAAAAGCAGGTTTACTTCGGCTCAACGGTCCACGAGAAAGCTGCGGACATTGTCGTGTGGGAAAAAGGCACCACCGATACGCCTTACATCATCGTGGAGTGCAAGAAGCCAAAGCGGAAGGATGGCTTGGAGCAGCTCAAGAGCTATTGCAACGCGGAGGGCTCACCCATTGGGGTATGGACTAACGGCGGCGAGACGATCTATCTCCATCGCGAGGACCCTAATCTCTTCCGCAACCTCGATGGAATTCCGCGTGCCGACCAGACCCTTACCGATATGCTCAACCAGCCGTGGACACTGGCAGACCTGGAGAAGGAGAACATCCTCGTCGAGGAGCGGACTAGTCTCAAGGATGTCATCCTCGACATGGAGAACCTGGTCCTCGCAAATGCAGGGGTGGACGCCTTCGAGGAGGTGTTCAAACTTATCTATGCGAAGCTCTATGACGAGGCACGGGCGGCGCGTTCAGCAAAGCGCAAGCGCAATCTGGAGTTTCGGGTGGGCGGGCGCACACCGCGTGAGTTTGCGGAAGTGCTCGATGGCCTCTTCGCAAAAGCCTGCGACGAGTGGCCGGGCGTCTTCCAGGCTGGAGAACGGATCGGCTTGGAGCCAGATCACCTAAAGGTGTGTGGCTCGGCACTAGAGCGGGTTAAGCTTTTCAACTCAAACCTCTCGGTGATCGACGAAGCATTTGAGTACCTGTCGATCAAAGCCGGTAAGGGTGAGAAGGGCCAGTACTTCACGCCACGCCACGTAATCGACATGTGTGTGAAGATGCTCAACCCGACTGCGGAGGAGTACGTTGTGGACACCGCCGCTGGGTCATGCGGCTTCACAGTGCACTCCATCTTCCATGTTTGGGGTGACGTGTTCACTGCGAAGGGTCCCAACCAATGGCAGGCGCAGTATGCGGGGACTCATGTCTACGGCATCGACTTCGACCCCCGCTCAGTTAAGATTGCAAAGGCTCTCAACACTATCGCAGGTGACGGCAAGACGAATGTTTACCGGGCCAATACACTCGATCCGAAGATGTGGTCCGAGGAGACGCGCGCTGGTTTGCGATCGCGGCTGCGGCGTTTCAAGAATGCCGCCGATGATCAGGAGAACCAGAAGACCTTCCGTTACTTCGACTTCGACGTGCTTCTGACCAATCCTCCTTTCGCCGGCGATATCAAGGATAACCGCATTCTGTCGCAGTATGACTTAGCGAAAACGCCGAAGGGAAAATGGGATAAGGCCGTCGGCCGCGATGTCCTGTTTATCGAGCGAAATCTTCAATTCTTGCGCCCTGGGGGAAGGGCGGCGATCGTGCTGCCTCAGGGACGATTCAACAACTCTGGAGACGAGCGTATCCGCCGCTGGATCGCTGAGCGGGCCCGGATCCTGGCCGTCGTAGGCCTTCACGGGAACACTTTCAAGCCTCACACCGGAACAAAAACCAGCGTCCTCTTCATCCAGATCTGGAACGATGACAAGAAGGCTGGACCACTTAATCCACGGATGGACGATTACCCGGTGTTTCTGGCGACGAGCGAGCGACCGGGTAAGGATAACAGTGGCGATTACATCTTCCGCATCGGTCCCGATAACGCTCCGGTGTTGGACAAGCACCACCATATGGTGGTGGAGCATGACTTGGACGAAATCGCGGCGAAATTCGTAAAGTGGGGCCGCAAGCAAAAGCTCGCCTTCTGCGAGGAGGATGAGTGAAATGGCAGTGTGGAGCGCGGTCAAGCTATCGAAGCTGGCGTCGGACCTCCGGCTCGACCCGGAATACTACCGGCCTGACCTTCTGGCGCTTGACCGAGCGCTCGAAGAGGCGAGGGCTCGCCCACTTGAGGAACTCGGAGGTCAGTTCATCGTCGGACCATTCGGCTCTGATTTTAACGTGGAGAACTACGTTGAGGCTTCCGCCTATCGCTACGTTCGAGGTAAGGACGTTAAGCCCTTTTTTTTACAGGATGACGACAACGCGTATATACCACAACATCATTTTTACAAGCTCGCCAAGTATGCTCTGAAACCGTTTGACTTGTTGGTCTCAGTCGTCGGAACACTCGGCAACTGCGCCATTGTGCCTGAGACAATTGGACAGGCGGTGTTTAGCTGTAAGAGCACCGTCTGGCGCCCTCCTGAACAAAAGCGGGAGTTCGCCCTCTATCTTGCGGCGTACCTGAACAGCGGTATCGGACAAGCCTATTTTCAGCGGATGCCCCGTGGACACATTCAAACGGGTTTGAATTTAGGAGATATTCGCTCGATACCAATAATTGAACCAAACAGCCGCGATGTGAGCCGCATCGCGGCGATAGTTCGGCAAGCGCAATTGCAACTGACGATCGCAAGGCAGACCATCACCGCGGCCGAGGAGCGGCTCATGGAGGCATTGGGGCTGGATCACCTCGATCTTACGCCCCAGAAGTGCTACGTTCGCCGTTTCAGCGATCTTCACGCTGGGAACCGGTTAGGCGCAGAGTACTACATGCCCTGCAAGAAGCGGGTGCTCGACGCGCTTACTAAGCTACCCCATCGAATCGTGGCCAACCACGCCCCGAGCATTCGAGAGATGTGGGATCCGACTCGCGCTTCTAAAGGCGAAATGGTCCTAAACTTTGACATCAGCGATGCGCTCAATTCAGTCCTCGAGGATGCCGAGCCACAGTGCGCGTCCGAGATTGGAAGCATCAAGAAGAAGTTCCGGGCTGGGGATGTGGTCATTAGCCGGCTGCGCTCGTATTTAAAGGAAATCGCGGTGGTGCGGACCTCCGATGCAATACCTGCTGTTGGGTCGTCCGAGTTCATTGTGCTCCGGCCGCTCGGAGACGGCCTCTCCGCCGAAACACTGATGGTATTCCTTCGCTGCCCGCTGGTGCAGACGGTCCTCAAGTGGTCGCAAGACGGCAGCAACCATCCCCGCTTCGCTGAAGAGGACCTGTTGTCCATTCCGGTACCGGATGCTGTGCTGCGCGCGCAGCGCAAGATCGACTCCCTTGTATACGAAGCGATCGACGCGCGCCGCGAGGCTACCCGACTGCTCGAGCAAGCCAAGAGGGCTGTCGAGGACATAATCGCGGGTGAAACTGGCGGGACGAGGCGGTAGCGCGGTATGAGCGCTCCCCGTCACATCGTGGACGCCCTAGAATCGGTTCTGTCGCTTTATTTCTCCAATTGCCGTCACAAGGAACGGGCTGCGTTCATCCTTTGTGATGAGCTAGTCGAGGTCAGCTGTCGGGAGAGGGTCAAGCAAACAATCCCTAGTCTAGGCAGGATGGGCTTCCCGAGCCTGTTGACGCGCGCTGGGTTCAATATCGCCGATCCGGGCCTAGGTAAATCCATTCTAGAGTGCCATCACACCCGAAATGACATGCTGCACAACAATCCCGCCGCGACCGTGGACGGCCAGCACTGCGCCGACGCCATCCTAGATGCAGTGGAGGTGATCGGGCACTGCTTCCCCGGGGCTAAAACCGCCCTACCTGGCAAGCTCAAGGTGACGCTCCGCGTCGTTCGACTCTTTTCACAGCACGGCGACGCACGTCAGCAAGCAGAGTTCAATAGCGCCATGCAGAAGTATCAATGGCGTGGGAGTCGCGAACGCGCGAGACAGGATGAGGTGATCGTCACACCTGGTGACCGTGCCTATTGGGGGCTTGTTATTCCGTCCGAGTACGCCCGCATAGAGGAGTTGCTGGACCGCGTCGGTGCGCCTCCCTTCTGAGCGGCAGCCGAGAAGCTGCGATGGAACTATCTGCGCAGACATCCAAGGGGTCAGAGTAGCGATGCCAAGCTCAGAGAATTTTGACGTAGCATCTTCGGCCGGTCTCTTTGTCGGGATATCAAAATTCGAAGATGATAGGATCTACCCCATACCCTTTGCGGTTGACGATGCCGTTGATCTTGCTCATCTATTCGCTATTCGACTCGGGCTGGTCTTACCAGAGAGCGTAGTACTTCTTCTGGCCGGAGAACCACGCAAGGACGCGAGCGTCAAACACCTTAAAGAACTTCTGAAGCTTGGTGCTCGTCGTGATCGAGCCAGAATGCCAGATTTCTATCGATATCTAGGGCGATTGACGAGAAGCACCGAAGCGAAGGGACTTTTCATTCTAGCTGCGGCAACCCATGGCATCTCGGATCAAGGTAATGATTTCCTGATTGCGGAGGATTCATTAAGAGATCGCGCATTGAAAACGGCGGTTTCAGTTTCTGACTTGTTTGACGAGGCCGCAAAGGCAAGAGCAGAGCGCCGCGTCGTACTTCTTGATGCTTGCCGAGAGCGCTTAAGCAACAACACGCGAGGAGACGATGCTTGTGGCATGGAGCCCACCTTTGCTAAGGCAATTGCCCAAGCCAGTGGACTCGTCGTTCTCTCGGGGGCGACGCTAGGAGGTTTTGCATACGACGACGCTGCGAGGAAAAACGGCGTATTTACTGCTGCTGTTCTTGACGGCCTTGGCGGTGAAGCTTCAGCAGGACCGCAAGGATGGATCACGGTCCGCACGCTAGCAGACTTCGTTCAGAATCGAGTGGTGGCATGGGTGCGACTAAACAGGCCGGAGCACATGGGAAAATCGCTTGGTATAGCTCGACGGATCGAAGCTACAGCCGAGTCACTTCCTCTTGCTCCTCACCCACAGGCTCTTCGAGAGCGGCAACTTTTGGGCGGCACCCAACGCTCCCAAATGGATCTAGTAGAATTTATAGATCCTCTGGGCCAGGAAGACACGACAACTAGTCAAGGTTTGAAGCGCGTCAATGATGCATTTCGAAGAACGCTTGACGAAAGCCAGAGACTACTTGATGCACGTGTGGCGCAAGGGCGGGCGGAAAGATGGTTGTTTAATTTCCACTACGGACTTCGCAGGTTTAAGCAACTCTGTTTTATAGTATTAGGGTTTTTCGGCGATCACGGATTAAAGTTGTTGCTGTTGATTGCTCTTGTAGTACTCTTGGTTTTTCTTCTTATATGGAGGTGATGGTGGGTGCTATGGAGGAAGAAGAAGGTCAAAAGGGTGCGGGCAGGTATGCGCGCTGGTTAGAGATGTGATCGAGATCACCAACGAGAAATCCAACTGCGCCGCCTCTCATCTGTGCTGAGGTGTTGACATCGACCAGCAGTGACTGCTACTCAGGGTTCCACACCGCTGCGGACACGTTCTAAATTCCGTGCCAACTCTTCGTTGGCCCGAGCCAAAGCATCGATTTTCGCCTGCATCTGGGCTTCCAGGGTGAGAAGCTCGGCCTTGTGGCGGCGTTCGCGCTCTTCAGCGAGGGCCTTCAGGGCCTCTCGCTCGCGCTGGTAGGCCTCCTGGCGCAGGGCGTGGCCCTCTTCCAGAATGCGGACGTCGAGCTGGAGTTGATCCTGGCGCTTGTCCTGGCGGCGCTGGAGCCAGCGGCGGAGGATCTCCAGAAAGGCGGCGCTTCCTCCGACGGCGGCGATGGCGGTGATGACGCGGTCAGCGAGCTCGCTCATGCGCGAGGCGCGCGTGATTTTCAGGCGATAGCCGGGGGGGAGGGCAACCACAAGGGTTGCCCCTACGGGAGATGGCGTCGGATTCGACATCACGGCCTCCTGCAGAGGAGATAGGCCTCCGCCCGGGCGGGGGTTCTGCCGGTCGGATCCCCGCGCCCCCCGGCGCGAGACTCGCCAAAACCGACGGGGGGTGTTTCCTTTTCGACGGATGAGCCCCGACCTTCGACGCGCCTCTTCCGACCTTCGGCGGGTGCCGGCGGGCCCTTCCCGTGGCCGGTTGGACCCACCGCGGGAGCCAGCCGCCCCGAAGGTCGAGACCCCTTGCCCGCGGGGCGGGGCGTTCGACCTTCGGGAGGACCCTCTTGACCTTCGGGAGGACCTTCTCGACCTTCGGGAGGACCTTCTCGACCTTCGGGAGGACCTTCTCGACCTTCGGGAGGGGCCTCTTGACCTTCGGGAGGGGCCTCT
>JANMTS010000178.1:0-13792 GCA_031390755.1 Holophagales bacterium
CACAGGTGGCTGTGCTTGTCTCCCAAATCCAGACCACAGACCAACTTCGTCGCGACACTGCTAAGATTTTCCATGGCCAGTCTCCTCTCTGGGCCTCGAGCCCGTTAATCCCTTGCAGCCATCATAGGACTGCGCAGGGGGACTGGCCTTCTCATCCAATCTCTCCCATCTCCCACCCATCCCCCGCCGGGAGAGGGGGAACCCCCGCCCTCTGTTTTCTGGATTTTGGGTGGTGGCGCCCCTCTCCCGGGGGCGGGGGCAGGGAGATGGGAGAGGGGTCGGGGGTGAGGACTCCCTGCGCAATCCTTCAAGGTACCAGCGGCCTGTCTTCCCGCATCGAGAGCAGCCAGAGCCGATAACCCGCTTCAAGCACGGGCCACGGCCGGCCGACGCGCTCGCGCAGCCGTTCCGGCGCGGGCGGCATGCCTCCGGCCACGTCGGCGAGGAAGGATCGGAAGCCGGGCGCGAGCGTCCCCTGCTCCCCCTGCAGGAGATACCGCACGAAGAAGGATGCCTGCGCGTAGTTGACGTCGGCCCGACGGCGGACGAAGTCGTCCCAGTCCAGGGCGAGCAGCTCCGGGAGGGGGCGGAGGGTGCCGGTCCCGGCGGCCGCGATGAGACTCTGGAGCGCCGCCCGGGCGCCGCGCATCTCAATCCGGCGCCCTTCGCGGATCGTCACCCCTCCCAGAGTCCCGGGAACCAGCCGGCCCGAGGGATCGAGCCGCGACTGCGAGAGATCGTCGGCGATGCCCTCGTCGAGCCAGCTCGGCAGGGACGGGCCGATGGCGCGGCGGTTGAGGAGGTGGCCGAGCTCGTGGACCAGCGCGGCGCCGACCTCCTCGTCGGTCCGCCCGCCGTCGAACAGCGCGACGACGCCGTAGCCGGTGTGCGCCTGGGCGGGAAGGCCGGCCAGAACCTTGTCCTCGTCGAGAAACTCCCGGTAGCTCCGATCCTCGCGGAACAGGACGACCGCCTCCACGGGCTCGCCGATCGGAGAGACGCCGTACCGGGCTCGGTAGGTATCGTCCAGAGCGGCGGCCACCCGGTCCAGGAAGGCCAGGAGCGCGGCGCTCTGCACGTCCGTATAGAGAAGATAGGAGCCGAGACGGCCCGCGGCCTCGGGCGGAACCAACCTTGCCCGGGCTCGCGCCAGCAGCTCCTCGTCCGGAGGCCGCCCGACCACGGGGCGGACCGGATCGGGATCGCTGCCGAGGGGAGGATCGGGGCCGATCCAGGCGGGGTCGGGAACCCAGCCGTCCACCTCGCCGTACTGGACCTTCACCCAATCGGGCCGCCGGTCCAGAACCTTGAGGACGGCCACCCGGGTCGGAACGAGGATTCGGGCCGCGCCCGGCCGGGGCTCGGCGAGCAGGGGGATGCCCGGCTTGACCACCACGCGCTCGACGCCCTCGGGCTGGATGTTCGGAGGAAACACGACAGCGCCCGGTGCCCCTGGAACCGCCGGCCGGGGACGGGAAGGCCGTAGGGAGGGAACATCCTCGGTCCCACCGTCGCCGACTTCACCGGCGTCCTCGCCGGGGATGGTGAAGGGGGCGGGACCGGGCCGGTGGCGCAGGTCTTCGAGGATCAGGCCGGCGACCGGCCAGTCGGCCGCCGGGTCGAGGAGAGGCGAGTGCGGATGCCGGACGATCCAAACCGTGCCGGCCGCGATGCCGGCGATCGCGGCGATCGCGGCGATCGCGATCCAGACCAGTCCGGCGAGGATCTTCTGCATGCCGCTCCGCATGCCGGCAAGCATAGCCGCCCTGGTTTCCTAGCCGTCTTAGTTTCCGGAAGCCGCGCGGATGAACGCGGCCACGTCGTTCTTGAGCTGCTCCCGGTCCACCTTGCGGACGTACATCATGTGTCCGGCCTCGTAGTAGGTCATGGTCACCCGCTCGCGGTAGCCGGGATCGTAGGCGAGATGGCTGAACGTGTACTGGGTGGCGAAGTAGGGCGTGGCGAGGTCGTAATAGCCGTTGCCCACGAACACCTTCAGCGCGGGGTTGCGGGCCATGGCCTGGCGCAGATCCTCGGCCACGTTCGCGAAGCGGTTCTCGAACTCGGCGAAGCTCCAGGGCCGGGCACGGCCGGTGAGGATCTCGTAGGGCAGGTCGCTCTCGTAGCCGAGATCCTTGCGCACGTAGTCGTTCATGACGCCCGAGAACGGCCCGGTGATCGCGGCGTGGCTGGGATCGAACTCCGGCTCCTCGCCGGCCGACTGGTAGTCCAGACCCTTGAAGCGGCTGTCGAGCCGGCCGACGGTGCGGCGCTCGGAGCGCAGCAGCTCCTTGGTGAAGGGATGGATGATGGGCCGCAGGTTGACCGACTCGATGTACTCGGCCGACAGGCCGGTGAGGCGCGCCAGCTTGACCGCAACCGTCTTCTTCCGCTCCGGCGCGAGATCGCTACCCTGCGCCAGCGCGAGCGTGTACTCGCCGAGCGCGAACTCCTCGGATTCGGCCAGGGCCTTCTTCAGGTCACCCTGGAGGTCCGCCGCCAGCTTCTTGTGGTACCAGGCCGTGGCCGTGTACGTGGGAAGGAAGAGCGGGTACGGCAGGTCGTTGCCCTCGCTGAAGCGCGCCGTCTGGAAGTTGAGGATCGAGGAGATCAGGACGACGCCGTTGAAGTACATCCCGTAGCGTTCCTGGAGATGGTTGACCATGGCGGCGGAGCGGGTCGTGCCGTAGCTCTCGCCGGCCAGGAACTTCGGGGACGGCCAGCGGCCGTAGCGGGCCGCGTAGAGATGAACGAGCTGACCGACCGACTCGACGTCCTCGCGGAGGCCGTGGAACTGGCTGGCCTTCTCCCCGGGCGCCGGCCGGCTGTAGCCGGTGATGACCGGATCGATGAACACGAGGTCGGTCACGTCGAGCAGCGACTCGGCGTTGTCGACGAGCCTGTAGGGAGGCGCCGGAGACTCGCCCTCGTCTCCAAGAACGACCCGGCGGGGGCCGAACGTACCGAGGTGCAGCCAGACCGAGGACGATCCGGGTCCGCCGTTGTACGTGAACGTGATCGGCCGCTTCGCGAGATCCTGCACGCCGTCGCGGGTGTAGGCCACGAAGAACATGGACGCCTTGGCCTTGCCGTCCTCGTCACGCAGCACCAGGGTGCCGGCGTTGGCCGTGTAGGCGATCGAGCTGCCGCCGATCATCGCCTTGTGATGCGTGGTGACGATCTTGTCCTGGATGTCGGCGGCGGGCTTCTCGGCGGCGGGGCCGGCCGGCTCTCCGGGATCCATGATCGGCCCGTGGGGACGGGGCTGGGCTTGCAGGTCCGCCCCGACAAGGAACAGGCACAGGGCTGGCAACAACAGGAAACGATTTGAGATCAGACGCAAAGGAAAGCCCTCCTTCAGACGGGAGTTGAATCAGCCGGGACCATCTTCCCAATCTTCGACCTTGAGACCGCTCACTCGAAGGAACTCTCTCGTGTTGTGGCTGACGAGAATGAGCCCGTGCGCCCGCGCCGTCGCCGCGATCAGAAGATCGTTCGACCCGATCGGGGTTCCGGCCCGCTCGAGTTGCGACCGGATCGCGCCGTAGTGCTCGGCGCTCTCGTCATCGAAGGGAAGGCTGGCAAAGGGTTCGAAGAATCGGGTGAGCAGCTCCAGGTTTTCCTGCATGCGGGCGCTGCGGTGGGCTCCATGGATCAGCTCGGCCCTGACGACCGTGCTGATTCCAATCTCCGAGGGCTCGTGGCGGCGAAGCCGCTCGACCAGGTTTCTGGAGCTGTTGTTGAGAATCCGGATGCAGGCGTTCGAGTCGAGGAGGTATCTCAAAACTCGTCCCGCACCTCGGGGGCAAGCTGGCTCGGACGCACGAGCGGCTCGCCCTTCCAACCGCCGACCACCTCACCGAAGAAATCCGCCGGCCAGCCGTTCGCATGGCCTCGCACCAACTCCGTGAAAAAGAGACTCACGGAAACGCCGCGCGCTTCCGCCTGGCGCCGGACCTCATGGACCACGTCGTCGGGTAGATCGAGCTGAATCTGGGCCACAGCGTCCTCCTGGGATGAAATTCAGGGTAGCACAGGGGCGCCCCGCTCCGTCCGATACCCGGGGCGCGCCTAGTACCGGGGAACCTTCGGGTCGACGTCCAGGCTCCAGGCGTCGATGCCGCCGGCCAGGTTGATGGCGTGCTTGTAGCCCATCTGGCGGAGGAAGTGGACGGCGTTCGCGGAGCGCGCGCCGTGGTGGCAGTGGGCCACGATCGTGTCTTCCGGGTCGAGCTCGCCGAGGCGGTCCTGGAGCTCGTTGAGGGGGATCAGGACCGAGCCGTCGATCCTCGCGATGTCGTATTCCTGGGGCGTCCGGACGTCCAGGACCGTGATCTCCTGGCCGTCGTCCAGCCGGCGCTTCAGCTCGTCCACCGTCATCTCGAATGGATCTCCGGTCATGTCTGCCTCCCCCGTCTCCGTCTGGACGGGATCGCTCGTCCCGCCGATCCCGCAGAGCTGGTCGTAGTCGATCAAACCGTGCTGCGAAGGGTGCTCGGAGCAGACCGGGCACTGCGGATCCTTGCGCAGCTTCATCTCCCGGAACTTCATCTTCAGGGCGTCGAAGAGGAGCAGCCGGCCGATCAGGGGCTCGCCGAGCCCGGCCAGCAGCTTGATCACCTCGTTCGCCTGGAGCGAGCCGATGATTCCCGGCAGCACTCCGAGCACGCCGCCCTCGGCGCACGACGGCACGAGGCCCGGCGGCGGCGGCTCCGGGAAGAGGCAACGGTAGCACGGCCCCCGGGCCCCCCAGAAGACCGAGACCTGGCCCTCGAACCGGAAGATCGAGCCGAACACGTTCGGCTTGCCGAGCAGGACGCAGGCGTCGTTGACCAGGTACCGGGTCGGGAAGTTGTCCGTGCCGTCCACCACCAGGTCGTAGTCCTGGAACAGATCGAGCGCGTTCTCCGAGGTCAGCCGGACCTGATGAGGGACCAGCTGGATGTGGGGGTTGACGCCGGCCAGCCTCTCCACCGCGGCTTCGAGCTTCGGCCGGCCCACGTCCTGCCGGCCATACAACACCTGGCGATGGAGGTTGGTCTCGTCGACCACGTCGAAGTCGACCAGCCCGAGCGTGCCGACTCCGGCCGCCGCGAGGTAGAGCCCGACTGGCGAGCCCAGGCCGCCGGCGCCGATCATCAGCACCCTGGAGGCCTTCAGCTTCAGCTGACCGGCCATGCCGATCTCCGGCATGATGAGGTGCCGGCTGTAGTGGCGGATCTCCTCCGGGGACAGCCCGTCGACGGGCTTTGGAGACAGCCCTGAGGGCTGGTCGCTCATCCGACAGCTTCCCTGGGAGCGGGTGCCGGCGGGCGCGGGCCGGCTGCACCAATGGCACCCTGCACGATCGCTTCCTCGTCAAATTGGCAGTTGTCCGCGAGACGCCAGCTCCGGGTGTCCACCACCGTGCGGCCCTTCAGGGAGACGATCAGGTAGGACACTCCCGGCCAGGCCAGCTCGCGATCGATCTCGCTCGGCTGCGCCGGGTGGTCCGGATGGGAGTGGTAGTAGCCGACGACGTCGAGACCGAGGGAGCGGGCCTCCTTGTGAGCGGCCAGAACCGTTTCGGGATGAATGAGATAGCGGTCGCGCCCCCGACTGCCCAGGGAGTCGTTGCCCACGGACTCGTTGCCGACGGAAAGGACTCTTTCGACGACAGTGGTGTCCTCGTTCGAGCTGCCGATCAGCACGCCGCAACACTCCTGGGGATAGGTCATGGAGGCGTGGCGTCCCAGGGTGTTCAGGTGGCGAGCTGAGATCACGAGGCGGTTCATGCGTGCGATTCCTCCCAGAAACGGTCCCAGAAACGGCCAGGGTCCGGGTCGGGGGTCTGCAAGCACAGGACCAACCAGTTATTGAAGGAACGCGTACCAGCGGCCGTCCACCAGGGACGCCACGACCGACGCGATGGTCGCCAGGAGGCAGACCAGGGCCGCCGCGGTGTGACCGGGACGCTCGGGCTTTTCCGGGGAGAGCAGGAGGCCGATCAGGAAGCCGCCCGCGAAGCCGCCCATGTGCGCCCAGTTGTCGACCCGCGGCATGATGAAGCCGAAGATGATCATGTACAGCGCATAGCTCCAGGCCTGGCGGCGCATGGCGTGGCTGCCGGTGCGACGGCCGTAGGCGACCGCAGCCCCGAGGAGACCCAGGATCGGCGCCGAGGCCCCCACCGTGAGCATGGCGCCGCCGAAAACCGTCCCCTGAAGCCCCGGCAGGAAGTGACCGACCGAGCTGCTGACCAGGAAGCCGGCGATCGACGACAGGCTGTAGATCACCACCATCCGGCTGGAGCCGTAGAGCTGGGCCGTGGCCGGGGCGAGCATCCGAAGCCAGTAGATGTTGAAGAAGATGTGGATGACGTCGCCGTGCAGCCAGCCCGCGGAGAGCAGGGTCCACCAGCGGCCCAGCTCGAAGACCGGAATCGCTCCGGACGCGCCGAACCGGATCAGCGCCTCGCCCGTCGGCGGGAGGATCTGGAAACCCTGGAAGACTCGGATGTCCTCGGGAGAGCTGACCATCATCGCGGCCAGCATGGAGAGGTACAGGAAGATGCAGCCGCCGGTGACGATGGTCTCGAACGGCCACTTGCGGCCGATGCCGCCGAGCACGGAGGTGAGGCCCCACATCCCCGGCCTCTTGCGGCCGCAGAAGGGACATTCTTCGGCCGAGGCGCCGACCAACTTGCCGCAGGAGGGGCAGAGAAGCGATCCAGTCCGGTTGCGCTGCATGGCCCGTACTCTACAACGTCGGCCCGCGGTTGATCCGCGGCTGGCCCTCGACGTTCTCGACGTTCTCGACGTTGACCTGGAGGACGACTCTGCTAGGCTCTTGCCGCAACCCCTGAGGAGCGGAAACGCATGAATGCGGATTTTCTGGTGCTGAAGGTCCAGGACGAGGTCGGCTCGCTGGACGAGCTGATGGAGGGCGAGCCCCTGCCCATGGGCACGCGGACCGAGGTCATGGGCATGCTCGAAAACGCCCTGCCGTCGATCGACTGGAACGGAGCTTCCGGCCTGTGGTGGAGCGGCGAGGTCTTCTCGGTCGAGGCGGTGCTCCCGGCGGCCGAGGAGGTCGTCCGCTCCGTCACCCTGAAGGTGCGGCTCAATCCGGCCATGGCGTCGGGCCCGCTGATCCGGGCGGACGAGGCGGAGCTGGAGACGTTCCTCCTGGCGCTCTGCGATCCCCAGGGCTGGAGCCTCTTCGAGCTTGGATCGGGGCGGGCCTACCGCTTCTCGGACGAGGTCGACGTGCTGCCGGCCCGGTCGTCCAAGTCGTCGCTGCGCTCGGCCGGGCTGGTGAACTGAGACGAATCGGCGCCGTCCTGGTCGTCCTGGTCAATCCCGTCGGTCTCCGGCTCCAGTCCCAGGTCCGCGCCGCAGCCGTGGCAGGTCCAGCGGCGGCGGGGGACCGGCAGGGCCATCCCCAGGAACAGCCAGGCGCCCAGAAGACCGAGCACCGACCAGCGCTCCACCGACAGGTTGTCCGACTTGCAGAGCGGGCAGCGCCGCGGCAACGGCAGATCCGAGTCGGTCACCACGTACAGCTCGGGAGTGGGCTCGCGGCTCCGCAGCAGCTCGGAGGCGCGAGGGGCATCCTCCTCCCGCACCCGGAGCTTGATGCCGCCCACGGTGGTGGCGCACCAGATCCGTCCCAGGTGCTCGTCGGCGACCACGGAGCCGATTCCCTCGGCCTCCAGGCAGGCGCGGGCGAGCTGGGCTTCCCAGGAGGACGCGTAGATCCCCACGGTCACCAGCGCTTCGAGGTCGAATTCGGGCTCGGGGTCGATTGTCATCCTGCTGGGCATCCTGACGGGGAGAACGCAAGGAACGCGCCCGTCATTTCGATTTCACTGTCGATTTGACGGGAAGAAGTCCGCCCCGGCTCCCGAGGCTGCCGCTCGGCATCAGCGCCACGAGCCCGCCGAACAGCGCGGCGAAGAAGATCAGCGTCAGCACGGCCGCCACGATCCCCGCGGCCCGCCCCCGGAAATGCGCCGTGATCAGGAACGCCCCGATCGAGCTGAACAGGGTGAACAGCCCGAAGAGGATCGAAGGGACGACGAAGTCGGCCAAGCGCGAGCCCGGAAGTCCTGAAGGTCAGCCCTTGTGGAACGTCGTTCCCTTGCGGGCCATGTCGCGGAGCAGCTCCGCGGGCTCCAGCCGCTTGCCGCGCTCGGCGGCATAGTGTTCCAGGCGCTCCACCACCCAGGGCAGGCCCATGCGGTCCGCCTCGCGGAGCAGACCGCCGCGGAACGGCGGGAAGCCGAAGCCGAAGATCACGCCGATGTCGACGTCCGCCGGGTCGGTGATGATCCCCTCCTCCATGCAGCGGGCGGTCTCGTTGAGCATCTGGAGCCAGCAGCGCTCGACGATCTCCTCGTCGGAGACCTCGCCGGCCTTCCAGTCGAGGAGACGGTAGACGGCCGGATCGACCTCGCGCGCCTTGCCGTCCTTCTTGGTCTTCTCCTCCTTCTTCTCTTCCTTCTTCTCTTCCTCCTTGGGATAGAGATAGAAGCCGCGCTTCGCCTTCCGGCCCAGACGCTTGTCGTCGATCATCCGCTGGAAGGTCCCGGGCGCCTCCAGCCGGTCGCCGAGCGTCGCCTGGAGCACCTCGGCGACGTGGTGGCCGACGTCGAGGCCGACCTCGTCGAGCAGGGTGAACGGTCCGACCGGCCAGCCCCAGCGGGTCATGACCTTGTCGACCCGGTCGATGGCGGCGCCGTCGGCCAGGAGCCACGCGGCCTCGTTGAGGAACGGGGCCAGGACGCGAGTCGTGAAGAAGCCGGGGCCGTCGCCGACCACGATCACCGTCTTGCCCATGCGCCGGCCAGCCTCGACCACGGTGGCCAGGGCTTCCTGGGACGTGCCCGGATGGCGGATGACCTCGAGAAGCGGCATCTTGTGGACCGGGCTGAAGAAGTGCATGCCGACCACGTTCTCCGGGTGGCGGCTCGCCTCGGCCAGGCTGGCGATGGGGATCGCCGAGGTGTTCGACGCGAAGATGAGCCCCGCGGGCGCCGCGGCCTCGGTCTCGCGGATCACCGCGTGCTTGACTTTCAAGTCCTCGAACACGGCCTCGACCACGAGACCGACCTTGTGGAACGGCGCGTAGTCGACGGTCGGCAGAATGCGGCCGACCGCGGTCTTCATCTCGGCCTCGGACATCCGGCGGCGCTTCAGGCGCT
Organism: Holophagales bacterium; assembly: GCA_031390755.1. GTDB lineage: Bacteria > Acidobacteriota > Thermoanaerobaculia > Multivoradales > UBA5704 > DATMER01. Next base: position 9,185 of record JANMTS010000178.1, read on the forward strand.
CCTGAAAGCGCTCGGCGCTGAAGGCCATGCCCCGGCTCACGGCCGCGAGGTCACGGTCCTTCATCACCACCGGCACGCCCTTCTCCGCCAGCACCTGGGCGATGCCCGCGCCCATGAACCCGGCGCCGAGCACGCCGACCGTGCCGAGCGGCCTGGCGGCGCGCGCGATCTTCGCGGCCCGGGCGTCCACCGCGTTCTTGGCGAAGAAGATCGCCATCAGGTTCTTGGCCGTGTCCGAGATCACGAGCTGCGAGAAGGCGCCGGCCTCGATGTCCAGCGCGCGGTCGAGGGGGAGCTTCAGGCCGTCCTTGACCACGTCGATCGCCACCAGAGGGGCGGGATAGTGGCCGCCGGTCTTCTCCATCACGCCGTCCCGCGCCTTGTCGAAGACCACGCGGTCGGCGAGCGGGCTGCGGGCGATGAAATCGGTGGCCTTCCGGGCGAGCCCGCCGGCCGGCTTGCTCTCCGTCCGGCCGCGGGCCCAGCGCTCGGCCGCGGTGCGAAGGTCGGCGGGGTGGCAGGTGTCGTCCACCAGCCCGAGCTTGCGGGCCTTGCGGGCGTCCACCTGGCGGCCGGTGAGGATCAGGTCGAGCGCGGCGGGGATGCCGATCAGCCGCGGCAGCCTCTGCGTGCCGCCGAGCCCGGGGATCAGTCCTAGTTGGACCTCGGGGAGCCCGAGCTTTGTCTTCGGATGCTCGGTCGCAATCCGGTAGCGGCAGGCGAGAGCCAGCTCCAGCCCGCCCCCGAGTGCGGCGCCATGGATCGCGGCGACCGTCGGGAACGGCAGAGAGGACAACCGCTTCATGAGCGCATGACCGCGCTGCAGCAGGTCCAGCACGTCCTCCGGCTCGGCCAACGCCTTCAGCTCTTCGATGTCCGCGCCGGCCACGAAGCCGTCCGGCTTGCCCGACAGGATCACCAGCGCCGCGGGCCGGTCCCGCTCGACGCGCGCGATCTGATCCTCGAACCACTCGAAGAGCCGGGAGGACAGCGTGTTGACCTTCTTGGCGGGATCGTCGAGGACGAGCCAGGCAATCCCTCCGATTCCGCCAGTGCCGCCGGCACTGTCGTCGATCGTCAGGGAACCGGGCGAGCTGGGGGGCGCGAGCGTCTCAGTGGCCATGGCGCCCATCCTAGAAGTCATGCCGCAGCGTGTCAAGAAATCTCGGCGCTCCGCGGCATGAGGCGCCGCCGCCCCGAGCCAGCTCAACCGCCTACTTGACTGTCGATGACGGGATGTTGGGGCTGGCAGGATTGATCGTCACTGTTCTCATGGCGGGAGAGATCACAAGATCCATGTCTTCCATGGGTACGGCGCCCAGGAGCACTTCATCGCCCAGGACGAGCGCCCCGGTAAAGCAGGCGCGGTCCCCAAACCGCACCTCCAGGGGTCCAACGTACGGGCAGAGGCGCTTTGAGCCGTCAGCGGTCGTCACTTCGCGCTCGTACAGCGAATCCAGCCGGAGCTGAAGCGCGACGTGCTGGGGGATGCACAGATGCAGTGCCCCAGTATCCACGAGCGCGTTCGCTTCCACAGAGTGAAGCTCCGGGCGGCGGGAGTTCTTCAGTGTAATGACGGCATGCACGAGACCCATGATTTAAATTCTCTCACTCAGTGCCCCGGTCGGTCAATTCGCTCCGGAGAGCCGCTCCAGCGCCGCGCGCACATCCTGATTCGATGGGTCCAGCTCCAGCGATGTCTGGTAGTGCTTGCGCGCCGCGGCCGTGTCGCCGCGCTGCTGGGCGACCATGCCGAGCCGGAACCAGGCCCCGGCGAGCGGCGGCTCGTCGCCGGTCGGGGTGTGGGCGAGATACTGCCGGAGACACTCCTCGCCGCGGTCGAGCCGCTCGCCCGAGAACGCCGCGGTGCGGCCGATCTGGTAGAGCGACTCCCAGCTTTCCGGGTCGGTCCGGCGTGCGCCTTCGAACGACTCGAACGCAGCGTCCCACCGCTTCTGCGTCTGGTAGAGGAAGCCCAGGGCCATGCGCGGACGGATGTCCTTCGGCTTCTCCTCGACCGCGGTCTTGTACTCTTTCTCCGCCAGCTCGGGCTCGCGCTGGTTGAAGTGGACGTTGGCGAGCATCATGCGGCCGGCCACGGGATCCTGCTTCCGCATGATCTCCGCCTCCTGGCGCGCCCGCTCGACGCTGCCGCCCAGGAACTCCGGCGAGTGCAGGTAGAAGTTGACAAGATCCTCGCGGGCGCGCAGGTTCTTCGGGTCGAGGCGGAGGGCCTTGTCCAGCTCGGTCTTGGCCTCGCGGGCGTAGCGGCCCTGCGCCACCTGATTCGCCCCGGAGGCGGCCACACCGTAGGCGCGGGCGAGCCAGCGGTGGAGATCGGAATTGCCGGCGTCCAGGTCGACCGCCTTCTCCAGCCACTCGACGGCCTTCTCGGGCTCCTTGAGATCGAGAGCGATGCGCCCCATGTAGAAGGCCGCCGCCGCGGACTTCGGATGGCTCACGGCGTAGGGCTCGAAGAAGGCGCGGGCCTCCGCGAACCGGCCGGTGTCGAAGAGCCGGATTCCCGGCGCCAGCTCGGAGGCGGAAAGCGGGGCCAGCACCGGAGAGGATGGGGGCGGGGGCGGGGTGGCCTGGAAGAGCAGCAGGGTGAGCACGAGGATCGGAGCGTTCATGGCGCCCTCCATGGTAGCAGGGGCCCGGCGGCTCGACGGCGTCCCCCCGAGAGGGTCATGATCAGCATGGCAAACTCCTCCACAATGAGGAGATGATGGATCGGGAATCAGAGGAGGAATCACCGTGGAACCGCAGACCAACGCCCCGTCAGCGAAGAACATCTCGTCCATGCTCGCCCGCATCAACGAGATGTCGGTCGAGACGTACTACAACCCCTACAAGATGTTCCAGTGGCCCGAATCCCTGCCGGAGGAGCAGTGGTGGATGTCCCCCGACCTGATGACCCTCTCCGGCACGCGCTTCGCGGCCGAGCTGCCCGAGCTTCAGCGGATGCTGATCAGCAAGTGGGAGAGCATTCACTTCTACAGCCTGAACGTGCATGGCATCCGTGACCTGCTCCTGGAGGTGGTCAAGCGCGTCCACACTCCGGGCTTCGAGGAGGAGTCGGAGTTCTTCCATCACTTCGTCGGCGAAGAGAACGAGCACATGTGGTTCTTCGCCACGTTCTGCCTGAAGTACGGCAAGAAGATCTACACCAACAAGAAGCTTTCGTTCGGGATCGAGGACGCGCATCCGGACATCGAAAGCTTCCTGGTGTTCTCTCGGGTTCTGATCTTCGAAGAGATCGTCGACTTCTTCAACCTGCGCATGGGCAAGGACGAGTCGCTCCACCCCATCATCCAGCAGGTCAACAGCATCCACCACATGGACGAATCGCGGCACATCGCCTTCGGCCGCGAGGTCGTCAAGAAGCTCTTTCACCACGTCCTGGAGACCCAGCCGGCGGAATCCGTGCGCCAGGCCCAGGCCTACATCGCCCGCTACCTCGCGGCCAGCGTTCAGTCGCTCTACAGCCCCTCGGTCTACCGCGATGCCGGCGTCGCCGATCCGTACGGCCTGCGCACCGCGCTGCTGGCCGACCCCGCCCGCCTGGAGGCCGACCAGCGGACGATCAAGCGCACGGTCGACTACATGACCGCCAACGGCATCCTGGACGGCGAGGTCGTCCTGCGATGAGCTCGGAGACCCAGGCCCTGTACACGGTGCGCCGCGGGCTGGCCACCTTCGGCCCCGCCATGGTCGGACTGAAGGCGGCCCTCGACCGGCGCTTCGTGGCCTGGGCGGACGAGATCGGCGCCGTGTCCATGCTCTATCCGACGCTGATGCCGGTGGCCGAGCTGGAGCCGCTGGACTACTTCCGCAACTTCCCGCATCTGGCGGTGGCGGCGAGCGGAGTCCGGGCCGAGCGCCTGGAGGCCGGTTTCGGCTCGACCGGGATGGAGACAACCGGGATGGAGACGATCCCGGGCGCGGATCTGGCCGACGCCCGTTACGTGCTGCCGTCGGCGGCCTGCTACAACGTCTACGTCCATCTGAAGGACGAAGTCCTCGACGGCCCCCGCTACATCACCACGGTCGCCAACTGCTACCGCAACGAAAACCAGTATGACGAGCTGCAGCGCCTGTGGAGCTTCACCATGCGGGAGATCGTCTGCCTGGGCTCGACCGAGGCGGTGCAGGGCCATCTGCGCGCCTTCAAGGTCCGCATCCTCGCGTTCGCCGAGAGGCTCGGCCTCGGTCTGGAGGTCGCCGCGGCGACCGATCCGTTCTATCAGCCGTCCAGCTCGGTGGCCGTGATGCAGAAGCTCTTCCCGCAGAAGGAGGAGTTTCAGTACAAGGGTGAGCTCGCCATCGCCTCGGTCAACTTCCACCGCAACTTCTTCGGCGAACGCTGCCGCATCCGGACCCGCGACGGCGAGCCCGTGTTCACCGGCTGCGTGGCCTTCGGCATCGAGCGCTGGCTGCACGCCCTTCTCGATCGATTCGCGGGCGACGCCGGAGCGGCCCTGGCCGCCGTCGAAGCCGGCTGACCGGCCTCTCCGCCATCTCGACGTCAGGGGAGGGGGAGCTCGCCGCGGGCGATGCGCACGGCGGCGCGGGCGGCGAGATCCAGCGGGTCTAGGAGAGGAACGC
>JANMTS010000021.1:0-113729 GCA_031390755.1 Holophagales bacterium
CCGCAGGGCGGTTCCGGTAAGGCGGCCTTGACCCGACCCGCCCTGCGCGCCACTCCCCGCCTGCGGGCTTCGCCTTTACATAAACGCCTTTATGTCAAACCAGGGGCGGGCACCAACCCGGGCCTCCCCCCGGCACGCGCATCCAAGTTATCGCGGGCCCGGCCCCCTCCTTCCCCGGTCCGTCAGCCTGGACTCCGCTGCGCTCCGCCAGGCTGCCGAGTCTCCAGCCTTTCCCACCTACCGCTCCAGGCGGGCATTTCGGCAGGATGTGCCCCGCACGTACCCTGTTTGCCACCGGCGGCTCGCATCGCCGCCGCAACCCTCTCAGCTATTACCGGGTGGAGAGAAGGGTACGGGTTCTAAAGGCGGACCCCGCTAACATAGCTTGCTCCTCCGCCAGCTCTTGGAGGAGTTGCAAAGTGAGTTCTACAGCATCCCGGGACCGCGTCCATTTACACTTTCGTCGCCGCCTCGAGCAACTCAGCTGTAAGCGGGTAGGGAGAGAGGCATGGGTGTGAGGGGGAACGCGGTCCCATGGAGATGATCACCACCAGGAAGGACTCGTGGAGCTTCAAGAGGGGAAATGGCCGAGCAAGCTGATGCGAGGCTCAGAGGAAAGGGAGCGGGGGGGACCGAGCTCCTTTTCCCTCTCGGAGCCTGGTGGGTTGCCCATTGCGACCGAGCTGATGGGAGAGTCGTTAATCAGTTGGAATATGCTGAACGTTGCCTCCGGGCGAATGAAGTAGTTGTCCCCTCCCAGGAAACCACCCGCGTACTCCATTGACAGGAAGAGCGAGCCTGAAGTTGCCTTCAGCTGTTGCATCGCATGAAAGGTTCAGCTACGATGAATTCAGTTCTAAAGTAAAACAAGCCGCACGGCGGCGATCACAGGAGGTAGGCTATGCCCAGCCCGGCCGTCCTGCTGTACCGAGTCCTGGTCGAGGAATACGAGAGCCAAGGCATCCAGCCGCCGTTCCCCAGGAAGGACTTTGAGGAGGAGCTCGCGGCGCGGCGTCCGGACCTCGAGGAGAAGCTCGGACACCTTCGAAAGCACGATGCGCAGGAGTATGAACGGCAACTCGATGCCGAGCGGGTCAAGGGCTTCTACGCCTGGCTGCACAAGAACGGCGTGCGGCGCTCCGCCCTGTGCTTTTCGGGCGGCGGGATCCGCAGCGCCACTTTTGGCCTTGGGCTCATCCAGGGGCTCGCCCGCCACGGCATGCTCCGCCGGTTCGACTACCTCTCGACCGTCTCCGGCGGTGGATATCTAGGGAGCTGGCTCACGGGCTGGATCTACCGCATTCGCCAACAGCTCCCGGGCCAGGACCCTGATGCCGCGATCCAGCAAGTCGAGTCGCGGCTCCGGAGCCTGCCCGAATCGCCGCTCGAGCCGGAGCCGATGCCGGTCCGGCATCTGCGCAGCTACAGCCGCTACATGAGCCCCAAGCCGGGCCTCCTCTCCGCCGATACCTGGACCCTGATCGCGATCTTCCTGCGCAACCTGATCCTGAACTGGCTCGTCCTCCTGCCTCTGCTGGCGGCGGTGCTGATGATTCCCAGGATCAGCGTGATCCTCGTCCGGCTGGGAACGCGGCCCTGGTTCCAGGCGCGGGAGGACTGGATCCTGCAGGCGGTCTTCTGGGCGGCCGTCGTCCTGGGCTCCTGCGCCATCGCCTATATCGGCGCCAACCGCCCCGGTCTCGGGGAGGACAGCACCTTTCCACAGCGTCTGCGGAGCCAGGAGTGGTTCCTGACCCTCTGTCTGCTGCCTCTCGCCCTGATGGCCGTCCTGATCACTCTCTACTGGGCATGGATCCGGAGCCGGGGGACGCCGCTCGACGGCCTGCGCTTCGTCCTCCTGGACCGGTGGGAGGTCTCCCCGCTCGTGGCATTCATCTTTTTCGGAGTCCTGCTCCACGTCGGTGGATTCCTTCTCTCCCGGATCTGGGTGAAGAGGTACACCCCCGGGGAGCTCGTCGTAACCGTGCTCACGGGAGCCCTGGGAGGCGCCGTGGCCTGGCTCGCCGCGTCGCGCCTGTTCCCGGCGATCGACAGCGTGCTCGACTCCGCGCTCTACGTCTGCTTTGCCGCGCCCTTGCTCCTCCTCCTGTTCCTGCTCGCCACGACCCTGTTCGTCGGGTTGTCGAGCTACTACACGACCGACGCCGACCGGGAGGGGCTCGCCCGGCTCGGAGCCTGGCTCCTGATCGCGATCACCGTCCGGGTCGCGTTCTCCGCCATCGTCCTCTTCGGGCCGACTGCCGTGCTGGAATTCGTCGTCTGGGTCTCCTCGATCGGCGGCGTTTCCGGCCTGATCACGCTCGTCCTCGGGCGGAGCGGCAGGGCCAGGAGCAAGAAGGAGGGGCAGCAGCAGAAGCAGGACCTGATCTCGAGTCTCCTCAACAAGCTCCTGGTCTTGGCGGCGCCGATCTTCGCCGCGTCCATTCTGGTGCTCCTCTCCCTGGGAACCACCCTGCTCATCCGCTGGCTAATCGAGACCTTCTCACCGGGCTACGACTGGCGGGGGGTCCAAGGGATCTCTGGAGACTCCTGGTGGCCGTTGAACGCCGTCTACGGCTCTCCCGGATGGGTGGTGCTCGCGGTGCTCGCCGGTCTGGGGCTGGTCGGCGGGCTGATGGGCTGGTTCGTGGATATCAACCGCTTCTCCCTGCATGCCTCCTACCGCGACCGCTTAATCCGCGCCTACCTGGGAGCCTCGCGGGGCAGCGAGCGGCGGCCGAACCCGTTCACCGGCTTCGACGAGCGCGACAACATCCAGATGCGGCTGCTGCGCGGCAACCGCCCCTTCCACGTGGTCAACATCGCGCTCAACCTGGTCGCCGGCAGGGATCTCGCCTGGCAGGACCGCAAGGCTGAGACCTTCACCGTCTCGCCGCTGCACGCCGGGAGCTTCCGTCTCGGTTATCGCGACTCGGCGGAATACGGCCAGCACAGGGACAGCGACATTGCCATCTCCCTGGGTACCTCCATTGCCATCTCGGGCGCGGCGGCGAGCCCCAACATGGGCTATCACTCCTCGCCCGTGGTCACCTTCCTGCTCGCGCTGTTCAACGTGCGCCTGGGCTGGTGGCTGGGCAATCCCGGCCGGTTTGGCGATCGGACCTTCAACACCCCGGGCCCGCGCTTCGCGCCGCGCCCCCTCTTCTCCGAGGCGTTCGGACTGACGGACAGCGAGCACCCGTACGTCTACCTTTCCGACGGCGGGCACTTCGAGAACCTCGGCGTCTACGAGATGATTCTGCGGCGCTGCCACTTCATCGTGGTCTCCGACGGCGGGCAGGATCCGGGGTTCACCTTCGAGGATCTGGGCAACGCCCTCTCCAAGGTCCGGGTCGATCTGGGCGTACCGATCAAGTTCGAAAAGATCCTCATGCGCCGGGCGCGGTCGCAGGAGAAGGAGACCTACGACGCGACGCGGAGCGGGGACTCCACCCAGCCGTACTGCGCGATTGCCCGCATCTGTTATTCCTGCGTCGACGGCCTGACCGACGGCAAGGTCGAGGACGGTCTGCTGCTCTACATCAAGCCGTCGCTCAACGGCACGGAGCCGGCCGACGTCTTCAACTACGCGAAGCTCCACCCGCTCTTCCCGCACGAGCCCACGTCCGACCAGTTGTACACGGAGTCGCAGTTCGAAAGCTACCGCGAGCTGGGCTCGCATGTCATGGGGACGATCCTCGAGGGGCTCTCCAGCGGAGCCACGCTCGAAGATCTCTTCACCAAGGTCGAGGCCGAGCTCGGCAGTCCCCCTTCCTGCGGCTAGAACGGGTTCGCCGGGTTCGTGTTTTCGGCGGAGCCGTGCCCGAAAAGCAATATATCTCTATTATTTCGTGTTTGACAGGAATCTGCATGCGCTTTATGCTCAGACCAACTGAAGTGAAGTCAGGCAGAGCGACGTTCACCAGGCGAAACGCGGCTGGGTGAGGTGAATGGGCCGTGCGGGTCGTCTCGTATGGATGGCAGCCTATGGAGAGGTCCACCAGAACCAGGAACCACGGAGGATCGACGCAGATGAACCGCCAAATCGCACAGAAATTGCTGTTGGCCTGCTGCTTCATCCTTCTTTTCGGCTGCCCCAAGAAGGGCGCAGAAGAGAAGCCGCAGGGCAACAAGATCGTGGACGAAGCCCGCCTCGCCGGGCGGGACGCCGCATCGTTGCCCGCCGCGGACGAGGACTACTACCATGACATGGACGGCGGCGTGCCCCTGACGCCTGCCCAGGTCGTCGGCCGCAACAACTGGATCGTGTGGACTGCGGGGAACGACCGGCTGTGGGATGTCCTCACGGACAAGAGCGCGGGGTCCTTCGATCTTCTGAAGACGATCTCTTCCTATCCCTATCCGGAGGACTCGAAGCTCCCGCAGTACGGCCGCCACAACCGGTGGAAGTGGCACGGCCTGGTCAACGAGCCCTGTTTCGAGGAGCCCAAGGGGCCGGACCCGGACCGCTTCGGCCTGTGGCTCGACAAGCGCCGCGGCGACTGTCCTCCAGATCCCTTCGAAAACGAGGCCAAGTACCCGGGCGTCAAGCTGGGAGCGCGGGGCAAGACCGTGCCTGCCGGGTCCTATTACGGCTGGGGCACCGGGATCGTGGGCCTGCGGCTGTTCCCGAACCCGGCCTTCGACGAAAAAGCCGCCAAGGCCTGGGATCCGAACCGCTATTACTCCGACCCCAGCTACTACCAGCGCAAGGGCCTCATACGGCCCTACCGGGTCGGCATGTCCTGCGGCTTCTGCCACGTCGGGCCAAGCCCGGTCCATCCGCCCGCCGACCCGGAAAACCCGAAGTGGGCTGACCTGTCCTCGAATGTCGGCGCCCAGTACTTCTGGATCGACCGCATCTTCAGTTGGGATGCGGACGAGAGCAGCTTCCCCTACCAGCTCTTCCACACCTCGCGCCCGGGCGCCCTCGATACTTCCCTCGTTTCCACCGACTACATCAACAACCCGCGCACGATGAACGCCGTCTACAACCTCGGCGCCCGGCTGGCTCAGGGCGGACGCTGGGGCAAGGAGACGCTGGCGGGCGGCGAGCTGGAAAACAAACAGTTCAACGACTATTTCAAGGAAGGGCCGCTCACCGCGTACTTCCAGTCGCCGGACACCGTCATGACGACGCGCGTGCTCAAGGATGGCGCCGACTCGGTGGGTGCCCTGGGAGCGCTCAACCGGGTCTACATCAACATCGGGCTGTTCAGCGAGGAATGGCTGAGGCACTTCAATCCGCTGGCGGGCGGCAAGCCCATCTCGCCGATCGAGATCAAGGTGGGGCGCGCGAATTCGAGCTACTGGCAGGCCAACGAGGCGCAGACCGCTCACCTCGCCGATTTCTTCCTTGCGACCACGGCGCCGCATCTGCTCCAGAACGCTCCCGGCGGCGCGACCCACCTGACCAAGGACCAGGCGAAGCTCACGCGCGGCAAGGTGGTCTTCGCGGAAACCTGCGCGCGCTGCCACTCGTCCAAGCTTCCCGCGTCGGTGGCAGGGCTCGATCCTGGCGGCTGCGCAGGCCCCGGCTATCTCGACTGCTGGAACAAGTACTGGGCGTCGACCAAGACCGAAGACTTCAAGAAGCAGATGCGGGAGATCGTTCTCAAGGACGATTTCCTCAAGGACAACTACCTGTCGACCGAGGCGCGCGTCCCCGTGACGCTCCTGGAGACGAACGCCTGCAGCCCGCTCGCCACCAATGCGATCGCCGGGAACATCTGGGACAACTACTCTTCGCAGTCGTACAAGACCCTGCCCTCGGTGGGCACGATCACGGTCCACGACCCGTTCACCGGCGCGCCGCGTCAGTACACCATGCCTGCCGGTGGCCGCGGCTACACGCGGCCGGCCTCGCTGCTCAGCCTGTGGTCGACCGCTCCCTTCCTGCTCAACAACACGGTGGGGATCTTCAATGGCGATCCGTCGGTGGCCGGCCGGATGGCCGCCTTCGAGGACGGCATCGAGAAGATGCTGTGGCCGGAGAAGCGGGACAAGGACCCGGTGCTCGGCGACAAGGTGCCCGGCCTCATCGACCGGACGACCGCGTCGAGCTATCTCAGGGTGCCGGTCGGCTATCTGCCGCCCTTCGCGCCGAAGTTGGCGCCGCTCGTCAAGGCCCTGGCCCCGGCGGTGGTCGGGGAGACGGGTCTCGAGATCGGGCCGATCCCCAAGGGGACGCCGGTCAACCTGCTGACGAACCTCAACATCCTGCCCGACGGCCAGACCACGCGGGAGAGGCTGGCGCACGACAGGAAGCTCCTGGAGCTCCTGGTCAAGATCAAGCGCGACCTCAAGGCCCTGCCGGCCAATCCCACCGACGAGCAGGCGCGCAAGGTCTTCGCCAACCTGGTGGGTCCCATGCTCGCGCTCAGCAAGTGCCCCGATTTCGTGGTCAATCGCGGCCACTACTTTGGCACGGACCTCTTCAAGGAGGAGCCGGGGCTCAGCGATGCCGACAAGCGGGCGCTGATCGAGTTTCTCAAGACGCTGTAGGAGATCAGCGTGGACGAGGAATACGAGTACGTCGTCGTGGGCTCGGGGGCCGGGGGCGGGCCGTTGGCCGCCAACCTGGCCCTCGCCGGCCACACGGTGCTGGTGCTGGAGGCCGGAGGCTGTCCTGACAGCTACAACTGCCGGGTGCCGGCGTTCCATGCCAACGCCTCGGAGGAGCCGGGGATGTCCTGGCGCTTCTTCGTGCGCCACTATGCTGGCGACGAGCAGCAGGAGAAGGACTGGAAGTACGTGCCGGAGGAGCGCGGGATTTTCTACCCGCGGGCCGGCACGCTGGGCGGTTGCACCGCGCACAATGCCATGCTCCTCGTCTACCCCCACAACAGCGACTGGGATCGAATCGCCGAGCTGACCGGCGACGATTCCTGGAACGCCAAGGCCATGCGCCGCTACTACGAGCGCCTGGAGGAGTGCCGCCACCGTGGCATCCTGCGTTTCCTCTTCCGGCACCTGGGCTGGAATCCCAGCCGGCACGGCTTCGGCGGGTGGCTGGCCAGCGAGACCGCGGAGATCAAGTTGCTACTCGAGGATCGCGGCTTGCTCTGGCTTGTCCGCTGGTCGGCGTTCAAAAACCTTTTCAGCTTCCGATCGGGACGCGGCCTTTGGAAGGACCTCAAGCAGGCCCTGAAGCAGGTCGCCTTCTCCGTCATCACCTGGTTCGACCCCAATAGCTGGTGGTCTGTGGTGCGCCGCTCGGAGGGCTTCCGCATGGCTCCGCTGTCGCGCAACGCCGGGTGCCGGACTGGCAGCCGGGAGCGGCTCCTCGCCGCCGAAAAGCAGAGCGAGGGCCGCCTTACCATCCGCCTGGGTGCCCTCGCCACGCGCGTGCTCCTCGACGAGGATCAGCGTGCCATCGGCGTGGAGTACCTCGAAGGCACCCATCTCTACAAGGCCGACGCCCTGCACCAGCCCGAGGAGAGTGGCACCAAGCGGCAGGTGCGGGCCAGCCGCGAGGTGATCCTGGCCGGCGGTGCCTTCAATACGCCGCAGCTCTTACAGCTCTCCGGCATCGGCCCTGCCGACCTCCTGCAGCGCCACAAGATCCCGGTGCGGGTCGACCTGCCGGGAGTGGGGGCCAACCTCCAGGACCGCTACGAGATTACGGTCGTCCTGCGCATGAACAAACCTTTCTCCTCGTTCACGGGCGCGACCCTGGCGCCGCCCAAGCCGGACGAGGAGCCCGATCTGCAGTTCCAACAGTGGCGCACAGGAAAAGGGGTCTACACCACCAACGGAACGGTGATGTCGTTCATCAAGCGCTCGCGGCCGGAGCTGCCCGACCCCGATCTTTTCCTCTTCGGGCTGGTGACCGATTTCCGCGGCTACTACCCGGGCTACTCGGAGAGGATCCAAGAGGCGCGTGACTACTTCACCTGGGCGGTGCTCAAGGGGAGCACCCACAACAAGGGCAAGGTCGAGATCCGCTCGGCCTGCCCGCGCGACGTGCCGAGCATCGACTTCCGCTACTTCGACGGCGCCGGGTCGAAAGAGGATCTCGACGCGATGGTGCACGCCGTCGAGTTCCTCCTCGGCATCACCAAGGGTTATGGCCCGCGGATCGCCGAGGAGGTGGCGCCGGGCAAAGAGAAGCACAGCCGCGAAGACCTCGAGGAATACGTACGGAATCAGGCCTGGGGGCATCACGCCTCCTGCACCTGCAAAATCGGGAAGGACGAGGATCGCATGGCGGTCCTCGACTCGTCTTTCAGAGTGCGCGGCACCAAAGGCCTGCGGGTCGTCGACGCCTCGGTCTTCCCGCACATCCCGGGTCTGTTCATCGTGTCTGCGATCTACATGATCGCCGAGAAGGCGAGCGACGTGATTCTGCGCGACGCGGCCGGAAAAGTAATGTGATTACTGGCAGTGGCCGAGGAGGGAGTCACTTTATGTGCAGAGCCAGATTTATATTCATTGTCCTCCTGCTGGCGGGGCTCGGGTCCGCGATGGGACAGGAGCTCCCAAAGCTGCTGCCTGAGAACAATCCGGACGCCAAGGCCCTGGCCGACAAGCTTTATCCATCTGCCAAGGTCTGCGGCGAGTGCCACCCCAACCAGTACAGGCAGTGGAGCCTCTCCTCCCATGCCTACGCCAACGTCTCCCCGATGTTCAACAAGTTCGAGCAGAAGATCAACGACTTGGCGCGAGGCACCATCAACTCCTTCTGTGTCCGTTGTCACGCCAGCGTCGGCTCGGCCCTGGGCGAGAGGCGCGACATTCCCTGGTGGGAGCGCAGCGCAGCTTCCCAGGAAGGCATCACCTGCGTCACCTGCCACCGCGTCGGGGAGGCTTATGGCAAGACCAACGCCGCGCGGCGGATCACTCCGGGTGACATCCACGAGCCCGTGTTCGGCCCCTTCGACACCACGGGCGGCCTCAAGGCGATCAGCAATGCGCGGGGATATCAGCTCCTCGTGACATCCGACGAGCTCGACAGGGCCGACGAGCCGGACAGGACCAAATGGATCAGGATTCATCAAACGGCCATTCAGTCCAACGTGATCGTGCAATCGGAGTTCTGCGTCACCTGCCATCAGGTCCAGGTCCATCCCGGCATCAAGCTCGAAACCGTCTGGGAGGAATACCGGTCGTCTCCCGCCGCCAAGGAGGGCATCACCTGCCAGAAATGCCACATGAGCACCAAACCGGGGCTGGACAGCGGTTATGCCAAAGGGTGGGCTGCCCGCGTCAACGGCAAGTACGTCAACACGGAACGGGAGCTCACCGACCATACCTTCATCGGCCCGGGTTATCCCATCAGCCACCCCGGTCTTTTCCCGTTCCGTATGGAGGAGTCCCACTTCACGGCGCCGCAGTGGCTGAAGTTCGACTATCGCGCGGAGTGGGGGAGCGAAGCTTTCGAGAACAAGCTCGCCGCCGCGCCGGGCTCCCACAGCTTCCCGCCCGAGTGGCAGAATCCCGCCGACCGCAAGACGGCCTGGATCATCGTCGAGGAGAATCTCGAGAGGTGGAAGGATCGGCAGCAGCAGCGCATCAAGCTTCTGGAAACCGCATCCCACCTCGACGGTCCCTTTTTCAAGGGGCGCCCCGAGATCGGCAAGGCCTTCTCGTTCGAGTACAAGATCTCCAATCGCAACAAAGGCCACAACCTCCCGTCCGGCTCTCTGGGGGCCCAGCCCGAATTGTGGCTCAACGTCTCTCTCATCGATCCTGACGGAAAGAGGGTCTGGGAATCGGGCTACGTCGACAGCCACGGCGACGTAGCCGACCTTCAGTCCGCGGACGTCCAGGAGGGCAAGATCCCCCACGACGACCAGCTCGTCAGCATGCAGGCCAAGTTCATCACCACGAATGTGAAGGGAACCGATCGGGAGATGTATCTGCCGATCAACCTGGACTTCGACCAGCTCCCCTTCATCCGTCCCGGCGGCACACCGGTCTCGCTGCTCAATCATCCCCCCTTCGCGCGTATGGAGAAGCGCAGCATCCCGCCTCTGGGCAGCCGCCTGGCGAAGTACAAAGTCCCGGGGAAGCTGCTGACGAAACCCGGCACCTACCGGCTCGCCGTGCGCCTGCGCGGCCGGACCGAGCCGATCTACTTCATGAAGTTCGTCGACGCCACGAGGGACATGATCCGGGCCGAGAATCAATGGGCCGACGACATCCATCCCTACGCAGTCGAATTCGAGGTCCGCTGAGAGAGGGGCAAACATGAACAGAAAAACATGGACTGCGAACCCTTTGCTCCTTGGCCTGCTTCTGCTCGCCCTGGGTGCCCCGTGCGCCTTCGCCGCCGGCGAAGGCGGAGATACGGAGGGACCCGAAATGTCGTCCGAGGCCAAAATCCTCGGCGATCCCAATCATCCCGATGCGCCCGCCGAAGGCTCGTTCAAGCCCGACCCCACGTACGATCACGAGCCCTACGACGCCGAGGCCCAACTGGCCATCTACGACAAGAAGCACATGAACAAGACGGCGAATCCGCCCGTCGAGTTGGGCCGCCGCCTCTACGACCGCGGAGCCTATGAGCCCCGGCCCACCTGGCTCGGCGCGAAAAACCCGATCAATTCCCACTTGATGGCCTATGGCGACCTTCGCGTTGCCGGCGCCTATTACGACAACGGCGTCGCTGCCGCCAACGGCAAGACGGAGCAGTCGGTCGTCGCCACCCGTCTCAACCTCGACATGGACCTGGCTCTCACCGCCACCGAGCGCATCCATGCCTTCGTGCGCCCGTTCGACAACAATGGCTCGTTCACGCGCTACCAGATCAGCGGCGGGGCCGAAGACGAGTTCGTCGACGAATTCGACTTCAATCTCGACACTCTGTTCTTCGAAGGCGACCTCGGCGCCATGTTCCAGGGATGGACCGGCAACATCAACTCGATCGACCTGCCGATCGCCCTCGGCCGCGTCCCTCTGTTCACCCAGAACGGCATCTGGCTCGATGATGCCTTCGATGGTCTGGCCATGGGCATCACGGCCAAGAGCAGCCCGGCGCTCGACATCAGCAACATGGACATCACCTTCTTCGCCGGTTTCAATCAGGTGACGACCGCCGCCGTTCCCGGCAGCAACGACGACGCGAAAGTCTTCGGCCTCGCCGGCTTCGTCGATGGTTGGAAAGGCTACGCGGAGTACGGCTATGGGTACATCGATTCCGATGTCAGCGACCTGAGCTACCACAACGTCACCGCCGCGTTTACCAAACGGTACGGCGGCCGGGTGAACAACAGCGTCCGGCTGATCGGCAACTTCGGTCAGAGTGCGGCGGTGAAAACGGCCGACGGGGTGCTGGTCCTCATAGAGAACTCGCTCATCCCGAGGCGTCCGGTGAATTCCATTCCGAGCCCCGCGAACCTCGTCCCCTACTTCAACCTTTTCGCGGGCTTCGACACCCCGCAGCCGTTGGCGCGGGCCGCCGATTCCGGCGGCGTGCTGAAGAATACCGGCATCAGCTTCGAATCAGACGGCCTGACCGGCTATCCGACGCTCGACGCCAGCGGGCACGACTCCTACGGCGGGGCGCTGGGAGTGGGGTACCTGTTCAACCTCGACCGTCAGATCGTCGTGGAAGGGTCGGTGGTCCAGCGCATGAACGACAGCGTCCTGGGATCCCAATACGCCCTCGGGGCCCGCTATCAGCACCCGATCACCAACGCCTGGATCGTACGCCTCGATGCAATGCATGGCTGGCGAGAGGGGCTGGAGGGCGTCTACGGAGCACGAGTGGAGTTCCGTCGCAAATTGTGATGCCGCCTCGGACCGATAAGAAGAGGAGGTCTTAGATGTCCGTGTTTCAGCTCAACGTCAACGGTAATCGACACACTGTCGATGTGGACGGCAACATGCCCCTGCTCTGGGTTCTGCGCGATATCCTGGGACTTACGGGTACCAAGTTCGGTTGCGGCGTTGCGCAGTGCGGCGCCTGCACCGTGCATCTCGACGGCCGAGCCGCACGCTCCTGCGCCATCGATGTAGGCGCGGCCTGCCTCTCCGAGATCACCACGATCGAGGGACTGTCGTACGACGGCAGCCACCCGTGCCAGAAGGCGTGGGTCGAGCTCGGCGTGCCGCAGTGCGGTTTCTGCCAGCCGGGCCAGATCATGAGCGCCGCAGCGCTCCTGGCTGCGAACCCGCACCCCGACGACCCGCAGATCGACAACGCGATGCGCGGCAACATCTGCCGCTGCGGCACCTATCCACGCATCCGGGCCGCGATCCACAAGATTGCGGGGAGCTCGTCATGAGCGGCATCTTCAGGATTACCCGCAGGGATTTCCTCCGTAATATCGGTGTGGGCACCGGAGCACTCGTGTTCGGCTGCTCCATTGCACCCGACGAGATCTTCGCCGACACCGACAAGCTGAAAAGCCTCATTCTCAGAGGGATTCCGCTCTCGGCGTTCGTCGCCATCAAACCACTGAGCGGCGACATCACCATCTTCACGCACCGCTCGGAGATGGGCCAGGGCATCAAATCGAGCCTGGCGGCTATCCTGGCGGACGAGGCCGAGATCGACTGGGATCGCGTCACGCTGCACCAGGCTGACGCCGACGCCGTAGGTTTCGGGGTGCCGTTTCCGTATGCCATTCCCGGCGCCCCGGCGATCGTCAGAGCCGAGGATGCTCAATTCACCGACAGCTCGCGAAGCATGGCGGCCTATTACATGCCCATGCGTATCTTCGGCGCAGGTCTCCGGCTGGTGATGGTCCGCGCGACGGCCATAAAATGGGGCGTCAAAGAGAGCGAGCTCGAGGCGCGGCAGCAGAGGGTGTATCACGCGGCCAGCCGCCGTTCCATCGCCTACAACCACCTGCTCCTGGAAGCCAGCAAGGTGAAGCCGCTGCCCGAGATCGACGAGATCAAGACCGTGCTCAAGCGGCCCGATCAGTGGCGTTTCATCGGCAAGACGACGATGCCGTTCACCGACGCCAAGGACATGGTCACCGGCAAGGCGGTCTACGGTGCCGACGTCAATCTCCGCAGGCGGGGCATGCTGACGGCCATGATCGTTCGTTGCCCGGTCGCCAACGGCACGCTGAAGTCGTTCGACGCGAGCGCGGCGCTCGCCGTGCCGGGCGTCAAGTTCGTCGAACCGGTCCTCCCCGCGAACTTCCCATGCACCGGAGGCGTGGGCTCCAACTTCGTGCCACATGCCGGCGTCGCCGTCATTGCAGAAAACACCTGGGCCGCGTGGCAGGGACGCAGAGCGCTCAAGGTGGAGTGGGACCTCGGGCCCAATGAGAGCTACGATTCGGAGGCCTTTCGAGACGAGCTCAAAGAGTCGACCGAGCGGCCCGGGAAGCCGGTGCGGTGGAAGGGCGATGTCGACGCGGCGATTGGCGGGGCCGCGAAGGTCGTAGAGGAGAGCTACTACATCCCGCACCTGGCCCAGACGCCGATGGAGCCGCCCACGGCCATCGCCATTTACGAGAACGGGAGTGGGTGGGAGATCTGGTCCCCTACCCAGGGGCCGGAGCTCGCGCAGCACTACATCGGCCTGGCAATGCTGGAGCCCGATCTGGTGCAGGGACTGGTCTGGCAGGCAGTGGAACTGTCCGAGCTGAGCCGGGAATGCGAACACGAAACGCAAAAGATCTTCAATGAAAGCCTTGCAAAACGGCTTGGTGTTGATGAGGCAACCCTGTTCAAGATGCGGGACGATCTGAAGAAGAAGGTCCGGGACAAAGTTAAAGTCCACGTGACGTTGCTTGGCGGCGGCTTCGGGCGCAAATCCAATCCCGACTACGCCATGGAGGCGGCTTTTCTCGCCAGGAACCACCCCGGCATACCGATCCGGGTGCAATGGACGCGCGAGGACGACGTCAAGTTCAGCTTCTACAACTCGGTCAGCCGCCAGTACTTCAAGGCGGGTCTCGACGCAGGCGGGCGGCCGGCGGGGCTACTGCAGCGCAGCGCGTTTTCGTCGTTCTTCGCAACCATCTTTCCCCCGCCAGCTTACGTTCCCGCCGATCAGGGCGACATCTTCGCGAAAGCGCGCGCCGCGTTTCACAACGGCGGCGAATACCTTTATGGCTCGTCGATCGAGCTGGGGCAGGGTCTCGAAGACAACCCTTACGTCATCGAAAACCTGCGCATCGAGAACTCCCCGGCCCCGAACCACATCCGCTGCGGCTGGATGCGCTCAGTGGCCAACATCTACCACGCCTTCGGCCTCTGCTCCTTCGCCGACGAGATGGCGAACGCCGCCGGCCGCGATTCGAAGGACTATCTGCTCGAGCTGATCGGGCCGGGACATATGTTCACCGAGGCAGAGCTGCGAGACAAGGAACATGTGCCTTGCTACGACAACAACCTGTTTCCCATCGGTCGCAAGATGATGCCGATCGGCGGGCAGGAGAAGGAAATCATGCCCGGTTATCCGCCCGATACGCGACGGCTGCGGGCCGTGGTGGAACGGGTGTCGAAGGAGTCGGGCTGGGATGAGAAGAAGGGGAAGCTGCCGAAGGGCCGCGGCCTCGGCATCGCCGCCCACCGGAGCTTCCTTAGCTACGTGGCCCTCGTGATCGACGTTTCGCTCAACGAAGCCAACGAGCTGACGATCAACGAGGTCCATGCGGCGCTCGACTGCGGCAGGGTCATCAACCCGGACCGGGTCTACGCGCAGATGGAAGGGGGCATCCTCTACGGTTTGAGCCTCGCCCTCCTCGGCGAGATCACGGTCAAGAACGGGGCCGTCGTCCAGAACAACTTCGACGATTACCCCGTGCTACGGATCCACCAGGCGCCGAAAAAAATCTACGCTTACTTTGTGGAGCCAAGTCCCGAGGTGGTCAACGATTATCCAGGCGAAGAGGTGCCCCCTACCGGCGTCGGCGAGCCCCCGACCGCCGCGGTCGCCCCTGCCTTGGCCAACGCAATCTTCGCCGCTGGCGGGCCGCGCATTCGCGAGATCCCGTTTTGCAAGAAAATCGTGGTTCTCTGAGTGCCATGAGCAAGAGGTCACCTCTTCAGACACGAGATAAGCCTTCCGGGGCCAGGAGGGGCTGGGGCAAGATCGCTCCCTATGCTTTATTTTCTTTCGTCAGTTTTGCTGGAGGTTTGTTGCTGGTCGTTCTGCTTCTGACGAACGCGCGTCTTCTGGTCTCGCTAGGTCTGGTGGGGCGTTTCTACTACCTCACGCTTTTGCTGCTAGGGCTGTTCGGCGCTGGCTTTCTTTTTGGTGCACTGCGCTCCATCGGGATCTACAGTAGAAAAGTTTTCGGTGGCGCGGTCGAACTCGGAGGCGCCATAGTCGGTTTTGCTCTCATCGTAATTGCTGGTTTCTATCTCCCCCCGCCTGAGTCGAACTTTCCGCTCACGGTCTACGTGCATGGGCCAGCAGGCCCACAAGATTTACTGCTGCGAAATGAAGGTGAGGTGCTGATGGATCTGGGCGGCGACCGCCGGAGCGTACCGATTGGGGATAAGGGCCAGGCTTTCTTCTCGGAAATTCCAGCGACTTTTCGAGGGCAGAAAGTGAACGTTGCACTGGATGCGCCCGCATACGAATGCCCCGACAATAGCCGTCTGAAGCTCGATGGAACAAGCCTTTACCTGGAAGTGCGGCGGAAATCCGCGCACATTGCAGGCAGCGTCCTCGACGAGACTGGAAACCCGGTTGTAGGTGCCACGGTTAGCGTGGCTGGCATATCAACTACGAGCGTGGAGCAGGGACGTCTCGAGCTTGTGCTGCCTTCCGGCCGAGTTCTGGATGATATGGTCTTGAGCGTCAGCGCCGACAGATATGAAACCTGGAACCAAGTGGTGATACCAAACGGCGGCCACGTAACGGCGGTGCTACGCCGGTGAGATTTCACATGCGGCTCAACGCTGCGCTCGCAGGTCTGCTGCTGGCGGTTTCCCCGCTCGCCGCAGCGACTGTCAAGGGAGTCATCCTCAAGAACGAGATGGGAGGGCCGGGGATCGAAAAGGTCGAAGTCAGCGCCATTGAGGGTTGTAACCCAGCCTTGTCGCACTCTGACGGCAAATTTGTCCTGAACTTTCCGAACAAACAACCGGGAGAGAAGGTGCAACTGATCGTGCGGAGGTTAGGGATGGTGGTGGTCAACTACCACGAGTTGCGGCTGACTCTGCCTAAGGACGCGAGCGCCGATCCATTGATCTTGCTGCTTTGCCGAGAGGACGAACGTCAGGAAATGGCGCGCCGACACTATCGGCTCGATAGCTTCGGCCCTATCGAACAAAGATATCGAAAGCAACTCGAAGATCTACAATCGAAGCACCAATCGACTGAAGCGGCAAAGGAGCAGCTTCGAATCGAGCGCGATCGAGCGATGGAGGCAGGCCAACGCGCGGCCGAGAAGTTGGCGCGGGTAAAAGTCGAAGAAGTGTCCGACTTTTTACATTCATCTTATCCTCCCGTCTACCGGTCAGACGCACCGAAAGCACTGAATAGTCTGGGGAGTAGGTACCGCCGCCAGAACCGAATGCAGGAGGCACGGGAGAAGTACGAGGAAGCGCTGAAGATTAGTCGCGAGCTAGCGCTACATGACTCCGCCACTTATTTGCCGGACGTAGAGGAGACACTGAACAATCTCGGCAATCTTTTCAGCGACCAGAACCAAATTCAGGAGGCGCGGGAGAAGTACGAGGAAGCGCTGAGTATTAGCCGTAACCTGGCGGAAGAGAATCCCGCCGCCTATCTGCCGTGCGTCGCGTCGACGCTGAACAATCTTGGCACCCTACTCCGCAAAGAGAACCGAGTGGAGGAAGCGTGCACGTTTTTCCACGAAGCGCTGGGGTTTTACCGCAAGCTCGTGCAACTGAATCCCGACACCTATCAGCCGCATGTAGCAGAGATGCTGAACAAGCTCGGCATTTTAAACCACTACCAAAACCGAGTACGCGAGGCGCGGGAGAATTTCAGGGAGGCTCTCACTATCTATGAACCCCTAGCAAGGAAAAGCCCAGGTCAGTATGCGCAAGAGGTTGAATCAACCTACCAGGAAGAGCTGAAGATTAGTCGCAAGCTGGCACAACAGAACCCTGCGACCTATCTGCCAGATGTCGCTGAGTTACTAATCCGCCTCGGCAAACTGCTCAGCGACCAGAACCGAATGCAGGAGGCGTGGGAAGCTTACGGCGAAGCGTTGGGTAATGGTTGCAAGCTGGCACAACGTTATCCCGCCATGCCGAAGGTAGCAATGATGCTGATTGATCTTGGTATTCTAAACTACGACCAAGGCCGGATGGAGGAGGCGCGGAAGGCTTTCAGCTGTGCGCTCATTATCTATGAGACCCTCGCAAAGGAAAACCCTGAGCAGTATGAAAAAAAGGTTGAGTCGACCAGAAGACTGCTGGACGGCACAACGAACAGGCGGAAGCTGTGAGTGCACCCAGGTCCAACTCTCTGCTCGAAGCTGTCAGGGCGGTTTTTGCGAAAGCGCGCGCCGCGTTTCACAATAGAGGCGAATATCCTTATGGCTCGGCCATCGAGCGGGCCCAGGGTATCGAAGACATGCCGTACCACATCGACAATCTGCGCATCGAGAACTCCCCGGCCCCGAGCCACATTCGCGCCGACGAGATGGCGGTCGCCGCTGGCTGTGATTCGAAGGACTATCTGCTTGAGTTGATCGGGCCGGGCGCGAGATCCCGTTCTGGAAGAAAGCTGTGTTCTGTGGGCAGGCGTCACCTAGTGGCGGGTGGAGGCGGCGCGTTCGAGGCCGTTTTGCGAACTCCGGCTTCAATGGCCAGAGAAGCCAATGAACATAGAGTAGTCGCAAATCCAGTTCATAGGAGATTCCCAATGCAGAGATTCCGTCATCGAGCTCTCGCCGCAGTCCTCGTGCCCCTGCTCATCGCCTCGCTGGCCGGCTGCGCGAGCCGGCCGGTGAAACAAAGCTGGGTCGTCGACTACAAGTACGTCGACTTCGATCCGTTCCCCGGGATGAACGTTCAGGGGCGAAACGTCCCGCTGACCCCGGGGGACATCAATGGCCGCGTGATCTGGAACCTCTGGTCGGGCGACAACGCCGGGTTCTGGAACTGGCTCTCCCAGTACGGCTTCGGCTCCGGCGACCTTTTGAAAATGGTCGCTTCGCCGCGGAACAAGCGCTTTCAAACCTACGGCATCGTCAACCAGCCCGGCTTCATGCAGCCGGCGCAGCCGGACGAGTACTCGGACCTGTACATCGACGTGCCCCGCGAGGCTGGCTCGAAGTACGACATCGACAAGCGCCTCGACCTCGCCACCTACGGCAGTTCCAGCGGCGTCATGGGCTTGCGGCTGTTCAAGAACCCGAAATTCGATCGTGCGAAGTGGGACCCAGACCGCTTCTGGACCGATCCGAACTACTACAACAACCCCGGGCTCGAGCGGCCCTACCGAGTCGGTATGGCCTGCTCGTTCTGCCACGTCGGGCCGGATCCGGTAAACCCACCGGCTGATCCCAACGAGCCCGATTTCGCCAACCTTTCCGACTACGTCGGCCAGCACTACTTGAAGATATGGGAGGTTTTCGCCCACGACCTCGGCCCCGACAACTTCATCAAGCAAATCCTGATGACGAATCCGGCTGGTACGCTCGATACGGCGTTCATCGCCACCGACTACCTGAACAACCCCGGAACGATGAATGCGGTCTACAACCTTCCGCCTCCCGGGCGCGTCGCCGTGGCCGTTCCGGAAACGGTCACGGGCGGCGCGGCCGACCTGAAGAACCTCGAGTACGCGGCGGGGAAGCGCGGCATGGTGGCGACGCCGCGCGTTCTCAAGGACGGCGCCGATTCCGTCGGCCTCAACGGCGCTCTCTCACGCGTGTACCTGAACATCGGCGAGTATTGGGAGCAATGGACGCGCCACTTCAAGCCGCTGGTGGGCATCAAGAAGCAGACCCCCATCCGGGTGAAGGACGCGCAGAAGCTCTCACCGGCGTGGAACTGGAGCGAGCAAGCGTCGCCGGATCTGGCGGCGTACCTGATCAAGTTCGCCAAGCCGCACAAGCTGGCGGATGCTCCGGGCGGCAGCAAATACCTCACCGCCGATCAGGCGGAGCTCGACCGCGGCAAGCTTGTCTTCGCCCGGAACTGCGCCCAATGCCACTCGAGCAAGCGGCCGCCGCAGGGCACCGATCCGAAGTCGCCCGAGGGACGCGCGTGGTTCGAAAAAGCAGTGATGGATCGCGACTTCCTGGAGGGCAACATGCTCGGCAGCGAAGAGCGCGTACCCGTCACCGAGGTCAGGACCAACGCCACGCGCGCGGTGGCCACGAACGGGCTGAGGGGGCAGATCTGGGACAACTTCTCGTCCGAGACGTACAAGACGCTGCCGCCCGTCGGCGCGATCGACGTGTGGGACCCGATCAGCAACACCGACAGCAAATGGACGGTCCCGGGCAACGGCCGCGGCTACTATCGTCCGCCGTCTCTGGTCGGCGTCTGGAGCGGCGCTCCATTCCTCCACAACAACGCCGTCGGCAAACACGTGCATGGCGTCTCCGTCGACGAACGGATGGAAGCCTTCAACGACGGCATCACCAAGATGCTCTGGCCGGAGAAACGCGCTGGCGCGGCGGGGAACAAGGACGGCGCGGACGGTCAATCGACCTCTCTCTGGCTGACGACGCAGGAGAGTTGGCTGAAGGTGCCGGATTCGTACCTCCATTCGCGCTCTCTGCGGCGCCTGCTGCGCAAGCACATGGAAACGGATACCGCGACCGGTGCGAAGTACTTCGCCTTCGGTCCGATTCCGAAAGGAACGCCGGTGAATCTGCTGGCCAACACCAACCTCGAGCTGGGCGGCGTGCGCAAGGCCGGCGACCTGGCGGGCCTCCTCATCGAGTCGGTGAAGGTGATGAAGGACATCAAGCGCGAAGGTCTGACAGGAGACGCGGCCACGAAACGCTGGCTGGGCTCCCACGTCGTGAAGAAGCTCTACGCTCTCAATTCCTGCCCAGATTTCATCGAGGACAGAGGCCATTACTTCGGGACCGATCAGCCCGACGCCGACAAGCGCGCGCTGATCGAGTACCTCAAGACCTTCTGAATGGGCGGATGAATGGGCACTCCACAGAATCCCGACTTCGACTACATCGTCATCGGATCTGGCGCGGGGGGCGGGCCGGTCGCGGCCCGCCTCGCCGAGGCGGGTTACAAGGTCGGCCTCATCGAGGCCGGCCAGGCGCCGGAGCAGCCCTGGTACGACGTGCCGGTTTTTCACGCGTTCGCCAGCGAACATCCCGACATCTCATGGGAGTTCTTCCCGAAGCACTACGAAGACGTGACGCGCTCGAAACGCGACACGAAGTACCTACCGGACAAAGGCGGTGTCTTCTATCCGCGCGCAGGTACGCTCGGCGGCTGCACACAGCATCACGCCATGATCACGGTGTACCCGCACAACAGCGACTGGCAGCACATCTCCGATCTGACCGGGGATCCGTCGTGGGCTCCGGACAAGATGCGGGCCTACTTCGAAAAGCTGGAGCGCTGCACGTACGTCAAGGATCCGGGCGAAGGAAAACCCAACCCCACGCGCCACGGCTACAAGGGATGGCTGACCACGGCTGATCTCGACCTCACGCTCGGCCTGGGCGATCCGGCCGTGGTGCAGACGGTGTTGAAGGCAATCAAGGCGGCCTGGCTGGAAGGCATGAGCGGTGCGCTTCCCGATCTTCCCCGGGATCCGAACGATTGGCGTACACCGCAGTTCGAAGGGATCGCCTTTGCCCCGCTGGCCACGCTCGAAGGCCGCCGCGCGGGTACGCGCGAGCTGATCAACCGTACGCGTGCAAAGCTCCCGGCGAAACTGGTCCTCAGGCAGAGCAATCTGGCCGCAAAGATTCTGTTCGACGCGGACAAGCGGGCGATCGGTGTCGAGTGCTGGGAAGGACAGCACCTCTACCGCGCCGATCCGAATGCCTCCGACGCCAATCCGTACGAGGTCAAGCGGTATTACTGCTCGCGCGAGATCATCCTCGCCGGCGGCGCGTTCAACTCACCCCAGCTCCTCATGCTCTCGGGCATCGGACCGGCGGCGCATCTCCAGCAGCGCGGCATTCCTGTGCTCGCCGACCGCCCCGGAGTGGGGGCGAACCTGCAGGACCGCTACGAAGTCAGCGTCGTCAGCGAGATGAAGGAGAACTGGAAGATCATCAAGGATGCCACGTTTGAGCCGCCGCTGCCGAATAAGTCAGGCGATCCCTGTTATGTCGAATGGCAGAATGGAAAGGGTGTCTACACGACCAACGGAGCCTTGCTGGCGGTGATCAAGAAGTCATCGCCCGACCGTCCCGATCCAGATCTCTTCATGTTCGCCTTGGCCGGCAACTTCCACGGCTATTTCCCCGGTTACTCGAAAGAAGTGGAGCGGAGGAAGAACTTCCTCACATGGCTGGTGCTGAAGGCGCATACGGAGAACCGGGCAGGATTCGTCCGCCTCAAGTCATCCGATCCGCGCGACCGGCCCGAGATCAACTTCAAGTATTTCGACGATCCGGTCACGGCGAAGCGCGATGCCGACGCCGTTCTGGAAGGAATCAGGTTCGTCCGCAAGATCTCGAAGCACAACACGGCCATCAAGAGAGAGGTCTTTCCCGGACCGGACACCGCGACCGACGATCAGACTCGGGATTTCATCAAGGACAACGCCTGGGGCCATCACGCTTCGTGCTCGAACCGGATGGGCAAGCCGAGCGATCCCGATGCCGTGGTGGACAGCAATTTCCGCGTCATCGGCGTCGAGAACCTGCGGGTCGTCGACGCGTCGGTGTTCCCGCGCATCCCCGGCTTCTTCATCGTCACGCCGATCTACATGATCGCGGAGAAAGCCGCGGACGTGATCCTTGCCGGCGCGAAGACCACTCCGGCATAATTGCGAGGAGGTCACATGGCCGAAGAGGCCCTCGGTATTCAAGGCTTCACCGCCGACGACAAGCGTGTCGTCGCCGGCTCGCGCTTCAGCGTCGTCCGCGACGCCGTGTTCGCCAACCCGTACCAGAAAGTATGGGGTGCGAAAGAGAACGCGCCGCTCGAACGCTTCCCGGTCACGTTCATGCCGCTGATCAAAGGCATGCTGCCCGGCGGCAAGACGTGGCAGTTCCTCGCGGCGGCCAAGCGCGTCCTCGCCTCCGATTCCGACCTTCGCTGGGGCCCCGACGGCAAAGGTTTCCGCCGTCTCCTCCACGCCAACGGCATCTGCATGACGGGTCTTTGGGAGGTCACCGAAGAAACGCCGTACACCGGCTACTTCCGCAAGGGGAGCCGGGGCCTGACCATCGCCCGCTACTCTACCTGCTGCACCGAAACGCGCCGCGGCAACACGCGGTCGCTGGCGATGATCGGCCGCATCTACCCGACCACCGATCCGAACCATCCCGAGCCCCTGCCGACCGCGAGCTTCGTCACCCAGGAAGACATCGGCGGCGAGGACACGCCGAACATCAATGACGCGAAGCTGCGCAACGCGCCGAACACCACCGCCACCCGCCGCGGCAGCGGCAGCGGCATGCCGATCCTCCTCTTGACCGGGCTCGTGCTCAACATCGCCGAGAAAAAGCCGACCATCCGGCAGGTTTACCCGATCGCCGAGCTCGGCAAACCGCCGGCCGAGCCGACGCGCGCGCCCGAGTTCATGCAGCTCACCGTTGCCTCGGGCCAGCCTGTCATCCCCGGCGGCGACCTCGACTTCCGCGACGAGATCATGGCCCACATCTACGACCCCGGCGACCCCGCGCCGAAGCGCAAGCTCGTCTTCGACATCGAGACCTCCGACACCGGCACCACTCACGGCCTGCCGATCAAAGAACGCCGCAACATCACCAACTGGAAGAAGATCGGAACCATGACCTTCGACGCCGCGGTGGTCTCGTTCAACGGAGACCGCGTGTTTCACGTAAACCACCCGGCGTGGCGGAATGATCGGAACGACCCGCGGACGGTTGTGAAATCGAAGGTTTGAGGAGCTGACGATCCATCGGAGGCTGGCATGAATCACTGGAAAGAAACAGTCGAGATCCTCTCGCGGCTCGCCGAGCTGACGGCTTCGGGACGGCGGGCGGCGCTCGCCACGGTTGTGGGCGTCTCCGGCTCCGGCTACCGCCGGTCCGGCGCCAAGTTCCTCATCGAAGAGAGCGGTGCCACCCTGGGCAGCGTCAGCGGCGGCTGTCTGGAGGCCGATGTGCGCGAAGTGGCCAAGGCCGTTCTGGAGACGGGGGCGCCGAGCCTGCGGCACTACAGTACGGGCCTCGACGAGGACGCCGTCAGCGGCCTCGGTCTGGGCTGCAACGGGCTGATCGATATCTTCATCCAACCCGCCACCGAGGGTCCATTCGCGGAGTTGGCGGCAACTCTGCGGGAGCTGCTGGCCGGCGATGCACCCTTCGAGCTTCTCACCGTGGTCGATGGAGAGGGCCTGGGCGCCACACGGGTGCAGGCACGCGGCCTGCTGCCGGGAGGCCGTTCCGCCGTGCAGGCCGTCGCCGGGAGCAGGATCTTCGTTGAGGTGCTACCGCCGCCGCCCCATTTCCTGGTTTGCGGCGCCGGGGACGATGCAAGGCCGCTCGTTGCCTACGCGGCGGACGCCGGCTTCCGCGTCACCCTCGTGGACCACCGCCCTGCGTTGCTGGAGCCGGCCTGGTTCCCGCAGGCGTCGCAACGGCTGCTGGCGCGGCCCGAGGATCCGGGGATCGTCCTGCCTCCCGCTGGACGGTCGCTCGCGGTAGTGAAGACTCACTCGCTGGCGCACGACCGCGAATGGGCGCGGCGGCTGCTCGCGGCCGGTCTGCCCTATGTTGGCATGCTGGGACCGCGGGAACGGACAAAGACCATTCTGCGCGAGATCGGAGCGGGCCCCGCGGAAACCGGGCGGGTCTTCGGTCCGGTGGGCCTGGACCTCGGCGCCGACGGGCCGCGGCAGGTGGCGCTCTCGATCGTCGCCGAGCTGCTCGCCTTCATTGCCCAACGCGAGCCGCGCCACCTCAGCCAGCGCAAGGAGGCTATCCATGCCGTCTGACCGGTCCGGAGCCGTCGCCGGAGTCCTCCTCGCCGCCGGCACCTCGAGCCGCATGGGGAGCAACAAGCTGCTCTTCGAGCTGGAAGGGGAGAGCATCCTGCGGGGGGCGGCGCGGCGGGCGCTTGCCGCCGGCGTCTCGCCTCTCCTTGTGGTGCTCGGCCACGAGGCGGAGAGGGCAGAGCGGGAGCTCGCCGGTCTTCCCTGCCAGGTGGTGATCAACCCGGGCTACGAACAGGGGATCAACTCGTCGCTCAAGGCCGGCGTGTCCGCGGTGCCGGCCGAGGCGCAGGCAGTCGTGGTGATGCTGGCCGACATGCCCTTCGTCACCCCGGAAATGCTCGCCGGGCTCATCGCGCGTTTCCGGTCGAGCGATGCACCGCTCGTCATCTCGGACTACGAAGGGGTCAATGCGCCTCCCATGCTGTACGACCGGAGCCTCTTCGGCGAGTTGCTGACGATGACGGGAGAGGGGTGCGGCCGGCAGGTGGTGAAGCAGCACCGGGGCGAGGCTGAGGTCCTGTCCTGGCCCGCGTCCGCCCTCACCGATCTCGACGTGCCGGACGACTACACGCGGGTGAAGAGCGGGCAGGGAGGCTCCTGGTAGCCCATCACTCCAGTGCAGAAGAAGTGCCTGGCACCCCGCACCGGCCGTGCTGGCCAAGGCGGTGCGGAGCGTCGTGCTGGGTCTGGTCAGCTCGTGCCTCTACCTTGGGCTGATGGTCATGTACAGTCCGAAGCTGGCGGTGGCAGGTGTGGGAGTCATGCTGGTCCTCATCGCCGTGAGCCTCTTCCTGGCCTGGCGTCAGCTCAGTGGGCAGCGGCAGGCCGCCGAGGAAGAGGGCCGCGTCTCGGCCATCCTTTTCCAACTCCTTTCCGGAATCAGCAAGATCCGGGTGGCCGGTGCGGAAAGCTATGCAGTGCGTCTTTGGAGCACGACTTTCGCCCGGCAATTGCGGGCGACGATCCGCGCTGGCCTCTGGCAGAACCGGTCCATGGTCTTTCAGTCGGTCTTTCCCGTGTTGGCGTCGCTGGTGCTGTTCCTGATGGCCGCCGCCTCACAGGGTCCGGGCTCCAAGCTCACCACCGGTCAGTTCGTCGCCTTCTTCGCGACGATCGGCTTGCTGTCGATGGCTCTGCTGAGTGTCTGCGAGGCCGTGCCCCGGCTGGCGGAAGCCGCCCCGGTCTGGCAACGCCTCCGCCCTATCCTCGAGACGCCGCCGGAAGTCGACGTGGAGAAGAGTGACCCCGGGCCGCTCCAGGGAAACATCCGTCTGTCCGGGATCTCGTTCCGCTACCACAAGGACGGCCCGCCAATCCTTCAGGATGTCGACCTCGAGATCCGCTCCGGCGAATTCATCGCCCTGGTCGGCCCTTCGGGCTCGGGAAAATCGACGCTTCTGCGTCTTCCTGCAAGCCACCCGGGTGGTGGTCGCCCGCGGCAGCTCTTGTAAGGGCGCCGGAGTGGGAGGCGTCAACTATCCTTGCGCGGCGGCCCTCCAGGACTCGACATCACTACATCCCCGCAGGGTGAGCCTGCACAGCGAACGGAGCCTGCGGGCTCAGCTTCAAGGTGGCAGCCAAGGGCTGCGTCACCGACTCCAGTCCGGCGAACTGGGGTTCGGCAACCGTGCAGCACTCATACACAGGCCGCACCTGGACCTCGCAATACGGCCACGCCAGCTCCATCGCGTTTTCAAGCGGCGCCGCGATTACCAAAGGCGCTACTCTGGGGAAGGTGGGGACAGTTGGGGCGGAGACCTGCCACCTCCGCCCTTGCCCCCACCCCCTCGACACCATAGACTTCGCCGTCCGGAATCCAAGATGGCGAGCATCGCATCCCCTCAGCACACTGCCCCCGCCGCCGCCCTACCGGCCCGCTTCGGCTTCCGCTCCGGCGAGCGGGGCACCCATGCCAGCCGCAGCATCATGCTGGCCGACCTGAGCCAACTCCTCGCCTCCACTCCAGCCAGCGCGACGCGCGACGACTACCGCGCCGCCATCCTGGACGAGAACGCCCTCGGCAAAGGCACCGCCTCCACACGCCTCTGGTCCTGGAAGAAGCTGCGCGAGCTCTACGGTCTCGATCCGCGCCTTGCAGTGTTCCGGTGCTTCCGGCAACTCTGGGAGGTCGACTCAGCCGGCCGGCCACTCTTGGCCATTCTCTGTGCGTGTGCCCGCGATCCTCTCCTGCGGACGAGCGCCACGCTGATCCTACAGACCCCGCTCGGCTCCGCTCTAAGCTCCGGCGACTTCGCCCAGGCCATGGCCCAGGCAGCCCCAGACCGCTTCAGCCCCAAGACGCTTCAGTCGATCGGCAGAAATCTGCTCGCCTCCTGGACCCAGTCCGGTCATCTCTCCGGCGGCAAGACCCGCCAGCGAATCCATCCAAACCTCTCTCCGGAAGCAGTGGTCTACGCTCTCGCGCTCGGCCGACTCGCCGGTGCGCGTGGCCAACTCCTTTTCTCGACCTTCTGGACGGCTCTCCTGGATGCGCCCGCCGAGGCGCTCTACGATTTAGCCGCCGTGGCCTCCCAGCGCGGGAGCATCGACTTGCGTCGCATAGGCTCGGTCGTCGATGTAGGATTCCCGAGACTTCTAACGCCGGAAGAAGAGGTGGCCCTTCGTGAATCGCCTTGAGGCCCTGCGAGCCAGCTATACCCGCTATGTCTCCCTCCCCTGGGACCGGTCTCTCCCGGGGCAGCAACGGGTATGGTTCGCCGTCTACGATCCGGCCGACGAGCGCCGGCTTCGCCTGCACCTGCCCAACTTCGAGATCGCCACGAAGGAAGCCGATCATGGCTGGCGCTCCTGCGACCTGACAGGCTCCTTTGCCCGCTGGATGGCTGGGCAGGAGTACCGCGAGGCCTACTTCAAGTCCCCGAAGAAGCTCCTGAACCCTCATCCCGCCTTCGAAGCCGCGGTCGCTGACCAGCTCTTGAGCGTTCTGCAAGAAGCGGATGAGCACACCGTCGTCGCAGTGACCGGCGTGGCCTCGCTCTTCGGGTTCATGAAGGTGGCGATGCTGATGGAGATGGTCCAAACTTCCATCCCAGGTCGCCTCCTCGTCTTCTTCCCAGGCGAGTACCAGGACAACACCTATCGCCTTCTCGACGCTCGAGACGGCTGGAACTACCACGCGGTGCCCATCACCGCGGCCGGCGGCTTGGAGAGCGCATGACGGAGCAGATCAAGAACCGGGACGTTTTCCTCAAGGATCCGATCGAGAACCGGCTCGTCAACCAGGGAGTCACCGAGGTCGCGGAGCCGGGGTCGGAACAGGAGATCCGCACCCTCCGCTATGAGCTCGAAACCTTCGTGTGCGAAGGGCAATACGCCCGCGGCCTCGAACGCATTCTCTCGACCTACCTCGCGAGCCTTGATCGCGAGGAGCAGCCGGCTGTCTGGGTAAGCGGCTTCTATGGCAGCGGCAAGTCCCATCTCGTGAAGATGCTGCGCTTCCTGTGGACCGACTATCGGTTCTCGGACGGTGCCACCGCACGGGGCCTCGCCCATCTCTCCGACGACATCCAGGCCCAGCTCCGAGAGCTCTCCACCCAGGGCAAGCGGTTCGGTGGTCTCCATGCCGCCGGAGGCAAATTGGGAGCCGGGGCCGGCGGCAGCGTGCGGCTCGCTCTCCTCGGGCTCCTCTTCCGCTCCGCAGGCCTCCCGGAGGACTATGCCGCTGCCCGGTTTGTCCTTTTCCTCAAGAGGAACGGCTTCCTCGAGGCCGTGCGGACAGCCGTCGAAGCGGAGGGCCGTCCTTTCGACCGTGAGCTCAAGGAGCTCTATGTCTCCCCGGTCCTCGCCAGGGCTCTCCTTACCGTGCATCCAAGGTTCGCGCCGAGCGAAGAGGCCGTCCTGGGTCAAATCACTGCGCAGTTCGGGCGGCCGGACGACATCTCCGACGCGGACATGACCACCGCCATCGAGGAGGCGCTTGGGGTCGGAGGCAAGCTGCCGGCCACCCTGATCGTCCTTGATGAGGTCCAGCAGTACATTGGCGAGGCCAGCACGGAACGGGCCTATCGCGTGCAGGAGGTCGCGGAAGCCTGTTCCAAACGCTTCGGCGCGCGCATTTTGTTCGTCGGCACCGGCCAGACCGCAATCATGGGAACAACCCAGCTCCAGAAGCTCCAGGCGCGCTTCAGACTCGGGATCGAGCTCTCCGATGCGGATGTGGATACCGTCGTCCGCAAGATTGTCCTCGCCAAGAAGCCCGATACGGAAGCCCTGCTGCGCCAACGGTTGGCCGAGTGCAGCGGAGAGATCTCGCGCCACCTTCCCGGAACCCGCCTCGCCCCGCGTCCGGAGGACGACGAGGTGCTCGTCGCGGACTACCCCCTTCTCCCGGCCCGTCGCCGCTTCTGGGAGCTGGCCTTCCGGGCCATCGATCCCACCGGCACCAAGGCCGAGCTGCGCAACCAGCTCATCAACGTCTACGAGGCCGTCCTCGCCACCGCCGGCAAGGATCTTATGAACGTTGTTCCGGCGGACTTCCTCTACCACCAGAACAAGACCCAGATGGTCCAATCGGGAGCACTGCTGCGCGAGATCCAGGAGGTGATCGAGCACCTCGACGACCAGAGTGACGCCGGCCGCCTCAAATCGCGCCTGTGCGCCCTCTGTTTCCTGATCGGGAAGCTTCCGCGTGAGGCCGGCGCCGACTCGGGTCTCCGCGCCACACCCGACATGCTCGCGGATCTTCTCGTCGAGGATCTGGCCGAAGGGAGCAACGCTTTGCGGCGGCTGCGCATCCCCCCGCTCCTGGAGGAGCTGGCCGAGGCCGGAACGTTGATTCAAGTAGGCGAGGAGTATCGCCTCCAGACCCGGGAGAGCGCCGCCTGGGAACAGGAGTACCGCACCCGCCTCTCCCGCATCCAGAACGACAACTCCGGGCTCGCGATCGAGCGAGCGGACCTCCTGCGGACCCGCGTGAGCGACGCGCTCAAAGGACTGAAGCTCCCCCAGGGCCAGAGCAAGGTGCAACGCAAGGTCCATCTCCACTATGGGCAGGACGCGCCTTCGACCGGCGGTCCTGACGTGCCTGTTTGGGTGCGGGACGGTTGGAACGACGATGAGAGATCGGTTCTTGCCGATGCGCGGGCCGCAGGCCCCGAGAGCCCTCTCGTGTTCGTGTTTCTCCCCGAGCATGCGACCGGTGACTTGAGGAAGCACCTGGCGAGCGCCAAAGCTGCGCGCGAGACGCTCGCCGCCAAGGGGCAGCCAGGCGGCACGAACGAGGCGATCGAGGCGCGCACGGGCATGGACACTCGGCAGCACGCCGCCGTGCAGCAGCGCGATGCGCTCCTCGGCGAGGTTCTGGCAAACGCTCGCGTGATTCTCGCCGGCAGCGGGGAGCAGTCCGGGGCAAACCTCGTCGAGAAGGTGCGGGAGGCCGCCGGAGATGCGCTCGCGCGCCTCTACCCCCGCTTCGATCACGCGGACCACGCGCACTGGGGCAAGGTGATCGAGAGAGCCCAGAAGGGGGCCGCCGATGCCCTCACGGTTGTGGGGTTTACTGGTGATCCCGAAAAGCATCGGGTCTGCCACGCCCTTCTCGATTTTGTCTCCGGAGGCAAGAAGGGTCGCGAGGTCCGCAAGCACTTCGAGGCGCCGCCGTACGGTTGGCCCCAGGACGCCATTGACGGCGCCCTCATCCTCCTCGTCGCCACCGGCCACCTGCGCGCTGCACAGGACGGCAGGGTTCTCAGCCACAAGCAGCTCGATCAAAAAAATCTGGGCGTGGCCGATGTGCGGCGTGAAAGCGCCACCGTCACGACTCCCCAGAAGATCGCCTTGCGCCGGCTTTTCCAGGAAGCGGGCATCCAGGCTGGCACTGACGACGAGGTGATCGCAGCCCGCGATTACCTCCAGGCTCTGAAAGCCCTGGCTGCGCGCGCCGGGGGCGAGGCACCGTTGCCGTCCCCTCCCAACCCGCCGCGTCTCGGCGAGCTCGCCGCGCTTGCGGGAAATGAACAGCTCGTTGCCTTGTTCGACGGCCGCGACGAGCTCGCCGCGTGGCAGGACGAGTGGAGCCTTCGGGCAAATCTCATCGCGAAACGCCACCCGCGATGGCAGGCGCTCGAACGGCTTGCGCTGCACGCTCGAGCCCTGCCCGTCACCGCCGAGGTGGCGCCTCAGACGGAGGCCTTACGCAAGAATCGGGTGCTTTTGCAGGATCCCGATCCGGTGGCGCCGCTCATCAGTCGGCTCGTCCAAGCCCTCCGCGAAGCGCTGCAGAGGGAGAGAGAGGCTTATGTGGCCCTCCATCAGAACGAGACGGATCGCCTCGCGGCCACCGACGCGTGGAGGCGCCTCACTCCGGAGCAGCAGGCCGATATTCTGAATCGGCAGGACGTCGCCGGTGTTCCCGAGGTCCACGTCGGCACCGAGCCGGAGTTGCTGGCCTCTCTCACCGAGATCTCGCTCGACTCCTGGGCCACCCGGCGCGATGCTCTCCCGCAACGTTTCGCCAAGGCGCTCGAAGAGGCGGCCCGGCTTCTTGAGCCGAAAGCCGTCCGTGTGTCTCTCCCCTCGGCGACGATTCATGACGATGAAGAGCTCAGCGCGTGGCTCAAGAAGGTGGAGGCGACAATAAGCGGGCAGCTCGGCAATGGGCCGGTGATCGTATGACGAGAGGATCGGTTTGATGGCATCGCTTCCGGACTCACTCAGGCGCCGCCTCGAAAACACGGTGGTCAAGGCCCGCGATGAGGCCGAGGACGGCGCCCGCGCGGCTCTGCAACGCTTGGCCGTGGGGCTTGCCGAGCCGTTCGCCAACATGTCATCGGCGGAGATCGAGCTCCGCACGAAGCTCCGCGCCCATGCCCGCCAACTGGGTGATCTCCGCAAGGCAAACGGCGAGCAGGAGATCGAGCATCTGGTTTCCGAGTGCGCCTACGAGCATTGGCACCGGATGCTTTTTGCCCGCTTCCTGGCCGAGAACCGGCTCCTCATTCACTCCGATCACGACGTTCCCGTAACGCTCGCCGAATGCGAGGAGCTTGCCGCCGAGGCGGGGGTGGAAGACGGTTGGACTTTGGCCGCCCGTTTCGCCGCTCGGATGCTGCCGGCGATTTTCCGGCCGGACGACCCGGTCCTCTCCGTGCGCCTGGCGCCGGAACACCTTCAGCCGTTGGAGAAGCTTCTCGCCAGCCTTCCAGTCGAGGTCTTCACCGCCGACGATGGCCTGGGGTGGGTATATCAGTTCTGGCAGTCGAAACGAAAAAAGGTGGTCAACGAGAGCGGGGCCAAGATCGGTGCCGACGAGCTTCCGGTTGTGACGCAGCTCTTCACCGAGCCGTACATGGTGCAATTTCTGCTCCATAACACGTTGGGTGCCTGGTGGGCTGGGAAGGTGCTAGCCAGGCAGCCGGAGCTTGCCGTCGCGTCATCGGATGAAGAGGAGCTACGGGCCGCGTGTGCGCTTCCTGGGTATGCGTGGAGCTATCTGCGGTTCATCCGCTTGGAAGAGGGCGGCCTGTGGCGCCCGGCAGCGGGCACCTTTGACGGCTGGCCCGAGCGGGCTGCCGAAATCACGGTGCTCGACCCCTGCTGCGGGTCGGGGCACTTTCTGGTGGAGGCCTTCCGCATTCTTGTGTCCCTCCGCAAGGCGGAAGAGGATCTTTCGGCAAGGGAGGCGTGTGCCGCTGTGCTGCGCGACAATCTCTTCGGTTTGGAGATCGACGAGCGTTGCACGCAGATCGCGACCTTCAATCTGGGCCTCGCTGCGTGGACCTATCCAGAGGGCGGAGGATATCGGCCGCTTCCAGAGCTACAAATTGCTTGCTCGGGGCTCTCGGTCGGCGCCAAAGAGGAGGAGTGGCTCAGTCTCGCGGGTAAGGACGACCACCTGCGGCAGGGGATGCGACGCCTTTATCATCTGTTCAAAGACGCATCGACACTTGGAAGCTTGGTCGATCCCCGCCGAGAGGTAGAGTCCACTTTACCCCAGCGTTCGCTTCATGATGTTGCATTCGCGGAAATGGGACCAATTCTCGATCGGGCTCTGGTTCGCGAGAAGGGCAGGCGTGACCCCCAATCCACTGAGGTTGGCATTGCTGCACAGGGCATGGCCAGGGCGGCGGCACTGCTCACTGGCTCGTACACGCTGGTCGTTACAAACGTACCTTATCTCGGGCGGGGTAAACAGGCAGGTGCGCTCAGGACCCACGTGGAGAAATACTATAGCGAAGGTAAGGCAGATCTCTCCACGACTTTCGTGCTGCGCTGTCTGGGCTTTTGTGCGAAGGGCGGCTCGATGGCTTTGGTGACGCCGCAGAATTGGCTCTTCCTTACAACCTACAAAAAGTTGCGCGAAAGTCTGCTGAAAGGGCAGGCCTGGAATATAGTCGCGCGGCTGGGA
The DNA here is from genome assembly GCA_031390755.1 of Holophagales bacterium. Taxonomy (GTDB): domain Bacteria; phylum Acidobacteriota; class Thermoanaerobaculia; order Multivoradales; family UBA5704; genus DATMER01. The sequence goes on from JANMTS010000021.1 coordinate 32,325, forward strand.
TCGAACGCATTTCAAGATATGAACTGGTGGGCAGCTACCACATCACTTCTCGCGATCACTCGCAGCAGTTCGCCTCCCGGTCACGTTCTCATGGGCATAGACGTAAGCACTGACAAAAGACAAGCAATGAAGGCGGCGATGCTCCGTGGTGAGGTGAAGGCAGATGTCGGCTTGGTCGGGCAGGCGGAACAACTGAAGAATCCGGATGCAGCAATTTCACTGCGCTCGCGAGCAGTTTCTGGACGGCTATCAGATTGTGCCAGTGCCTATCAAGGGATTTCCACTGGCGATAACCCCCGATTTACTATATATTTCTGGGAGATTTGTTCTCTCAATGAGAAGTGGGAATTCTTTCAAGGTCCTCCGGCTTCGGCCGCGACGTTTGCGGGCCGCGAGACTCTCTTGCGGGCCGAAGTGTTCGAACCGGATTGCTCGGCTACGATTCGCGGTCGAGAGGCTTGGCGGAACGACGGAGTCGCCGTGTCACAAACAGGTAGACTAGTTCCTACAGTGTACACAGGTGAGTACTTCGCAAACACTATTCCTGTGATTGTTTCGCTCGACCGGGATCACTTACCGGCATTGCTGGCACTTTGCGAGTCGGGAGCGCTCGAACGCGCCATACGGGCAGACAACGCAAAGCTTAGCGTCGACAATGGGTACTTCACGAAGATTGATTTCGATCTCTCGCACTGGAAGCAAGCGGCGAGGGAAAGATACCCGAATGGTCTACCGGAGCCGGAGAGCGATGATCCGACGCAGTGGCTGTTTCATGGCTGCCCGGAGGAATCCACTGCGCCGCTCCAGGTCGCAGTGGCGCGGCTGCTGGGCTACCGCTGGCCCGCGGTGCTCGATGGAGCGATGCGCCTCAGTGGCAGGGCCAAAGAACTGGCTAAGCGTTGTGTCCAATTACAGGGTCTCGCCGACGCCGACGGTATCGTCTGCATCCCTCCAGTGCGCGGCGAGCAGCCTGCAGCGGAACGCCTTCAGAGGCTTCTCGCGCAAGCCTTTGGCACCGCGTGGTCGTCAGCCACGCTGCCTGCCCTTCTCGCGCAGGCCGACCTTTCGGGCAAGCCGCTTGACGACTGGCTGCGCGACGGTTTCTTTGAGCAGCACTACCAGCTTTTCCAGCAGCGGCCCTTCATCTGGCATATCTGGGACGGTCGGCGGCGCGACGGTTTCGCGGCGCTCGTCAACTATCACAAGCTCGACCGCAAGCTGCTGGAGCGTCTCACCTACACCGTGCTCGGCGATTGGATCACGCACCAACGCCAGGGGGCGAAGGCCGGGGAGCTGGGCGCGGAAGACCGCCTCGCCGCCGCCGAGACGCTCCAAAAGAAGCTGACCCTGATTCTGGAGGGCGAGCCACCCTACGACATCTTCGTGCGCTGGAAACCCCTCGACGCCCAGCCCATCGGCTGGGATCCGGATCTGAACGACGGCGTGCGCATGAACATCCGCCCCTTCGTCGAAGCCGGCGTGCTCCGCAAGAACCCCCGGATCAAGTGGACCAAGGACCGCGGCGGCGAGCCCGCGAGCTTGCGCCCGAAAGAGCAGTTCCCCTGGTTCTGGAAGGATGGCGAATTCACCGGCGAGCGGGTGAACGACGTCCATCTCACCAACGCCGAGAAACGAGCCGCGCGGGCCGCGGGAGGCAAGTCATGTTGAAGCGGCTGTTCGTGGACAACTACCGGTGCCTCGTGAACTTCCATCTCGAGCTCCAGGAGTTGACCCTCCTCGTCGGGCCGAACGGTTCGGGAAAATCGTCGGTGCTCGACGTTCTGTTTGCCCTCCGGCAGTTACTGAGCGGAGCCGGAAGAGTGAACGACCCGGGCATCTTCCCGACACGCTCGCTCACGCGCTGGCAGGATCGAGATCTCCAGGTCTTTGAGGTGGCCGTGAGCTTGGAGGGAGAAGCCGAAACCACCTACCGCCTGGAGGTCGAGCACGAGAAGGAGAGCCGGAAAGCGCGAATCCTCCTGGAATCACTAAGAGTCGAGGAGAAGCTGCTCTTCGAGTTTCGGCAGGGTGAGGTACAACTGTTCCGGGATGACCATTCGCTGGGCTCGCAGTATGCGGCGGACTGGTCCGAATCGGCGATGGCCCGCGTGGCACCCCGGCCTGTCAACCAGCGTCTCACCCGGTTCCTCGACTTCCTGCGCGGGGTCTCGGTCTGCGCCCTCGATCCCAAGCGGTTCCAGGCGGAATCCATCTCCGAAGAGGCACACCTTCAGCCGGACGGTGGGAACCTCGCATCCTGGTATCGCCACCAGATCCAGGAGCGGCAAGATCTCGTCGGCGAAGTGATCGAGGCTCTCCGCAAGGTGGTGGACGATTTCCAGTCGATCCGGATGGAAAAAGTGGGCTCGGAAGCCCGCGCTTTCCTGGTCGTCTTCCAGGGAAGAGGCGCACGCTACGAGTTGAGACTCGATGAGCTCTCCGACGGCCAACGGGCGCTGATCGCGATCTACGCGCTCGTGCATCTCGCGGGCGAGCAGGACGTCTTGTTCCTCGACGAGCCCGACAACTTTCTGGCTCTGGCCGAGATCCAGCCCTGGCTCATGGTCCTCTCGGACGTCTGTGGCGTGAGACCTCGGCAGGCCGTCATCTGCTCCCATCATCCGGAGCTGATCGACTACCTCGGAGTCGAGGCCGGGGTTCTCTTCAAGCGTGAGAGCACAGGCAGTATCACCACCCGCCGGATGAGCCAGATTCCTGTCGACGCAGGGCTCAAGCTCTCCGAGATCATCGCGCGAGGATGGGAGCTGTGAGCCGGCGGGTTCAATTGGTTCTCCTCTGCGAGGACAAGCAGCACGAGGCCTTCGCGCGGCGCTTTCTGAACGCGATGGGTTGGGAGACCCGGGCGTTGCGGGTGGAGAAGGCGCCCGGCGGACGCGGGTCCGGAGAGCAGTACATCCGGGAGCGGTTCCCTCTGGAGCTCAAAGCCCATCGTTCCCGACCGGTGAGCCAGGCACTGGTCGTCCTGGTCGATGGGGACCGCGAGGGAACCGTGGCGCGACTACAGCAACTGGACCGGGCCTGCCGCGAGGCCGGCGTCGCCGTGCGTGCTCAAGACGAGCGAGTCGCCCTGTTCATTCCCACCTGGAACGTCGAGACGTGGCTGGCCTATCTCGACGGCGAGGCGGTCGACGAAGGAAAGCCCGGCTACCCTCGGTTGGCGCGAGAGCGCGACTGCCAGAGGCACGTCGCCGATCTGGCCGAAATGTGCCGGGCGGGGAAGTTGCGAGAGCCGGCTCCCGCGTCTCTGGCGGCGGCTTGCGACGAATACAATACCCGGCTTGCGGGGGAGCCGCGATGACACCGGAGACACCCGCTGCGCCGCTGCGCGAGGGGACGGTTCTCTTCGAGCTGGTGCGGGAGCTCAGGCGAGCCGGCGAATACAACGCACAGGATCAAGCGCCGCCCGATGCCATCCTCTGGACCGACAAGGACAGCCAGTGGGAGCCCCTGGCGCCTCGGTTGCGGGAAGCCCTCCCGGAGCTTCTCACTCTCGGCCCCTATGCTCCGTGCGAGCGAACGGGACCGGCGATCTGGCTCAAGTGCATGCTCGAGCGCACCCTTCCGGAGGCGGACTGGCCTGAGGGAGTGGTTCCGGTCCTGTATCTGCCAGGAGTGAGCCGGCACGAGCTGCGCGCGGTTGAGGAATGCCCGCGTGACCTCCAGCCTCTGGCGGAGCTGCAATACCGGGGCGTGTGGTTTACCCAGGAGAACACGAAAGACTGGACCGTCTCAGGCTTCCTCAGCTCCAAGCGCGGCGGCCTCGACCTCGACCTGGTGACCGATGCCACCACGAGGGAATCCATCCTCCTTGCGCTCGCCAGGCTGGCTGATGCGCCCGTGGCGGAGCTGCGCGTGCGCCGTCTCTACGCGGCCGACTTTCATGCGCTCCTCCAGCCGGATCACGTGAAGCAGCTCCTCCGCTGGCTCGATGCGCCCGCGGCGACGCGCCAGGGCTGGACGACCGAAGAGTGGCAGGTGTTTCGCGATGCCTGCCGGGAACGCTACCACTTCGACCCCGAACGAGACGGAGAGCTGGCGGCGGCGGAAAAGCTGGGAACCCGGGACAAGGAATGGGATCTGGTGTGGACCCGATTCGCGGAGGCGCCAGGGGCCTATCAGCACTTGGCGGAGCTTCTGCGTCGCGCCAAACCGAAGGACGAGAACAACCTCTTTTTCAAGCGAGAGTGCTGGCCGCAGTGCAACGAAAAGGCCGAGGCTGACCTGCGGAGCGCGTTGGAGCAGCTCGCTCCGCTCGCGCCGGAAGTCGCCGCCGCCAAAATCGAGAAGCTCGAAACGGTTCACGGGGAGCGCCGCGGTTGGGTGTGGGCGAAGCTCAAGGCGGCGCCGCTCGCGCGAGCGCTCGAGCACCTGGTTCTCCTGGCTCGCGCCACGCGGACGAAGCTCGGAGGTGAAGATGCGGCCGCTATGGCCAGGGCCTATGTGGCCGAGGGCTGGCGGGCCGACGCCGCGGTGCTCGACGCCCTCGCCGGGTCCGCCAATGCCGCCGATGTGAACGCCGTCAAGGCAGCGATCCAGGCCGTCTACACTCCTTGGCTGGAAGCGGGGGCCGAACGCTTTCAGGATCTCGTCCGCGAGAAGCCCGGGGCCATCCAGGGCTCGCCGTCCTCTGATCTGACCGCGATCGAGCCGGGCACCTGCATCCTCTTCGCGGACGGCTTGCGCCTCGATCTCGGCAAGCGCCTGTGCGCGGCCCTGGAGTCTGCCGGTTGGCTGGTCGAAGAGAGCTGGCGCTGGGTTCCTCTGCCTCCGGTCACTCCAACGGCCAAGCCTGCCGCCTCACCCGTGGCCGATCTCGTCACCGGAGAGGGAAGCGACGGCGAGGCGTTCCGCCCATGGGTGCGCGCAACGGGCCTACAGCTCAACAGCGACCGCTTCCGCAAGCTGCTGGCCGAACGAGGATTCCAGGATCTCCGCGGCGACGACACAGGCGACCCGGCAGGGCGCGCCTGGACCGAACGCGGCGAGATTGACCGGCGCGGACACGACGAGGGCTCGAAGCTCGCGGGGCGAATCTCCGAAGAGATCGCCGGTCTCGTGGACCGCATCCGGTGCCTCGTCGAAGCGGGCTGGCGCGAGATCCGCGTGGTGACGGACCACGGTTGGCTCCTCGTTCCAGGAGGGCTCCCGAAGGTCGAGATGCCAACCTATCTGGTGGAAACCCGCTGGACGCGCTGCGGCACCCTCAAGCCCGGGTCCAAGGTCGATCTCCCGACCGCCCCATGGCACTGGAATCCCGACGTGCGCATCGCCCTCGCACCTGGCATCGGGAGCTTCCGCGCGAAGGTCGAGTTTTCTCACGGCAGCCTGAGCGTGCAAGAGTGCGTCGTTCCGGGCCTCGTGGTTCGCGCCGCACAACCGGCCGGCCCGGCGCCGGCCGTGGTATCGGTTCGATGGACCGGCTTGCGTTGCCGCATCCAGGTTGTGGCCGGCGGAACCGGCTGGCAGGTGGATCTGCGCACCAAGGCCGCCGACCCGGCGACCTCCCTGGCCAAGGATGCGAGGCCGAGGCCCGTCGGTGTCGACGGGGAAACCTCCCTCGTCGTGGCGGATCCGGATCGCGAAGGCATTGCAGCCACCGTGGTTCTCTTGGATTCTGAAGGCCGTGTCGTGGCCCGACATAACACCGTCGTAGGTGACAATTCATGACTTTCGTGCTCGATGCCATCGACCAGATCGCGGCCAAGGCCTTCGAAGGCTTTGTGGTTCGCAAGGATCTGGTGCGCAAATTCAAGGCCCAGTACCCGGTGCCGACCTATGTCGTGGAGTTCCTCCTCGGCCGCTACTGCTCCAGTACCGACGAAGACGAGATCCAGGAAGGTCTACAGATCGTCGAGCGGCAGCTCTCGAATCGCTCCGTTCGGGCCGGAGAGGAGGAGCTCTTCAAGGCTCGTGCGCGTGAGGAAGGCTCGGTCAAGATCATCGACATCGTCCAGACGAGGCTCGACACGAAGACGGACTCCTATCTCGTCACCCTGCCGAGCCTCAAGCTCAACGACGTAAGGATCGACAGTCGTCTGGTGAGAGAGAACGAGCGCATGCTCACCGGCGGCTTCTATGCCGAAGTCGAGCTCGAATACGACGCCGCCATCGCCCAGGAGATGAACGGCCGGCCCTTCGGCGTTGTCAGCCTTCGCGAGATCCAACTCAGCAAACGCGAGATTCTGGAACCCCTCTATCGCGGCCGGGAGCTGTTCACCACCGCCGAATGGAAGCAATTCCTGATTCGCAGCATCGGGCTTGAGCCAGAAGCGCTCGCACCCCGGGCGCAGGACATGGCGCTGCTTCGCATGGTTCCTTTTGTCGAGCGCAACTACAACATGGTCGAGCTCGGTCCCCGCGGCACCGGCAAGAGCCATCTCTTCCAACAAGTCTCCCCCTATGCTCATCTGATTTCCGGGGGAAAGGCCACCGTGGCCCGCATGTTCGTGAACAACGCCACCGGGCAGCGGGGCCTCGTTTGCCAATACGACGTCGTCTGCTTCGACGAGGTCTCCGGCGTCTCCTTCGACCAGAAGGACGGCGTCAACATCATGAAGGGCTACATGGAGTCCGCCGAGTTCAGCCGCGGAAAAGAGAGCATCCGTGCCGATGGTGGCATCGTCATGGTCGGCAACTTCGAGGTGGACGTGGAGCACCAGCAGAGGGTCGGTCACCTCTTCGGCCCCTTACCTCCGGAGATGCGGAACGACACCGCCTTCATGGACCGGATCCACGCCTACCTTGCCGGCTGGGATATTCCGAAGTTTTCGCCGCTCGAACACTTCACCAATCACTTCGGCCTTGTCAGTGACTTTCTCTCTGAGTGCTGGCACCGCGTGCGTATGCAAGGGCGTGGAGTTGTTCTTCAGAACCGAGTCTTCTGGGGCGGTGCGTTGAGTGGCAGGGACATCACGGCCGTTCAGAAGACCGTTGCCGGCCTCCTCAAGCTGATCTTTCCAAATCCGGACGCGGCAGTCCCCGACGAAGACCTTGAATGGGCCGTGCGGCTTGCTTTGGAGTGCCGTCGCCGTGTCAAGGAGCAGCAGAAGAGGATCGGATCGGCCGAGTTCCGCAATACCCATTTCAGCTACCACCTTGAAGCCGAGGGAGTCGAGAAGTTCGTCGCAACTCCGGAGCTCCAGAGCGAAAACGAGATCGGGTCTGATCCTCTTCCGCCGGGCCAGATCTGGACGATCAGCCCGGGCGGAACCAACGATCACGTCGGGCTCTTCAGGATTGACGTCACCGTAGGAGCCGGCTCCGGAGTGAGGATCTTGAACGCACCCACGCCTCCCTCCTTTCGAGAGAGCGTGAAATACGCCGAGCAGAATCTCTACTCACGCGCCAAGGATCTGGTCGGAGACCGCGATCCGCGCTCTCATGAGTTCTCCGTGCAGCTTCGTGCGTTCGACACCGCGAAAAGTGGAAACGGCACAGGCCTGGCAGCCTTACTCGCCTTGTGTAGCGCTCTGCTGCAGAAAAACGTACGGGGTGGCCTCATCGTCGTCGGCCAGCTCAACCTCGGCGGCTCCATCGATCCGGTCCACGGCGCTGTCAACATCGCGGAGCTCGCCGTGGAAAAGGGGGCATCGACGCTCCTCGCCCCCATCTCGGCACGCAAGCAGCTCATGGACCTCTCCGACGAAATGGCAGCCAGATTGAGCATCCAGTTCTACGTGGATGCACGAGACGCATTGCTCAAATGCCTTCTTGAGTGAGTCCCCGCCCTCTCCCAAGAGGCGAGGCCGAGTGCGCCTTTCCTGGCCAGAAAGGCGAAGCGGAGTAGCCTTTCCAACCCCCCCCCCCAGAAAAGCCGGGTGCTCGACCGCCAGCTCGCCACCATTGAGGAAGGCCGGCCGGGTATCGCGGCCGGGTATCGCGGTGCCATCGGCTCCACGGAGCTCTGCCTGTGGAAAACTCCCCCTCTTCCCCCGCACCCCCATCTCCCCGGCCGGCGGTCTGACGGGGCATGGAAGGCTGCCGCCGCCACCCTCCCACCCGGCACCCTCCCACACCCCTTGGAAAACGCTGCGCGTTTCCCACAGCCCACCGGCCACGACGGCGAGAGGAGGAGAAAGGAGGGTGCGCAGATGGTTGACACAGGAAGCACAGGAAACCCAAGAACCCTCCTCCCTACCTGGAAACAGAAACTCTGTGGGTTTCCTGGATCTCCTGGGTATCCTGAGCCTCCTGTGTCAAGCGGTGCTCTCATTCGGCGGATCGAAGATTTGGCCGGATCATCCGGCCATACTCTCCCTGCCCTGAATCTCCTATCTTTCGTGGATTGTGACGCTTAGGCCAGATCTCTCCCCCCTGCTGGTTTGAGGGCTTGCGCTCCTGGAGCACTCTCCCCTCCGGCAAAGGAGAGAGCGCCAGGATGCCGAGCCGATCACCGTCCGCGAAAGAAAATTCCATGCTCCGCGAGCTCCTCGCGAGAGCGGCGAGCCGGAGCACGAAAGAGCTCCTGGGGCACCTCGGGTCCAGACAACCGAAGGACTACCGGAGCCCGTCCTGGCTTTTCGCAAGATGCCTCAAGAATCACGAGGAGCTGGCAGGCCTCGATGCCGAGGCGGCGACGGCTCGCCTTGATGCCGAGTTGGCCGAGATGTATCCCGACTCCCCCAACCCCTGGCTCGACCTCGGCTTGCAGGACTTCGACTCCACCAACCAACTCAGCGATCCGCGGTCGGACTTCCTCGCCGCCTGGGCCACGGTCACGTCGCCGTTCGTCCTGGGCTCCTTCGTGAAGGAAGCGGCTCGGCTGGCCGAGGAAAACCCGCTCGACTTCGGATCGCGGTTCAGCCACCCCGGAGACGCGACGCTCCGCCGCCTGGTGTCGCTCTGCTACTGGCTCGGGCAGAGCAGCGACGAGGGAGAGTTCTTCCTGTCCTGCCGGGATGCCGGGGATGCCCTCGGCGTCAGCCCTCAGATGGCCAACCAGCTCCTGCACCGGGCCGAAAACCTGGGCTTCATCGAGCCGCTGGGAATCTACAGCGAGAAACACCGCGCACGCCGAGAAGCCAGGATCTGGAGATTTCTTGCGACTCCTTGTTGACCCCTCTCGGATTCTCGCGAGTTGCGTCAAGCGCGGCTCCGCTGCGGCGAGATGGCCTGCCCGCCGAAAGAGTGGGACTTCATTTCCCCCATTCTGCGTCGCCCGCAAACCCGCTATCTCGTTTCAAATCTGTTGTTTACGCCCAAGCCGCAAGCCTTGCCGCTTGGAGGGCTTGCATGCACGACACCAATCTTCCTCCGACCTACGGAGGAGCACGATGCTGAACCAACAATCCAAGAAGACAGCAGAGCCGGCGCAGGCCGGAACGGAGCCGAACTAATGCGTTTCGACCCCGCAGAGGCTCACGACCTCCTGTCCCATGTAGATCCAGGCCGAGTCCGCTCCGGCAGGGTCGTGGGCCTACGCGACGGAGCCCTCCTCGCCCTCGTTGCAGCGGGTTTGAGCGCCGTCGAGATCGCCACCCTGAGGGCGTCGGCCGTCACCATGGCTGGCGGCAAGCGCATCGTCGAGGTCCGCCGCCACGAAATCATCTGGTCAGCCGCCCTGCCCACGGATATCGGAGCCCGGCTGCTCGCCTGGCTCTCGGAGAGCCGCCTCTGGGCCGTGCCCGAGCCCGTATTCCGGGGACCCCGAGGACCGTTCACCTCGACGGTGGCCGGCGTCAACTATCCTTGTGCGGCGGCGACAATTAGAACTGTGCATCCTCCTTTCTCTCGATCCAGCCATCGTGGCCGGTGGGCTGTGGGAAACGCGCAGCGTTTTCCAAGGGGTGTGGGAGGGTGCCGGGCGGGCGGGTGGGGGCGGCAGCCTTCCATACCCCGGCAGACCGCCGGCCGGGGTGATGGGGGTGCGGGGGAAGAGGGGGCAGCCCTGTGGAAATCCCTGAGTTGGCTCTCACGACTTGTCCGGCCCTTTGTCTGAACGGTGTTTGGCCGCCGTAGCGACAGGCGAGGCGCTAGCCGCCGGCATCTGGCTCCCTTCGGAGGCCAGAGTGTCACGGCGTCGGAGCCCTGCTCACCGCTCATTCCGACAGCAAGCCGGCCACCCTTCCGACGACCCTCAAAAAGTGGCCGCCTTCACGTCGGAATCGGTGGCCGCCTTCGTCTCGGAATGGGTGGCCGCCTTCACCTCGGAATGGGTGGCCGGATTCGCTCGGAATCCCCACTCAAAGCCAACCCTGAGTTTCCGCTCCGGGGATTCGTGCGCTGCGCCACCTGCGGCCGGACCATGACCGCCTCCAACAGCCGGGGCAAGATGGGGAAGACCTATCCCTACTACCGCTGCTGGATCAAGGGCTGCGGAGCGGCCCAGGTGCGAGCCGAGAGACTTGAGGAAGCCTTCAGCGATCTCCTCCGGCGCATCGAGATCAGCCCGGGCATGGTGCGCCTGATCGAGGCATCCCTCCTCGAAATCTGGAAGGGGCTCCGCGAGGAATCCACCCAGCAGGCCGCCACGGCGAAGAAGCGCATCGCCGAGCTGGAGCGCCGGAAGCAGAGACTCGTCCAGGCCTACGTCTACGACCAGGCGATCGACCGGCCGACCTACGACCGGGAGCTCACCACCCTCGACGAAGCCCTGACCTTCGCAAGCTTGGAACTCCGCGACGCCCAGCTCGAAGGCCTAGACCTGGAAGCCGCCCTGGGCTATGCAAGGTCTTTGCTTTCAAACACTTCCAAAGTATGGGAAGCCGCCAGCGCGCCCAGGAAGCGAAGCCTCCAGACCCTCATTTTCCCCGAAGGCGTCACCTTCGACGGAAAGGGGCTTGGAACCCCCTCAACTACCTTTATTTTCAGTCTTTTAGGTGCAGGAATCTGTGATCTGGAGGAAATGGTGGAGCCGAAGGGAATCGAACCCTCGACCTCTTGAATGCCATTCAAGCGCTCTCCCAGCTGAGCTACGGCCCCATCCTCACAAGGCGGCAGATTGTAAGCGGGACTGGCGGGGGTGTCAATCTCTCAAAAAAAGACGCCGCCCACGCGGGAGGTCGCGGACGGCGGATCGGCAGAGAAACACACACGGCGCGTGGTGCGCGAGCAGCGTCCAGACCTGCTGATCCTCGATATCAAGATGCCGGGCAAGGACGGTCTCGCGGTCCTGCGCGCGATCCGGTCCGAAGGCCTGCCCACGAAGGTCGTGCTCCTCACCGCCGCGCTCGACGACGACCACTCGTCGAGGCCGTACGCCTGGGAGTCCAGGGGGTGGTGCTCAAGGAGACCGCGCCGCGCCTGCTCGCGACGGCCCTGCGGGAGGTTCAGGCTGGAGGCCGGCCCCGTGAGCCGAGCCCTGCGCAAGCTCGTCCAGCGTGACGAGGGCACGAGGGAGGCGGAGCGCGTCCTCACTCGCCGCGAGCTGGAGATCGTCCGCATGGCTGGCCACGGCCTGAGAAACCGCGAGATCTCCGAGCGCCTCTTCATCACCGAGGGCACGGTGAAGATCCACTTCCACAACATCGATCTGTTGCTGACAGATGGCGTTCGGCCTCTATTCCTGGATGTCCACGATGATGCGCAGAAGCGGCGCCGAGCCTTCCGCGAAGAGCTCGTGCCACTGCGCGGGCGGAATCCTGAAGACGGCCTTGGGGGGCTTGTAGCTGCGCGACCAGGTTCCGAGGGTGAGGTCGTTCCAGAGCTCCTGCTTGATCGTTTGGCCGGCTTGATCAACGAGCGAAACGGTAAGGTCGACATCCTGAAGCGCCCACTCGCTCATGAGAGTCAATGAGGCCTCGACGACTACCTCGGTGGGCGTCTCCGAGGTCTTCTTGACCGTCAGCATCCGGACCCGGGCCTGGTCGCAGACGAAGCGATCCGTCTCCGAATAGATCCTCACCTTCCCGACCGGTTGCTGCTCAAGCGATTCTCGCGGATTTCCCTTCGCATCGACATCGGCCCCCAAGGAGACATCAATCTGCATGGGATCCTGGATCTCGGTGCGTCCGGCACTGCCTGGAGCAGTTCCGGCCGTGATCTGGGTCAGCACCAGGATCGCGGCGGCTAGAGGAAGATAAGGCATGGCTCAAATTCTATCGCAGGAACGGATTCGGAGCCCGTGGGCGGCGTCGGGAGCCCTTTCGCCGTGCCGACGAAGGCCTTCGGGCGGCGCCGAAGCGCTTCGTCGCCACCGCGAAGCGCCTCGGAAGTCGCCGAAGCCTTTCGCCGTCGCGGCGAAGCGTTGAAAAGCTCGCCGAAGCCTTTCGCCGGCCCGCCGAAGCGCTGCGGCGGGCGCCGAAGCGTTTCGGCCCGACGCCGAAGGCTTGCGGAAAGCGGCGAAGCGCTTCGCCGCGACGCCGAAGCGCCGCGGGAGGCGCCGAAGCGTGTCCTCAAGGCGCCGAAGCGCTTGTCTGAAGCGTCGAAGCCTTGCGGCGTGCTGGCGAAGCGATTCCTCTTCAAGTGGGAGACGCTGACGCCCGGCCCTCGTCGGCGTCGGGCGTCAGGCAGGCGGGCCGCCCGGCCTCACTCCTCGGCCGGCACGATCAGCAGCGACGCGTCCAGGCTCTTGAGCAGCTTCAGGGCGACATCCTCGTCCCGCGAGACGGTCCCCTTGGGAGAGCGGCGGCCGAGGACGACGAGGTCGTAGCCGCCTTCCTTGGCTTCGGCCACGATGCCTTCGACCGGGGTTCGGGCCTCCCGGATGTGCCAGCGGCTGGGAACCTCCAGGGCCTTGAGGGTCGAGACGCCTCCGGCGAGGTGGGAGGTGACCCAGCGGGGCGGGGCTCCGGGCTCGCGGGCGACGTGGAGGAGCGTAACCTCGGCTCCCAGGCGGCGTGCGAGCCAGCCTCCGACCCGCACGTCGTCCTTGCCCTGCTCTCCCACCCGGGTGCAGATCAGGAAGCGGGAGAGCGACGGGTGGGCTCCGCGGAGCAGCAGCAGGGAGGTGGAGAGGCGCTTCAGGAGCGTCTCCAGAACCTCTTCCTCCTGCGTCTTCCCGGGGGCGAGCACCACGAAGTCGTAGAGGCTCTGGATCTGCTCGGCCGCGATCTCCTCGGCCGGATCGCCGCGGCGCACCCGCGGCTCGGCGTCCGCGAGGCCCAGGGCGACGGCGCGCTCCGGGAGGGCGGACTTGAGCGCTTCGACCTGCTCGGTGTCGTTCCCGACGGCCAGCAGGGCCGGCATCGCGTCCAGATCCTCGACGAGCCGCTCGCCGAGCGGGAAGGCTCCGGCGCTTCCTTCCCGTCCGATGTCGGAGAACAGGAGCCGCGGCCGGGGCGGCGCCAGGATGTGCCAGCCCTTGAGCCCGACCCGCACCCGCGTTCCGGGTACTTCGATCTCCGCCGGGATCACGGCGTCAATCAGGAAGGCCTCCTCGCCGAACACCGCGGGCGAAACCTGGCGCGTGCCGGGGATCGACGGCAGCTTCACCCGCACGCGCCGGAGAGCCCCGAGGAAGCTCTGCTCCACGATCTCGCCGGACGCCGTGCCGAGCGGGCTCGGTATCTCCTCGTTTTCGTCCTCGTCCCCGCCGGACTCCGGCGCCAGCAAGACCTGCTCCGGCCGGATCAGCACCCGCACGCGCTCGTTCTCTTCGTGCTCGACCTCGGCCGGGATCGGCAGGGCCAGGGCACCGAGATGGACGTGGCCCTCCCGGGCGCGGCCCACCAGCACCGTGCCCGAGCCCACGAACGTGGCTCCGAACAGCGTCCGCGGCCGGCTGTAGAGCGTCTCGGGCTTGCCGGTCTCCAGGAGCTGGCCGCGGTCCATGAGCCCCACCCGGTCGGCCAGCTCGAAGGCCTCCTCCTGGTCGTGGGTCACCAGCACGGCCGTCACGCCGAGCCGCTCCTGAAGCTCCTTGAGCGTCCGCCGCAGCTGGCCGCGGATCTTCACGTCGAGCGCGCCGAACGGCTCGTCGAGCAGCAGCACCGAGGGCTCGTAGGCCAGGGCCCGGGCCAGCGCGACGCGCTGGAGCTGGCCGCCCGACAGCTGGTGGGCGTAGCGCAGACCCAGACCGCCGAGGCCGACCTGGTCGAGCAGCTCCTCGCGCCGCCGCGCCCGCTCGGCCGAGGGGATCTTCCGGATCTTGAGGCCGAACTCGACGTTCTCGGCCACGCTCATGTGGCGGAAGATCGAGTAGTTCTGGAAGACGAAGCCGATCCCGCGCTCCTGCGGCGTCAGGCGGGTCACGTCGCGGCCTCTTAGAAGGATGCTGCCGCCGTCGGGCTCGATCAGCCCGGCCACCAGGCGGAGCACCGTGCTCTTGCCGCTGCCGCTCGCGCCGAGCAGCACGAACATCTCGCCCTCTTCCACTTCCAGGGAGACCCGGTTGACGACCGTCAGGCCGCCGTAGCGCTTCACCAGCCCGTCGAGGACGATCGACATCAGAAGGTCGCCTTCCGGTTCTGCGCGCCCGGCGTTCCCGAGTAGCGGAGCAGCACGAAGAAGATGGCGAAGGAGAGGACGGCGAGCACAGCGGCCACGGCGTTGGCCTGCGCCAGGTTGCCCGCCTCGAACTGGGCGAAGATGTAGAGCGGAGCGGTCTGGGTGCGCAGCCGGAGGTTGCCCGACACCATGACCGTGGCTCCGAACTCGCCGAGCGAGTGGGCGAAGGTCAGGAGCGTGCCGCTGAAGAGACCGCCGCGCAGCGCCGGCAGGATCACCCAGCGGAACGTCTGCCAGCGGCTCGCGCCGATCGTGTACGCGGCCTCTTCATAGGTGGCTTCGAGCTCGTCGAGCAGCGGCTTCACCGCACCCAGCATGTAGGGGAAGGTCACGAAGAGGTGGGCGAGCAGCACGCCGACCGGCATGAACATCGGCTGCAGGCCGAGCGGATCGAGCATCGATCCCAGCAGCCCGATCGGTCCCCAGAGCAGCAGGAGCGACGTGCCGACCACCACGGTGGGCAGGGCCACGGGGAGGTTCACCAGGATCGCCAGCGGGCGCCGGCCCGGAAACCGGTACTTGGAGAGGACGTAGGCCGCGAACGTGCCGAGCACGGCGTTGACCGCCGCGGTCAGGAACGCGATCATCAGGCTGAAGCGCAGGGCGAACTGCGCCTCCTCGGCGGTGAGGGCGGCGAGGAACTCCTTCATGCCTCCCTTGAGGGCGAACACGAAGACGGCCGCGATCGGCATCAGGATCAGCGGCAGGAGGACGAGCACCAGCGCGCCCACCGGCAGCGCCGTGGTCCCTCGCCTTGTCCCGCCAATCATCCCGCCCGTCATCGGCCGACCTGCGTCATGACCTTCTCCTTCCAGATCCCGTCGACGATCTCCCTGCGCACCCGGTCCCAGCCGCCGAAGTCGCGCACCAGGAAGGGGTCGTCGATCCGTCCGAACGCGGGATTGTCGTTCAGTTCCGGGCTGACGCTGCGGAAGCCGTGCTGCACGAAGAGCCGCTGCGCCTCGTCGCTCCAGAGGAAGCGGACCAGGGCGTCCACCAGCTCGCGCTCGCCGGGTTCCACGTTGCGGTCGACGACCACGAGCGTGTGCTCGGACTGCACGGTGCTGGGAGGATAGACGATCTCCCAGCCGCCGGCGCCCGGTTTCCCTGTTCCGGCGCCAGCCCCCGAGCCGGAGTCGGCCAGCGCCTCCTGCTCGTAGGTGACGAGCACGTCGCCGAAGCCGTTCTCGAACTGGGTGCGGGCCGCCCGGGCCGACGCGGCCTGGGCCACGACGTTTCGCCAGACGCCCAGGAGAGTCTGGAAGCCGGCTTCCGGTCCGCCCCGGCGGAAGCCCGAGCCGTACTCGGCGAGCACGCCCCAGAGGGCGCCGCCGGAGGTCATCGGATCGGGATGGACGACGCGCACGCCGGGCCGGCCGAGGTCGGTGAAGTCGCGGATGCCCTTGGGGTTGCCCGGCCGGACGAGGAGGATGAACGGGGTGCGGTTGACCACGCCGGCGTTGGGCAGGCGACGCCACGATCCGGGCGCCACGACTCCGGCGGCGGCGAGGCGCTCGGCGTCCAGCTCCAGGGAGACGAGCGCCAGGTCGGCGGGCACGCCCATGATGAGCTGGTTGGTGATCGTGCCGGAGCCCGCGAAGGCGGTGACGACCGTCACCCGCTCGCCGGTGCGAGCGTGCCAGCCGCGCTCGAAAGTCGGGAGGACCGCCTGGTCGAGCGCCTCGCCGAGGATGCTGAAGCCGTAGAAGACGATCGTCCTGGGCGGATGGGGTCGTCCCGGCAGGGGCAGCCAGGGCCAGAGGGCGTAAACCAGGAGCGAGACGCCGGCCAGAAGCGTGAGCGGCCCCTGAAAACCGGCTGGGCGGGGGAGTCTCATGGCGCGGGAAGAGTATCCTGGAAAGTGCGCTGGAAAGTGCGCCGGAACCTGCCGGCAAAGCGTCTGTCATGAGCGTTTTGGGATTTTTCTTGAAACGCCCGGTCCCATTGGCTACACTCCCCATGGACTGAGCGCAGGGAAGTAGGGCACGTGCGCCGGGGAAACCGGAGGCGGAGTGACTTCCGCTGCCGGGGTTTCCCTTTGGACTCGGTGAAGAACCTGGAAGAACTTGGAAGAAACGATCCCGTCCCAACCAACTCAGCCCGGGAGAGAGCCTTGCAGCCACGGAAAGTGCTCGTCGTCGACGACTCAAAGCTGATGCACAAGATGTACGAGGTGATGCTCCGGCAGTATCCCCTCGTCTACGCCTCGGACGGCCGTCAGGCCCTCGACCGGCTGGCGGAGCACGCCGACATCGAGCTCGTGCTGCTCGACATCAACATGCCGAACATGAACGGCCTGG
Organism: Holophagales bacterium; assembly: GCA_031390755.1. GTDB lineage: Bacteria > Acidobacteriota > Thermoanaerobaculia > Multivoradales > UBA5704 > DATMER01. The sequence continues at coordinate 49,031 of JANMTS010000021.1, forward strand.
AGTTCCTTGCGGAGCTGCGGTCGAACCCCGCCCGCTCGGACCTCGCGGTGGTGATCATCAGCACCGAGGGGCGCGAGGAGGACACGGCGCGCGGGCTGGAGGCCGGAGCCACGGCCTACATCAAGAAGCCGTTCCACAGCGAGGAGATCCTGGACGTCATCAACCGCCTGGAGAAGAAGGGCGAAGCTTGAACGAACGCAGCCCCAACGAGTCGCGGCTGAGCTCCGACACGGTCCCCGGACGGGATCTGCTGGCGGAGCTGCGGTCGACGCTGGAGCGCGCCAACGAGCTGCTGCGGGTGGTGGAGTCGAGCCAGGAAGGCGCGGCCATGCGCGACGCCGGCACGGCCGAGGAGCGCATCGCCGAGCTGGAGCGCCGCCTGTCCACGGCCGAGTCGGACGTGAAGGAGCTGGCGTCCCGGCTGGTCGACTCGGAGCACCAGGGCGGCCGGCTCATGAACCTGTACGTGGCGACCTATCAGCTGCACGCCACGCTCGATCCGGCGGAGGTGCAGGCCACCATCGCCGAGATCGCGATCAACCTGCTCGGCGCCGAGCAGTTCGTCCTGCTGCTGCGCCGCGACGACGCTCCGGAGGACGACAACAACTACGAGATCGCCCTGGTCGAGGGGATGTACGACGAGGAGAACCTGTTCTCGGGCGACTCCTATGCCGGCGGCGACCTCGCGGTCGACACCACGCTGCGCGACGGCGTGCTCCGCCTCGGCCCCACGGCCGAATCCCCCTGCCTGGCGGCCGTGCCGCTGCGGGTGCAGAACGAGATCGTGGGCGCGCTCGTCGTCCTGAAGCTCCTGGACCACAAGCCGATCCTGCGGGGCGAGGACCGCGACCTCCTCGACCTGCTGTCGGCCCATGCCGCCTCTGCGATCTACGCGGCGCGGCTCTTTGCCACCAAAGACCGCAAGCTCCGCACCCTGGAGAGCCTGGTCAAGCTGGCGCGCGGCGAGTGAGGGGGAGACGCCTTGATCCTGTCCCCTGCCTCCTTCCTGCCCTGACGCGCTCAGAGATGATCAGAGCGATCCGAGAACACTGATGGGGATCTCCGGCAGCCTCAAAGACGTCTCCGTCGCCGACGTGATGCAGTTCATTCACCTCGGGCGGCGGACGGGCACGCTCCTGCTCTCGCAGGGGACGAAGCGCGCCATGATCGGCTTCCACCTGGGCCGGCTGGTCAGTGCCCAGGCGCCGCGCACCCCGAAGCTCGGCGATCTCCTGGTGACCACGGGGATGATCGACCGCGGCATCCTCGACCGCGCCGTCCTGGCGCAGCAGACCGAGGTCGAGCGCCGCTCCCTCGGACAGATCCTGCTCAGCGCCGGCTCGCTCGATCCCGAAGGCCTGCGCCAGGTCATCGCCCAGCAGATCGAGCAGGCCGTCTCCGAGGTCATGGTCTGGGATCTCGGGACGTTCGAGTTCGCCATCGACGACCTGCGGCCCATCGACGACATCGCGCTCTATCCGAGCGACGTCCTGCCCGACGCGGACATCAACACCCAGATGGTGCTGCTCGAAGCGGCGCGCATCTTCGACGAGCGCAACCGCGATGTCGCCGAGCGGGACCGCGACGGCCGCGACGGTAGCTCCGGCACCTACCCGGCCGGCGATGCGACGAATCCGACGATGACGCTGGACGAGCCCGCCGAGACCGGTCTGATGATGGCCGATGCGGACGACGAGGATCTGGAGCCCCGCGAGATCCCCAAGCACGCCGCGGAGCAGCTCAAGCTGCACCTGGTCTCGACCGACATCCGTTTCGCCGAGCGGCTCGGCGAGGCCCTGCGCCTGGAAGTGGCGGGCGTCGAGGTCACGAACATGGCGCAGGCCGGGACGACCAACCCGGGCGAGCCGCCGCCGGTGATCCTGCTCGACCTGCGGGCCGGCGGCGGCGTCACCCTGGAGCAGGCGGCCTCGGTGCGGCGCGCCCGTCCGAAGGCCTCGCTGATCGCGCTGGTCGATCCCGGCTCTTCCTTCGTCAAGGCCTACGAGGCCGGCGTCCTTGCCGCGCTGCCCGCCGACCTCGAAGCGGTCGTGGCCTGCATCGAGAACGTGATCGACACGCGGCGCGACCTGGTCCGCGGCGGCCGGGTGGAGGAGTCGCGCTCCGGCGTGGCCCGTCTCCGCCGGGTGTTCGGAGACCTGCGCTCAGGGCTCATCTCCGCCACGGTGGCGCTCAACCTGATGCACATCGTGTCGGAGTCGGTCGAGCGGGCGATTCTCTTCCTCGTGAAGCGCGACCACCTGGTGGCGCTCGGAGCGTTCGGCATCGACGCCAAGGGCCGGCCGCTGGCGGAGTCGACGCGCGGTCTGAAGCTGGAGATGTCGGGGGAGAGCGTGCTGATCCACAGCCTGGAGACGGGCGAGGTCCAGTCGCTGGACTGGGAGCGCGCGGGCCTGCCCGATTCCTTCCAGACGATGGTGGGGAAGCCCAAGACCGGCCAGGTGGTGGTGTTCCCCGTCCTGGGAGCCCAGCGGGTGATCTCGGTGATCTACACGGACAACGGGGACCGCGACACGCCGATCGAGGACATCGACATCCTGGAGCTGGCGACGGCGCAGGTGGGGATGGCGTTCGAGAACGAGCTGCTGCGGCGGCAGATCTCGCAGGGAAGAGATTGAGTTGATCCCATCCTCCCTCTCCCCGACCCTCTCCCTCACGCGGTGAGGGAGAGGGCGCCGCCGCCCGGGTTGATCCCATTCTCCCCTCCCCGGCCCTCCCCTCGCGCGGCGAGAGGAGGGAGCCCCCGCCCGCTTTCTCTGGAAGGTATTTTCCGTCAGTCTCCCCCTCTCCCGGGGCGGGGGACTCGGGCGGACCGGGAGAGGGGGCCGGGGGGTGAGGGCCTCTTCCCCTACCGGCTCATCCCCGCGATCGGGTTGTACGGCTTGGCCTCGTAGCCGGCCGGGGGCTCGAAGGTTCCGGCCGGGGCGTCCTTCGTCTCCACGGAGACCAGCTCCTCGCGGGTGCCGAACTTCGCACCCAGGGCGTCCACGTTGGACTCCTGCAGCACCGGATAGCCGTCGATCGCTTCGAGCTCGCGCACCCAGGCCGCGGAGCCCGGCTGCAGCGAGGCCATGGCGGCGGCGAGGCGGTTCATCGACGCGAAGCCGTCGACCTCCTTGCTCACCCAGAGCGTCGTGTTGATCTTCATCCCCATGGCGCTCTGGACGGCCACGTCGTAGCGCTTCGTGTTCCACTGGTTGACCTTGCGGGTCTCGTCCCTGGCCGTGACCTGGACGCTCAGCTTCATGCCCTCTGCGATCTGGTCGGCCATGGCTTCGCTGCCGGGGGGCATCATCTTCCTGAGGTCGATGGGCAGGGCGAGCTCGCTGTAGGTCTTGGCGTCGTGGTCCACGAGGTAGACGAGCTTGAGGTCCGGGCGGAAGATCACGCTCTGGTCGCCGTCGTCGCGCCGGAGCTTGTCGCCGGAGATCCAGGTCTTCACCTGGGAGTCCTTCGCGGGCTGCTTCTGGCCGGCCACCTCGAAGGCGTCGGTGTGGCTCTTCGCGACGAAGAGGCTGTCGGCGCCGACGGTATTGGCGAGGGTGGTGAGGCTGGCGACGTTGGCGAGGAGCGCGAGGGCGATGGCAAGGGCTGGGCGTCGGACCATGGATACATCTCCTTCAGGTTTCGGGGGAGCCCGGGGCGAGAAGCTTAGCGGCCGGCCGTTGGCTTGGCAAGGCGGACCCACAGCGTCTTCTCAACTTCGGCGACGACCTCGCCTTGCGCGTCCACGACCTGGACCGTGAACACCGGCTCGACCTTGTCGCCGCGGTCGGCGGCCTCGCGGATCTCCTTCACCCGCTCCTCCGGAATGTGAAACGTCGCGCGCACCGTCCCCGTTCCCGGCCGGCGGAAACGGATCGACGCGGCCTTGTCCCACACGATGTAGCCCCGGCCGAGCGCCTCGATCAGGATCAGCATGAAGAACGGGTCGCACATCGAGTAGAGCGACCCGCCGAAGTGGGTGTTGACGTAGTTCCGGTTCCACCAGCGGAGCTTCATCTCGGCCTCGAACGTCCGCAGGTCGGGCCCCACGCGGACCCTCACCCCCGCCCCGAGATAGGGAGGGAAGATGTTCATCATCTTCAGGAGCCAGTCTGTCCGCCGCCGCTGATTGGCCATGGCGGGAGCATATCCCGGGCGATCCGATCTTTTCCTCAGCGGTCCTCAGCGGTCCTCGGCGTCGGCCCGGTCGATCTCGGCCAGGTAGGCTTCTTCGAGGTTGGGCTCCATCGCCTCGCCCGAGATCTCGTCGCCCGGCCGGGCCACGGCGCGGATCCTGATGCCTTCGAGGGTCCGGACCCGGGCGGTGATGCGGTAGCGGCGGCCGAGATCGGCGAGGCCGGCGTCGTCGATCAGCGTCCGAAAGGCCCGGCCCCGCGCCCGCGCCACCAGCTCCTCCGGCGTGCCGTCGAACCGCAGGCGGCCCCGGTGAAGGAGGAGGATGCGCGAGGCCGCGGCCTCGACATCGCTCGCGATGTGGGTGGAGAAGAGGACGATGCGGTCCGCGGCCTGCTCCAGGAGGATCTGGCGGAAGCGCGCCCGCGACTCCACGTCGAGACCGGTGGTGGGCTCGTCCACGATCAGGATCGGCGGCGAGCCGAGGAGCGCGCGGGCGATGCCGACCCGCTGGCGCATGCCGCCGGAGTAGTCCCGCACCTTGCGGCGGGCGTGCTCGGTCAGGCCGACGGCCTCGAGGAGCGTCTCGATCTCCCGGCGGCGCTCGGCCACGCCCATCCCCCGCTCGTTGGCCCAGTGATCGAGGAACTGCTCGGCGGACAGCTCCGGGTAGGCGTTCAGCTCCTGCGGGAGGAAGCCGATCTGCCGCCGGTAGTCGGACAGGTTCTCCGGCGTGACCGGAACGCCGCGGAAGAGAACCTCGCCCCGGGTCGGCTCCAGCAGGCCGGTGAGGATGCGCAGCAGCGTGGTCTTGCCCGCGCCGTTGGGTCCGAGGAGGCCCACGATGCCCGGCGTCAGCTCGAAGCGGACGCCGGAGAGTGCAGTCACCCTACCGCGGAAGCTCTTGGTGACGCTGCGGACCGTCAGCTCGGGCAGGCCCGGCGAGGACCAGACCGGCGGCCGGCGGCGGCGCCGGACCTCCTCGGGGTGGCGGATTCTCTCGGTCGCGCCCCGGCCCAGGAGGAGCAGCGCCGGAGAGAGGAAGATCGAGGCGAGCAGCGCCGTCCCTCCCGCCGTGGCCGCGGCCCGCAGCGGCGTGACCCAGCGGAGCTGGAGCGGATCGAGCCCGAGCGTTGGAAGCGCGAGCCCGAGAACCACGGCCGGGACCGCGCCCAGCACCCACGGCGCCTCGCGGCGGAGCGAACGGTAGAGGAGGGAAGTCCGGCTGGCGGAGGACGTGAGCGTCCCTTCGGCCACCGCGGGCAGGGCGAGGGCCAGTCCGGCGCCGAGCGCGAGGACGGTCAGCTCGTCCGCCTGGCCGAGGGCCGAGGCGATCACCGGCGTCGCGGCCAGGAGCCCCAGCGCGAGCGGCGCCAGCGCGGCCAGGGCCCGCAGCAGCGAGCCGAGACGGCAGGCCGCCACCGCGAAGAGGAGAAGCGGGACCGCAATCGCCAGCGCGATCAGCCGGACGCGGTCGCTCTGCCGGAGGCCGGGCTTGAGCGACGGCCGATCCAGGTCGCAGCCGGTGGGGAGCAGGAGCTGGCTCAGGCTGCGGTCGATCTCCTTGCGCTTGTCCAGCCGGCGGTCCTCGCCGCCATAGGGGATCGTCAGGTCGACCGGCAGCACGAAGCGGCCGGACTGCCGGGGCACCCGGGTGAGCAGGGCCTCCTCGCGGACCGTGAGCGCGGCGGTGGGGATGATCATCCGGCCCTCCCACAGACGAGGCCGGGCGAGCAGCGCCGTGAGCTGCGGCACCCAGGCCGGACCGCCAGGATCGCCGGGATCGCCGGCCGCGGTGACCAGGAGGGTCCGCGCGGGGCCGGCCGCTCCACCCTCGGAGCTGCGGCGAGGCAGCACCGGAGCCTCGGGCGGAGAGCTGTCGCGCCGGAGGAACGCGGCCAGCGCGGCCGTCTGGTCCGGCGGAGACGACGGCAGCGGATGGAGCGTCAGGCGGACCGATGGCGTGTCGTGCCGGGTGATCCAGAACGAGCGCACCTTGAGGACGGTCAGCCGGTTCAGGATTCGGTCGTAGCCCGTAACCAGGGCCTGGAGGTCGGCGCTGCGCAGCACGGCGCGGTAGGTCTGGCCCTCCTCGTCGGCCTCGGGACGGTCCTCCAGGGAGCGCGCCCGCGCCTGGCCGGCCGGTCCGGCCGCTTCGATGACCAGCGAGCCGCTGCCCGGAATGCGGTAGCGCAGGCGGGTGATGAGCCGGGTGAGGCGGTCCGGCCGGCGGTCGCGGCGGCGCACGTCGGCGACCACGAGCCCGTTCCCCTCTCCCGCCTGGCTCCAGAAGCTCTCGATCTCCTCGGCGTCCGCCAACTGGGCTTCGACCTCGCGGACCCGGCGCTCGGCCTCGTCGAGCGTGGCCCCCTCGGGAAGGCGAACCCGAACGAAAAGACTGCCGCCGTTCGGCTCGAGGTCGGCCGGCTCGGGAAGGAGGGCGGGGCCGAAGACGGCCGCGGCGATGTAGCCGGCGGTGACCGCGGCGAGCGCGATGGTGCCGGGATCGCGAAAGGCGAGTTTGATCCCATTCTCCCCTCCCCAGCCCTCCCCACGCGCGGCGAGGGGAGGGGGCCCGCCCATCCGCGTTCTCCACAGGGTCTCCCCCGCAAGTCTCCCCCTCTCCCGGGGCGGGTGGGCTCGGGCGGACCGGGAGAGGGGGCCGGGGGGTGAGGGCACCAACGCCGCCGCCACCATCGCTCCCGCGACCGCCAGCAGAAACGCCTGCGCGGGCTCGGAAAGAAACGGCCCCAGCTCGTGGCTGCCCAGCGCCACGGTGACCGGGACCGTCGCGGCGGCGGCGAGGGCCACGAAGGCGAGGGCCGGGAGGCTGGCCTTGCCTCTCGGCGAGACCCGGAGCAGCCCGGCAGGCACGGCGGCAAGGGCTCCGGTCGCAAGGGCGACCAGCGTGGTCACGTCGAGCCCGATCCCGGCCAGCCAGTACGCGTTCACGGCGGCGGCCACGGCGGCGGGGACCGCGAGACCCAGAGAGAGGGCTGCCAGGCCCCGGGAGCTTATGCCGCTCGGGACGATCCAGGCTCCGGCCAGTGCGGCGGCGAGCGCGGCGGCCAGGAGACCGAAACCGAGGCGAAGGGTCAGATCGCGGAGAGGCGCGGCATCGCTCCAGCCGATCGTTCCGCGCAGGCCGTCGGGCAGGCGGCCGAGCCGCTCGCGGAGGTTCCGGTCCACCTGCAACAGGGAGACGCCGTGGGCGCGCCAGACGAAGAGGGCGCGGGCGGGCTTGCCCTGGAAGCGCACGCGGACCGGCGGCATCTTCCACTGCTCTCGGATGGTCGCCAGGGAGCCGAGCGGGAGGGCAGCCGTTCCGACCGGAATCGCGACGGTCTCGATGCGCTTCCGGGGCGGCACGACCACCGGCCAGTCCCGGCCGCGGAGCCGGACCTTCCCCAGCTCCGGCGCGCTCAGGGCGCTTTCGATCTCGGCGCGGACGGCTTCGGCCTCGCCCCGGGGATCGAGCGTGGAGCCGCGCATCACCACCCGGACCTCCTCCTGGAGCGCGCCGTAGACCGCCACCCGCTGCACGCCCGGGGTCGACCTCAGCTCCTCGGCCGCGGCCTCGGCGCCGCGGTCCATCCTTCCGGCCGGTCCGGAGAGCCAGACGATGGCGGCGAAGTCGCCGTCCGTGTCGGAGGCCGGCGTGATCCAGAGATGGCCGGGCAGGCGCCGCCGGAGAGCGGCGACCTCCGACTCCAGCCGGGCCGCCTTGCGCTCGGCGTCGGTCCCCGGCGCGAAGCGCACGGTCAGCGTGGCGCCGTCCGCCGCGACCTCGCCGGCGACCTCCTCGACCCGGCCGAGAGAGCGGATTGCGCTCTCGATCTCCTCCACCCAGGCGCGGGTCACCTCGGCGGGATCGGAGGCGTCGTCCAGCGCGAGCGTGACGGTCAGCTCCGGAAAGCTCTTCTGCGGCAGGTAGTCCAGAGGAAGGCGCGCCAGGGCCACGCCGCCCAGGACGAGCAGGCCGAACGTCAGCACCAGCCGGGCGAGCGGACGGTCCGATTCCCGGGTCATGCGTCCGTTCTCCGGAGAGCGCGCCGCCCATGCCGCCGATACAGAACCGGGACCAGGAGGAGCGAGGCGAACGTGGAGGTCACCATGCCGCCGATCACTCCGATGGCGAGCGCCCGTTGCAGCTCGACCCCTTCACCCGACAGGAGGGCGAGCGGGAGCATGCCGGCCACGGTCGTCGCCGTGGTCATCAGGATCGGGCGGTAGCGCTCGCGGCCCGCGCCGCGGATCGCCTCGTCCATGCCCTCGCCGCGGGCCAGACGCTCCTGGATGCGGTGGACCAGCACGATGGCGTTGTTCACCACGATGCCGGCGAGCAGGATCAGCCCCAGGAAGGAGAGGACGTTGAGCGTCTGGCCGGTGACGGCGAGCAGCCCGAGCGCGCCGCCCGCGGCCACGGGCACGGTCGCCATGACGACCAGCGGCAGGCGGAGCGACTCGTAGAGCGCGGCCACGGTCAGGAAGACCAGGAGGAGCGACAGCGCCAGGGCGAGCCGGAGCTGGGAGAAGGCCCGGCCCAGCTCCAGGGCCTGGCCGCCCGGCGCGACGCGTTCGTCCGCCGAGCGCGCGAGCCCCGCGAGGAGGACATCAGGATTCCTCGCCTCGCCGTCGAACACGAGCCGCTCGGCGGAGCGGCCGTCCAGCCGTTCCAGCACCGCGGGCCGGAGACCGGGGCCGATCCGGGCCACGGCGCGCAGCGGGACGATCGTGTTGTTTTCGTTCAGCCCCCCGGGCACGCCGACCGGCAGCATCCCGGGGTTCTGGTCGTTCGGCGCGCGGACCAGGATCTCCGGCTCGACCCCCTCGATCCGCACCCGCCCGGAGAACGGCTCGCCCATCCCCTGGCGGACCTGCGCCTCCAGGCTGGCGCGGTCGGCGCCAAGCTCGGCGAGGCGGGTGGCGTCCCAGGAGAGGAGCAGTGCCGGCCGCGGCCGGTTGCGCAAGGCCGTGACCTCTTTCAAGCCGGAGCCGTTCAGCCGCTCGCGGGTCCGCCCGGCCAGTGCGGCGGCGCGCTCGGGGCTGGCCGCGGTGGCCAGAACCTCGAGCCGGCGTCCCGCGCGCTCGATCGGCTCCACGAACGTGCTGGTGCGGGCCTCGACCCAGGCTTCGACGTCCGGCAGCCGGGAGAGGGCGGCGGCGAGAGCCGGCCGGGCGCGGCGGGCCTCGTCCACGGTGGTAAAGGTAAGGACGACCCGCCCGGTTTCCTCCCGGATCTCCTGCTCCTCAGGGAGCTGGGTCGCCTGGGCCGACGTGGCTCCGGCCTTGGATGCCACCGTTGCGACGGTCCGTCCCAGCCGGCGGGCGGCCTCGGGCGACAGGTCCGGCGCCAGCCGGTAATGCACCACCAACTCGCGGGCCGGCGCGTCCGGCACCAGCTCCCGGGTGAGCACGGCCAGGGCGAGCACGGCCGTCGCCGAGACGAGCGCGGCCGCCAGCACGACGAGCGCCGGCCGCGCCAGGCAGGCGTCGAGCAGCCTCAGATAGGTGCGGCGGCCCGGGCTCCGGCCGACATCTTCCGACATTTCGCCGGAATTACCGCTCAGCACCGGCGTCACGGTCAGGGAGAACAGCAGCGACGCCGCCAGCGAGGTGACGATCGCGAAGGCCTGGACGCCGAAGAACGCCCGGGCGAGCCCCTGGAGATAGATCAGCGGGAGGAAGACGACCGCCGTGGTCAGGAAGCTCGCGATCACCGGCAGCGCGATCTCCTTGGTGCCGTCGAGGGCCGGCTGCCGGCTGCCGGCGGCGCGGGCGACCTCGATCGCCTCCAGCACCACGATCGAGCTGTCCACTAGCATGCCGGCGGCGAGCGCCAGGCCGGCGAGCGAGACCACGTCGAGCGAGGTGCCGCCGAGCTGGAAGCCGGCGAAGGCGGTGAGCATCGAGGCCGGCACCACCACGGCCAGGGCGAGCGTCGGCCGCCAGCGTCCGAGCATCACCCGGATCACCACGACTCCGAGGCCGACGCCGATCAGCGCGGCAATCCCGAGCTGCTGCAGCGCGGAGACGACCTCCTGGCTGCGGTCCGCCACCACCCGGGCTCGGGGGCCCCCCTCAGCCCGGCCGGCCAGCTCACCGACCCGCTCCCTCACCAGCGAGGCGAGCGCCACGGCATTGGCCTCGGGCGCGCGAAAGACCCGGACCAGGACTCCTTCCTCGCCGTTCAACCGGAAGAAAGAAGGGTCCGCGACCTCTTCCAGGCTCACCCGGGCCACGTCGCCGAGGAAGCTTTCGCCATGCGGTCCATGTAAGAGGACGCTTCTAAGGCTGTCCAGCGACACCGCGTCGTCCCGCACCAGGAGCGGCCGGACCGCCGAGCCGGACCGGGCGCGGCCGGCGGGGATCGCGACCCCAACCGAGCCCAGGCGCTCCACCAGGTCCGCGGGAGTGAGCCCGCGGGCCGCGAGCGCGGCGGCCTGGGGATGGACGACCGCTCGCAGCGGCGTCAGCCCCGCGGTCTCGATCCGCCCGGCGCCTTCGAGGCGGGCCAGCTCCGGCACCAGCAGCTTGCGGGCGTAGGCGGTGCGGGCCGATCCCGACGCGCCGCCGAGCACGGCCACCTCCACGATCGGCTCGGGATCGCCGGTCGCCATCTCGATCGACACCGGCGCCTCCAGGTCGGCGAGCAGCCGCTCGGCCTCGATGCGCAGCCGGTCCGCGTCCGTCTGCCACTCGCTCTCCACCCGGGCGCGCAGCGAGCCGTCGCCCGTCCAGGTGCGGACGGACGTCACGCCGGCCAGCGCGGAGAGGCGCCGCTCCAGCGGCCGGGTCAGGCTCTCCAGAACCTCCTCGCGGGCGCGCCCCTCGGCGTCCACCGTGATCTCCAGGGCCGGCCGCTCCAGCTCCGGCAGCAGCGAGACCGGCAGCCGCAGGAGCGAGAACGTGCCCAGGACCACGAGGGTTGCCGCGCCGATCAGCGTCGAGACCGGGCGCGCGATGGCGTGGCGGATCATTGCCGGGTACCCGGTGCCGGCGCCGGTGCCGGAGCATCCTGGATCGGCTCCACCGGATCGCCCTCCTGGAGCAGCGAGGCGCCGCTCACCACCACCTTCTCGCCCGGATCGAGCCCGCGCACCACCTCGACCCGGCCGTTGCCCCGGCCGCCGGTCACGATCGGCCGCCGCTGCACCGTGAGCCCCATCCGGGACTGCGCCACGAAGACCGCGCTGCCGCTCTCGGCCACCACGAGCGCCTCCTCGGGGACGGTCAGCGTCTGGCCGCGCAGGTCGAGCTGCACGCGCAGCTCGACGCCCTCGCCCGGAGCGGGCAGTCCGGCCGGGTCCACGACCTCGACGATCAGCGGCACGGTCCCGCCGGCCTCGACCATCGGGCTCACCTCGCGCACCACTCCCTCGCCCGAGGGCTGCTCGGCGCCGGGCGCCAGGAACCGGACCTTGAGACCCGGATGCAGGCGCTCGCGGTCGCTGGCCGCGGCCCGGCCCTCGACCGTCAGCCGGCCTCCGGCGGCGATGCGCACGAGCGCGAGCCCGGGCTCGACCTCGGAGTCGGGCGGGATGCGGTGGTCCACGATCAGCCGGCCGCTCACCGGCGAGCGCACGCTCAGGCGGCCGGCGCGCTGCTCGGCGGCGGTCAGCCGTCCGCGGGCGATCTCGGCCTCGGATTTGTACGACGCGAGCGTGGCCGCGGCTTCGACCCCGGCGTCGAACGCGCGCTGGTGGCGGGTCAGCTCCGAGGCGGTCAGCTGCACGTGCAGCCGGGCCTCCGCCAGCTCGGCCTCGGAGTCGTGGCTGGCGATCCGCGCCAGCACCTCGCCTTCGCGCACCTCGGCGCCGGAGACGAGCCCGCCCGCGAAGCGGCTCGGGTAGTCGAGCCGGCCGGCCACCGGGATCGCCACCTCGGCGACGCCCGAGGGCTGCACCACGCCGAGCAGCGCCAGCTCCGGCTGGAACGGCGCCCACTGGACGGTTTCCAGGCGCACGGGGGTCGCCGTCGGAATGTCGGGCACGTCGGCGGGCGCCTGCGTGCAGGCGGCGAGACAAACGAGAGGCAGGGTCAGCAGGGCGGACAGTCGCATACGGCCTCCATCAACCGATCATCGTCTCCGGCCGCCGGAGCCGGCGCCGGGCATAGAAGTAGAAAAGGACCGTCGCCGTGCCGAGCACCGCGACGCTCACGGACCAGTCGATCAACGCCTCCTCCCGAGGGAAGAAGCCGGCGTGGATGCCGAAGTGCCGGTCCGGCACGGGGTTGTGGAAGAACCACCTCTGAAGCGCCACGGCCGTGGCGGTCGACGCGAGCCAGACGCCGCCCGAGGTTCTCAGGCGCACCGCCCAGAACAGCGCCAGCGCCCCAAGGAACGCGCTCACCACCCCCACCTGGATCAGGCACGAGACCAGCGGAAACGACCGGCCCTCGCGCAGCCAGGTGACCAGCATGAGAATCCACCCCTGCGCGGCCATGACCGCGCTCACCGACGCGGCCCGGCGCAGGAAGTAGCTCTCCACGCCCGGCGACGACAGCGCCAGGTCGAGGCATCCGGCCAGGCGCTCCACCTCCACGATCCCGGCGAGCGCGGGCAGCCCGAGGATCAGCATCGGCACCAGCACCACCTGCCGGTACATGGCCTGCGGCTCGTCCCCGGCGTCGATCAGCATGGCGAGGAACGTCCAGGCCACGATCAGCACGTCCGCGGTCAGGAACAGCTTGAGCCGCTCGCCGAGCAGCAGGTCGAGCGTCGTGCGCAGGGTGCGCGCCCCGGCCATCAGCGCCGGGAGCGGCCTGGGGGGTGCCGCCCTCATCGGCTCTCTCCTTCGAAGTAGACCCGGTCCCGGGCGCCGCCCGACTCCACCAGCCGGTGGCACTCGTGGCCGGGATCGAGGAACACCCCCTGGGGCCGGTGGCGGGTGGCCAGCTCGAAGCCCGCGGCCTGGCCGCCGTCGGCCCGCGCCACGGTCGACTCCGGCCCGAGATCGGTCGTCAGCACCACCTTGCAGAGCGCCTCGCCCTGGCCCTCGTTGACCATGCGGCCGGTGACCCGCCAGGTGTCCCCGGAGCGCCGGAAGCGGACGTCGGCGAGGACGGGGTAGGGGAGCTTGCCGTCGAGGAAATACTCCTGGATCATCCGGCCGACCGGCTCGGGGCTGTGCTTCTCGAACAGAGCGAACAGCTCGGCGGCCGTGCCCGCCCCGGCTCCGGGATCGTCGCCCCGGGCCAGGAGCTCCTCGACCGCCGCGCGCAGCGGCTCCTCCCCCATGCGGCTCTTGAGCGCCGAGATCAAGGAGGGGAAGCGGCTGTCCCAGTAGGGCGACCAGGGCTCCTGCCGGAGCGCCGAGGCCCGTATCGTCTCGTACTGCGAGGGCGGGACCGGTCCGACCATGGCGCCGTTCTCCGGTCCCAGGCCCAGCCGCTCCAGCGCCACATTCCGGAAGAGCTGCTGAAAGAACAGCGACTGCCCGGGGTCGACCCGCCGGCGGTTCGCGAGGCGGACCGCCAGAATCTCGGCGACCATCCGCTCCGGCCTGATCTCGCCCAGCCAGATCAGCTCGCTCTCCTGGAGGAAGACGAGGTTGCCGCGCACGGTGACGAAGCTCTGGCCGGGACTGTGATACCGCCAGTACGCGGCGTCGCCGTCCGTGGGCCACTCGACGACGACCAGGCGCCCGGACGACATCCCGATGCCCGGCCAGGCCGCCTTCAGCATGTCGGCGCTACGCTCCAGGAACCCCAGGTGAAGCCCGGCGAGCCTGCGATGGGCGGGGAACGCGGCGACGGCGCCCCCCTCGTTCGCGCTCCGCTCATCGAGCAGGCGCTGGCGCCCGCCCACGACGGACAGATCCGAGAGCGACGTGGCGCAGGAGCTTTCGAGCCTCGTGCCGGCCGGCCTCGCCCCGGCCCCGTCGGGCACGGCGATCCCGCCGCACGAGTCGGCGAGGAAGACCCCCGCGGGTCCGGAGAGCGAAAGCTCCACCTTTGCCTGCGGCGAGATCGACTCCGCGGTCTCGTCGTCCTCCCTGGGCCAGGCGTAGGCGGGCACCGGAACCAGCGCGCCGCGGGAGAGGTCCACCTTCCGGCCGGAGATCGAGCGCTCGCGGAAGCTCCTGGCGAAGTTGATGCGGTCGCGGCTGAATTCCGCGTCCCGGTGCTGCTCGTAGCCCCCCTTGAAGGTCGGTCTGGCGAAGATGCCCGGGCGCCCTTCCGGAAAGACCGTCCGGGCCGGCTCGCCGGACAGGCGGAACCGCAGCTCCCGCCGGCCGCCCGCAGGGATCGGCGGCGCCAGCTCCAGCGCGAGCCGGTCCCAGGTGCGGGTCGCCGTGACCGTGCCCGAGTCCGCGGCGGCCGCGAGCTCCAGGCTCGGATCGAGCAGGAACGCCAGGTGTCCGGCCGGCCGCGGGCCGCGGTTGATCATCTCTCCGGAGACCTCGAACGACACCCGCGAGCCCGGGCCGATCTCTCCCCGCACCCGCCAGAGGCCAGGCACCACCTGCGCGGACATGGGATCGATCCTCGGGACGGAGGAGCCGCCGGTCTCCACCGCGTACCGGACCGCGGCGAGGGCCTCGTAGCCGTAGGCCCGGGAGACGAGCAGGCCCGCCAGGAGAGAGGCCGCGAGGAGACCGGCGACCAGGGCCGCGCGGTCCGCCAGCGCCGGCGCCGGATCCGGCTTGTAGCGCTCCCGCAGCCGGTTCCAGGTGAGAATGAAGCTGCGGAAGGGGTGATCGGAGCGGATCGGCCTCGGCCGTACGTCCGGCCGGGTCCGCCGCAGATAGAGCACGGCCAGGCCGAGCGCGGCCGCGGCCAGGATGGCGAGCGGCGCCGCGGCGACGAGCTGCTGCACCGCCATCCTCCGCAGGTCGATTCCGCCCTCGCTCCCCGGCATCGGATACCCGAACCCCCAGGAGCGGTCGCCCCGGGCGGCCTTCACGGCGCGCGCGATCGCGTAGGTTACGAACTGCAGGCGCAGGCCCTGGAGCGGCGGGTCGATCACCAGCCGGAACCGGTGCAGCGCCTCGCCGGCCAGGGCCGGCACGAGGGCGAGGACGGCCGCGATCAGCGGCAGGGACGCCAGCGGTCCGCCGCCGATCGTGCCCGCGCCGAGAGCGAACGCCGACACCGTCACCGCCACCGGCAGAACCTGGAAGAGCCAGGGAGCGAGCCAGGTCTCGACAGTCAGACCGGTCACGCCGTCCATCGCCGTGATCGCGGCGGCGGCCAGCAGCGGGATCGCGGTCAGCGGCAGGATCACGGCCAGGATCGCGATCCAGCGGCGCAGGAGGTATCCCGCGCTCGACACTTGGCAGAGCGTCACCGTGGTCCAGGCCCCGTCGCTCTGCTCCCGCGTGATCCCGTCGAGAGAGAGAAGGAGCGCGAAGACCGCGGTCAGCAGCGGCAGCACCGTGGTGGTCTCCATGGCGTACGTGGCCTCGCCGAAGGTGTACCCGCTGCGGGGGGCCAGGATGTGGATCAGCACGGCCGGTGCGACTCCCGCCGCGAGGTAGAGCGCCGCGAACGCCCGGAACCGGAGCGAGCGCCACTGGGTGCGCCACTCGTGGGAGACGAACGCCGCGGTGAGCCTCATGCGCCGGCTCCTTCTAGAAGGACGGGGCCGGGAGCGCCCTGGCGGGCCGCCTCCCGGGAAAGAAAGGCGGCGTACGCCTCCTCGAGACCGACCTCGCGCGGCAGGGCGTCCGGGCCCGGAGGGACGGGATCGGCCGACCACACCACCCGCTCGACGTCGCCCTGGCGGTCGGCGCGGTAGCTCACCTCGAGCGCCCCCGGCGGCAGCGGTCCGCCACCCGGCGCACCCGGCGCGCCCGGCGACGAGGGGATCCGCCACAGCCTGCCGGCCGACTGCCGCAGCAGCTCCGTGGGGCTGCCGTCGAACAGCAGCCGGCCGCGGCCGATCACCGCGAGGCGCGGACAGGTCGCCTCCACGTCCTCCACGATGTGGGTCGAGAGCAGCACGGCCGTGTTTTCGGCCACCTCGCTGACCAGCGAGCGGAAGCGGATGCGCTCCTCCGGGTCGAGCCCCGCCGTGGGCTCGTCCACCACCAGCAGCCGGGGGGAGTGGAGGATCGCCTGGGCGATCCCCAGCCGGCGCTGCATGCCGCCGGAGTACGTGCCGGCCGCGCGCCGGGCCGCCGCCGCCAGCCCCACGCCCTCGATCAGCTCCTTCACCCGGCCGCGCAGCGCGCCCCCGACCATCCCGCCCATCCCGCGCAACCGCGCGCAATGAAGGAGGTACTCCTCGCCGGTCAGATAGGGGATGGGCTTGTAGTCCTGCGGCAGATAGCCGATCCGCTTCCGGATCTCGCCGCGCAGCCCCGGCCGGGCCGCGTCGAGCCCGTCGTACACCCGCCGGCCCGCGCTCGGCTCCAACGCCAGCACCAGGATCGAGAGAAACGTCGTCTTGCCCGCCCCGTTGGGGCCGAGCAGGCCGAACATCCCCTGGTCCAGCGTCAGGCTCACCCCGTTGAGGGCGGCCGTGCCGTCCGCGTAGATCTTGGTGAGACCCTCGAGCTCGATCATGGTTGGTCCGCTATCCGGCTCCACTGTTTCGGTGTACTACATATATCGTACGGTATACGGGAGGAGCCGTCAAAGGGTTTGGCGTCCGCAGGAAATCCGGCGTCGGCGGGTTTCAGGAACATGAGAGCAACAGCCAAGGTTCTTCTCCCGATCGCAGCCCTCAGCCTGGCGCTTCCCCACCTGGGCAGTCCCGCCAGTCCCGCCGGAACTGCCGAGCCGCGTCAATCCATCTCTCCGTCCTCCAGCTCGATCCATCTCCCCTGGAAGCAGGCCGGGCTCACCGACCGCGAGGCCGCAGCGCATCTCCTCAACCGGTTCGCCTACGGCCCGCGGCCCGGGGAGATCGACGCCGTCGTGAAGATGGGGCTCGACCGCTGGTTCGAGCGTCAGCTCGCGGCCGGCCTTCCCGACGGCCCGCTCGACGCGCGGCTGAAGGAATTGCCGGCCCTGCGAATGACCGCCGCCGAGATCGCCCGCACCTACCCGCCTCCGGGCCGGCTCCTGGTCGAGGCGAGGAGGGCCGGCGTGGTGACGTGGGACGGGGAGACGGCCGATCTCTCGGACGCCGCCGGACCGGAGACGGACGCCCGCCGCGAGATGCGCGACGCCGTCCAGGCCTGGGCCGCGAAGCAGGGCTACCGGACCCAGAAGGAGCTGGGAGCCCAGCTCGTCGCCCAGAAGCTCTGGCGCGCCGTCGAGTCCGAGAACCAGCTTGCCGAGGTGATGACCGACTTCTGGTTCAACCACTTCAACGTCTCCCTGACCGACAACCAGAGCCGCAGCCACGTCCTCTCCTACGAGCGCGACGCAATCCGGCCCAACGCCCTGGGGAGCGTGCGCACCCTGCTGGAAGCGACCGCCAAGCACCCGGCCATGCTCCTCTACCTGGACAACGCCCAGTCCGCGGCGACGGACGACGCACCTCGCACCTTCACGCCGCGGCGCAAGCCCATGCAGGAGATGGATGGCCAGATGGGCGAGATCATGCGCCGCCTGCGTCCGCAGGGGCTCAACGAGAACTACGCCCGCGAGCTGCTGGAGCTGCATACCCTGGGAGTCGACGCCGGCTACACCCAGCAGGACGTGATCGAGGTCGCCCGCGCCTTCACCGGCTGGAGCCTGCTGCCGACGGGAGCGCGCCGCGAGGCCATGGAGCGCCGGCTGGACCAGGCCGGCCGCCGCGGCGCCATGGGGCGGGCTGGCTTCGAGCGCGAGGGCGAGTTCCTCTTCCGGGCCGACCAGCACGACGCCGCGGCCAAGACCGTCCTGGGCACGAAGCTCGCCGCCGGCCGCGGCATGGAGGACGGCGAGCAGGTTCTCGACCTGCTGGCCATCCACCCGGCCACGGCCCGGCACCTCGCCACCAAGATTGCCGTCCGCTTCGTCTCCGACACCCCGCCGAAGGCGCTGGTCGACCGCCTGGCCGCCGTCTATCTCCAGAGCCGCGGCGAGATCCGGCCGGTCCTGAGAGCCCTCGCCGAGTCGCCCGAGTTCTGGAGCCGCGACGCCGTGGCCGCCAAGATCAAGTCGCCGTTCGAGCTGGCCGCCTCGTCCCTGCGCGGCCTGGGCGCGGAGGTGGACGACCCGCGCGACACCGTCCGCTGGGTCTCGGACATGGGGCAGCGCCTTTACGCCTACCAGGCGCCGACCGGCTTCCCCGACCGCGCCGAGGCCTGGGTCAACACCGGCTCGCTGCTCTCCCGCATGAACTTCGGGCTTCAGCTCGCCGCGGGGCGGGTGCGCGGCGTCGATCTCGACCTTGCGGCGCTCAACGGCGGGCGCGAGCCGGCCGGCCGGCGGGAGGCGCTGAACGACTACGCCGCCCGCCTCCTCCCCGGCCGCGACCTCAAGCCCGCCCTCGCCCTCCTGGAGCCGGCGGTCGCCGATCCGGAGCTGCCGAAGAAAGTCGACCGGTCCACGGCCGTCGAGCAGGTCGTGGGCGTCATCCTGGGCTCTCCCGAGTTCCAGAGACGGTAAGGAAGGACACAACGATGAGCACCACGAGACGACTCTTTCTGAAAGCGGGCGGCGTCGCCCTGTTCACCCTGGGCGCCGGCCCGCAGTTCCTCGCCCGCGCCGCGGGAGCGGTCTTGAACCCGTCCGGCCGCCGCAAGGTTCTGGTCACCATCTTCCAGCGCGGCGCCATGGACGGCCTCGCCGCCGTGGCGCCCGTGGACGAGCCCGCGCTGCGCAGCCTGCGTCCGCGTCTGGCGATGACCGCGGCTCGAAGCGCGGAGGAGTCCGCGCTGCTCGACCTGGGCGTCGGCTTCGGCGTCCACCCCTCGTTTGCGCCGCTCCTCCCTTTCTGGAAGGAAGGCCGCCTCGGCATCGTCCACGCCGTGGGCTCGCCGGATTCGACCCGGTCCCACTTCGACGCCCAGGACTACATGGAGACCGGCACGCCCGGCCGCAAGGGCACGCCGTCGGGCTGGCTCAACCGCGCGGTCGGCCTCCTCGGTCACGAAGGGAGCCCGTTCCGCGCCGTGGCGCTGACCCCGGCCCTGCCGCGCTCGTTCTACGGCGACGAGCCGGCGATCGCGGTCACCGACCTCGCCGATTTCCGGGTCAGTCCATCCTCTCCTAAGGAGGGCGGAGGCTTCGAAGCCCTCTACCGGCAGACCAACCAGCCCGTCCTCCGGCAGACCGCGGACGAGACCTTCCGCGCCATGTCCATGCTGACCCCCGAGACCGTCGCTCGCTACCGACCGGCGAACGGCGCCGTCTATCCGGCGACCCCGCTCGGCCAGGCCCTGCGGCAGATCGCGCTGCTCGTCAAGAGCGATGTCGGCCTGGAGGTCGCCTTCGCGGAGTCCGCGGGCTGGGACACCCACGTCCAGCAGGGCACCGTGAACGGGACTTTCGCAAGGCAGTCGCGCGACCTCGCGCAGTCCATCCAAGCCTTCTGGACCGACCTCGGCGCGCGCCAGGACGACGTCCTCCTCACCACCATGACCGAGTTCGGCCGCACCGTGAAGGAGAACGGCTCGGGAGGCACCGACCACGGCCACGGCTCCTGCCTCTTCGTGCTCGGCAACCGGGTGGACGGCGGCAAGGTCCACGGCACCTTCCCGGGCCTCACCCCGGACGCCCTCTTCGAAGGCCGGGATCTCCCCGTGACCACCGACTTCCGCTCCGTCTTCTGCGAGCTGGCCGGCAAGCACCTGGGGATCCAGGACGACGCGGCGCTCTTCCCGGGCTGGACGGGCAGGCGGCTGCCGCTCCTCAAGACAGCCTAGAATGGCAGGGAAGGACGAGGGAGGTTGCCGTGCATCGGATCGTTCATGTGAAGGATGTAACTCCGCAACTCTGGAAGAATGGCGGCGGTCGGACCCGCGAGCTGCTGACCTGGCCTCCGGAGGGAGACTGGCAGCTACGCATCAGCCTTGCGGACATCGAGGCCGACGGCCCGTTCTCCGCCTTCCCCGGCGTCACCCGCTGGTTTACCGTGATCGAAGGACGCGGAGTGGAGCTGCGCTTCGGTGACGGGACCGAGACTCTCGGCCTGGGCTCCGCCCCTCTCCGATTCGACGGCGCCGACGCGCCCGGCTGCACGCTGATCGACGGCCCGACCCGGGATCTCAATCTGATGCTGCGCGGCGGCGAGGGTGTCCTCGAACCGGCGAGTCCGGGCGAGCCCTGGACCGGCACGTTCGCTCAGAGCGGCCTGTTCACCACCGTCCCGGGAACCCTCCAGGTCGACTGCATCTCTCTTCCCATGTCAGCAGGGACACTGGCCTGGCAGAGCGGGCCGGTCGCCGCAGCGCCGAGCTTCACGCCGGACGAACCCGCGACCGGACCGGCTGCCTGGTGGATGGGGTTCAGCCCCAACGTCGGCGCCGGCCCGGCCTGAGCATTTCCCCTCTACGACGCCTCGTCCGCGGACGGCCCGTAGATCGACGGCACCGGGATCTCGTTGAGCCGCAGGTAGACCGACAGCTGGCCGCGGTGGTGGATGATGTGGTTGATCACGAACGAGCGCAGCACCGCGATCCGGGGCATCGTGAAGATCGTCTGACCCTCGTTCTTCAGCGACCAGGGAACCATGAAGTCCGCGTCCTCGGTCTCCGAGATCGCCTGCCGGGCCTCCTTCACCACCTTGTCGAACAGCGCGAGGCAGCCCTCGGTCGTCTCGAACTCCGGCATCACCATCTTCTCGCCGCCCGGAGGGCTCATGTCGAGCTCGGTCTGCTTGACGGTCGACACCGCCCAGCCGGGCAGTGACGCCACGTGGATCGCCAGCTTGCCGAAGGTCATCGACCGCGGATGCGGCTGCCAGTCGCCCTTGCCGTCGGGGACGCGCTCCAGCAGCTTGCGGGTGGTCGTCATCTCGTGATCGAGCTCCGGAAGAATCGAATCCTTGATCGCCATGTCGTGAAATCTCCTGGGAATTAGGGGAAAGCCGCTCCGCCTTGTCCGGGCGGGCCATCGCATTCTATTACGCCTGCTCCCCGCCGGGAGCGCTGCGGTCCGCGGCTGTCACACACTCGTCGTTTGATGCGACTCGGCGGTTTTCTGCTGCGACTCACGGGTTTGTCGCAGCAGGAACCTCGCGAGTCGCATCCGCAACCGTGTTTGTCGCAGCAGAAATCAGGAATTCTGCTGTGACTCGGATGTGAGTCGCTGCGAATCGGATGTAAGTTGATGCGACAAGCGGGAGTTTGGATGCGACTCGGTGGTGTCCTGATGTGACAAACGAGAGCTTGACGCGAAAACCAGGGGTTTCTGCTGCGAGTTGCGGCTGAGTCGCATCCGATCAGGAGGCCTTGCCGAGGTCCGCGAAGAACTTCCCGAGCGCCGCGAGGACCATCTGCTCGACCTCCACCTGGGACAGCGCCGGCTTCCCGGAGCCCGGTGCGGGAGCCGGGGACGCGGCCGCCGGCTCGGCGTGGTTCGCCGGGGCGGGGTGGAGCTGCTCCAGCAGCCGTTGCAGGCGCTTCGCCTCTCCCGTCTCCTCGCCGGGCTCCGGATAGGCCGCCTTGAAGAAGCCAGACGGCGCCAGCCCGATCACCGAGCAGACATCCAGGATGTGCTTGACCTTGAGCTCGATGCCGCCGCTGAAGAGCCGGCTCAGGCTGCCGCTGCTCATCGAAAGCCGGCGCTCGACCTCCCGTTGCGTGATGTTGGAGAACTTGACGGCTGCGGAGAGAAGGTTGGTGAGCCGGACGACCTCGTCTTCATTCATGATGCCTTGAAGCGTACTTCATTCCTCAAGGGCATGCCAAGAGTGTACGCCGCGACCCCTCCGAAAGGATCAGAGGGGGCGGCGAGGCTGGTGATTCAGGGGAAACGGCTCAGGGCTTGTGGGCGATGAAGAACGTGTGGCTGATCTCCGGGTGGGCCCGCTCGACCATCACCTCGAGCCCCGCGTCCGCCAGCCACTTGCGATGGTCGGCCGCCGGATAGGCCATGCCGTTGCCGCCCGCCGCCGCGATGAAGTAGACCGAGGACTTCACGGCCTGGAGGGGGCCGGTCTCGTCATCGTTCGCGGAGATCGTCCAGAGGATCAGCCTGCCGCCCGGCTCCAGGGCACGGAAGACCTTCCCGTAGACCTCCTGGATGCGCTCGGGGGCGAAGATCTCCACGAAGTGCGAGATGAGCACGCCGTCGTACCCCGCCGGCAGCTCCTGGGAGAAGACGTCGCCGGGATGGAAGCTCACCCGGCCTTCCATGCCGTTCTGCCGGACGTTCTCCGCCGCCTTCTCGCAGACCGTGGGCAGGTCGAACAGCGTGCCCATCAGCGTGGGGCTCCGCTCCAGCAGCCGCATCTGCACCGAGGCGTTGCCGCCGCCGATGTCGAGCAGGCGGGTGATCCCCGAGAGGTCGTCGACCGCGCAGTCCAGGCAGCTCATCTTGGAGTACTCGGCCATCGCGGTGTGGAAGAGGTGCTCCATGTGCTCGTCCGACGCGAACGCCTCGTAGAGCGTCTTCGTGTCGTCGTGGCCCAGGGCGCGCAGGCCCACGGCCTTGCCGGCGCGCAGCGAATCCAGGAACAGGTTGCAGGTCTTCTGCTGCACCTCGCGCGTGAAGCGGACGAAGGCCAGCATGCAGAACGGCTCGTTTTCCACCAGGTAGGTGGCCGAGGCCGGCGAGTTGCGGTACCGGCCTTCCGCGGTGCGCTCGGCGAGCCCGCTTTCGCAGCAGCCCAGGAGAAGGATGCGCGCGCCGTGCCTGGAGAGCCCGGTGCGCTCCGCGACGTCCTCGACCGTGGCCGATCCCACCTCGTTGAGGTAGGTGAACAGGCCCGTCTCGCACGCCGCCGTCAGGATCTCGGTCCGGATGTAGCCGTTCAGGCTCTCCCCCAACACCAGCCAGGGACTCGAAGTCCCCGCGTCTCCCGCACCTCCCTCATGCTGCGGCATCGTCATGCTCAACGCACACCTGCCTTTCTGTTTTCCTGCTTAGAGAGTTTGGGAGAAATTTATCACGGATGGACGGCTGAAACCTTCCCGCCGCCGCGTCCGTAATCCCTGTTGACGAACGACTACCGGGGTAGTACTATCGGGGTAGTTGAAGCGGATCGAGACGAAGGAGAGACACAGTCATGGATGAATCCCATCACCTTGGAGACCTCCAGCTCGCCATCATGCGGATCCTCTGGAGCCGCGGCGAGGCGAGCGTGGCGGACGTGCACGAGGCGCTCGAGCCCGAGCGGGGTCTGGCCCTGACCACTATCGCCACGATGCTGGCGAAGATGGAGAAGAAGGGGGTCGTGGACCACCGCGCGGAGGGGCGCCGGTTCCTGTATCAGCCGACGGTCAGCGAGGGCCAGGTGCGGCGTTCGATGGTGTCGGACCTGACCTCGCAGCTCTTCCTGGGCGATACGTTCGCCCTGGTGAACCATCTGCTGGCGGAGCACGAGATCGACGCGCAGGAGCTGGACCAGCTCCGCACCCTCATCGCATCGAAAGAGAAGGAGGACCGGTGATGTTCGCGACCCTGAGTTTGTCCCAGATGGCTGGCCAGATGGCTGGAGCCGCCGGTCAGGTCACGGCCTGGCTGCTGACCTACGCGCTGCACAGCACGCTGTTCCTGGGCCTGGCCTGGCTCGCGTCGCGCCGGCTGAGCCGCTGGGCGCGTCTCGAAGAGGCGGTGTGGCGCTTCGCGCTGCTCGCCGGCCTCGCCACGGCCTCCCTCCAGCTCGCCGCCGGATGGGAGCCGCTCGCCGGGCGCTGGACGCTCGAAGCGCCCGCCCGGTCGGTGGCGCTGGCGCCGGCGGCTACGGACATATCGCCTGCGGCTCGGGAGCTCGGCTCGGCGGCCTCTCGAACGGAAGCGCTGCCCGTCGTCCGGCGGGCGCCGCTGGCGCCGGCCTCCTCGGAGATCGCTCCGGCCTGGCGGGTCGATCTGCGGACGGCCGTCCTCGCCGTCTGGGCGTTCGGAGCGCTGCTGCTCGCCGCGCGCTGGGGCTGGTCGTACGCCCGCCTCAGCCATCGCCTCCGCGCCCGTCCCGAGGTGGTCGGCGGCGGCATCTTCACGCTCCTGGGCAAGCTGTCCGGCGAGCTGGGCTTCGCGCCGCTGGTGCGCCTGACCTGCTCCTCGAAGGTTTCGGTGCCGGTGGCGCTCGGAGTCCTGAGGCCGGAGATCTGCGTGCCGCCGCGGGCGCTGTCGCACCTGGAGCCGGAGCAGCAGGAGGGGATGCTTGCCCACGAGCTGGCCCACCTGGTGCGGCGCGATCCGTTCTGGCTGGCGTTCACCCGCCTGCTCAACGGCGTCCTCTTCTTCCAGCCGCTGAACCGGGTGGCCGCGCGGCGCCTCCGCGAGCTCTCCGAGCAGCTCTGCGACGCCTGGGCCGTGGAGCGCACGGGCCGTCCCCTGTCCCTCGCCCGCTGCCTCGCCGAGGTGGCCGGCTGGTCGGTGACGCCCCTGCGGCAGCTGCCGGTGCCGAGCATGGCGGACCGGCCGTCGAGCCTGGCGCGGCGCATCCGCCACTTGCTCGACGACGCGCGCTCGCCGGAGCGGCGGGTCCGTCCGCTGTGGCTCGCCATCCCGATGCTGATCGTGCTGGTGGGCGTAGCGGCCGTGGCCCCCGGGGTGTACGCCGGCAGTACCGGCGGTACTGCCGGCGGTACTGCCGCGGCCAAGGACCGGCCGGCCGCGGGCGAGCCCGCGGAGCTCACCGGGTCCACCGGGCCGAGCCTGCCCGGCGAGCCTGCCGCCGACGACCTGACGGATCTGGACGCCGCGCTCGACAACGACCTCGACCCTCTCTACGACCGCCTGGACGACCTCGCCGAGCTGCAGGAGCTGGGCGAGCTCGACGGGCTGGCCGAGCTCGCCCAGCTTGGAGACATGGGAGACCTCACCGCCATGGCGCCGCTGCTCGCGCAGATCGGCGAGCTGAGCTGGGACGGCGGCAAGCCGATGTCCGAGGCCGACCAGAAGCGCCTGGAGGAGATGGCGGAGCGCCTCGCCGCCGACGCCGGCCGGATGTCGGAGCAGTATGCCGACGAGTACGCCGCCCTGGCCGAGAAGATGGCCAAGGAGATGGAGCCGGAGATCGAGCGGATCGCCGAGCGGGTGAGCCGCGACATGGCGCCGGAGATCGAGCGCATCTCCGAGGAGGTCAACCGCAATCGTTCTCCCGAGATCGAGCGGATCTCCCAGGAGGTGGCCGAGCGCATGAGCCGGCTGGAGCCCGAGATGGAGCGCCTGCACATGGAGACCGAGCGCCTCCGTCGGGAAGGCGCCCTGACCGACGCCGAGCGGGACCGCATCCGCCAGCAGGCGCACGAGCTGGCCCGGCGCGCCCGCCCGTCGGCAGAGGAGCTGAAGGCCTTCCAGGAAGCCCAGCGGAAGTACCGCGAGGACGTGAGCAAGCTCATGGCCGAGCACCGCGAAGAGATCGAAGCCGCCCGCGAGAACATGCGCATGCAGGCCGACGACCTCCGCCGTCAGCTCGACGCCGACCCGAAGCTCCGCGAGCTGCGGGAGCGCCACCGCCGCGACGCGGAACAGCTCCGTGGCCGCCGCGACGAGATCCAGAAGGAGCGCCAGAGAATGCGGATCGATCGCGAGAGGGCTCGGGAGCGGGAGGAGGGCCAGGAGAAGCCGCCCGCCCCGCCGGCCCGGATTCCCGCGGCCGCCTGAACGAGAAGCTGACGCAACGTCACCTCGCGAGTCCTCACCCCCCAACCCCCTCTCCCGGCGGGAGAGGGGGCGCCACCGCCCAAAAGCCAGGAAGCAAGGCGGGTGGGGGTTCCCCCTCTCCCGGGGGCGGGGGACTGGGAGATGGGAGAGGGGGACGGGGGGGTGAGGATTCTGCGCGAGAACCCTGCCTGCCTACTGCCCCCGCACGCCCTTCAGCATCGCCAGAAAGTTGTCGCGCTCGGCCGAGACCGTCGCGTCGGGTCCCGTGGCCTTGAAGAACCAGGGCCCGTCCGGCCCCTCGACCACGGCGCCGAGTAGCCGGGAGTTCGGCTGCTCGGTGGCCGGGCCGGTCCCCATGGTGCTCGGCTTGAGCGTGCCCGCAATGTCGATCCAGGTGACGCTGAAGCCGTTGGCCCCGAACGTCTCGGCCTTGGGGGTCGTGCCGGTGACATCCATCTGGTCGATCCAGCGCTGGACGTTGGCCTCGACGCCGCCACCGCCGCCCGGTCCGAAATAGAAGACCACGAGATCGCCGGGTCCGCCGGCTCCGGGGATCTTGGCCTGAGCGATCCGCATGCCGGAGGCGGGAGGCTCGCTCTGCCAGCCCTTGGGGACGTCGAACTGGAGCGTGGAGGCCTGGGCCTCGCCGGAGCCCATGGCGCCGCCGGAGGCCGGCTGGCCGGCCTGGTCGCCCCGCGACGAAACAGGTCCGAGCGGAGCCGCCGGGCCGGACGAAGCGGTCTGGTCACCGGCCTCGGCCGGCGTTTCGGAATGCATGGCCTCTTCGCCACCGCGGTCGCAGGCGGCGAAGGAGAGAAGCAGCAACGGGAGCGGGATGAGAGCTTTCCTGATCATGGAGCGAAGCCTATCATCGGCCGCTTTCCGCTAGAATCCCCCCGGGAGCGCTCGGGGGCTGGTGCCTTCCGCGGTCTTCAAAACCGTTGTCCGGCGCCGGTTGCGGCGTCGGGGGTGGGTTCGATTCCCATGCGCTTCCGCCAATCGATTCAAGGATTCACGAGAAAAGACATGAGCCGCAAGACCCATCTATTTGGCAGCCTTCTCATTCCCCTTTTCATGCTCGTGGCCGTGGCCTGTCAGAGCGGAACGTGAAGCATCTGGGCCTCATGGGCTGCTACCGGGCGCCTTCTTCCTCCGAGGGCGGGCCGTTGACCTTCCTGGGGATCACGAAGGTCAAGAAACTTCCGGAGACGGCCGCAGAGCCGCCCTTCGAGCCGCCCTCCGGGCCAGCGAAGTGACACGGGCGTGATACCGGCGCGGGGAGCCGCGCGGTTTGATACATTCTCTTCAGATTCGCGACGCCGTTCCGGCGCTTGCTTAATCTCAGAGGCAAGGACATGACAGAAACCAAGTGCCCTTTCAACCACGCCGCCCAGGGCGGCGGACCTTCGAATCGCGACTGGTGGCCGAACCAGCTGCGGATCGACCTCCTCCATCAGCACTCCTCCAAGTCCAATCCGATGGACAAGGACTTCGACTATGCCAGGGAGTTCGCGAGCCTCGACCTGGCGGAGGTGAAGAAGGATCTCGCCGCCGTCATGACGGACTCGCAGGACTGGTGGCCCGCGGACTTCGGTCACTACGGGCCGCTGTTCATCCGCATGGCCTGGCACAGCGCCGGCACCTACCGCACCGGCGACGGCCGCGGCGGCGGCGGCCGGGGACAGCAGCGCTTCGCGCCGCTCAACAGCTGGCCGGACAACGTCAGCCTGGACAAGGCGCGCCGCCTCCTCTGGCCGGTCAAGCGGAAGTACGGCCGCAAGATCTCCTGGGCCGACCTGCTGATCCTCACCGGCAACGTCGCCCTGGAGACGATGGGCTTCAAGACCTTCGGCTTCGCGGGCGGCCGCGAGGACGTCTGGGAGCCGGATCTGGACGTGTTCTGGGGCGCCGAGAAGACCTGGCTGGGGGGCGACCTGCGCTACTCCGGGGAACGGGATCTCGCAAAGCCGCTCGCCGCCGTGCAGATGGGGCTCATCTACGTCAACCCGGAGGGGCCGAACGGAAACCCCGATCCGCTGGCGGCGGCCCGGGACATCCGCGAGACCTTCGCCCGCATGGCGATGAACGACGAGGAGACGGTCGCGCTGATCGCCGGCGGCCACACCTTCGGCAAGACGCACGGCGCGGGGCCCGCCGGCGACCATGTGGGGGGCGATCCGGAGCTGTCCGACATCGAGCACCAGGGTTTCGGCTGGAGCAGCACCCTCGGTGCGGGTTGGGCGGGCGACGCGATCACCAGCGGCCTGGAGGTCACCTGGACCCCCACGCCGACGCAGTGGACCAACAACTTCTTCGACATCCTGTTCCGCTATGAATGGGAGCTGACGACGAGCCCCGGCGGCGCGCACCAGTGGCGGCCGAAGGACGGCGCGGGCGACGGCACGGTCCCGCACGCCCACGACCCGTCGAAGCGCATCGCCCCGGGCATGCTGACCACCGACCTCTCGCTGCGGTTCGACCCGATCTACGGGCCGATCTCTCGGCGCTTCCTGGAAAACCCGGACCAGTTCGCCGACGCGTTCGCCCGCGCCTGGTTCAAGCTGACCCACCGCGACATGGGGCCGCGCGCCCGGTATCTCGGCCCCGAGGTCCCCGCCGAGGAGCTGATCTGGCAGGACCCGATCCCCGCCGTCGATCACCCGCTGGTCAACGCGCAGGACATCGTTTCGCTCAAGGGGAAGATCCTGGCCTCGGGCCTGACCGTCTCGCAACTGGTCTCGACGGCCTGGGCGTCCGCGTCCACCTTCCGCGGCTCCGACAAGCGGGGCGGCGCCAACGGCGCCCGCATCCGTCTCGCGCCGCAGAAGGATTGGGAGGCCAACCAGCCCAAGCGGTTGGCGAACGTGCTCCAGACCCTGGAGGGCATTGCGCAGGAATTCAACGCCGGGCCGTCCGGCAAGAAGGTCTCGCTCGCCGACCTGATCGTGCTGGGCGGCTGCGCGGCGATCGAAGCGGCGGCGAAGAAGGCCGGTCACGAGGTGGCGGTTCCGTTCACGCCGGGCCGCATGGACGCCTCGCAGGAGCAGACCGACGTCGAGTCCTTCGCGGTGCTCGAACCGGTCGCGGACGGCTTCCGCAACTACCAGAAGGCCAAGTACACGATGAGCTCCGAGGAGCTGCTGGTCGACAAGGCGCAGCTGCTGACGCTCACGGCGCCCGAGATGGCGGTGCTCGTCGCCGGCCTGCGAGTCCTCGACGCCAACGTCGGGCAGTCGAAACACGGCGTCTTCACGAACCGTCCGGGAGAGCTGACCAACGACTTCTTCGTGAACCTGCTCGACATGTGCACGGGCTGGAAGGCCACCTCGGACGAGAAGGACGTGTTCGAAGGTCGCGACCGCACGACCGACGAGCTGAAGTGGACCGGAACCCGTTACGACCTCGTCTTCGGCTCGAGCTCCCAGCTGAGGGCGGTGTCGGAGGTCTACGGAAGCTCGGACGCCCAGGGCAAGTTCGTCCACGACTTCGTGGCGGCCTGGGACAAGGTGATGAACCTCGACCGCTTCGAGCTTCGGTGAATCTCACGGGGGCACGGCCTGGTCCGTGCCCCTTTCCTTCTTCCAATCCTCTCGTTAAACCGTGAAGACCGGTGGAAGGGACGAGGCCCGTCCGGGCTGCGCCACTCGGCTCACGTCTTCGCGGCCGGCTCGCGCTTGTTCGTCGTCTGGCTCGCCTCCGTCTTCGTCACGACCTGCGTTTCTCCGATCTCCTGCGCCTTGCCGGTGACCAGGCCCTTGACGAGCTCGAAGAGAACCACGGGCTGCGGCTTGTTGACTTCCATGAAGGTGGCCAACTCGATGTCGACTCCGATCAGGACGATCCGCGGGTCGTCGGCCGTGCCATCCTGCTCGCCTCCCTCGCTGCCAAACCAGGCCTTCCAATCCGGACGGTAGAGCTCGCGAACCTTCGCGCGGTCGGTCGAGATTTTCGCGATCCCCGACACGGAGACCCACTCCCGCGTCCTATCCTTGTAATAGGAAAGGTTGACGTGGGAGTCGTGCTCCAGATCGATCAGCTTCGAAGTGTCCTGGGAGGTCACGAACCAGAGATCGGCGCCGTCTGCCGCCACCTGGTTCGCCATCGGCCGCGAGATGAGATGCCCATCCCGGCGGCGCGTCGTGAACATGGCCGTATGGATGTCCTCAACCATCTCGTAAAAGTGCTTCAATTTTTTGTTCATGGAACGCTCAACTGCAGAATGGATGCCAGGCGGGAGCCCTACAACCGCCTTTCGATCAGCAGGCCGGCGGCTCGGCGGCCACGCCTTTCGCCGCGCGTCTCGGGAGGCGGCGAAGCGCGTCGCCACGGCGCCTCCAGGCGGCTTCGACCGGCCCCCGGCTCCGCTCCCGGGAGCACTGCTAGACTGCCCCGGCAGGCCGCGCCGCCGCGGTGACCGTTCCGCGTGCCCCGGCCTCCGGGAGGCTTCTGGATGGACACATCGACGTTGGGCCGGTTCTTCTTCGGGGTTTCCATGGCGGCGTCAGGAGCCCTGCAGATCCTGTCGGGCCAGTTCGTGAGGCTGGTTCCACCCTTACCAGCCTGGATTCCCGCGCCTTCGCTCTGGCCCCACATGGTCGGGGATGTCCTCATCGTCACTGGCGTGATGATCGCACTGGGTCGTCGCGTCCAATGGCCAGCGCTGATGCTGGGCGCGATGGTCCTCTTCGACTTCCTGTTCGTGCATCTGCCCGTGGCTGCCACCGATCCTCTCGTGGGGTTCATGTGGACGAACCCCTGCAAGGCGCTGGCGATGCTGGGAGGGGTCATCCTTGTGGCGATCTCCCTGTCGCCGGATGCGGACCGGTCCACCGGCCTCGCCAGAGGGTTCAGGCGTTTGAGCTTCCTGGGACCGTTCTTCCTGGGTGGGTTCATGATCCTGGGAGGAATCCAGCATTTCGTCTACGCCGCCTTCGTGGAGCAGCTCGTGCCCGCCTGGATTCCCGGCCGTCCCCTCTGGGTCTACTTCACCGGCGTCGCCCTCATCGCGGGCGGTGTCGGCATGCTGGTCCCGAAGACGGCCCGGCTGGCGGCGTTGATGTCGGGAATCATGATGCTGCTCTGGGTGGGGCTCCTGCACATCCCCCGGGCCTTGGCCGATCTCCAGGACATCGGCGAGACCTCGGGTGTCTTCGAGGCGCTGGCTCTGAGCGGCGGCGCGTTCATCCTGGCGGGCCGGAGGGGATCAGGAGCGCCCCTCGGAGCGTGAGAGCCAATAGCAGGCAAGCGGCGCAGGGATCTTCAGGATCGCCGCCTCGACCTTGCCAGGGAACGTCACCACTCCGAAGTCGGAGATCTCGCGGGTGATCACGTAGCCGCGGGGGATCTCCTTCTCTTCGCACAGGAGGCGGAGACCCTTGAGATCGCTCTCAAGAACGGTGCTTCGGCTGTACTTGACCTCGAACGGGATCAAGCGGGAGGCAACCTCGGCGAGGATGTCGACCTCGAGGCTCTTGCGGCCTCGCCAGTAGGTGAAGCTCACGCCGGTCTGGTAGTAGCGGGCGAAGACGTGCTTGAAGAAGGCCGTCTCGGCCGCCGCTCCCAGGCGGCTTCCGTCCTCCAGCAGCGCCCGGCCCTTGAGCAGGACGCTTCCGGCGATCGCCGGATCGGCGAGATAGACCTTGAATTTTCCGCGCAGGATCTCCTTGCCGTAGCCGTACGGAGGGAGGCGATAGATCAGGTGGGCGGCCTCCAGCAGATCGATGAAGCGGCTGACCGTGGGCTTCTTGAGCCCGAGTTGGGTGCAGAGGGCCTGGAGATCCAGGAGGCCGCCGTCGTGCAGGCAGAGATAGAGGAACGTCCGCTCCAGCTCCAGCACGCGCCGCACTCCGAACAGGGCGGTCATGTCCCGCTTGAGCACCTTGTCGACGATGTCCTCGCGCAGGAGCTTCTGGGCCAGGGTGACGCTCTCGATCAAGGCCGTCTGGGGAAACCCGCCCCGCAGCAGATACTCGTGAAAGTAGGCGACGAGCGGGCGTCCCACTTCCCCTGTGCGGATGAGGTCGGCCGGGCTCCAGGAGAAGATCTCCGCGAGGGAGTCCACCTCCGGAAGGTTAGGGAGCCGGAACCCCTGGATCTGGAGGTACTCGGAGAACGACAGCGTGGCGAGCCGGATGGTGTGCCACCTGCCGACTCCGGATTCGAGGCCTTCCGTCTCCAGCGGGACGGCGGAGCCGGTCACCACGATGCGTGCCCGCTTCTCGAAATCCACCTGGTGCTTGAGCCAGGTCTGCCAGCCCTGGGTGTACTGGATCTCGTCGAGCAGCATGTACTCGGTCTCGGCGGAGCGCGGCTGGATCTCCCGCCAGACATTGAGCACCCCTTCCAGCCCGATCAGCTTGAGCAGGGGGTGATCGAAGGTCGCGTACAGGATTCGCTCCGGCTTGACTCCCCGTGCGAGAAGCTCCGCGACCGCCTGGAGGAGCAGGGTCGTCTTGCCGACCTGCCGGGCGCCGCTGAGCAGGATGGCCCGCGGAGCGGGAGGGTCTGCCAGCCAATCGATCAACTCGGAGAAGGCGGTCCGGCGCCAGTCGGGAAGATCGCGGACGGCTCCGGAATCCCACCAGGGGTTGTACTGCCGAAGGACTGAGAAGATCTCCTGCGCCGGGGCTATCATGCTTATTGCCTCCAAATAAGGTAAGTATACTTTACCTATTGGCGGCCGATAAGCTCAAAACCCTCTTCGATCCAGCGCTGATTCGCCCCCGCGTTACAGGAACAGGACTTCGCACGCCTCGCCGGCCGCCGCCGGCTCTGCGCCGGCCCGCACCCGCACCAGCGCCGTGCCGAGGCCGAACGCGGCGAGATCGTGGGAGCCCCGGGGCGGGTGCGGGGTCGCGAGCAGCCGCCCGTCGCGGACCGCCACGGTGGCGGGCAGGAAGCGGTCCCGGCCCTTCGAGCCGGGGAGAGGCCCGGCGAGGGTCCCCGCGAGCGCCTCCGACCACCAGCCTTCCTGGAATCCCATCATTCTCCTGAGGGCGGGACGGACGAAAAGCCAGAACGTCGCCATCACGGAGGCGGGGTTGCCGGGGAGGCCGAAGACCGCGCCTCCGGGGTGAGTGGCGAAGACCACGGGCTTGCCGGGCTGGATGGCCACGGCGTCGAAATGCGGCTCGCAGCCCAGGCCGGCGAGCACCCCTTCCACGAGATCCAGCTCGCCCATGGACACGCCGCCGCAGAGGATCAGGACATCGGATCGAAGCCCTCGTTCGACCATAGCCCGGAGCTCAGGCTCGCGATCCGGAGCGATCCCCAGCGGCTCGAACCGGAGGCCCAGCCGCTCCCCGGCCGCCAGGAGGAAGTCCGTGTGGGAGTCGCGGAGCTGGCCCGGAGCGGGCTCGGTCTCCGCAGGCACGACCTCGTCGCCGGTGGTCAGCACGGCCACCGAGGGGGGGCGGTGGACCGGGACCTCCCGATAGCCGTGGGTCGCGATCAGCCCGAGCGCGCCGGGGGTGAGGAGAGAGCCGGCCGGCAGGAGCGGGTCTCCGGCCCGCAGGATCTCGCCCCGGCTCCGGATGTGCGCCCCCGCCGGAACCTCGACGCGGAAGACGACCGTCTCCTTGCCGCCGTCGCTCTGCTCGACCGGGATGACGCGGTCCGCGCCGAGGGGGACGGGTGCTCCGGTCATGATCCGCGCGACGGCGGGCGGGACGAGGCGGAAGCCCGGCGCATCGCCGGCCAGGATCGTGGCGGCCACGGTCCGGGGTTCACCCGGCGGGACCGGCCCGGCCAGCGCGTATCCATCCATGGCGGAGACATCCAGGCCCGGCACGTCCACCGTGGCGGAGAGCGGCCGGGCGAGGATCCGGCCGCCTGCCGAGCGGCGGGGCAGAGAGGTTTCAGGGAGGGGAGAGAGGCGCTCCGAGATCCGGCGCCAGGCCTCGTCGGGGTGGATCATGCCGAGATGGTATACTCCTCGGACGTTTCGTCAGCCGTAGTTCGTACGTAACGGGAGGTGGGGGTCCCCTTGGCCAACGTCGAGCACAGCTTCCAATATCGAGGCGATCTCTCGCAGACCGCTTTACCGGAGATCCTCTACACCATCCACCGTTTCCAGGTGCCTGGCGTGATCGAGGCGAGCCGGGATGGAATGCTGAAGAGGATCTACATCAAGGAAGGCAACGTCGTCCACGCCTCCTCGTCGGACCGCGAGGACAGCCTCGGGACCTGGCTGCTGCGCAGCGGCACGCTGACCCAGGAGGTCTTCGACGAGACCATGAGCGAGCGCGAGCGCCTCAACAAGCGCTACGGCGTCCTGCTCGTCGAGCGCGGCATCCTCTCGCCCGCCGACATCTACAAGGCCATCCGCCAGCAGATCGAAGCCGTCGTCTGGAGCCTCTTCTCGTGGCAGGACGGCGCCGTCATCTTCAGCATCGGCGACTTCAAGGAGCCGGACTCCGTGCGCATCCAGCTCCCCATGCCGCAGGTCATCCTGCAGGGGATCCGGCGCGCTCCGAACGCGAAGGCCATGGCCGCCCGCCTCGGGCGGAAAGAGACGGTCTTCGATGCGTGTTATCGAATCGAGGATCTGATCGAGTCCGCCCTCGACGCGGAGGAGTACGAGCTCCTCTGCCGGATCGACGGCCGGCGGTCCCTGTATGAGGTCTGCACGCAGGGACCGGGCGGAACGGCGGAGAACGCCAAGGTGATGTACGCCTTCCAGGTGCTTCAGCTCATCCGCCCCTCGGCGGCTTCCGCCGCGGCCGCGGTGAACCTTCAGGAGCCCCGGCGGGAAGAGGTCACCGGCGCGATCAAGATCCGGTTCAAGACCACGGGCGACCGTTACGGTTCGTAACCCAATTCAGGAGCAACCTGTCCGATGCCGATTTATGAGTACCAGTGTCTTGAGTGTGGGGAGAAGTCCGAGCTGCTGCAGCGCATGAGCGACCCGCCGCTCGCCAACTGTCCGTCATGCAACGGACCGGTCCGCAAGCTGATCTCCGCGCCAGCCGTCCAGTTCAAGGGGACCGGCTGGTACGTCACCGACTACGCGGGTAAGAAGGGGGCGCCGCCCTCCAAGTCGGAGGGCGGAAAGTCCGAAGGGGGCTCGGAGTCGAAGTCCGAGGGCAAGTCGGAAGGGAAGTCCGAGTCGAAGTCGGAGGGCGGCTCGTCGTCCTCGAATTCGTCCTCGTCGTCGGGTTCTTCGGGTTCGTCTTCGTCATCCGAGAGCAAGGGCTCGTCGGGTTCGGGCTCGTCCGGGTCCGGATCGTCCGACTAGCAACCTGCACTACAGAACCCTGTAGGGGCAACCCTTGTGGTTGCCCCTGTACCGCTGAGGGCAGGCACAAGGCCTGCCCCTACAGATCAACCCCGAGATCAACCCCGTCCCAAAACCGGCCGAGGGAAGCCGTGCTCCAGGCGCAGCTGCCGGAGCGTGGAGAGGACGTTTTCGGATGTCCTCTCCTCCCGGCCGGCTCCCCAGGACAGAAGGCGGAGCTTCGCGGGGCGGACGACCGGGGCAGGAGCCGTGTCCGCCGTCACATCGCAGGCTCCGGCCTCCAAAGCCGCCTCGAACAGGTCGCGCAGCGCGTTCTCCCCGTCGTTGATCCCGGGAACGAGCGGCGTCACCAGCACGCGCGTCGCGATCCCTTCGGCCGCGAGCTGCGTCACGGCCCAGAGCCGCGCTTCGGGGTCCATCTCCTTCGGCTCGATCCGCTTCGCGAGATTCCGGCTCACCGTCGGGATCGGCACGTCCACCCGCACGGTGTGGCGCTGATCGAGCTCGGTCAGCAGGCTCAGATCCTGGAGCACGCGCGGCGAGCGGGTCCGGATCGCCAGCTCCAGGCCGTCCAGGCGGGTCAGTCCCTGGAGCAGCGAGCGGACGAAACCGGGGCCGGTCGGGCTCTCCATGGAGTACGGATCGACGCCGTCCATGCCCAGAAGGATCGCTTCCTTCCGGAGCAGGGCGCGTCGGAGCGAGGCCTCCACCGCGGGGTCCGCCTGAGCGGGCGCCTCATGGCTGCGCCGGCTCAGAGGCAGCGTGGGAACGAAGGGGAGAATCGCTTGGCGTGACATGTTACGCTTGTTTTACGCTGGTCGGCGGCGCTTGTCAATACCCCGGCTAATACTCTGACCAGGATCTCGTGCAGGACGTCGGCTAGAATCCCTGCCAATGCCCGAGCTACCCGAAGTCGAGGTTCTCCGCCGCAGTCTGGAGCCCCATCTCCTGGGCGACCGGATCGAGCGGGTGGAGGTGCGCAACACCGCGATGCGGGAGGCGATCGTCCCCGCGCAGCTCGCCCGCCGCACGGCCGGCCGGGAGGTCGCGGCGCTGCGGCGCCGGGCCAAGTACCTCCTCATCGACCTCGCGGGCGGGCAGACCCTGGTGGTCCACCTCGGGATGAGCGGCCGGCTCACGCTGGTCCCCGGCGACGAGCCGCTGGAGCCGCACGAGCACGTGGCTTTCTTTCTCCGCTCGGGCCGGCGGCTGCGGCTGCGCGACCCGCGGCGCTTCGGCCTGGTGTTCGCCGCTCCGACCGCCGACCTGGCGCTCGATCCGCACTTCGCCCACTTGGGTGTCGAGCCGCTGGAGCCCGGCTTCGGCGGGCCGTTTCTTGCCGGCGCCGCGGCCGGCCGGCGCGGGCCGGTCAAGAGCTTCCTGATGGACGCGCGCATCGTGGTCGGGCTCGGGAACATCTACGCCACCGAGGCGCTCTACCGCTCCGGAGTCCACCCGAACCGGTCGGTGGCGCGGATCTCGGCCGGCCGCTGGGACCGTCTGGCGGAGTCCTCCATGACCGTGCTGCGGCAGGCGATCTCGGAGGGCGGCACGACGCTCAACGACTTCGCGGACGGCGAGGGCCAGAGCGGCTATTTCCAGGTCTCGCTCGGCGTCTACGGCCGCGAAGGGGAGGCCTGCGCGGTCTGCGGCACCCCGATCCGGCGGATCGTCCAGGCGGGCCGAAGCACTTTTTACTGTTACCGCTGTCAGAGATAGGGCTCCTGTGGATAGAATCCCCCTCCGACGCCACCCCTTCTTGTCTGGAGCCGATCCATGATCGAAACCGCACCCATGCCGCAGCCCGTCCTCACGATGCAGGACCGCAGCTCGTTCGTGATCGGCGTGGCCGGGGGGACCGGCTCGGGCAAGACCACCGTCGTCCGCACCGTGCTCGACGCCGTGGGCGCGGACCGCATCGCGTTCGTGGAGCAGGACAGCTACTACCGGGACATCACCTGGCGCAACGAAGGCGAGCTGCTGCACCACAACTTCGACCACCCCGCAGCGCTCGACAACGACCTGCTCATCTCGCACATCGCGGCGCTCAAGGCGGGCCATCCCGTCGAGGTGCCGATCTACGACTTCGTCCGCCACCGCCGCACCAACCGCACCCGGCGGGTGGAGCGGCAGCCGGTGGTCCTGCTCGAAGGCATCCTGATCTTCTGCGAGCCCGCCCTGCGCGACCTGCTCGACTTCAAGATCTACGTGGACACGGACGCCGACATCCGGCTCATCCGCCGCCTCGGCCGCGACATGGCCGAGCGCGGACGCACGGTCCAGGATGTCCTGCGGCAGTATCTGGAGACGGTCCGGCCCATGCACCTGGAGTTCGTGGAGCCGTCGAAGCGCTACGCGGACATCATCATTCCCGAGGGCGGCGAGAACAAGGTGGCCCTGGAGATGGTGGTGGCCCGGGTCGAGCAGCTCCTCGGCGAGGGTTGACGGATGCCGGCCTACGTCCTGCGGGTCCGGGTCCGGTTCGAGGCGGCGCATCACCTGACCTCGTACAAGGGGTCGCCCGAAGCGGTCCACGGGCACTCCTGGGTGGCGGAGGCGGTGCTGACCGCGCCGGAGCTGGACGGGGAGGGGATGGCCTGGGATTTCGTCGAGATCCAGGGCGCGCTCCGTGAGCTGGCCGCGAAGCTGGACCACCGCCACATCAACACCGTGCCGCCGTTCGACGCCGTGAGCCCCACCACCGAGCGCATCGCGGTCTGGTTCTTCGACGGGTTGGCCGCGCGCCTGCCCTCGGCTCCGCTGACCGAGGTGACGGTCTGGGAAGGGCCCGACTGCTCCGCCAGTTATCGGCCGTGACCCGGCGATAGCCGAAACGATCGTGATAGGTTGAATGCAATCATGAAAGCCCTGAGACCCCTGACGAAGCGCCTGCTGGTTCCGAGCGTTCTGATCGGCGCAGCCCTCGGTGCCCTTGGCGCCCTTGGATTGACCGGCTGCGGCGAGAAGGCGACCCCGGTCGCCTCCCTGGAAGTGACTCCGAAGAAGGTCAGCCTGCCGTTCCCCGAGCTTCACCAGGTCCGCCTGACCTGGACGCCGTCCCTGGCGCTCCAGGGCTTCACGGGCACGCCGACCGTGTTCGTCCATCTGCTCGACCAGGATCGGAAGGTCGTGCGGACGTTCGATCACCCGTTCCCGGGCAAGTGGCGCGAAGGGGTGCCGGTCTCCTACGACCTCAAGATCCACCAGTCGGCGCTGGCGCCGCCGCTGCCGGGGGGCAAGTACAGCCTGACGCTCGGCCTGGCGGGAGAGGCCAAGCAGCGCTGGGCGGTCGACGGCGTGGGCGAGCCCGTGGCGCGGATGGAGTACCTCGCGGCCGAGATCGAGGTGCCCGCGGCCAAGAACACCAAGAAGAGCGGGCCGCGGTTCACGTTCTCCGAGCAGTGGCTGCCGTCCGAGCCGGGCGGCGACCTCCAGACGATCGCGCGGCGCTGGTTGAGCGGCGCCGGCGGCCTGCGCGTGGCGGGTCTCCGCCAGCCGGGCACCATCTGGCTGGTGGTCCGCATCCCGGAGCCGCAGGTGGCCGGCAACCTGAAAGTCGAGGGCGGCGGCGTCCCCTCGGTGCGGATCGAGAGCACCTGCGGCGACTACGAGACCAGCGTCTCCGGCTCGGGGAAGCACGAGGTGGAGGTGCCGGTCGTCACTCCGCCGAAGAGCGGCATGTGCCGCCTGACGCTGCAGCCCAACTTCCAGTTCGGCTCGGGCGCGCCGCGGTCCGTCGCGCTGGAGAACGCCTCCTGGGCCCCCGGGGCGGCCGCCCGCCAGAGGCCGGCCTCGGAGTCGCCGACCACGCCATGAAGCACGGCCACGGCGCCATCCTGCGGCCGGAGCAGGAGAGCTACCTCGACCGCCTCCTGCCTCCCCGCGATCCTCTTCTCAAGGAGATGGAGGCGAGGGCGGCGGAGGGGGACGTGCCGATCTCCGACCCCGAGATCGGCCGGCTCCTCGGCATCCTGGCCCGCGTCACCGGCGCCCGCCGCATCGTGGAAGTCGGCACGGCCATCGGCTACGGCACCCTCTGCCTGGCCAAGGGCGCGCCCGAAGCCCGGGTCACCTCGATCGACGTCGATCCCGAGCGCATCGCCCTGGCCCGCGGCTATCTGGAGCGCGGCGGCGTGGCGGA
This sequence comes from Holophagales bacterium, assembly GCA_031390755.1. Lineage (GTDB taxonomy): Bacteria > Acidobacteriota > Thermoanaerobaculia > Multivoradales > UBA5704 > DATMER01. Next base: position 88,144 of record JANMTS010000021.1, read on the forward strand.
CCGGGTCGAGCTGATCGAAGGCCCTGCCCTGGAAGTGCTCGCGCGCCTCCAGCCGCCGTTCGACCTCGCCTACGTGGACGCCATCAAGACGGAGTACCGGCGCTATCTGGACCTTCTGGTCCCCATCGTGCGGGTCGGCGGCGTGATTGCGATCGACAATCTGCTGTGGAAGGGCGAGGTGGCGGAGCCGCACGATGAGCGCGACGAGAGTGACGAGGACGACCCGAACGCGGACGCCCTGCGCGCCTTCAACGGCTACCTGATGATGCACCCGCAGCTTCAGGCGGTGGTGCTGCCGTTCGGGGACGGGTTCGGGCTGGCGACGAAGATCAAGCCGACGATCATGGAGCTCGGCGGTCCTTATTGATCCCATTCTCCCCTCCCCGGCTCTCCCCTCGCGCGGCGAGGGGAGGGAGCCCCCGCCCGCCTAGTCTCGGTTTTTCCTGGGACCGCCGGCGCCTCGCCGGCGGAGGCTCCTCCTGAATCAGACTTTTCCCCGAACCGCCTCCAGCTTCTGCCTCAGCTCTCCCGCCGTCTCCGGCCGCCGGCTGCGGTTGCGGTGGAGGGCGATGCGGAACAGGTCGGCCATGACCTCGCTGGACTCGGGGGCGAGCTGGAGCAGATCGGGCACGCGGCCCATGCGGATGCGCGCGGCGGTCTGCCTGGGGTCGACGCTGCTGAAGACCTTGCGGCCCAGCAGGCACTCGTAGAGCACGATGGCCAGGCTCCAGAGGTCGAACTGGGCGTCCGGCGGTTTTCCTTCCAGGGCCTCGGGACAGAGATAGGACAGCGTCCCCACCAGCGGCTTCGACTGCGGCGTGATGCCGTCGATGTGGGTCCAGAGCGAGCTGGCCGGCGGCAGCGTCGGATCCTCGGCGCGGCGCTCCTGCTCCCCCTCCTCGCGCTCGCGGCGCAGGTCGTACATCAGGCGGGCGATGCCGAAGTCCATCAGCTTGGGCACACCGGACGCTGTGTACCCGATGTTGCTCGGCTTGATGTCGCGGTGAAGGATGTCGGCGCCGTGGAGCTGGGCCAGGGCGTCGCACATGGAGATGCCCAGATCGATCGTCTCCTGCGGAGTGAGCCGGCCGCGGTCCAGCAGCCGGTGCGCCAGCGTCCCCCCTTCCAGCAGCTCCAGCACCAGCATCGGCGTCCCCTGCCAGGTCTCCATGCCGTAGACCGGCGCGAGGTGGGGATGGGAGACCGCCGCCGCGGTCCGCGCCTCGCGGCGCAGGCGCATGGCGTCCTCGGGCGAGACCCGCCGCAAGGTCTTGACGGCCACGGGCCGGCCGAGCGCCAGGTCCGAGCCGCGGTAGACCACGCCCATGCCGCCGGCGCCGATGCGGCACTCGAATCGGAACTTGCCGGGCAGCATGTAGGGCACGTGGGACGGCTCCAGCCGCCGGCTGTCGACGCTGCACAGCACCGTGTACGAGGGAAAGAGCTTGCCGCAGTGGATGCACTCCTTGGCCAGCCCGGGGTGGGTGATCGGCTCCTGGCTGGTGTCGTCGTCGTCGTCGACGACCGGCTTGCGGGGGGGGCGCTGGATCGGCGTGTTCGAGCGCGTCTGGTCCAGCTCGATCACCCAGGCGGCGCTGCCGGCGATGGCGCGCAGCAGCTCGCGGTCCTCCTTGAGGAAGGGGAGACCGCTGCGCTTCTCGCCCAGCCCCATCAGGCCGAGCAGCGTGCCGTCGCGCGCCAGGCTGGGCACGATCAGCCGGAAACCGCTGTCGACGAGCCAGTGGCGCTCGGCCTCCGGCAGCCGCGAAAGCGGGGAATGGGCGTCGTCCAGGTTGACGACCAGCGGATCGCTATTGTCGGAGACCATCAGCGCCACGTGCGAGGACGCGTCCAGGCGGCGGCTCCGGTTGCGGGGATCGCTCAGCACGCCCGCGCGCGGGTCGAGGACCAGCATCGAAACCCCGCCTTCAAGATGGAGCGCGAGGTCGACCTCGTGGGAGACCAGCGAGGCCAGGGCCGCGGTCCCGGACGTGGCCCGGATGCGGTCGAGGAGCTGGGTCAGGATGCGCCGGGCATCGAACTGCTCCCGGAAGAAGCGCCGGTCGATCGCCTCCAGCAGCGTCTTGCGGTAGCTGAGCGCCGCGAACCCGATCCCGGTGAAGACGACCAGGAACGGCGCGCGGTAGCCCGAGAAGATCTCTCTCAGCTTCTCGTCATTGTGCTGCCAGAGATAGAACGCGAGCGCCGCCAGCGGCACGGCGGCCAGCGCGGTGGCGGAGTAGCGGGCGAGCGCATACCGCAATGCCTTGCGGGCGAGCAGCTTGACGTCGAGCACCTGGTGAACCAGCACGGCGTAGGGTGTGAGCAACGGCAGCATCAGAACGAAGGCCGTGTGGACCAGGATGATCGCATGGTCGAGCACCGGATGGACGTCCTTGTACCTCTGATAGGCCGGGATCATCAGGCCGATCAGGGTCTCGGCCAGCATCGGCACGGCCGCGAGCCCGAAGCCCTGGAGGAAGAGGCGGACCCGGCGGTGGTCGGTGACATCCAGCTGCCGGCCCCGCCAGATCAGGAAGCCGAAGGCCCCCAGGGTCAGCGGCAGAAGGAAGATGTAGAACAGCCCCTTGCCGCGCATCGGGATGAGCTCGGCCAGCAGGCTCAGGCTTTTGACCTGGATCACCTGGCTGGTCAGGTAGTGAAGGATGTTCAGGCTGAACAGTCCCAGACCCACGCCGAGGCTCAGCAGCACCGCGAGGCGGATGCGCTGGCGGCCGACGGTCGAGACGAGCTGATGCGGGAAGTCGCGCGCGAACGTCCAGAGGAAGTACGCCATGAAGGCGTCGAGCTCCAGGGCGTCGACCGCGGCGAAAACGGCATGGCCGGGAAGAGTCAGACCGACGTAGGTTCGCAGCGGCCGGTTGAAGAAGGATGTCGCGGCCATGAGGAAGAAGCCGCCCAGCGAGATCGCCCGCGGATCGCGGCGCCCGCCCGCGACCAGCAGGATGCCCGCGGCCGTGAACGGCAGGCCGTAGACGAGATGAAGCAGCCACGGGTACACAGGGTCCGGGTCGACCCTGGAATAGACCGCGGCGAGCGCGGCGACCCCCAGGCTCACCTTGACCAGCGCGAGGACGAGGGCCGCCCGCTTCCAGGTGGCGGTGTTCAGCACGAGCCTTGAGAAGGATCGCGTCGTTCAGACCTCAGGTGCCGGTGGGATGTCGGGACAGATCGGCGTGTCCGAAAGCAGCTGGACGGTGGTCGCCGCCTGATGGACCATCAGGGCGTTGACGGTCGGAGACCCCTGCTGAATGGAGAGCAGGGCTGCGAGGCTGCCGATGGCGCGGATTCGATCGAGCACCTGAAGCGACCACACACCCCAGTTGTCGACGACGTCGGGTGTAATCGCATCATAATACCAACGGCTCAATTCCAGAGCCGCTTCCTGCGTGACGCGGATGGGCCCGGTCCCCTGACCGAAAACCACCCAGAGCTGCGCCATGATCCCGTCTTTCGTGTAGGACATCTGGTTCTCTCCTTTGCTGAGCCCGCGTGTTCCGGATTTGCGGCAAGCGCCAAGATCAGAAGCATGAGAAACAGATGCATAACAGAGTATAGACTTAAAAGTTGCTCGTCAAGCTGCACAACGATGCTGCACAACAATGCTGCAACAATAATGAAAAGGCCCGGCGCTTCCGCCGGGCCTTTTTGTGACCCTGGTCACGGCGTGACCACCCCGCCGGATAAAGCGGGCAGGATCAGTACTTGACGCTGCAGCCGTAGGGCTTGGTGGAGGCGGGATCGACCGCCTTGCTGGCCAGCTTGGCGGTCAGGCCGCCGTCCACGTAGTTGACCCGCTGGGCCTTGGTCATGCGGCCGCTCGGATCGTCGTCGATCGCGCCGTTGTAGGCGATCTTGCCCTGCGCGTCGATGATGTACATGTGCGGCGTGGTCTTGGCGTCGTAGGCGTGGCCGGTCGCGCCGGTCGGGTCATAGAGGATGGCGTAGTCGACGCCGTTCTTCTTGGCCCAGGCCGTGTGCTCGGCGGGCTGGAGGTAGTCCTTGTGGTCGGGGTTGGTGCTGTTGATGCCCAGCCAGGTGACCTTGCCGTACTTCCTGGTCAGGTCGGCCATGGTCTTCTCCTTCGCGTGGCGGTCGGAGAAGGGGCAGTTGGGGTTGACCCATTCGAGGACGACGACCTTGCCCTTGAGGTCGGCGAGGGAGTGGGTCTTGCCGTTCAGATCCTTGAGCTGGAAGGCCGGGGCGGTGTCGCCCACGGCGGCCGTGGCAAGGGCCGGACCGGCGGCCAGCGCGAGGCCGGCGAGAAGCAGGGACGAAGCGGTGAGAAGTCTGCGCATCAATGAGTCCTCCTGTTTGGACGGTGGGCGGGTTCTAGACCCGCCGGAGTCGGCGATGACGGAGCCAGGCGATCAAGGAGATGGCCAGGAGGGCCATCTCCACGGCCGCCAGTCTCTCCGGTTGGAGCCGGTGCGAAAGCACATAGAGCAGCCCGATGGTGACGGCGCCGGCCGCGAAGCCGAGCGCCTGGACGCGCGGGGATGGAGCTCCCGCGCCGAGCAGCCCCCAGAATCCGAGGGCGAGGATCGTGGAAAGTCCGGTGAGGACGATCAGGACCGAGGGGCGCTCCCAGGGGCGGGGCGAGCCGCCGGTCGGGGATGGGGAGGAAGCCGCGGACATTGACGCCTTCCTGGGGCCGACCTTCCCGCTCGCCTCCAGGCTGAATGTCTCGCCCTCGCGCCCGGGCCCGGTCACAAGCCCGGTCGCGGTCCAGGCGATCTGCGTCGTCGCCGGCATCCTCCCCGCCTCGCGCGGCCTGAGGGGGACGCGGAAGACCGTGCCGTCCGCGTCTTCCTGGATCACCGGCTTGCCCGTGTCGAAGTCGTCGTGGCTTTCCAGGAAGAGGCTCGATCCCGTTCCCCCCGGACGGGCGCCCTTCAGCCGGACCTCGAGGACGGGCTTCGCCGGATCGGCGAGATCCAGGCCCGACTTGGCCGAGACGCCGGCCCTGGAGGTGACCGGGATCTGCTTCCAGGCGGCGTCCACGAGCGGCCCGGTCCCGGGATCGGGGGCCGGGTTGCCGAGCGGCTGATCCAGGGCGATCTTGTAGCGATAGGGGACGCAGTCGACCTCGCAGACGAGGTAGTCCACGTCGGCCTCCAGCCGGATCGAATCGCCGCCGCCGGTGCCGCCCTTCAGGGTCGCGCGGATGGGGTAGACCACTTCCTTCTCATAGCCGAACGCCACAAGATCGCCGGGCAGCTCGAAGCGGTGCGGGGCCGGCCAGAGCAGCTCCGGCTTCGACAGGCCGGGCGCCTCGGTGAAGACGACCACGGGCGGGAAGCCGGCGTCGCCGCTGTTCTTCCAGTAGACGTGCCAGCCGGGCGAGAGCGTGAAGTGCAGGCCCATCCGGAGCTCGCCGTCCCGCGGCGCCACCGTCCAGGGGGTGATGAGCCGGACGCGGGAGTGTGGATTCTCGGACCACGGGCTCGCGGCGCCCCAGGCGGCGGGGGCGAGCAGGAGGAGGAGGGCGAAGAGACGGGATTTCGGGTAGATTTCAGCCATGCGAGTCTGTTTCTCTCATCTCGGCTGCAAGCTCAACCAGGCGGAGACCGAACGCCTGGCGCGGGAGTTCTTCGCCGCCGGGCACCGGGTGGTGGGCACGCCCGCGGAGGCCGATCTCCACGTCCTCAATACCTGCACGGTGACGCACGCCGCGGCGCGCACGTCGCGGAAGACCGCTGCCCGCTCGATGAGGGCGGTGCGGACCGTCGTCACCGGCTGCTGGGCGCCCGAGGCCGGAGCGGGGACAACCGGCAGTGTCGATCTCGTCGTGCCAAACTCGGAGAAGGACCGCCTTCTTGACCGGGTCCACGAGGCTTTCCCGGATCTGGCTCCCGGCGACGAGGTTCCCGTTCCCTGGGTTCCTCTTGCGTTTGGACAGACCCGCGCTCTGGTCAAGGTCGAAGACGGCTGCAACATGCGCTGTAGTTTCTGCATCATCCCTGCCACGCGCGGAAGGCAGCGCAGCCGGCCCCTGGCCGAGGTCGTGGCCGAGGTCCGGGGCCTGGTTCGCCCCGACACCGCCGGCCATCGGGAGGTCGTCGTCACCGGCGTCCAGATTTCGGCCTACCGCTCCGGTTCCGATCGCCTCTACGAGCTGGTCCGCGCGCTGCTCCGGGAGACGGACGTGCCGCGGCTGCGGCTGACCTCGATCGCCCCCTGGGATCTGGACGAGCGGCTGCTGGAGCTGTGGTCCGACTCCCGCCTCTGCCGGCATCTCCATCTGTCGCTCCAGAGCGGCTCCACAGAGACCCTGCGCCGCATGCGCCGGCCGTACACGGCGGAGAGCTACCTCAGCCTGATCGACCGGGTGAAGACGGCCATCCCCGGGGTCGCCGTGACCACGGACGTGATCGCCGGCTTCCCCGGCGAGACGGACGCGGAGGCCGCCGAGAGCCTCGCCACCGTCGAAGCTGCCGGCTTCGCGAAGATCCACGCCTTCCCCTTTTCGCCGCGTCCCGATACCGAGGCCGCGGACCTGCCGGACCCCGTGGCGCCCGAGGTTCTCAAGGAGCGGATGGAGCGCCTTCTCGCCGCGGCCTGCCGGGCCGAGCGCGCCTTTCGTCTCGCCCAGGTCGGAACCCGTGTCACGGTCCTCTGGGAGAAGCCGCGGGACGGAATCGGGCAGGGGCTCACCGACAATTACGTCCGGGTGCTCTCTCCCGAGGGTGCAGGGCTTCGGAATCAGTTCAGCCGGGTGGATCTGGTGGGAATCGCGGAGGATGGGGTTCTGGGAACCCTGGTCGGCGTTCCGCCCGCGATCTGACGCGGGAAACAAGCTCAACCTGCAACAAACAAGCTTCGAGAGGCGTCGGGAAGGTTTCCCTGTTGCAAGTTGACCTTGACTTGCAACAAACAAAATCAAATTGCAACAGAGAGAGTCAACCTGCAACAGGAAAAAGTCGGGTTGCAACAAATAAGGATTCCCGATGAGCGGGAAAGCTTATTTGTTGCAACTTGACCTTGTTTGTTGCAGGACAATCTTGAGTTGCAACAGGGAAGGTTTCCCCTGCAACAAATAACCTTTGCGGGCGGCCACGAGAGCTTGTTTGTTGCAACACAAGCTTGTTTGTTGCACGTCAGGCCTGGTTTCGCGCTGCGACCCGTTCCAGGATGTGGTAGGTCCCGAACTTCGGCAGCCGGAGAAATCCGAACCACGCCGCCGCCGCGAGGGTCCCCTCGGCCAGCCATTCTCGAATCCAGAAGCCCGCGTAGTCCGGATGCCGCTGCTTGAGTCCGGCGCCGTTCTCGATGGCCCAGCGCCGGTTGTAGCTCTCGTGGACCCCGACCGGCGGCGACAGCACGAGCGGCAGGCCGAGCGCGGCGTAGAACGTCATCTCGCTCGGCTTCGTCCACAGGATGTCGGTGTCGGCCAGCAGCGCGTTGAACGCCTGGTAGTACGCGTCGAACCCGCTCTCGCAGAGGACGCTCACCGCCGGGTTCCCCTCCAGCCCGGCCTCGCGGATCCACGTCTCGAACCGGGCCGCGACCTCGCGTCGAACGCCGGCGGACAGGCAGAGCCGCAGGCGCCCTTCCTCAATGAGAGGCCGGAGGCTTTGGAGCAGCGGCCGGGCGAGCTCGGCCTGGGCGCCCGCCCCTCCCACCGTGAACGTCGCGAGCGGCGGACGCCCCTCCTCTTCGGCGGGCAGGTCGACCCCGAGGAAGGCGTGGATCTCGTCGCGCGCCTGGGAGCGGAACGCCCGCTTCGGATCGAGCCGCACCAGCCGGGCCGCGAGGTTGCGCCGCGCCACGGGCACGTCCGGACCGCCGAGCAGCTCGTGCGGCAGCGGGAAGCCGGTCGTCTCGATTTTCCCCTCGCGTATGCCATAAGAACGCAGGCGTTTCGCGGCCCGGCGGCTCGGCGTGAGGTAGACGATCGGGCTCGATCTCGGATCGACCGGCGCCCAGGTGCGGTTGATGTCCACGTCCGTCACCACGCAGTAGATGTCCTCGCGGCCGTGCTGCGCGGCGGCGAGGGCCGGGGCGAAGAAGGTCGTCAGGAGCGGCGAGCCGTCCCGCTCCAGGAGATCCACGAGCCCGCGTCCGAGACCCTGGCGGATCAGGCGGTCGAGCGAGCGCGTCTGGAGCGTCGGCGCCGAGAGGTCGCGGTAGGGGTAGAGATGGGGGATCGCCGTCATCGAGTCGAGCAGCGAGCGCATGGGCGCACCCACGAAGGGGAGTTGGGATGCCCGCGAGGTGATCTCGTAGAAGCGGCGGGAGGTTCGCCAGAGCCGCATCTCGTCGTCGCCGGCCACGGGCGGTCGGTCGACGAGCGCCACGCCGGTGCCGAGCCGGTCGGCCAGCGCCTTGGCCGCCCGGAGATGGCCGTAGCCCATCTCGACGGCCGCCACGACGGGGACGACGGGGACGATCGGGATCGATCCGCTCGACGGCATCAGGCGGCGAGCCGCAGGGTGCTGTACCCGAAGGGGGCCACGACCGCGACGAGCTGCGCGCCGTCCACGAACATGCGGGCCGCGAGACCGGAGAGCGTCCCCACCAGGACGCCCGCGGCCACGTCCAGAGGATAGTGGGCGCCGAGGTAGATCCGGGAGAGCGCGATGCCCGAGGCGAGCACGAGCGTCAGCGCGCCGAGCCCGGTCCCCTCGCCGGCCAGGGCCATGGCGATGGCGAAGGCCGCGGACGTGTGGCCGGAGGGGAACGAGAACGCGTCCGGGTTCTCGGCCAGCGCCGCGAATCCGCCGATTCCATCGAGCCGGACACTGGGGCGGGCGCGGCAGCAGAGCCGCTTGAGGATCTGGGACAAGGCCACGGCCATCGTGGCTCCCGTGCCCAGCAGCCAGGCGAGACGCGGACCCTGGCCGCCCGAGAAGCCGAGGGCCAGACCCATGACGATCCAGGTGCTCGGATCGCCGAGCCGGGTGAAGCCGCGCATCAGCCGGGTCACGAGCGCCGACTCCCAGCGCCGGACGCCGAGGAGAAGCGCCTGGTCGATCGAGACGACCCAGTTCCACATCTAGGCAGCCCTCCGGAGAGGTTGAACGGGTTCAGGGACAGTGATTCCGTCTTCCGCAGGGGAGAGCACGCTCCCGGGGCCGACCTTCAAGACGTTGCCGCGCCAGCAGATCGTCCGGCGGAAGGCGCCCGCGAGCCAGATCCCCGCGATGAGCAGATCCTTGACCGGAATCCACGCCAGCGACCGCAGCGGCAGGGCCTCTCCCCGCAGCCTCGCTGCCAGCCGGGCATCCGACGCCACCTTGAGAACGATCCCGACCGCCGCGAAGACCGCGATCGTTGCGCCCGCCGCAGAGAACCGTCCCGCACAGGCCGCGGCCAGCAGCCAGGGGATCGGATTGAGCAGCGGCTCGGCGAAGAACGCCGGAGACAGCCGCCGCCGCATCTGCGCCCAGCGCAGGTGGCGCTCGACGAAGGCCGAGACCGGCCGGCTCTCCTGGATCACCGGCAGCACGTGGTTCGAGAGCACAACCCGCCGGCCCGAGCGATGGAACCGCCGGCCGAGCACGTAGTCCTCGGCCAGCACGTCGCGGACGCCGTGAAAGCCGCCGACGGCCTCCAGGTCCGAGCGCCGGAAGAGCATCGACTTGCCCACCACGCACGGGTGGCCGGCGAGCTGCGCGCCGCACACCGAGGCGGCCACGAACGAATTCAGGTGAAGATTGTCGAAGAGCGCCCCGAGGCTAGCCTCGCCGGTGCCCGCGAGCATGCTGGTGACGAGACCGACGCGTTCGTCGTCCATCTCGGCGGCCAATGTTCTCAGATAGTCAGGACGGGGTCGGACGTTCGAGTCCGAGATCAGCAGCAGCTCGTGGCGGGCTCTCCGGGACAGCGACGCCAGGTTGGTCACCTTGGGGTTGTAGCCGAGAGGCGGCGCGCCGCGCACGATCTCGATCCGGACCCCCGGAAACTCGGTCTTGAGCTGCTCGGCCACGGCCAGCGCCGGATCGTCCGGATCCTCGGCGCCGAGGACCAGCTCGAAGTCGGGATGATCCTGGCGGGCGAAGGCGGCGAGGTTCTCGTAGAGCCCCTCGTCCACTCCCTTGAGCGGCTTGAGCACGGAGAGGGGAAGAAAACAACCGGCCGCGGTGCGGCGCGACCGGCTGACACGACGAAGGGCAGTATTGGTGGCAATATGGGCGGCAGTATTGGCGGCAATATTGGCGGCAATATTGGCCGCGATCGTCACCAGCAGCGAGATCGCGGCAATCAGCAGCAGGACATGGGAGATGGCGTTCAAGGGCTTTTCCTCTCCTTGAAGAGAATGGTCCCTGCCTGTCACAACCCCATGACGCCCCGGTCACAGGACGGCAAGAATGTGCTAGAACGTCGCCCATGTTCCTCGCCGCCGCCATCCAACTGAACTGCACCTCGAACGAGCAGGCCAACTGGGAGAGCGCCTGGAGCCTGATCGAGCGCGCCGCGGGGTATGGCGCAAAGTTCGTCGCCACCCCGGAGAACACCAACTACCTGGGGCCGCACGACGAGAAGGTCCGCCGCGCCGAGCCGCTCGACGGCCCGACCTGCACCCGCTTCGCGACCCTCGCCCGCGACCTGGGCATCCATCTCCTGCTCGGCTCGTTCAACGAAGCGAGCGGAGATGCGGCGCGTTGTTACAATACCAGCGTCCTCTTCGGGCCGAACGGCCGCATCCTCGGCACCTACCGGAAGATGCACCTGTTCGATGTCGATCTCTCCGACAGGCCCGGCGGTCCCGGCGGCATTCGCTTCGCCGAGTCCGACACCTGCATGCCCGGCGGCGAGACCGCCGTCGTCGAGACCCCGCTCGCCCGCTTCGGCCTCTCCATCTGCTACGACCTCCGCTTCCCGGAGCTCTACCGGAAGATGACCGACGACGGCGCCCAGGTTTTGATGATCCCGGCCGCGTTCACCCTCGCCACGGGCAAGGACCACTGGGAGCCGCTGATGCGCGCCCGGGCCATCGAGACCCAGTGCTACGTCATCGCTCCGGCCCAGCACGGCGACCACGACGACGCCGGCCTCAAGGCGAGCTGGGGCCACGCCATGATCGTCGACCCCTGGGGCCAACCGGTCGGCGTGGCGTCGGACGGCCCGGGCCTGGCGCTCGCGGAGATCGATCTCGATCGCGTGGAGAGGATCCGGCGCGCGATTCCGGTGAGCCGGCACCGTCGTCTGTGATGGCTTGTGACAGGACGTTCGTGAAGATACTGAAACCAGGGCGGGTCTGATAGGCTGGTCGACGACGTATGAAGTCCGACTATCAGCTCTTCAAGCTCTGGTGGGTCTCCGTCCTTCCCCTGACGAAGGATGCGATCCACATCTACGTCGGGTTCCTGTGCCTGCTGCTGGCGCTGATCCTGTTCCGGCGGAAGCTCAGCTCGTTCACGGCGCTGATCCCCGGCCTGCTGGTGGCGATGGCCATGGAGGCCCTCGATCTGCGGGACGGCTACGGGATCGGCGAGAGCGTCAAGGACATCGTGAACACCAACCTGATGCCCTTCCTGCTGGTGCTGCTGACGCGCTGGCAGACCTTCAATGTCTGAACGCCAGGTTTGAGGGCATTCCCCCGGCTCCGGCGGCTTCGGCGAGGGGCACTGCCGGGTCCTCCGTCTCTGCGCGGACCAGCTCGCGCAGGGTGCGGGCCAACTCCTCCGGCGCCACGGGCTTGACCAGGTAGGCGTCGAACCCGGCCTGCAGGGCCCGGCGCCGGTCCTCGGGCTGGCCATACCCCGTCATCGCGATCAGCGGCATGCCGCCGGACTCCAGGTCGGCGCGGATGCGTTGCGCCACCTCGTTGCCGTCGAGGCCCGGAAGACCGATGTCGATCAACGCGACATCGGGCCGGGAGGCCAGCGCGGCCTTCACGCCTTCCGGCCCGGTCTCGGCCACCTCCACCTCGTGGCCCCAGATCTCCAGGAGGTCGCGGAGCGATTCGCGTCCGTCGCGGTTGTCCTCGACGACCAGGATGCGCAGCGACGAGGCGTCCCGCGGCAGGCTCCAGCCCGGAACGGGCTCTGGAAGGATTTCCGGGAGAGGGGGCGCCGGCTGAAGCGGCAGGCGGACCACCAGCTCGCTGCCCTCGTCCGGGCCGCTGCTGAGCGCCTCCACCCTGCCGCCGTGCAGCTTCACCAGGTTGCGCACCAGCGGCAGTCCCAGACCCAGCCCGCCCACCGACTGCGTGCGCGAGTCTTCCACCTGGGTGAAGGGCTCGAAGATCCGGCCCAGCATGTCCCTGGAAATTCCCACGCCGGTGTCGCGAATCCGGATCACGGCCTCGCCGCCCTCGGGGCCGGCTTCGATCTCGATGCTGCCGCCGCGCGGGGTGTATTGGACCGCGTTGTGAACGAGGTTGCACACCACCTGCTCCAGCCGCATGGGGTCGCCCTGGATGGCGGCCGGCTCCGTCTCCACCGTCAGGGCCAGGCCGTGGCTCTGGGCGAGCCGCCGCATGCCCGACCCGTTCAGGCAACCCTCCACGACCTTCTGCAGATCCAGCGGCTCGAGATGGAGGTCGATCTTGCCCAGGGTGACCCGGGAGACGTCGAGCAGGTCGTCGATCATCCTTACGAGATGATGGGTCTGGCGGTCAATGATCTGGCGCTGACGCGCGGCCGGGCGGTCCGCCGAGTCGGTGGTATCTGTTTCGTGTGGCTCGTGGGCCTCGCTGGGATCGTCGAGCTCGTCCAGCGTACAGATCGCGTTGCGGATCGCGGCCAGGGGATTGCGCAGCTCGTGCCCGAGCATTGCGAGGAACTCGTCCTTGCGGCGGTCGTTCTCGGCCAGCCGGCGCAGCAGATCCCGCACCTGGTACTGCCGGCGGCGGGCACGGATGCCGGCCCGGACCGCGCTGACCAGGCTCGGGACGCGCACCGGCCGTTCGAGGATCGTGGTGTTGCTGATCGGACCGAGAAGCTCCAGCATGAAGTCGCTGCTGCGCTCACCGTGGGTGAACACGATCAGCGGCAGATCGGACCATGCCTCCTGGTGCCCGAGCGTGGTGAGCAAGGCGTTGACGATCCAGGGACGAAGCGCCTCCTCGGCGAGCACCACGATTGCGGCACCCTCCTTGATGGCTGCGCAGAGCTCGTATTCGTCGTTGCAAGTCAGACAGTTGAGCCCCGCCTGGTCCAGGTACTCGCAGGCGTGCAAGGCATCGGGCCCCATCGGAGACAGGACGAGCACCCGGTCTTCCATCGGCCGGAGCGGCTCCACCAGGTTGAGAGGGGGGAACGTGTTGAGCTTGTTGAGCTTGAGGTTGCGCATGATTCCAAACTTGCTGCCCGAATGCCTGTCGGGCTGTTGTTCGGGAATCATCACTGCAAGGTTAATGCCCGCATAGAAGCGGAGAAAAAGAAACATTCAAGAATTTGCTTCAGGTCGTAGTGTTGCTGAGTCGAGCGCCCCGAGATAGACTCAAAAGAATCTATTGGGAGAATGGGTGGAGCCGATACCGAAGCCGTCAATTCTTGATGAGTACGATCACTTCGGAGTCCGGGAAGGACGCAAGGTCTGGAGGAGCAGGGACAGACAGCGTTACTATACGTGGGACGCCCTGCACGGGGAGGTCGAAGTGTTCAGTCGGCGCGGCCTGCACCTCGGGGCCCTGGATCCAAGGACGGGTGAGTTGATCAAGCCGGCCGAGAAAGGCAGGAAGCTCGATGTCTGACAGAAGGGAACCTTCGTTCGTCGACCTCTGCGTCCGCGGCGAGGCATCGCCCGTCCAGATCGACGACTTCATCGAAGTCTGGCATCAGGCCGAGTCGGAGCTGTCTCTGCACGAGTTCCTGGGGATGACCTGGGAGGAGTATTCGGCCTGGGTGCGGAACCCGGGGCTCCTGTCGAGCATCATCGCTGCTCACCGCGGGCTCGGACGACAGGGCCGGGCCGCCGTCGCCTGACCGTCTCAGAGGCGTAAATCAGCCGGAATGCTCCGGCCCGCTCCCCGGTTTACCTCCTCATGCCCCTGCCCGCCTTGACTGCCTTCCATCCCGCCGTCTCCTCCTGGTTCGAGCGCCGGTTCGGGGCTCCGACCGACCCCCAGGCCCGTGCGTGGCCGGAGATCCAGGCCGGCCGGCACACGCTGATCGCCGCTCCCACCGGCTCGGGCAAGACGCTCGCGGCGTTTCTCTCCGCTCTGGACGGTCTCGTGCGCCGCGGTCTCGCGGGCGAGCTGGGCGACGAGACGCTCGTCGTCTACGTGTCGCCGCTCAAGGCGCTGTCGAACGACGTGGAGAAGAACCTGGTCGAGCCGCTCGCGGGCATCCGCGCCGAGCTGGCCGCCATGGGGCTGCCGGACGTGGAGATCCGCACTGCCGTGCGCACCGGCGACACGCCGGTCAAGGACCGGGCGGCGATGACCAAGCGGCCTCCCCACATCCTGGTCACCACCCCCGAGTCGCTCTACATCCTGCTCACCTCGGCGGGCGGACGCGCCATGCTGCGCTCGGCGCGGACCGTGATCGTGGACGAGATCCACGCGGTGGCGGACGACAAGCGCGGCTCGCACCTCGTGCTCTCGCTGGAGCGGCTGGATGCGCTGGTCCGTCCTCTGACAGGTCAGAGTCTGGTCCGGATCGGCCTGTCCGCCACCCAGAAACCGATCGAGGAGGTGGCCCGGTTTCTGGTCGGCGCCGCGAACATGGTTGTTGACGGTATTCCCGATGGCCCGTTTGACGGCCCGCGCGACGGCACGCCGGCCTGCGCGATCGTGAACGCCGGCCACGGGCGGCGCATGGATCTGAGCCTCGAGATTCCCGGTTCGCCGCTGGAGGCGGTGCTGGCGAACGAGGTGTGGGCCGAGATCTACGATCGCGTGGCCGAGCTGGCCGCGCAGCACCGCACGACGCTGGTGTTCGCCAACACCCGGCGGGTCACCGAGAGGGTCACCCGCTTCCTGGCCGAGCGGCTCGGGGCGGACCGGGTCGCCGCGCATCACGGCAGTCTCTCGAAGGAGCAGCGGCTGGACTCGGAGCACCGGCTCAAGACCGGGCAGCTCTCCGTGCTCGTGGCCACCGCCTCCCTGGAGCTGGGCATCGACATCGGCTCGGTCGAGCTGGTCTGCCAGCTCGGCTCGCCGCGCTCGATCGCCGTGCTGCTCCAGCGGGTCGGCCGCTCCGGGCACCATCTCGGCGGCCTGCCCAAGGGGCGCATCTTCCCGCTGACCCGCGACGAGCTGGTCGAGTGCGCGGCGCTCCTCGACGCCGCCCGGCGCGGCGAGCTCGACCATCTCATCATCCCCGAACAGCCGATCGACATCCTGGCCCAGCAGATCGTGGCCGCGGCGGCGGTGGAGGAGTGGGCCGAGGACGACCTGTTCGCGATGGTGCGGCGCGCCTGGCCGTACCGCAACCTGTCCCGGAAGACGTTCGACGAGACGATCGAGATGCTCGCCGCCGGCTTCGCCACCCGGCGCGGCCGGCGCGGCGCGTACCTGCACCACGACGCGGTAAACGGCCGCATCCGGGGCCGCCGAGGAGCGATGCTCACGGCGGTGACCTGCGGCGGCGCGATTCCGGACATCGCCGACTACCAGGTGGTGCTCCAGCCGTCCGGGATGGTCATCGGAACCCTGAACGAGGACTTCGCGATCGAGAGCCAGGCCGGGAACGTCTTCCAGCTCGGCAACGCATCGTGGCGCATCCTCAAGATCGAGTCCGGCCGCGTCCTCGTGGAGGACGCCCGCGGGCAACCGCCGACCATCCCCTTCTGGGTCGGCGAGGCGCCGGGCCGCACCGAGGAGCTGTCCGAGGCCGTGGCGCGGCTGCGCTCCGACATCGGCGGGAAGCTCGTGGAAGGCGGGATGCCCGCCGCCATGGACTGGCTGACCGGCGAGCTCGGCATTCCGGAGGAAGCGGCGCGGCAGATCGTCGACTACCTGGCCGCGGGCCGGGCGGCGCTCGGGGCCATGCCGACCCAGACCACCCTGGTGGCCGAGCGCTTCTTCGACGAGGCCGGGGACATGCACATGGTCGTGCATTCGCCGTTCGGCAGCCGGCTCAATCGCGGCTGGGGCCTGGCGCTGCGCAAGCGCTTCTGCCGGATGTTCAACTTCGAGCTGCAGGCCGCGGCCACCGAGGACGCGATCGTGCTCTCGCTGGGGCCGACCCACAGCTTTCCGCTGGAGGACGCGTTCAAGTTCCTGCACTCGTCCTCGGTGCGCGGCGTTCTCACCCAGGCCGTGCTCGACGCGCCGCTCTTCGGCGCGCGCTGGCGCTGGAACGCCGGCCGCGCCCTGGCCGTCCCGCGCTCGCGGGGCGGGAAGCGGGTGCCGCCGCCGATCCTCAGGCAGCAGGCCGAGGATCTGATCGCGGTCGTCTTCCCGGACCAGCTCGCCTGCCTGGAGAACATCGTGGGCGAGCGCGAGGTGCCTGACCATCCGCTGGTCGAGCAGACCCTCCGCGACTGCCTGGAGGAAGCCATGGATATCGAGGGGTTGGAGCGGCTCCTCGGCAGGATGGAGCGCGGCGAGATCGAGCTGGTGGCCCGGGACGTGACCGAGCCGTCGCCGCTGTCGCACGAGATCCTCAACGCCCAGCCGTACGCGTTCCTCGACGACGCCCCACTCGAGGAGCGGCGCACCCAGGCGATCATCACCCGCCGCTGGCTCGACCCGGAGACCGCCTCGGACCTGGGTGCGCTCGACGCCGCGGCCATCGAGCGGGTGCGGGAGGAGGCGTGGCCCGAGGCGGCCGACGTCGACGAGCTGCACGATGCGCTCATGACGATCGGATGGATCGGCGAGGAGGAGGGACGTCGCTTCGGGTGGGAGGCGCTCTTCGCGCGCCTGACCGCGACCGGCCGGGCGACTTTGGTGACGACCAGCCACCTGGGGCTGTGGGCGGCGGCTGAGCGTTGGCCGCAGGTGCGGGCCGTCCATCCGGAGGCGCCGGCCGTCCCTGCGGTCGTGCTGCCGGAGCGCCTGGCGTCGCGGGTCTGGGGGGCCGACGAGGCCATGGTCGACCTCCTGCGCAACCGGATGGAAGCGGTCGGGCCGACCACGGCGGAGGCGATTGCCAGGAGCTTCGGCGTGGCGAAAGGCGTGATCGATGTCGCCCTGGTCGCGCTGGAAGGCGAGGGCTTCGTGCTGCGCGGCCGGTTCACGCCGGGCCGTGGAGAAGAAGAGTGGTGCGAGCGCCGGCTCCTGGCGCGCATCCACCGCTACACCCTCGACCGTCTCCGCCGGGAGATCGCGCCGGTCACCCAGATCGATTTCATGCGCTTCCTTTTCGCCTGGCAGAGGATCGATCCGGACGAGCGGATGGAGGGGCCGGAGAGCGTGCAGGCCCTGCTCGAGCAGCTCGAAGGCTTCGAGGCCGCGGCGTCCGCGTGGGAAGGGGAGATCCTGCCGTCGCGTATGAAGGAGTACGACCCGGTCTGGCTCGACGCGCTGTGCCTCGCGGGGCGGTGGGTCTGGGGCCGGGTCACGGTGCCGCCGGCCAGCGTGAACGGCACCACCGGAGCAGCCCGGGGTATTGCCCGAAAAACGGGTCCGGTGCGGGCGACGCCGCTCGCCCTGCTGGCGCGGCCGAGCCTGCCGCTCTGGCGGGAGATCGCTCCGCGCCCCGATCCGGATGCGCTGGACCTGTCGGGCGGAGCCCGGGCCGTCCACGACTATCTGAAGGACCGCGGCGCGTCGTTCTTCGGCGAGGTCGCCGAGGGCACAGGGCTGCTTCGCACCCAGGTGGAGCCGGCGGTGGCCGAGCTGGTGGCCTGGGGGCTGGTGACGTCCGACAGCTTCACGGGCCTCAGGGCGCTGCTGCTGCCGGCCCATCTGCGTCCGCCCGTGGACAGGAACGACCGTCCTGGTATCCGCCGGAAAGGCTCGATGGCCGTCTTCGGCATGGAGAACGCCGGCCGCTGGTCGCTGACCCGGGGAGCCGCCGCGGGCGTTGCCTCCGAAGGGCATCCCGAGGGATCCGTATCGCAGGAGGCGACCGAGCTGGTCGTCTGGACCCTGCTGCGGCGCTACGGCGTGATCTTCCGGAAGCTGCTGGAGCGCGAAACCCTCCTGCCGCCCTGGCGGGATCTGCTGCGCGTCCTGCGCCGCCTGGAGGCGAGGGGGGAGATCCGGGGCGGCCGGTTCGTGGACGGAGTCGGCGGAGAGCAGTACGCCCTGCCTGAAGCGATCGGCCGGCTGAGGGCCATCCGCAAGCAGGCGAGGAAGGGGACGCTGGTCTCGGTGAGCGCCTCCGACCCGCTGAACCTGGTCGGCACCTTCCTGCCCGGAGAGCGCGTCTCGGCCCTCGCCGGCAACCGCATCCTCTATAAGGACGGCGAGCCGATCGCCATCCAGGAAGGCAAGGAGGTCCGCTTCCTCTCCGACCTCGACCCCGCCGCCCGCTGGCAGGCCCAGAGCGCCCTGGTCCGCCGGGCCGTGACGCCGAAGCTCAAAGCGTACCTGGGACGGTCGGCGTAGGGCGAAGGGACGGGAGGTATACTTTCGCCATGGAAAAAGCGGCTGGAGCCCGAAGCGTGACGGTCGACCTGCCGGAAGAGGCCTTCCAGCACCGCCCGTGGTCCGCGGCGGAGGTCGCCCGGGAGATGCGCCTTCTCTGGCTGTTGGAAGAGGTACGTTCCCGCCGGTTGGGGTTCGGCAAGGCGGCCGAGCTGGCGGAGGTGCCGAAGGCCGTCTTCCTCCAGCGAATGGGCGAGCATCACATCACGCCCTTCGACTACGACGAGTCCGATCTCGACCGCGAGCTCAGCGGGGCCGCGTGATCGTCGTCGCCGACGCCGGGCCTCTGATTCATCTCAGTCTGATCGGCCGTCTCGATCTACTTCCAGCTCTGTATGGTCGAATTCTCGTTCCGGAGCTGGTCTACCGGGAGGTCGTCGACCTGGGCGCGGATCTGCCGGGGAGCGTCGAGCTTCGTGCCGCGGACTGGGTTGATCGTTCGCCTCACCCTCCGGACCACCCTCTTTTCCCTCTGCTCCGAAGCCAGCTCGATCCGGGCGAGGCCGCAGCCCTCTGCCTGGCGGCCGACCGCGTCGCCGAGCTGATCCTGTCGGACGATCGACAGGCTCGGCTCGCGGCGGAGAGGCTCGGCTTTCCGATCAAAGGCACGCTGGGACTTCTGATCGAAGCGAAGCGCCGAGGCGAGATCGACCTGCTCGCTCCGGCCTTGACCGAGTTGAAAATCAGGGGAACCTGGCTGTCGGACCGCCTGGTGGCGCGGGTGCTCTCCGAGGTTGGAGAGCTTGCAGGCTCCAGCTAGGTTTCGATCCCCGTTTCGATCCCCGCCACGAGGCTCCCGAAGCGCTCCAGGTCGACGTTGCCTCCCGAGAGCACGACGCCGACCTTCTTGCCGTCGACGTTCGGGATCTTGCCGTGAAGCACCGCGGCGAAGGCGGCGGCTCCGCCGGGCTCGACCATGAGCTTCATGCGGGAGGCTAAGAGCGCCATGGCCCTCCGCAGCTCCAGGTCCGTCACGGTGACGACGCCTTCCGAGAGCGCGCTGACGATCGCCAGGGTTCGCTCGGCGGGGCGCGTGGTCTGGAGGGCGTCCGCGATCGTGGCAGGCAGCGGGATGCTCACCGGCTCGCCCTTGGCAAGGGAGCGCTGCATGTCGTCGCCCGCCTCGGGCTCGACTCCGTAGATCCGGATGTCGGGAGAGGATCCTCGCGCGGCCACGGAGACTCCGGACAGCAGGCCGCCGCCGCCGCAGGGCGTGACGATCACGTCCAGGTCCGGCACCTCCTCCATCAGCTCCAGTCCGAGCGTGCCCTGGCCGGCGATGACGGCGTCGTCGTCGAACGGCGGCACCAGCGTGGCCCCTTCGCCCTCGACGTACTTGCGGGCGATCGCCTCTCGATCCTCGCCTCCGAGCCGGTCGTAGAGCACCACCCGGGCGCCGTAGCCGCGGGTGGCGGCGATCTTCGAGGCGGGCGCGTCCATGGGCATGACGATCGTGGCGGGGACGCCGAGCTCGCGGGCTGCCAGCGCCACGGCCTGGGCGTGGTTGCCCGAGGAAAAAGCCACGACTCCGCGGGCGCACTCCTCGGGACTGAGCAGGGTCAGGCGCGAGAACGCGCCGCGAGCCTTGAAGGCTCCGACGCGCTGGAAGGTCTCGCACTTGAAGTAGGCGCGGCAGCCGAGCTGCTCGTCGATCTGCCGCGAGGTGAGGACCGGGGTGCGGTGAACGTGGCCAGCGATCCGTTCGCGGGCGGCCTGCACGTCCTGGAGAGTGACGGAGAGGTTTGGGTTGGCCATGGCGGCGGAATCCTACCGCAGCCACCGTCGCCGCGAACCGCTCGATTCAGCTGGGCTCGTCCGTCGTCTTGACCGCATGGCTGACCGTGTGGCCCTTCTCGACGTGCAGGCCGGACGTGAGCCGGTTCTCCTCGTCGGAGATGGACTCGCGGACCAGGAACTCCGTGAAGCTGGAGGCGCTGACCGGCACCGCGCCGTCGCTGACCGGATCGACGATCGGCACGATCGGCTCCTCGTCCGCGGGCAGGGGAGTCGCGGGTGGAATCTGGGGTGGAACCATCGGCATGATCGGATCGTTGGGCCGGGTCGGGTCCAGGGGCTTGGTCGGATCGAGGTCGTGGTCTTGGCGGTCAGGCGTCATGGGTCCCTCCTTGAAAATGTCCGCCCCAGGCTTTTGCAAGGAGCGGGCCGGCAGGAGGGACCCCGCCTTCCACGTGCGTCAGGGCGTCATGAGGTCAGGGTATAGGGGACCACCACGAAAGGATGGCGGTCGGGAGGGAAGTCCCGGGTGTTGCGGGTCACCAGCGAGAGCCCGTGGTAGTGGGCCAGGGCGGCCTGGAGCGCGTCCGGCATCTTCCACCGATGCTCGCGCCGCAGGCGCGCGGCGAGGTCCGCCACGGCCAGGTCGATCCCCAGGGTGGGAAAGCGGTCGAGCAGGCTGCCGGCCATCTCCGCCGGCTCGGCGTCGAACCCGGCGAGAACCTCGGCCCGGGTGATCACCGAGAGCGCCGCTTCACCGGCCACTTGGGACAGGTAGCGTGTGGCCTCGGAACGGCCGTTGAAGTGGTCGATGAGGATCACCGAGTCCAGCAGGAACTTCAGCGATCCCCTTGGCGATCCTGGGGGTCCTCCTCCCACTCGTTGCGGAGCCGGACCTGGGTTTCCAGGCCGTCGCCGCCCTTCCCGAGACCGGATGTCCGCCGAAGCAGCTCCTCGAGCGGCGGCGCCGACGCCTCCCTCTCGCACTGCTGCCGATACCGGCCTACCGCGATGCGCACCACTTGAGCCATGGTCATCCCTTCCTCCTTCGCTTTCCGGTCGAGCCATCGTTTGTCCTCGTCTTCCAGGCTGATAAGGGTTCGGATCATGGCGAGGGCTCTTTTGATATCGAACAGGGAGAATGATATCTCCGGCCCCGCCGCGTGTCAAACTACCCCTATAAAGAACGGAAAACGGGGTTCCAATGTCATCGCCTTCGGCGATCTTCGGGCTGACCTCAGGCGCCGGCCCCCGTCCCAGCCCCATCTCCGGGCAGGGGCTCACCCCGCATCAGCAGAAGATAGGCGTCCTCCAGGGTTGCGGGGACGGGCTCGAAGCCGGCCGGCGCCTGCCCTTCGGGCTCGTGGATCCGCACCCGGTTCTTGCCTTCGACCAGCATCGCCTGCGTGACGCGCAGGCGCCGGCGGACCTCCTCGAGCTCGTCGACGGCGACGCGGCCCTCGAAGATGTGGCCGGCGATGGCGGCGCGGGCCTCGCTGGGCGAGGTCTGGGCGAGCAGCTTCCCCTTGCGGATGACCGCGAAGCGCGGGCAGAGCACGGCCACGTCCTCGACGATGTGGGTGGAGAGAAGGACGATGCGGTCGGCGGCCAGCTCGGCCAGCAGCCGGTAGAAGCGGAGGCGCTCCTCGGGGTCGAGACCGGCGGTGGGCTCGTCCACGATGATCAGCCGCGGGTCCCCGGCGATGGCCTGGGCGATGCCGAGGCGCTGGCGCATGCCGCCCGAGTAGGCCTTCACCTTGCGCTTCGCGGCGGCCGTGAGGTTGACCCGGTCGAGCAGCTCGGCGCAGAGGGCCTTGAGCCCTCCGGGCGCCTCGACCCCCTTGAGCTTGAGCAGATAGGTGAGCATCTGCTCGCCGGTGAGGTGGGGATAGAAGCCGAAGTCCTGGGGGAGGTAGCCGAGGCGCGCCCAGAGCCATTGCGGGTCCGCGAGCACGTCGTGGCCGTCGAGCGTCACCTGGCCGGACGTGGGCTCGAGCAGTCCCGCCAGGGTGCGCATCAGAGTGGTCTTGCCGGCGCCGTTGGGTCCGAGAAGACCGAACATGCCCGTCGGCACGTCGAGGCTGATGCCCTGGAGGGCCGTCACCGGACCGGGATACACCTTCACGAGATCGCGGATCGTCAGCATGGCGGGTTCGTCCTTTCCTCGTCTGGGGGAAGTACGTCGAAAGCAGGGCGAGGGTTACAGGCCGTCACGTCCGGCCCGGAAGAAGCACCGTACAATGAAGAAGACCGGCAAGTGGACGGGAACAGCCGACGGGAACACCCGACGGGAACACCCGCCGCCCCGTCCCCGTTACCAGAGCCCAGGAGACTTCATGATGAACCGCAGCCGATTCCGTCCGACCCGTCTCAATCCAACGGCCACCGCCGCGCTCGCCCTGGCCGCGTGTCTTTCCTGTCTCGCCGCCGCCGCTCCCGAAGCGGCCCCGGCCCCGACCCCAGCGGCGAGCCCCGCCTGGCGCCAGGAGGTCGAGACCTTCCGCAAGGAGCGGGTCGACAACCTGAAGAAGGAGGACGGCTGGTTCACCCTGGTCGGCCTGGCCTGGCTCGACGAGGGGGAGAACACGTTCGGCAGCGATCCCGGAGCCAAGGTCATCCTGCCGGAAGGCAAGGCTCCGAAGGCGGCCGGCGTCCTGGTGCGCAAGGGGGAGTCCGTCGAGCTTCGGGCCGCTCCCGGCACGGTCATCACCAGCGAGGGCAAGCCGGTGACCAGCCAGGTTCTGGCGAGCGATGCCTCGGGCAAGCCGACCGTCCTGGAGATGGGATCGGTCACCTTCTTCGTCATCCAGCGGGGAGACCGGGTCGGCGTCCGCGTCCGGGACCGGAAGAGCGCGGCCCTCGCCGCGTTCCACGGCCTGGACACTTATCCCATCCAGGAGTCCTGGCGGACCGAGGCCCGCTTCGAGCCCTACGATCCGCCGAAGCCGGTCCAGATCCCCAACATTCTGGGCCAGATCATCGACGACTCCTCGCCCGGCGCGGTGGTCTTCGAGCGCGACGGCAAGACCTACCGGCTCGACACCCTGGGCTCGCCCGAGGAGGGGCTGTCCCTGATCTTCGGCGACCAGACCAACGGCAAGGAGACCTACGGCGCCGGCCGGTTCCTGGAGACCGGACCCGTGAAGGACGGCAAGGTGGTGGTGGACTTCAACGTCGCCTACAACCCGCCGTGCGCGTTCACGGCCTTCGCCACCTGCCCGCTGCCGCCGGCCCAGAACAAGCTGGCGTTGCGTGTCGAAGCCGGCGAAAAGAAGTACGCCGGCTTCGCCCACTGACGCGCCGCGACATCAGGACGAGGGGCCCGGGCTCTCGCGGAAGCGCAGGCCCGGGTTGCTCTGAATCCGCTGCAGAAAGCTGGCGACCTCCTCGACGAGCCCGACGCTGGCCTGCTCCATCTCGGCCGCCTTCTGAAAGACGATCAGCGCCGCCAGCGCCTCCCGGTGCACCTCGCAGGACTTGAAGATCGGCAGCATCTCGGCGGCGAGCCGCTTCACGTCCGCGGGGCGGCCCTGGCGGGAGTAGAGGGCCGACAGCTCCAGGGAGACCAGGGCCACGTCGTACGCCAGCCGATCCTCGGTGAAGGTGCCCACCAGCTCCAGAAAGATCTGCTCGGCCTCGCCCGGCCGGCCGAGGGTCGCCGCGATCTTCCCCTGCATCCAACGCAGCCGGAGGGAGTCGGAGCGCATGCCGACCTCCTCGATCAGCTTGAGCGCCTCGGGGAGCAACCCCGAGGCCTCGCGCAGGCGGCCGGTGTCGATCAGACAGGCGATCAGGTTGGACTGGCTCAAGGCGAGCAGGCGAGGGTCCTCCTGGGCGTCCAGAAGGAGCAGGCTGTCGCGAAACCACGAGCTGGCCGCGTCGGCGTCGCCGGCGTACATCAACGCCAGGCCCTTGGCGATCATGGCGCGGCCCTGGCAGTGGGGCTCGTTCACCTCGCGGTAGAGGGCGATGGCCGCGTCGAGAAGCTCATGGGCCTCGCCGAAGCGCCGCTGGGCGCGACGCAGGGAGGCCTTGAACTCCAGAAGCAGCGCCTCGTCCAGGGGATCGAGCCAGCTGGTCTCGAAATGGGTCTCCGCAAGGCGGAAGGCCTGCTCGGCCTGACGGAAGTCCGCCAGCACGCGCAGGGCATTGCCGAGGCCGGCCCAGGCGCGGGTCCGGGCGGCGCCGACGGCCCCGGGGCCGTAGATCTCCGGATCCAGGTGGTCGGCCACGTCGAGCGCGAGGCGGAGCACCTCCTCGGCCCGCCGGGGCTCCTCGAGCACGGTCAGGCGCGCCTTCTCCACGAGCAGCTCGAACAAACCCCAGGTCTGGAAGGCGGAATCGTCCCAGATCCGGTTGCGGCGCGCGGCCGGGTCCAGGTCGCGCAACGTGTGCCACAAGGCGGCGGCCTCCTGGCGCTCGAGCGCCAGGAGGGTCTTCCGCTCGTCGTTCTGTCTGTGCGTCTGCCGGAGAATCCGCCGCACGAGATGGTCGTGGCCGTCGCCTCCGGTCTGGGCCTGACGAGCCCGCGGAATGGGAAGGATCCGCAGCAGCCGCGTCTCGCAGGCGGAACAGGTGAACAGATGGCGCTGAAGAGAGCGGCTCAGGGGAGCCGGAAGCTCATCGTCGAGAAAGGTCTCGAGAGTCTCGGTGTCGGGATGCCAGTCGTTCATCGGACGACCTCCATGCCGGGCCAGATTCCAGGCCAGGTCCCGGGCCGGCTTGCGGCCGCGGGGCAAAGGCACAACACAAAGAAAGTTTCACACAATTCAAAGTCTCACATCGTTCAGTCCCGCCGAGCAAGGCGGGGTCGGCCGCGGTCTCTCAGGGCTTGCCGTGAGGATCCAGGCCGTACCCTTCCCCGGTCACTCCGGTCGGCGGCGGGACGAGAATCACCACCGTGCCCAAGCCTGGAATCATCCGGACCGCTCCTTCGACTGACGTGTAGAGAATACGCGTCCACGAGGCCACGCGGATCTCCGGGGCCTTGGCGCCTTCAGAGGGCGCGGCAACGGCGGCCGAGACCGGGATCAGCAGGGCAACGACGGCGATGAGGGTGGTGCGGCGCAGAGAAAAATCAAACATCGAATCTCCCTTTCCGGCGGGTCGCCGGGACCACCACGGCGCCCGGTGCCTGCCGACATCTGTGTGGGGCTGATTCGATGGTACCGGTTCCATTCGTACCCGCAATCGCAGTTTTGCTCACGAAATGGGCATGAGCGGTCAAGTTATGCGCAGAGTTGGAGTTGCGATCAGGAGCCGTCGTCACCTTCGCGAGGCCTTCGGGCGAGGCCTTCGAGGGTTGTCGAAGGCGGCGTTGAGGGAGCCGGAGGGATGATGATATCTTTGGTCACAATAGAGGCTCCGGCGCGAGCTGAAAAGCGAAAGACAAGAAAGA
>JANMTS010000024.1:0-16392 GCA_031390755.1 Holophagales bacterium
GGGGCGCCCCCGCGCACCCCAAAGCCAGAAACCACAATGCAAGTCTCCCCCTCTCCCGGGGAGGGGGACTCGGGCGGACCGGGAGAGGGGGCCGGGGGGTGAGGGCCCATCACCACCACCGCCCCGCAGTCCGCCAGCACCATGGCCCGGCGCTCGTCCGGGTCTCCAGGGTCGAGCGAGACGTAGGCGCCGCCGGCCTTGAGCACCGCGAGCAGCGCCACGACCCGCTCCGGCGAGTGGCGCATCACGACCGCGACCTTCGACTCGGGCCGGACGCCCAGGCTGATCAAGTGCCGGGCCAGACGGTTCGCCCGGGCATCCAGCTCCGCATAGGAGACCGTCCCGCTCTCGGAGACCAGGGCCGGCGCGTCCGGAGCCCGGTCCGCCCAGGCTTCGAAGCCGTGATGGACGGCGCCGGGCTCGCTGTTGACTCCGGTGTCGTTCCATTCGGCCAACACCTGGTGGCGGGCGCCTTCGCCCAGGACCGGCAGCGCCGAGAGGGGCGCGTCCGGGCTCGCAGCGGCTCCTTCGACCAGCGCCGCGAAGGCCTCGAGCAGGCGAGCGGCCGACGCGGAGTCGAAGAGATGGATGTCGTAATCCACCCGCGCGCCGGTCCCGCGCTCTACCGAGACCGCGAGGTCCAGCTTGACCCGGCCGTGGTGGACCTCCAGCGGCTCCACCTCCAGCCCGGCCAGGCACAGCCCGCCCGTCCCTTCCTGGAGACCGAAGACCACCTGCACGACCGGGTCGTGGTCGAGGTCGCGCTGCGGCCGCAGCTCCTCGACCAGGCGCTCGAACGGCCGATCCTGGTGCGCGGAGGCCTCCAGGGCCACGGCGCGCACGCGCGCCAGCAGCCCGCGGAAGGTGGGATCGCCGCCGAGGTCCGTGCGCAGCGCGAGGGTGTTCACGAACAGGCCGATCAGCCCCTCGGTCTCCTCGCCGGCCCGGTTGTCGATCGGGGTGCCCACGACCACGTCGGTCCGGCCGGAGAACGGGGTGAGCCGGAAGAGCAGGGCCTGGAAGGCGGCGAGCAGCGCCACGAACGGAGTGGCTCCCTCGCGACGGCCCAGCGCCTCCAGGGCCGGAGCCGCCGGGAGCGGGTGGGTTTGCGCGGCACCGAGGCGATGGAGGCGATGGCGGACCGCCGGTCTGGGTCCGGCGAAAGGCAGCTCCTGGACCGGCGGCGCGTCGGCGAGCCGCTCCCGCCACCAGGCGAGTTGCGCCAGGATCTCGGGGGTCTCGCCGACCCGGTCCCGCTGCCACAGGGTGAAATCCGCGTACTGGATCGGCAGGTCCGGCAGCGGAGAGCCGGCGTAGAGGGTGCCCAGCTCGCGGGCGAAGACGGCGAGCGACCGGCCGTCGGCGACGGCGTGGTGGAAGTTGGCCAGGAACGCGTGGTCGTCCGGTGCCAGGCGCAGCAATAGAGTTCGGAAGAGTGGGCCGCGCGCGAGGTCGAAGGGCCGGCCGGCCTCGGCGGTCAAGGCGCGGCGGGCCTCCGCCTCTCTCCGGCCGGCCGGCAGGCCGGAGAGGTCGGCGAGAGGGCATCTCCGCGGACGGTGCGGATGGACGACCTGGACCGGCTCGGCTGTCTCACCCTCCTCGACCTCGAAGGTGGTGCGCAGGGCCTCGTGGCGCCCGGCAATCCCATTCAGGGCACCATCCAGCGCGCCCTGCCCGAGCCTACCGAGCGGTCCGCGCAGCCGCCAGGCGACCGGGATGTTGTAGAGCGGGCTGCCCGGCTCCATCCGGTCCGCGAACCAGAGGCGCCGCTGGGCGTAGGAGGCGGGAAAGACGTAGACCTCCTCCTCGACCTCCGCCATCTCCGCCGTGCCGATCAAGCCGGGCCTCCCGGGTCCGCCGGCCGGACGCGCCGGTGGGCCGCTCGCGAGGCCGCCTCGATGCGGGGACTGCGCGGACCCGGAGACGCTCCGGCCTCACGCACGGCGCGCGACAGGCCGTCGACCGTCGGCGACTGGAACAGGCTGCGCAGCGGCAGGTCCACCGCCAGCTCTCGGCAGACCCGCGCCATCACCCGCGTAGCGAGCAGCGAGTGGCCGCCGAGCCGGAAGAAGTCGTCGTGGAGCCCCACGCGCTCCAGCCCGAGCACCTCGGCCCAGATCCCGGCGAGCGTCCGCTCCTCCGGCGTCCGCGGCGCCACGAAGCCGTCGTCACCCATCGACATCTCGGGCAGGGGGAGGGCCTTGCGGTCCAGTTTGCCGTTCGGCGTACGGGGCAGAGTTTCCAGGATGACCCAGGCGCCCGGGATCATGTAGGCCGGCAGCCGCGCCGCGAGGTGACCGCGCAGCTCTTCGATCTCAACCGTCGACACGACATAAGCCGCCAACCGCTTGTCGGCTCCATCGTCCAGCGCCAGCACCGCCGCCTCCCGCACGCCCGGGTGGGCCAGGAGCGCGGCCTCGATCTCTCCCAGCTCGATGCGGAACCCGCGCAGCTTGACCTGGTGGTCGATGCGGCCCAGCAGCTCCAGGCTGCCGTCCGGCCGCCGCCGGGCGAGGTCGCCGGTGCGGTAGAGCCGCTCTCCCGGACCCGAGAAGGGATCGGGCAGGAAGCGCTCGGCGGTGAGGTCCGGCCGGTGGAGATAGCCGCGGGCCAGGCCGGCGCCGCCCAGCCAGACCTCGCCCGGAATGCCGGCCGGAACCAGGCTGCCCCAGGGGTCCAGAAGCACGGCGCGCGTGCCCGCGACCGGCCAGCCGATCGTGGCCGGCCCGCCGGGCCGCCTGAGAGCGAAAGTGGAGTAGGTCGTGTCCTCGGACGGCCCGTAGAGGTCGAAGACCCGGCCGGCGCCCGTGCTCTCGTAGATGCGGTCGACCAGGGCCGGCACCAGCGGCTCGCCCGCCAGGTTGACGGTCCGCACCGACCGCGGCACCGCCTCCAGGCGCAGCAGCTCCTCCATGGCCGACGGCACGGTGTTGATCAGCGTGACCCGCTCCGCCGCCGGCAGGCCGGCCAGGGCGAGCGCGTCGTCGCCCAGGATCACGGCGCCGCCGCGGGCCAGCGGCAGGAAGATCTCGAAGACCGAGAGGTCGAAGCAGACCGAGGTGGCGGCGAAGACTCCGGCCAGGTCCTCGGCCGGAAAGACCTCCGCGGCCCAACGCAGCAGGGCCACGGCGCTGCGGTGCTCGATCGCCACCCCCTTCGGACGGCCGGTGGAGCCGGAGGTGTAGATGACGTAGGCCAGTCCGGCCGCATCGCAAAGAGTCCTCACCCCCTGGCCCCCTCTCCCATCTCCCTCCCGCCCCCCGCCGGGAGAGGGGGAACCCCCTTCCCTCAGCCAATCGGCATCGACCACCAGGCGCGCTCCCGAGTCCTCCAGGAGGAACGCCGTCCGCGCCTCCGGATAGGCCGGGTCGAGCGGCACGTAGAAGGAGCCCGACCGCAGCACGCCCAGGAGCGCGGCGACCAGGTCGGGCGTGCGCTCCTGGAGGACCCCCACCGCGACCTCGGGGCCGGCACCCGCGGCGCGCAGCCGGCGGGCGAAGCGCGCGCTCCGGGCGTCCAGCTCGCGATAGGTGACCGTCTCCGTGCCGAAGATCACCGCCGGAGCGTCCGGCGTGCGGGCCGCCTGCGCCGCGAACAGGCCGTGCAGGGTGTCTGGCATCGACTTGGGTGAAAGCTCCGGGCCGGCCCAGCCGCGGAGGAGCTGCTCCTCCTCCGCCGGGTCCAGCATCGGCTGCTCCGAGAGCCGGCGCTCCGGGTCTTCCAGCAGGCCGCCGAGGAGCCGCTCATGATGGGCGGCGAGGCGCGCCACCGTGGCCGGATCAAAGAGATCGCGGTCGTAGCGCCAGAGCAGACGCAGACCCCCATCTGGCCCCCCGACGATCACCCCGATCTCCAGGTCGAAGCGCGACTCGCCGCGCCGCACCGGCACCGTCTCCGTGGCGAGCCCGGGCATTTCCAGGACATCGGCGCCGCTCTCCTGGAGCGTGAGCATGGCCTGGAAGAGCGGCGTGTGCCCCAGGCTGCGCTCGGGGGCCAGCTCCGCCACCAGCTTCTCGAACGGCAGCTCCTGGTGGGCGTGCGCCGCCAGGGTGGACCGCCGCGCCACGCCCAGCAGCCCGGCGAACCCGGGGTCGCCTTCCCAGCGCAGCCGCAGAGCCAGGGTGTTCACGAAGAAACCCACGAGCGGCTCGATCTCGCTGCGGGTGCGCCCCGCGACCGGCGAGCCCAGCACCACGTCCGGCCGGCCGGCATAGCGCGCGAAGAGCGCGGACAGGGAGGCGAGGAGCCCCATGAACAGGGTCGCGCCCGACCGCCGGCCGAGCCCGCGCAGCGCCGCCGCTGTCGCGACCGGCAGATCCCGCTCCACCTGCTCGCCGCGCCAGGCCTGCACGCGCGGCCGGGGCCGGTCGAGCGGCAGCTCCAGCAGGGCCGGCGCGCCGTCCAGCGCCTCGCGCCAGTGGGCCACCAGGGCCGCCAGGCGCCCGCCCTGCAGCCGCTCGCGCTGCCAGACCGCGAAGTCGGCGTACTGGACCGCCAGGGCGGGGAGGACCGAGGGTTGCCTGTAGAAAGCCGCCAGCTCGCGCAGGAGGAGCCCCATGGACCAGCCGTCCGCGACGATGTGGTGCAGAGTCAGGGCGAAGAGGTGCTCCTCCGGCTCCAGGCGAAGCACGAGCAGGCGCACCAGCGGCCCGCGCCGCAGGTCGAACGGCCGCCGGGCCTCCTCGTGGAGGAGCCGGCCGGCCTCGGCCTGCCGCGGCGCTTCGGGCAGGCCCGAGAGGTCGGCCACGGGAAGCTCCGGCGCGACGTCCGGGAGCGCGGACTGGCTGGGCTGTCCCTCCGTCGCGGCGAACGTGGTGCGCAGGGCTTCGTGCCGCCGGACGACCTCCGCCATGGCCGCGGCCAGAGCGGGCACGGCGAGCGGTCCCGCCAGGCGGAAGGCCCGGGCGATGTTGTAGGCCGAGGCGCCCGGGATGAGCTGGTCGAGGAACCAGAGCCGCTCCTGGGCGAAGGAGAGCGGCGCAGGCCCGGCTTCGTCCCGCCGCCGGATCGGCCCCGCCGCCTCGGCCGGCCCGCCGCGCATCGACTCCTCGACGGCCCGGGCGAGGCCCGCCACCGTGGGCGCTTCGAACAGGGCCGACAGCGGCACCTCAACCCCCTCAACGCCGGCCGCGTCGCGCACCCGCGAGAGCAGCCGGGTGGCGATCAGGGAGTGCCCGCCGAGCTTGAAGAAATTGTCGTGGACGCCGACCTCGACTCCAAGAACCGTGCTCCAGATGCCGGCCAGCGTCTCTTCGAGCGGGGTGCGCGGCGCGCCGCTCTCCTCGCGAGCCTCCTCACCCCACGACGGCTCGGGCAAGGCGCGGAGATCCACCTTGCCGTTCGGCGTGAGCGGCAGGGAGGGGAGGGCGACGAACGCCGACGGGACCATGTACGCCGGCAGGCGCTCGGACAGGAAGCGTTCGAACGATCCTTCCCCGGCCACGTAGGCGACGAGGACCGGATCCCCGTCCCGCTCCCGCACCGCCACCACCGCCTCGCGCACGCCAGGACAGCCGGCGAGGACGGCTTCGATCTCGCCCAGCTCGATCCGGAACCCCCGGATCTTGACCTGGTGGTCGATGCGACCGAGGAACTCCAGCTCGCCGCCGGTCCGCCAGCGGGCAAGGTCGCCGGTGCGGTAGAGGCGACCGCCGTCTTCGTCCGGCCCGTCGGGGACAAACCGCTCGGCCGTCAGGTCCGGCCGGCCGAGATAGCCGCGCGCCAGGCCAACTCCACCCACGCACAGCTCGCCGGGGACGCCCGGAGGAACCCGCCGTCCGTCCCGGTCCAGAAGCCGGACCGACAGGCCGCCGATCGGCCGGCCGATGGATGGAGCCCCGACGCGCCCCGGCTCCACCAGGCCTGCCGTCGTGACGACCGTGCTCTCGGTGGGACCGTAGTGGTTGACCAGCGCGAACGGCAGAGGGCGCTCCGGAGCGCGGCGCAGCCGGTCGCCGCCGGTCAGCAGAGCGCGCAGCGCGAGCCCCGCCGGCGCCCCGTGCTCCAAGACTTCCACGAGCGCCTCGGCCAGGGGAGTCGGCAGGAACGCGAGCGTGATCCGCTCGGCTGCCATCCAGTCCAGCAGCCGGCGAGGATCAGACCGAGTCTCCGCATCCGGCACATGCACGCTCGCACCCGCGGCCAGATAAGGCCAGACCTCCCACACCGAAGCATCGAACGCCGGCCCGGCCAGCATCGTGGCCCGGTCCGCCGGAGTCACCCCATACGTCCGCCCATGCCAGTCCACCAGGTTCGCCAGCCCGCCATGCACGACCTCCACACCCTTCGGCCGCCCGGTCGAGCCCGACGTATAGATGACATAGGCCAGGCCATCCGCCGCAAGTCTCCCCCTCTCCCGGGCGGGCGGGCTCGGGCGGGCTGGGAGAGGGGGCCGGGGGGTGAGGGCCACCTCCACCACCGCCACCCCCGTCTCGGGCAATGCGCTCCGCAGCTCCCCCCGCACCACCACCGCCCGCGCCCCCGAGTCCTCCAGCAGGAACCGCAGCCGCTCCGCCGGATACGACGGATCGAGCGGCAGCCACGCCCCGCCGGCCTCCATTACCGCCAGCGCCGCCACAACCGCCTCGGGAGACCGCTCGGTCAGCACCGCCACCACCGTCTCCGGCCCCACTCCGATCTCGATCAGCTCGCCGGCCAGCCTCCGCGCCTGTTCCAGCAGCTCGGCATACGTCAGCTCCACGCCGTTTCCGGCGAGCGCAAGCGCGTCCGGCGTACGCTGCGCCCAGGCGGCGACCTGGATATT
Organism: Holophagales bacterium; assembly: GCA_031390755.1. Classification (GTDB taxonomy): domain Bacteria; phylum Acidobacteriota; class Thermoanaerobaculia; order Multivoradales; family UBA5704; genus DATMER01. The sequence continues at coordinate 6,764 of JANMTS010000024.1, forward strand.
CACCGGCACCCCGATCCCGCCCCGGACCGGGCCGTCGCCCCAGGCCTGGAGCTGCCGGCGCTCGGCCGCGGTCAGCAGCGGCAGCTCGGAGATCCTGCGCCCCGGGTCCTCTACAAACGCCGCGAGCAGCGCCTGGTAGTGGGTCCACATACGGTCGATCGTCGCCGCCTCGAACAGGTCGCCGCTGTACTCCCAGATGAAGGTCATGTCGTCCGCTGTACCGGCGATACCGTCTTCAGACCCGAAGCCGAGGCGCTGCTCGGCGCGCGGCTTGGCGACCACGTTGAGGTCCGACTTGGCCGAGCCGTTGTGGCGCTCGTACAGCTCGCCGGTCATACCCGCGAAGTCGAGGTCCGGCACCGGCGAGTCGTGGAAGCTGAACAGCACCTGGAACAGCGGGTTTCGCGACAGCTCGCGGTCCGGCTGCAGCTCCTCGACGAGCTTCTCGAAGGGGAGATCCTGGTGCGCCTGCGCCTCCAGCATGGTGCGCCGCGCCCGCGCGGCCAGCTCGCGGAAGGTCAGGCCCCCCGCAACCGCCGTGCGCAGGACGACCGTGTTGACCACCATGCCGATCATGTCTTCCAGCTCGCGCAGCCGCCGGTTCGCGATGCCGCTGCCGAGCAGGATGTCCTCCTGGCCCGTGTAGCGGTAGAGCAGGGCCTGGAAGGCGGCCAGCGACGTCATGAACAGCGTGACCCCCTCGCGCCGGCCGGCTGCGCGCACCCCGGCGTACAGCTCCCGCGGCAGGTCGGCCCGCAGCGCGCCGCCGAGGAAGCTGTGCGTCCTGGAGCGCGGCCGGTCCGTCGGCAGCTCCAGCACCGGCGGGCTCCCCGCCAGCCGCTCCTTCCACCAGGCGAGCTGACGGGCGAGCGCGTCTCCCTGAAGCCACCGGCGCTGCCAGAGGACGAAGTCCCGGTACTGCACCGGCTCCGGCAGCCTCGCCGGCCGCCCCTCGTGGATTGCCGTGTACAGCTCCTTCATCTCGCGCAGGAACACGGCGAGCGACCAGCCGTCGTGGACGAAGTGGTGCTCGACGTGGAGGAGGAGATGGTCGTCCTCGCCCAGCCGGAGCAGGAGCCAGCGCAGGAGCGGCAGCCGCTCCAGGTCGAACGGCCGGCGGATGTCCGCCTGGACGATCCGCAGCGCCAGAACCTCGGGCTCCGGTGCGCCGCGGAGATCCACGATCGGCACCAAGGCAGGCCAGGGATCGTGGATCACCTGAACCGGCGCGCCGTCGATCGCCGGGAACGTCGTGCGCAGCACCTCGTGGCGGCGGACGATCTCCGACAGCGCCGCCTCCAGCACCGCCGGCCGCAGCGCGCCGCGGAAGCGGACGGTGAACTGGAAGTTGTAGGCGTAGTTGCCCGGCGAGAGCTGGTTCAGGAACCAGACCCGCTCCTGGGTGAACGAGAGCGGGATCGGCCCGGTCCGGATCTCCTCGCCCTCCCTGCCCGCCCTGCCCCCCCTGGACACCAGGGGCGGCAGCTCCTCGTCCGCGCTCCCGCCTTCCTGGCGCAGCCGGTCCACGCGCGCGGCCAGGGCGGCCACCGTGGGGTGCTCGAAGACGTCCCGCAGCGGCAGGTCCACCCCCAGCTCCTCGCGCACCCGGGTGACGATCTGCGCGGCGAGCAGCGAGTGGCCGCCCAGCTCGAACAGGGAGTCGATCCCACCGATCCCTTCGATTCCGAGCAGCTCGCCCCAGATCCGCGCCAGAGCCTCTTGCGTGGCGCCGCGCGGCGCCGTCCAGACCGTGTCCAGCTCCGGCCGGGAGCTGCCCGGCGCCGGCAGCGCCCGGCGGTCCACCTTGCCGGTGGGGGTCATCGGCATGGACTCCAGGAAGAGGAACGCCGCCGGCACCATGGCCTCGGGCAGCCGCTCGGCGAGGAAGGCGCGCAGGGCGCTCACCGTCAGCGACGGGTCGCGGCGCACGACGTAGCCGACCAGGCGTTTCCCTCCGCCGTCCTCCCGCACGATGACCACGGCCGTCTGCACGCCGTCGTGCTCGCCCAGCACCGCCTCGATCTCTCCCAGCTCGATGCGGACGCCGCGGATCTTGACCTGGAAGTCGACGCGGCCAAGAAAGAGCAGGTCGCCGTCCGGCAGCCGGCGGGCGAGGTCGCCGCTGCGGTACAGGCGGGCTCCGGGGGTGTCCCCATCGAGTGAGAACGGATCGGGGATGAAGCGCTCGGCGGTCAGATCCGGCCGGTTCAGATAGCCGCGCACGACGCCGACGCCGCCCAGGCAGATCTCGCCTTCGCCTTCGCCCGCGACCGTTTCGCCGTCCTGGTCCATCAGGTGGACGGACAGGTTCTCGATCGCGCCGCCGAGGGTGGGGATCGCATGGCCGGAGCAGAACGAGGCGGTCGCGAAGACCGTGGCCTCGGTGGGCGCGTAGGCGTTGATCATCCTCCTCTCCCGGGTCGACCCGCCGGTCGACCAGCGCGCCGCCGTGGCCGCCGAGCAGGCCTCGCCGCCCACCAGGATCGAGCGCAGGCTCGACAGCTCTTCTTCCATGCCGGCCGGCAGCGTGTCGAGCAGCGACGGCGGCAGGATCATCGTGGTGACGGCCTGCTCGCGCAGCTCGCGACCCAGGGCCTCGCCGGAGAGCAGGGTCTCGCGCGGCGTGAGCACCAGGCAGGCGCCGTGCGTCAGGGCCATGAAGATCTCCAGCTCCGAGGCGTCGAAGCCGAGCGAGGAGAGCTGAAACACCCGGTCCTCGGGACGGACATCCATCAGCCGGATGGCCTCGCGGACCACGTTCACCACGCCGCGATGCGGGACGACCACACCCTTGGGCCGGCCGGTGGAGCCGGAGGTGTAGATGACGTACGCCGTGTTCTCCAGCCGGACCCCGGAGCCCGGAGCCGGGAGGTCTTCCCGCTCCTCCAGGTCGGCGAGCAGGTCGTCGAGCAAGTCGTCGAGGAACAGCGCGCCGTCGGACGGCAGCAGGCCGGCGAGCGCGCGCTGCGTGAGGAGAACCCCCGGCCGGCCGGGCCTACCGGGAAAATTGCCGCGGCGGGCGTCCTCCCAGATCCAGGCCAGGCGCTCGGCCGGATAGCCGGGGTCGAGCGGCACGTAGGCGCCGCCCGCCCGCAGGATGCCGAGCACCCCGATGATCATGTCGGGCGAGCGCTCGGCGGCCAGTCCGACCAGCGTATCCGGCCCCACTCCGAGCGCCCGCAGGACCGCGGCCACCCTGCCGCTCCGCTCCAGGAGCTCGCGGTAGGTCAGGCTCGCGGCGCCGAACGCCAGAGCCTCCGAGTCCGGCGTCCGCGCCGCCTGCGCTTCGATCAGGTCATGAATGCAACAGGCATCCTCCAGATTTGACGACACCGTATCCTCCCTTGGAATCAACGAGCTCCACCCGCGGAGGACGGGAGAGGAAACACCTCCGCCTAGTCATCGCCAAGGAACCTCCGGACCTGCTCCGCGAACACCACACCGTTGAAACGGCGCTCCTTGGGAAGGCCCTCCTTCTCGATCCACATGAAGTAGGGCGGGACTGGCGGCTGCGGTCCCTCCCACCGGACTCCCGGCGGGAAGATCATGTACGTGTCGTAGGCGGCCTCGTCGTCCACCACCCCCAGCGCCTGCGCCCAGGTGTCGGCGAGGACGTCGTCGCCGGTCCAGAAGTGGGTCGCCCGCGCATCCGGGATGTTGACCGTGGCCTTGCGCGCGTCGGCCTCCGTGTCCGCCGCCTCCATCGGACCCCAGACGGCATAGAGGCGGAGCCTTGGATCGTCGATCGCCTTCATCACATAGCGGGACACCACACGGGCGTCCTGGAGGCAGACCGGTCACGTCGGCGACAGGAGGATCACCAGGCGCAGCTTGTCCTGGTCGCGGTTGAACAGCTCCCTCAGCTCGTCGCCGCGGCCGGCGAGGAGGTGCAGGCCGGGATGCGCCGGCACAGGCCGGTCCGCGCCCGCCTCCCCGATGCGCTGCAGGGCGAAATCGAAGGTCTTGCCGTCCTCGAGGATCTTGCCGGAGATCGTGCGGCCGTCCGCCGACAGCTCGCCGTCGAAGCGGACGTCCACGGCCGCCACCGCGCCTTCGGCCGGGCGGTGGATCTCGAACACCACCTTCCGGTCGGCGCGGTCCGCGGCCACGGAGATCCCGCTCAGCGGCACGAACTGGAGACCCTGCGTCGGCAGGTCGGCGTTGCCGGCCCAGGCCGCGGGGCCGCCCTGGAACAGCTCCACCATCAGCTCGACCTCCAGCCAGCCGCGCTGGATGAAGATCGCTCCCTCCCACAGCCCTTCGGCGCTCGCGTTTCGCGGGGGCGGCTCCGGCAGGGTGAAGGCGACCTTGGGCGTCTCGGCGGCGCAGGCGACGTCCAGCCCTTCCACCGTGCCGCGGGCCAGAAAATCGGCCACGATCGCCCGCACGCACGGCGAGCGGCCGGCGTGGGCGCCGCGGCGGAAGACCACGTGCCGCGAGCGGCTCAGCGCGCGCGCCGCCTGCTCGCCCCAGCGCGGCGGCGTCGCCGGGTCGCGGTCGCCGGAGAGGAGGAGCACGGGCACGTCCGACCGCACATCCTCGGCGAAGCCGGGCGGCACCTTGCCGCGCGGCCAGACCGAGCAGGCCCGCACCTGCTGGTCCACCCGGTAGGTGCCGAGGAACGTCCCGCGGGCCAGGCGCTTCGCCTCCTCCGCACCCTCCGCACCCTCCCCGACAATGAGCGGCACGTCCTCCGCGCACGTGGCCGAGAGGTACGTCCCGAGGCTCAGCGCGGCGCCCGAGGCGATCGCCCGGCGTTGCCGCAGGATCGAAGCTGCAAGCTTCCCGAAGTCGCCCTGGAACGCCTTGTGGATGTACTCGGGGATCGGGCTCGGCGCCTCGGTATAGAGCCGCCAGCGCAGCTCCTCGTTGAAGAGGTCGAGCGGGATCGTCAGCTTCACCCGCTGTTTCGTCCTGGGGTCCGCGATCTCGACGGCCGCCGGAGCCTTCGCCAGCCGCTCCTGCACCGCCGCGAGCTTCGTCTTCAGGTCCGGCCAGGCCGCCCGGCAGGCCTCGTCCGCCGCGCACTCGCCGAGCAGCATGTCGAGCGAACGCTGCGAATCCCCGGCGTGGTGGAGCGGGACCGCCATGCTGGTGGGCGCGACGCCGTGGAGCACGGCGCTGCGCACCCGGCCGGGATGGTTGCGGAGGTAGACCAGCGCAACCCGTGAGCCGTAGGAGACGCCGTAGAGGTTGATCCTGTCGTAGCCCAGGGCCTCGCGGACCATCTCCAGATCCTCTACCGCCTCGGCCGTCGTGTAGAGCGCGGGGTCGATGCCGAGCTGGCGCAGCCGGCCGGCACAGTCGCGGACCGCCGCGAGCGGCAGGAAGTCGCCGAGGTAGGCCTGCGGGTCGCCGTCGCTGCCGGGCAGTGGGCAGTCGAGCCGGTTCGAGCCGCCGGTGCCGCGCAGGTCCACCAGGACCACGTCCCGGGCATCGCGGGCATCGCCGGCGTCGCCCGCTCCGCCCAGGAGCTGGGCGAAGATGGCGGCGTTGGCCACCGCCGACTCCCCGGGGCCGCCCGCGATGGCGAAGACCGGGTCCGGAGCGGCGGCCCTGCCCTGCGCCGGACGCGCCGGGAGCACCGAGACCCTCAGCGGGATCCGGCGGCCTTCCGGATGCCGCCGGTCCTCAGGGACTTCCAGAGTGCCGCAGCGCGCCTCCTCCTCGAGCCCGGGGAGCGTGCACGGCGCCAGCGCGAAGTCCTTCGACGCGAAGCCCTTCGAAATGTCCGGAACGGTCGGAACGGCCGTTCCCAGAAACGCCAGGAGCGCGGGGACCACCAAAGAGACAGCCATGTACCGATGCTATACTAACTCGCTGGTCTCGCTCAAATGACTTGACTGCGCATCAGAACGCGTCAGAAACGGTCGCACAGGTTCCTGTTTTCTGTTCAGGGAGGACGCCGCTTGCGCAACCCGAGATTCCGTGCCCGGTTCCTGCTGTTGTCCGCCCTCTCTGCCGCCGCTGTCTCGGCCCAGACCTCCGACCCGGCTGTTCCAACATCGGCCCTGCCGACGGCACCGTCCGCAGTACCTCGGCAGGAGCACACCATTCGCCCCGCCTCTTCGCCGATCCGGGTGGACGGCCTGCTCGACGAAGCGGCCTGGGCGGACGCGACCGTGGTGCCGCTCCCCTATGAGTGGTCGCCCGTGGACAACGCGCCGGCGCCGGTGGCGACCGACTGCCTGGTGACCTTCGACAACGACAACCTCTACGTCGGCTTCCGCGCCCACGACCCGGCCCCCTCGAAGATCCGCGCCTACCTGGCCGACCGGGACACGGCCTTCCTGGACGACAGCGTCGGTTTCTTCATCGACACGTTCAACGACCGGCGGCGCGCCTACGAGTTCCGGGTCAACCCGCTGGGTGTGCAGATGGACGGCACGGTCAGCGACGTGGAGCAGAGCGAGGACTGGTCCTGGGACGCCATCTGGGACTCCAAAGGCCGGATCACGGCCGACGGCTACGTGGTGGAGATCGCGGTCCCTCTCAAGCAGATCCGCTTCCCTCGCGCCGGCCAGAGCCAGACCTGGGGCTTCCTCGCCCTGCGGACCTACCCGCGCTCCGTCGTCCACGAGATCCGGTCCGCCTACAACGACCGGGCGCGGGAGTGCCAGGTCTGCCAGTTCGAGGAGATCGCCGGCTTCCGCAACATTCAGGCGGGCTACAACCTGGAGACCACGCCGACGCTCACCGCGAAGCGCACGGACGCCCGCCCCCTTCTGACGGAGCCGCTCGCGGACGGGGACGAAGAGATCAAGGCCGGCCTGTCGGTGCGCTGGGGCATCACGCCCAACATCAGCCTGAACGCGACGGTGAACCCCGACTTCTCCCAGGTCGAAGCGGACGTGGCCCAACTCGACGTCAACGAGCGCTTCGCCCTCTCCTTCCCCGAGAAGCGCCCGTTCTTCCTGGAGGGCGCCGACTTCTTCGAAACCCCCTACACCGCGGTCTTCACCCGCACCGTTTTCGATCCGATCTACGGGATCAAGCTGACGGGCAAGGAGCAGGAGAACGCCTTCGGCGTGTTCCTGACCGAAGACCGGGTCACCAGCCTTCTCATCCCCGGCCGCGAGAGCTCGGCCCTCTTCACCCTGGACGAGTCGGTGCGCAGCGGCGTCGTGCGCTACCGGCGCGACATCGGCAGCACCTCGACTCTCGGCCTTCTCTACACCGGGCGCGAAGGCTACGGCTACTCGAACCGGAACTACGGGCTGGACGGCAGCATCCGGCTCGCGAAGTCCGACACCCTCCGCTTCCAGGCCCTGGGCTCGCGCACCGACTATCCGCTCGGCGTCGCCCGGTCAGCTCGCCAATCCGCCGACCCGTTCAGCGGCCAGGCCGCCCTGATCGAGTACTCCCACGCCACCCGGAACTGGATCTGGCGGAGCAGCTTCAACACGATCGACGACGACTTCCGCGCCGACAGCGGCTTCCTGCCGCAGGTCGGCATCGAGGAGCTGACCGGCCAGATCCAGCGCACCTTCTGGGGCAAGAAGGGGGGGTGGTACAGCCGCTTCACGGTGAACCTCAACTCCAGCACCAAGAACGACAAGAGCGGCGAGCTCCTGGAGCAGGACTGCAACCTGTTCCTGACCTACAACGGGCCGATGCAGAGCGTCGTGCGGTTGCGCCTGCTGCCGAACAACGAGAGCTTCCGGGGCAAGGAGCTCTACAACTACCGCCAGGATCTTCTGCTCCAGATCCGGCCGAGCGGCCATCTCGGGCTGTCGCTTTTCCTGCGCGACGGCGAGGTCATGGACTTCGTCAACGTCCGCCAGGTGGATCTCCTCCAGATCCAGCCCTCGTTCGACTTCAAGATCGGCCGCCACCTGTCCGGCCAGCTCGACTACAACTACCAGGAGTTCGAGACCCGCGGCCAGCGCTACCTCAAGGCCGTGCTGACCCAGGGCACGCTGCGCTATCACCTCAACGTGCGGACCTTCGTGCGGGCCGTCCTCCAGTACCGCGACGTGGAGAGGGACCTGACGCTCTTCCGGCCCGGGCTCCGCCTGGAGCCGGAGGAGCAGACCTTTTTCTCCCAGTTCCTCTTTTCCTACAAGCTGAATCCGCAGACCGTGCTGTTTGCGGGCTACTCGGACAACCACCTGGGCACCCAGGACGTCGACCTCACCCAGCGGGACCGCACCTTCTTCGTGAAGCTGGGTTACGCCGTGCTCTGGTAAGCGGTCCTTCGGCGATCACGTCTTTCCGGGTCCGAGCCGCCAGCCGAGAACCAGGCTGGCCTCGGGCCCCGAGGCGTCGTAGACCACCGTCAGGTTGTCCCCCTGGTCGACCACGTCGTCGGAGAAGAGGTAGCGGTAGCGGGCTTCGGGCCGCACGAAGAGGTGGTCGCCGAGGTTCCACTGGTACGCGACGCCGGCGTGGCCCGTGAAGATGGTCCTGGCGCTGGAGTCCGAGAACGTCTCGCCGAAGAGGCTGTAGGCGACCTGCGCCTCCAGCCGGGACATCCCGCCGCCGCCGAAGACCAGGAAGCCGCGCTCCCAGGGATACCACTGCGCCGAGACGTCGAAGTGGAAGATCTGGAGCTCGAACTTGAAGTCCAGGGTCGGGATGTCGGGCTCGTCGTTCGTCTCCAGGGTGTCCGTCAGGTCGGACCGGCTCAGAGCGGCCTCGAGGCCGAAGGACGAGTTGATGCGGCGCCCGGCGCGGACCCCGAACACCTGGGAGGCCCCACCCACCGTCGCCTCTTCCGCGGGTTCGTAGGCCCCCCCCGAGACGCCGAGCCACGTCTCGGCCCGGGCTGGCGCCGAGGCCATCCCCAGGATCAGCACCACGGTCGACAGAGCTCCCTTCCCCCATTTCGCCTGTTCACGCATAGGACGGCTCCCCCTTTGGACGGGTCCAGGATGCCACGGCTTTGCCGAGAGCATAGCGACGGAACGGCGGCTTTGCCAGGGGGCACGCTCCGTCTCTCGAGGAGGTCGATGAGCCCCTCGTCCCGTCGGCGGCTGTCGAGGGAAAGTCGCTTTCCCCCGATCCGGCGTCAACCCGTACGCTTCCGCCGTCAACCCGGACGCATCCGAGTTCAACCCGAACGCATCCGAGTTCAACCCGAACGCATCCGAGCTCAACCCGAACACATCCGCGTTCAACCCGAACGCATCCGGGTTCAACCCGAACGCATCCGAGCTCAACCCGAACGCATCCGAGTTCAACCCGTACACATCCGCGTTCAACCCGAACGCATCCGTGTTCAACCAGAACGCATCCGAGTTCAACCCGAACGCATCCGCGTTCAACCCGAACGCATCCGTGTTCAACCCGAACGCATCCGTGTTCAACCCGAACGCATCCGCCGTCAACCCGGAAGCATCCGGCACGACGCCGGAAGCATCCGGCACGACGCCGGATCGGGGGAAAGCGGCTTTCCCTGGACCGGGTGAAGAGCCCCTCGGTGAGGCTTCATGCCCCCCTCTCATCGACCTCGTCGAGCCTCTCATCGACCTCATCGAGCCTCTCATCGAGCTCATCGAGCCTCTCATCGAGCTCAACGAGCCTCTCATCGACCTCAACGAGCCTCTCATCGACCTCATCGAGCCTCTCATCGAGCTCATCGAGCCTCTCATCGAGCTCATCGAGCCTCTCATCGACCTCATCGAGCC
>JANMTS010000050.1:0-20425 GCA_031390755.1 Holophagales bacterium
CAGCGGGGGCGCCCTCCCCGCGCCGTGCGAGAGGTGGGCTGGGGTGGGGAGAATGGGAACAACCGGCTCCCTCCCCTCGCCGCGCGAGGGGAGGGCCGGGGAGGGGAGAATGGGATCAATCCCCCGGCTTCTTCCCCGCTACCTCTTCCAGCATCGTCAGCAGCTTGATCACATCCTCGCGGGTCAGCTGATGGCTCGGCTGGCCCAACTGCATGAGGACCGTGTTCAGCTCCTGGGCCTTGTTCGGGTCGGCCTTGTTCTCGCCGATGGCCTGGGCCGCGGCGTCGAAGGCCACGTCCAGGCGCTGGCGCTCCTCGGGGGTGACGTCCGGCGGGAGCTTGGCCATCACCTGCTGCTCCAGGCGCTCGAACACCCAGTCGGCCAGCTCCGGCAGCTTGGCCATCAGGATCACCGCGGCGATGCCGAGGAGGACGAAGGCGGCACCGCAGCCGATCAGCAGGGGGCGCGTGCGCGACTTGCCGCCGCTCGGCGGCGGTTGGCCGGGGAGCCGGGGATTGAAGGGGGACGGAGGATTCGGATCCATCGGCCTCTTTCTACCACGATCCGGGCCAATCCTGGGCGATGTGGCCGATCCTGGCCACGGCAATCCCCCGGCCTTCTATAATGACCGCGTGAGATACGACCCGATGACCGACGACGCCGACGACACCGCCTCCTCCTCGAACACCCCTCCGGTCGTCAAGCCGGCCCGGCGCCGTCCGCGCCTGCTCCGGTGGGCCATGCCGCTGCTCATCGCGCTGCTCGCCGGCGCCGTGGCCGGCGTGGCGGTGGCCGCCGCGATCCACATGCCGCGCGTGGACGCCCTGGCGGACTACACGCCGAGCCTGGTCACCCAGCTCTTCTCCCGGGACGGCAAGGCCTTCGCCACCTTCGCCCGGGAGCGGCGGGTCATGCTCAAGGAAGGCCAGATCCCCGAAACCCTGGAGCGGGCCGTGCTCGCGTCCGAGGACAGCAACTTCTTCCACCACGGCGGCATCGACGCCATGGGCGTGGCCCGCGCCGCGGTGACCGACGTGCGCGCCGGCCGGGTCGTGGAGGGCGCCTCCACCATCACCATGCAGCTCGCCCGCAGCCTCTTCCTGAGCCGCGAGCGCACCTGGCGCCGCAAGGTCGAGGAGGCGTTCCTCGCGGTCGAGCTGGAGAAGAACTACAGCAAGCAGCAGATCCTCACGCTCTACCTGAACCTGGTGAACCTCGGGCACGGCAACTACGGGGTGGAAGCCGCGTCGCGCTACTACTTCGGCAAGCCCGCGGCCAAGCTCACCCTGGCCGAAGCGGCCACGCTGGTGGGGATCATCCCGGCGCCGAGCCGCTACAGCCCGTACCGCATGCCCGAGCAGGTGCTCAAGAACCGCAACCGGGTCCTCCGGCGGATGCTGGAGGAAGGCACGATCACCCAGGCGCTCCACGACGAGACGGTCGCCCAGCCGCTCCTGGTCGCCACGCAGCAGACCGAGACCATGGCCGCGCCGTACTTCTCCGAGGACATCCGCAAGCACCTGGAGACGAAGTACGGCGCCACCGCCCTGTACGAGGGCGGCATGCAGGTGCGGACCACGCTCGACCTCCAGATCCAGAAGACCGCCGAGCGGGCGGTGCGCGCCGGCCTGCTGCGGCTCGATCACAACCGGGGTTGGCGCGGCGCCATCGCCAAGCTCGACGTCCGCGACCTGGAGAGCCAGGAGCTGCCCACCTGGGGGCGCGGCAAGGTGGTCGCCGACCGCTGGTACCAGGGGCTCGTGCTCGAATCCAATGCCACCACGGCGAGGGTGAAGATCGGGCCGGGGGTCTACACGCTGGACGCCGCCGGCATCGCCTGGACCCGCCGCAAGGCGCCCAACGCGCTGCTCAAGCCCGGGGACGTGGCCTGGTTCCGGCTGTCCGCCAAGGATGGGGACAAGCCGGCCGACAAGCCGAAGAAAGCGGACGAGAAGGCGGACAAGACTGCTGAGACGGCCCCCCCCAATTCTCCGGTCGAGCCGGTCGAGCTCAAGCTCTTTCTCGAGCAGGAGCCCCGCATGGAGGCCGCCGCCGTGGTCATCGAGAACCACACCGGCGCCGTGCGCGCCATGGTGGGCGGCTGGGACTTCGAGCGCAACAAGTTCAACCGCATCACCCAGGCCAGGCGCCAGGTGGGCTCGGCGTTCAAGCCGCTGGTCTACGGCGCGGCACTCGAAGCCGGCTGGACGCCGGCGGATACGCTGCTCGACGCGCCGACCTCCTTCCTCGGCGCCGACGGCCGGCTGAGCTACCGGCCCGAGAACTACTACAAGAAGCACTACGGCATCGTGACCCTGCGCCGCGCCCTGGAGCAGTCGATCAACGTGCCGGCCGTGAAGCTCTGGGACCTGGTGGGCGGCAAGCGGGTGATCGACTTCTCCCAGCGCTGCGGCATCCGCACGCCGCTCCAGAACTACCCCAGCATCTCGCTCGGCGCGGCCGACCTGATCCCCATGGAGCTGGCCGCCGCCTACGCCACGATCGCCAACCAGGGCACGTACATCGAGCCCTACCTGATCGACGGCATCACCGGCTCGGACGGCCAGATCCTCCAGCAGCACTTCCCCGCCTCGTACACCTCGACCACGCCGGCGGTGGCCTACGTGCTCACCCACATGATGGAGGGCGTCGTCGACCACGGCACGGCCTTCGAGCTGAACGGCCTGCCCACCGGCATCGCCGGCAAGACCGGGACGACGAACGACTACTCCGACGCCTGGTTCGTGGGCTTCACCCCGAGCTACACGATCCTCACCTGGGTCGGCTATGACGTGAAGAAGTCGCTCGGCGGCGGCATGAGCGGCGCCGTGGCCGCGCTGCCGATCTGGAAGCGCATGGCCGAGGACGGTCTCAAGGAGGGCTGGATGAAGAAGGACGAGACCTTCCCGGTACCGCCGGGCGTGCTGCAACGCAGCGTCGAGTACTACAGCGGCCTGCTCAGCTCGGGCGGCGGACGCGTCGTCCAGGAGGCGTTCGTGGCCGGCACCGAGCCCGCCCGCGAGTACAGCAACCAGTGGTCGACGATCACCAGCCTCCCCTGGTACCAGCAGAAGCAGTTCTACATTCCGAAGGAAGGCGAGAGCATGCCGGGCAAGAAGCCGGAAGGCTCGGCCGCGCCAGGGACCGATGCGCCGGCGCCCCAGGAAGTGCCGTCCCCGGAAGAGGCTCCGCCGCCGGGCTGAGCCTGCGGCTCCCCTGCGAGCCGGGATCGCGTGTTGCAACATCCCGTCGTTTCGCGTCAAACGAGCCGCAACTTACAGCAGAATCCCTGTTTGTCGCATCCGCAGCGGCCCGAGTCGCAGCAGAATTCCTGTTTGTCGCAGCAACTCACATCCATCTCACAGCAGATTCGAGTTTGTCGCATCCGCAGCCGGGTATTCTGCTGCGACAAACGAGATTTCTGCTGCGACAAACGGGAGTGCGGATGCGAGTCGAGGGTTTGTCGCAGCGGCAACCAGGTTTGTCGCATCCGCAGCCGGGTTGGTCGCAGCAGAATTCAGGACAGCACCCCCGGTGTGAAGCGCGTCACACCCGGCGCGTGAGCCCGGCAACAGACAGAAAGGCGCGGAACCGGCAGGATAGGTGCCATCAGACCAGCCAGAGCCAGAACAGGGAGAACGGAATGAGCGTGACCGGCTTGTCAGGCACCGAGCGGAAAACCATCGTGGGCCCAATCATGGGGACAACCATGGGGCCAACCGCGGGAACAACCGTGCGGCGGGCGGGAGGGCTCCTTCTGGGGCTGCTGCCCCTCTTGGCGGCGGCAGCGGCCCCCGTCCATGCCGGCGCGACCGATTTCTACACCGTGCCGCCCTGCCGGCTCGTCGACACCGTCAACACGGCGGGCCCGCTCGGCGGCCCCGACATCCCGGCCAACGGCACCCGCTCCTTCGCGGTCGGCGGGCGCTGCGGCATCTCCTCCGCGGCCGAGGCGGTGACCGTCAACGTCACCGTGGTCCCGGTGAGCCTCGGCAACATCGCGTTCGCGGGCGCGGGCTCGCCCAAGCCGCCCACCTCGACGATCAACTTCCGTCCGGGCGTGACCCGCGCCAACAATGCGATCCTTCCCCTGGGCCAGGCCGGCGGCCTCACGGCCTTCGCCACCACCTCGGGCTCTACGCGGCTGGTCATCGACGTCACCGGCTACTTCGCGGACTCCGCGCTCGAATCCACCCGGGTCGCGCCGCCCGCGTTCAACCCGCCGCCGGGAACCTACTTCGGCGAGCAGCTCATCGACATCGTCACCAGCACGCCGGGCGCGCAGATCCGCTACACGACCGACGGCTCGACGCCGACGACGACCACGGGCCTCCTCTATTCCGCCCCGTTCACCCTGACCAGCTCGGGCACCGTGAAGGCGATCGCCTACAAGGCCGGCCTCACCAACAGCCCGGTCTCGCAGGGCGCCTACGTCATCACCCGCGAGGAGACGCTATTCCTCGCCACGCTCACGCCCCAGGGCTCCGCAGTCAGCCTCGCGGTCGGCCACGGCTCGCTGATCCTGGCGGCCGACGAGCTGACCGCCGTCCTGCGCCGGAGCTATTCGAACCTGACCACGACCCTGACCAGCGAGCACATCCACGCGCCGGACGGCCAGATCCTGTTCGATCTCGACACCGCCCCCACCGCGCCGGACGGCTCCATGACCTGGACCATCGGCCCGGTCGGCATCTGGTCGCGGGCGCAGATCCTGGCGGCGCTGCGCGCCGGCCAGTGCTATCTGAACCTGCACACGGTCACCTATCCGAACGGCGAGATCAAGGGCTTCCTGAGGAAGAGCGACGGCAGCATCACCTTCACGCCGCCGCCTGCGCCGCCGCCGGCTCCGGCCGGCCCGCCCAACGCCTTCGACGCCTCGCGCTTCCTCGTGCAGGCCACCTACGGCCCGACGACGGACGCGATCACGAGCCTCCAGTCCCAGACCTACTCGGCCTGGATCGAGCAGCAGCTCACGCGGCCGGTGGTCTCGCACCTCGCCTACGTGGACGCCCTGCCCCACGTGCCGGGCGAGGATCTCTACCACTGGGAAGGCCGGGAGTCGATCTGGAAGCAGGCGATCCAGGGCACGGACCAGCTGCGCCAGCGCGTCGCCCTGGCGCTCAGCGAGGTTCTCGTCGCCTCGTCCGAGGACGACGGCGTCAATTCCGCCGAGGCGGTCACCTCCTACATGGACGTCCTCAACCGCAACGCCTTCGGCAACTTCCGCCAGCTCCTCGAAGAGGTCACGCTCTCGCCGGCCATGGGCCAGTACCTCGACATGATGAGCAACGACAAGGAAGACCCCACGACCGGGCAGAAGCCGAACGAGAACTACGCCCGCGAGATCCTGCAGCTCTTCTCCATCGGCCTCTACAGTCTGCATCCCGACGGCACCCTGCAGCTCGACACCATGGGCCTGCCCATCGCCACCTACGACCAGGCGGTCGTCGAGGGCTTCGCCAAGGTCTTCACCGGCTGGACCTTCGCCAACCAGGATCACTCCGAGGAGTGGCGGTTCTACTGGCCCGAGCCGGACTGGCACAATCCGATGGAGATCTGGAACGAGCACCACTCGACCAGCAGCAAGCGGCTGCTCGACGGGGTGATCCTGCCGGGGAGCCAGTCGGCCCCGGTCGAGCTGGATGCGGCGCTCGACAACGTCTTCCAGCATGCGAACGTCGGTCCGTTCCTCTGCAAGGGCCTCATCCAGCGGCTGGTGACGAGCAACCCGAGCCCGGGCTACGTCTACCGCTGCGGCCAGGCCTTCGCCAACAACGGCACGGGCGTCCGCGGCGACATGAAGGCCGTGGTGCGCGCCATCTACCTCGACTGGGAGGCGCGCAGCCCCGACCTCATCACCCAGCAGGGCTATGGCAAGGTGCGCGAGCCGATGATCCGCTTCGTGGCCCTGCTGCGCGCCCTCCGGGCCCAGCCGCCGGCCGACGGCCGCTTCCGGTACTACTGGCAGAACAACGCCGAATGGGGCCTCAACCAGGTGCCGCTCGGGGCGCCCACGGTGTTCAACTTCTTCGACCCGACCTACTCGAACCCGGGCGCCATCGCCGAGGCAGGCCTCGCGTCGCCGGAGCTGTACATCATCAACTCGACGTCGATCTTCGGGACTCCGAACTTCATCGGGAACGTGCTCTTCAACGGGTATGCCGACGACGACACGGAGATCACCCTGGATTACTCGTACCTGACGGGAGCCGGCAGCAACTCCGTCCTCCTCGATCGGGTCAACCAGCTTTTCTATGCGGGCCGGATGTCGGCCGGGACGCGGGCGATCCTCAACACGGCCCTGACCGACCCCGCCTTCCCCACCAACCCGGTGGAGCGGGCGCAGACCCTGGTCTGGCTGGTCAACCTTTCCCCTGAATTCGCGGTCCAGCGTTAAGCGATAGGAGCCTGAGCGATGAGCGACAAGAGCAGGAACCAGAATCCGTCAGCGCCCGGCGTCTCCCGCCGCCAGTTTCTCCGTGGGTCGGTCTGCACGGCCGTCGGCATGACGTCGCTCTTCTCCACTGCGTTCGACCTGCGGCGCATCGCCGCGGCGTCGGACCTGTCCGGCGACTACAAGGCGCTGGTGTGCATCTTCCTGTACGGTGGGAACGACAGCAACAACCTGGTGATCCCGAGGGGAGCCGACTACAACGGCTATTCAGCGGCCCGTGGCCCGCTGGCCCTGCCGTCGGGATCGCTGCTGCCGATCACCCCGCTGTCCGGGGCGAGCGGCCGGACCTGGGGGCTCCATCCGAGCCTCACCGGCCTGCGCAACCTCTTCAACCAGCAGCGGATGGGGCTGATCGCCAACGTCGGCCCGCTGGTGGCGCCGGTGACCAAGCCCGAGTACGACGCCGGCACGGCCGCGCTGCCGCCGCAGCTTTTCTCGCACAGCGACCAGACCGTCCACTGGCAGACCGGCATTCCGGACCAGCCGGCGCGCAGCGTCTGGGGCGGGCGCGTCGCCGACATGATGAACTCGCTCAACGCCGGCTCGGACATCTCCATGTCCATCTCGCTCGCGGGCAACAACACCTACCAGGTCGGCAACGCCGTGACCCAGTACCAGGTCTCGGCCGGCGGCACGGTCGGTCTCGGCTGGTACTACGACGGCAACGACTGGCACCATCCGCAGTCGATCGCGGTCCGCAGCCTGGTCGCGCAGAGCTACGGCAACCTCTTCCAGCAGGGCTACCGCGACGTGTTCCAGCGCGCGCTCGACCAGGACCGCGTCCTCTCCGCCGCCCTGGAGACCGCGCCGACGCTGACCACGGCCTTCCCGGACACGGATCTCGGCAACCAGCTCGCCATGATCGCCCGCCTGGTCTCGGTGCGCGAGACGCTCGGCCTGCAGCGGCAGGTCTTCTTCTGCGCCACCGGCGGCTACGACACCCACGACGGCCAGATCGGAGCGACCGCCCAGGTCGGCGCCCACGCCGAGCTGCTCGGCGAGCTCGACGGCGCGCTCTCCGCCTTCTACGCGTCGACCGTGGAGATGGGCGTGCAGAACAGCGTCACCTCCTTCACCGCCTCGGACTTCGGCCGCACCTACGCCAGCAACGGCGAGGGCTCGGACCACGGCTGGGGCTCACACCACATGGTCGTGGGCGGCGCGGTCGCCGGCAACCGAATCTACGGCGCCATGCCCACGCTGGCGGTGGACGGCCCCAACGACTCCGGCGACGGCCGGTGGATTCCCACCACCTCGGTCGACGAGTACTCGGCGACCCTGGCGCGGTGGTTCGGCGTGGCGCCGAGCGATCTGTCCACGGTGTTTCCAAACCTGGGCCGGTTCAACACGCCGAACATGGGATTTCTTGGCTGACCGTATTTTGTAATCTTCTTTGTAACCTCGGTCCGTTATGCTCCTTCCAGGGTTGAATGGAGGGAGCCATGACGAACCATCCCAAAGCCGAGCATATCAACGCACTCGCAACGGGGCGGCTGGGAGGGGCGGAAGCCCGGACGGTCGTAGCTCACCTCATCCACGGCTGCGCCGATTGCGGCGCGGCCGTGGCGCAGTACTTCGAATCCCACGAGTCGGAATCCGCCTACGACGAGGCCTGCGATCACGCTTTCGCCGCCGTCGCGACGGTGCTCAACTTCCGCCGGGCTCCCCTTCTGCAGCGCGCGGCGCGGCCGCAGCTGTGGTCTTAGAAATCCCGGCCGCAATCTGACATCGGATCGCCTAGGTTTCGATGTCCTGCCCGAACTGGAGAAGGTACCCGTTGTCGTCGTAGACCGCGAACTCGCGCATCCCGTACTCGAAGTCCTCGACGGGATAGCAGACCTTCGCACGGTCCTTGAGCCGGCCCCAGAGGGCGTCGACGTCGTCGGTCCTGAAATAGAGGGAGCCGGTGAAGGCGGGAGCCTCGAACGGCTCGTGGGCGTTGGGCGACGCCACCATGACGGTCACGTCGTCCAGCTGGAGCGACGCCCACCCCCACTCCTCGTTGAACGCGGCGCACTGGAACCCGAGGACGTCCGTGTAGAAATCCACCGTCCCCCGAAGGTTCTTCGTCCGCAGCATCGGCGTGACCTTCAGCAGCTTCATGACCGGCCAACCCTCCCAGGCATTACCTAATTCTTTACCTATTTCTCCCGTTGTTACCTAATTCCAGATCCATGACGCCGCCAGCGAGCGGTACGGCCACGGCTGAGACACTCAACTTCGCCCTCGCGGCTGAGGCGCTTCAGCACGTGACGGATCATATCCAGGCTGACACCGGGGCATCCCCTCTGGAGGTCAGCGACGGTGAAGTCTCCAGCCAGCCGGCGAATCGCGTCGACGACGACCCCGCCCTTCTCGCCTCGCGGGGCCTTAAGATGCCCCAGTCGATCCTCCAACTCGCGGCAAGCCTCCTTCAGCACGTAGAGCAAATATCCGAGGTAGGGCCAGGGGTCGTGCTTGCCCTCGTGCCATCCCTGAGAGGATTGCTCCAAGGTCTCATAGTAGCGGTCCTTGGTCTGCTCGATGATTCGCTCGATGCTGACATACCGTCCGACCTCGAAGCCGAGGTGGTAGCACTGAAGGAGCAGGAGGAGCCGCGAGACACGGCCGTTGCCGTCGCGGAAGGGGTGAATACACAAGAAGTCGAGATTGAAGGCAGCGACGGCGAGGAGCGGAGGCAGGCGTCGATCGTCCACGAGGTCGTTCCACAAGGAGGTCAGCTCGGCCATCGCCATCCCCGTTTGGCTGGCGGGAACGGTCTTGAACCGCACTCGGGAACGGCCGTCAGGGTAGTTCTGGATGATGTCGACATCCCTTTCCTTGTACTGCCCAGCATCGCCGAGCCCTCCGCGGGAAAGGCGATGCAGGTCGAGGATCGTCGGTTCAGAGATGACGAGCCGCCCGGCGGACTCATGGATGAGATTGAGCGCGTCGCGGTAGCCGCGGACCTCTCCTTCATTCCGGTCGCGTAGGGCCGGTCTTCCGAGGATGACATCGCGGACGCGCCCAGCGTCAATCTCCACGCCTTCGATACGGTTCGAAGAGATGGCGCTCTCGATCAGAGCGTTTTCACGCAGCACCTTCAACCGCTGCGGAGACTGCCGGGTAAAGAGACTCTGCTTGCCCTTGGCCTCGCCAAGCTCGGCGAGATACCACGCCGCGGACATGGGCACGTCGGGCGGGTTGGCGGTGAAGAGACGAAGGGTCAGCATGCGTCCGCCGCCGGAGTCCGGCTACGCTGCACCGTCAATCAGCCACTTCGGCTTCGTCGTCGCCGTCTTCGTCGTCGTCTTCAAGCCCCTCCCCGACCGGCCAGGTGTTGAAGACCAGCACCTCGCGCTCGATCAGGGCCTGCTCGTAGAAGACGAGATCCTCGTCGTCCCGGTCGTAGTCGGAGCTGGTGACGACGGCGCCCTCTTCGAGCGCCTCGACGGCCCAGCCGTACTCCCGGATCAGCTCCTCGGCCCGCTTCTGCGCGTGGTGGCGGTCGTCGTCGAGGATCCAGCAGTTGACGTAGGCGCCGCCGGCCTCCTCGAACTCCTTCGCGTCCGGGGTGGGAACGGCCATGAAGGTGTAGAGGAACATCGTCATGGGAGGGTGCCTCTCTCAGCGCTCCGGCACGGCGATGCGCCGGCCGCCGACGATCGTGGCTACGGGACGCCCCTTGAGCTTCCAGCCGTCGAAGGGCGTGTTGCGCGACTTGCTGCGGAACGTGGCGGCCGCGACCGTCACCTCCTCGTCCGGATGGAAGAGGGTGACGTCGCCGGGGCTGCCGGCCTTGAGCGTGCCGCCGGGCAGACCGAGCACGCGGGCCGGGCCGGTCGAGAGCAGCTCGATCATCCGCCGCATCGACAGGATGCCGGTGTGGACGAGCCGGTCGAGGATCAGCGAGAGCGTCGTCTCCAGGCCCAGGATGCCGAACGGCGCGAGGCTGAACTCCACGTCCTTCTCGTCCGGGTTGTGCGGCGCGTGGTCGCTCGCGATGCACTCGACGCTGCCGTCGACGAGGCCGTTCACCAGGGCCGCGCGGTCGCTCTCGGAGCGCAGCGGCGGCTTCATCTTGGTGTGGGTCGAGAAGCCGCTCTTCGCGACCTCCTCGTCGGTGAGGATCAGGTGGTGCGGCGCCACCTCGCAGGTGACCCGCAGGCCCTGGGCGCGGGCGCGGCGGACCATGCCCAGGCTGCGGGCCGTGGACAGGTGCGCGACGTGGTAGCGGCCGGCCGTGTCCTCGGTGAGGATGATGTCGCGGGCGATCATCACGTCCTCGGCCGAGCGCGGGATGCCGGGCAGGCCGAGCCGGGTCGACCACTCGCCCTCGTGCATCACGCCCTTGCCGGTGAGGTTCAGATCCTCGGCGTGCTGGATGACCGGGATGTCGAAGTGCTGCGCGTAGAGCAGCGCGCGGCGCATCAGCTCCGCGTTCATGACCGGCTTGCCGTCGTCCGAGACCGCCACCACGCCGGCGCGGACCATCTCGCCGATCTCCGCCAGCTCCTCGCCCTTCTGGCCCTTGCTCACCGCCCCGATCGGGTAGACCCGGGCGAAGCCGTGGCGCCGGGCTTCGAGGAGGATGTGCTCGGTGATCGAGCGGCTGTCGTTGACCGGCTCGGTGTTGGCCATGCAGGCCACGGCCGTGAACCCGCCCGCGGCCGCGGCCATGGTGCCGGTGCGGACGGTCTCCTTGTACTCCTGGCCGGGCTCGCGCAGGTGGATGTGGATGTCGATGAGCCCGGGGCAGACCACGAGGCCCGAAGCGTCGATGACCTCCGTCGAGTCCGAGGCCTTTTCGGGGTCAATCCGGCCGTCGATCTTCACGACCTCGCCGCCTTCGAGAAGCACGTCCATCACGCCGTCGAGATCCTGGGTGGGATCGACGACCCGGCCGCCACGGATCAGGATGCGCCCCGCGCTCACGCGTCCTCCCTGTGGACCAGCGAGCACAGGTAGAGGACGGCCATGCGCACCGACACGCCGTGCGCGACCTGCTCCAGGATGACCGACTGCCGGCCGTCCGCCAGCTCGCTCGAGATCTCGACCCCGCGGTTCATGGGGCCCGGGTGCATGACGATGACGTCCTCCTTGGCCCCCTTGAGGCGCTGGGTGTTGAGGCCGAAGAGCTGCGCGTACTCGCGCACCGACGGGAAGGCCAGCTTCCCCTGCCGTTCGAGCTGGATCCGCAGCATCATGATGACGTCCGCGTCGCGGATGGCGTCGTCGAGCGTGTGGGCGACCTCCACCCCCATCGCCTCGATCTCGACCGGCATCATGGTGCGCGGTCCGCCGACCACGACGGTGGCGCCCATCTTCTGCAGGAGATGGATGTTCGAGCGCACCACCCGGCTGTGCTCGATGTCGCCGACGATGGCGACCCGCAGGCCGGCGAGCCGGCCCTTGTGGCGTCGGATGGTGAACGCGTCGAGGAGCGCCTGCGTGGGGTGCTCGTGGGCGCCGTCGCCGGCGTTGATGACGCCGGCCTTGAGCCGCTTCGCCAGCCGGTGCGGCGTGCCCGGGTAGGCGTGGCGGATCACGATGAGGTCCGGGGCCATGGCCTGGAGGTTCATGGCCGTGTCGATCAGGCTCTCGCCCTTCTCCAGGGCGGAGCCGGAGGTCGAGAAGTTCAGGTTGTCCGCGGACAGCCGCTTCTCCGCGATCTCGAAGCTCGACCGGGTGCGGGTCGAGGCCTCGAAGAACAGGTTGATGACGGTCTTGCCGCGGAGGGTCGGGACCTTCTTGATGGCGCGCTCGCCGATCTCGGCAAACGATTCAGCGGTATCCAGGATGAGCTGGATCTCCTCCGGGGAGAGGTCGGCGATTCCCAGGAGATCCTTGCGGTCCCACCGTATCTTTGGATCGGGCATCAGAGGATCGGGCGCTCCAGAATGCGGACCTGCTCGGTGTCGTCGGTGGTGCTGAACGAGACCTCGATGACCTCGCCCTGGGAGGTCGGGACCATCTTGCCCACGAAGTCCGCCTGGATGGGCAGCTCGCGGTGGCCGCGGTCGACGAGCACGGCCAGCTGGACGACCTTCGGCCGGCCGAAGTCCATCAGCTCGTCGAGGGCCGCGCGCACGGTGCGGCCGGTGTAGAGCACGTCGTCGCAGAGGACGACGACCAGGTCGTCGACCGGGAGCGGCAGATGCGTGCCTTTCACCTGGGGCTGGGCGGCGATGGTGGACAGATCGTCGCGGTACAGGGTGATGTCGAGGATGCCGAGGGGAACCTTCTGCCCCTCCATGCGCTCGATCTCGGCGGCGATGCGCTCGGCCAGCGGGACGCCCCGCGTCCGGATGCCGGCGAGCATCAGGCGGTCGACGCCGCCGTTGCGCTCGACGATCTCACCGGCCATCCGCCGAATGATGCGCGCCATTTCCTGGGCGTCGAGGATGGTGCTCTTCGGCGTCATATTCTTGGCCATGTCGTTGGGTACCCCCGAGGTCCGAGGGATCGTATGGCCGCGGAGCGGCGGTTGTCAACGCGACGACGGAGCCGTGTTAGGCTGAACGCAGGAGCGATCTGCAACAATGGCACGCAAGAAATCCGGCACTGACCTCGACGGCACCGCCAGCGTCTCCAGCCCTTCCGACGGACCCGAGCTCCCCTTCTGGCAGAAGAACCGGCGGGAGATCACTTTTCTCGTCCTGTTCGTGGTGATTCTCGGCGCCAGCTTCACGCTGGTGTCGCTCAACTGGGTCAACGCCAACGTGATCGAGCCGTTCACGGGCGGCATCGCGCGGGTCAGCGGCGCGACGCTCGACCTGATCGGGCAGGACGTGCGGATGCAGGGCACCATCATCCGCGGCAGCCGCTTCGCGGTGAACATCCGCAACGGCTGCAACGGCGTCGAGGCGATGCTGATCTTCCTGGCCGCGGTGCTGGCGTTCCCGGCGCCCTGGAAGTCGCGGATCATCGGGCTCGTGGTCGGCGCCGTGGCGATCCAGGCGGTGAACCTGATTCGCGTGGTGGCGCTCTACCTGACCGGCGCCTACTTCCCGGCGTTCTTCGACGCCTCGCACACCGTGGTCTGGCAGACGGTGGTGATCCTGTTCAGCGTGCTGCTCTGGATCCTCTGGGCGAACCGGCTCGCCATGCCGCGGCGCGAGCCCGCGGTCTGATGCCGCCCCCCCGTCCTTCTCCCAAGCCGCCTGCCAAGCCGCCTGCCAAGCCGAAAGGCAGCTGGGCCGCGCGGCTCGCCCGCAACGCGGTGCTCTGGCTGCTGCCGGTGTGGGCGGTGTGGACGCTGCTGACGCCGTTCTACAATCTCTTCCTGATCACCGCAGCCGAGAACCTCGTGAACATCACGGAGAGCCCGGACGCCACGCAGCTCATCGCGAACGGCAAGCACGACGTCTACGTGATCCGCCGGGATCTCCCGCCCGCGCGGAGTCTCGCCCACGCCTTCCGGGTGACGGACATCCACTTCCATCTGGTTCTGCTGGGAGCCCTGTTCCTGGCGGTGCCGGACGTGCCGTGGCGCAAGAAGCTGGAGAACCTGGGCTACGCGGTCCTCATCACGATCTTCTTCGATCTGTTCGTCTGCTTCTTCGTGGTGAAGGCGGCCTACGCGACCAAGCTCGGCTCCTGGAGCCTCGCCCACTACGGCCCGTTCGCGCGCAACGCCTACGGGCTGACCCGCCACCTGCTCGACCTCCCCTTCAAGCTGGGGCTCCCGCTCCTGATGTGGGCCGTGTTCTACATCGGGACGATGCTCGAGGAGCTGCGGCCCCGGCTCCCGGAAGCGCCGCCGGCTCCCCGGTCCTCGAAGTAGTCGCCCCCGGCCGGCTCAGGAGCCGGCGACGCTTGCGTGGGTGTGGGCTCCGCCGACGCCGGGGACGCCGACACCGCTCTGCGGCGGGACGGCGGCCATGAACCGGTCGACGTGGGCGCGGATGTCCGGCGTGTCGAGCTTCTCGCGGATGTCCGGGATGGCGAGGAGCTGGTCCAGCAGGACGCGCTGCTCGCGGTCGCGGCGCATGGCTTCGGCGTAGGGGACGTTCGAGAAGGAGATCAGGGCGTAGAGGGAGGCGTAGCGGTCCGGGTAGAGATCCTGGAGCCAGCGCTCCAGCTCCTTGCGGAGCAGGAACTCGGAGCTGCCCACGAAGTCGCGCAGCTCGTGGAAGTGCTCCAGGGCGAGGTCGGCGATGGCGTCCGCGTTCGGCTTGCGGCTGGCCTCGTAGTCCTTGAGCGCGCGCGTCCAGTCGCCGTCCGCCCCCTTGAGCGAGTCGAAGAACACCGAGCAGTCCTCGAAGCCGCAGTTCGCGCCCTGGCCGTAGGACGGCACGATGGCGTGCGCGGCGTCGCCGATCAGGGCCACCCGGTTGCCATAGGTCCAGGGGGCGCAGCGGACGGTGATCATCTTGCTCTCGGGGTGGCCGAAGTAGTCCTCGACCAGGTTCGGGACGTACGGCAGGGCGTCCGGGAACGAACGGCGGAACAGCTCCAGCAGGGCCTCCGGCGTGCGGATCGAGGCGAACGACGGCTCGCCCTCGAACGGCATGTGGAGCGCGAAGGTGAAGGTCTTGTCCCGGTTCGGGAAGCCGATCAGCATGAAGTGTCGGCGCGGCCAGATGTGGATGGCGTCGGCGGGCAGCGCCCAGTCGCCGGAGGGCGAGGGCGGCACGGAGATCTCCTTGTAGGCCTGCTCGAAGAACTCCTGGCGCTGGCGGAAGCCCGGCACGGTCTGCATCGCGCCGCGGATCTTCGAGTTCGCGCCGTCGGCGCCGATCACGCGGTCGGCCTTGACGCGGGTGGTGTCGTCCGTGCGCAGGCTCTGGAAGACCGCCTCGGGGGTGTCCAGGTCCGCCGCGATGCACTTCTCCTCGAAATAGAGGCGGATGCCGGGCTGCTGGAGAGCGACCTCCAGGAGCGCGTCGTTGAGCTCGTTTCGCGAGACCGAGTGGATGGCCTCGCGATGGTTGCCGTAGGGCTGATAGTCGACCGCGCCGTCGATCGAATGGATGTACCGGCCGTAGCAGGGGACCGAGATCGCGCGCACGCGGTCGCCGACGCCCATGCGGTCGAGCGACGCGAAGCCGCGCTCGCAGATGGTGAGGTTGATCGAGCGGCCGGTCCGCCGCCGGCCCTTGCGGGGGTCCTGCTGGCGGTCGTAGAGATGAACCTCGTACCCGTCGCGGGCGAGGTAGGTAGACAGGAGCGAGCCGACCAGGCCGGCGCCGACGACGAGAATCTTTTCCACGGTGAAGCTCCCTCCGAGATCAGAAACCACGATTGACAAGATTCGAATGCCGGGCGCAGGGGACGGGACGGTCCCCCGCGATCTCCCGGTCTCTTCTTAAGTGCCGCGACATGCGGCAAGAGTGACACCCGCGGAGAGACTTTGCCGTGGAAAGGCCAGCGGCGGTGGCGCGGAGTCCTCACCCCCTGACCCCCTCTCCCGGGGGGGAGAGGGGGAACCCCCGCCCGTTGGAATGAGAAGCCTCCGCCCCGAGTCTTCAGCTCTTCTGCTCTTGCTTTTGGGTGGTGGCGCCCCCTCTCCCGGGGATGGGAGGGCGGGAGATGGGAGAGGGGGTCGGGGGGTGAGGACTCCACGCGAGGGCTTCCCTACGGGCTCTGACGCGCCACCTCATAGAGGTCGGCGTTCCGGTCCGAGTAGACCTTCCCGAACCGGCTCCCCCACTCCGGCCCGCGCGGCAGGCGAACCTCCCGGCTCCGCAGAAGCAGCAGATAGTCGACGTCCAGCGCGCGCAGCGAGCGACGGAAGATCTCGGCATCCGCCATGAGCGGGAGAATCCGCCGGTAGCGCTCCGGCGTGTACCAGTCCCCGAGCAGGGTGCCCTCGGCGTGGTAGATCAGATCCTCGGTGTAGAAGCCGTAGGCGGTGTAACCGCGCCCGTGACGGCGGTTGAGAAATTCGACGGCGGCGTAGGCCGGCAGCTTGCGAGCCAGGTAGGCGCTCCGGTCCGCGGCCGTCGCCGGCACGGCGCCGTCCTTCCCGATCCGATAGACGCCGTAGGCCCAGCCGGGCAGGAAGGCGAGCACGGCCAGGGCCGGCAGTGTCCACCGGGGGCACCGGGGGCATCTGGGAAAGTTCCAGCGCGACAGCGTCCCGGCGAGCGCCAGGCCCACGACCGGGAGGACGATGGTCATGTAGCGGGAGTCCGGCGGCAGGACGAAGAGGAGCAGCGAAAACCCCAGGGGAACGGCGAGGAGCCGGCGCACCGTGCGGTCTCTGAAGAAGCCGAAGGCGAGCACGGGAATGCCCACGAGGAACGCCGGGCTGTACGGCGGTTGATAGCCGATGGCGTCGCGGTCGAGCACCACGTTCCACGGGAAAGCCGCGTAGTCGGCGGCGCGCATGGCCAGCGTGCGATGCGGGCCGGGCTCGGGCGACCAGGGGCTCTCGCCGAAAAGGCCGGGATAGAACGGGAACAGCGGGCTGCCGGACAGCGCCGCGATGTGGCCATAGGTGGGCGCCAGCACGGCCAGGGCGACGGCCGCGGCCACAGCCGCCTCGCGGAACCCCCGGGAACGCCGCTCCCGGATCACCTTGGGGAGGATCGTGATGCCGAGGACGCCCAGGATGACCAGCCCCAGATACTTGACGCCCGCCGCCGAGCCCGCGAAGACCCCGGCCAGGGCGAGCCATCTCCCCCGATCGGTGGTTGCCTCGTCCCGCCAGCGCTCCACGGCCCAGACCGACGCGGTCACGAACAGGCCGAGCAGCGGCTCGACGTAACCCGAGCCGGCCAGGTGGACGATGATCGGCCCGCCCAGATAGAGGCCGGCCGCGAGCCAGCCGGCTCCCGCAGAAAAAGCCCGGCCGCCCCAACCAATCAGCAGCGCGGCCGTGGCGATCGTCGCGAGCAGCGGCAGGAGATGGGTGGAGACGTCGCCCGAGAGCATCAGGAGGCCGGAGACGAGCAGCTCGTCGAGCTGGGGGAAGACCGGGACGCGCAGCTCGGGCAGGAACGGCAGGGTGCCTGTGCGCACGAAGGCCCGCGCGAACGGCAGGTGGTACATGGTCTCGTCGAAGCCCGTGGGCGGATAGAGACCGAGGACGAACATCGGCGCCGCGGCGATGGCGGCGAGCCCCCATCCCAGGCCCGGCAGCCTCAAGCCCCGCACCAGCTCCCGCCAGACCGGGAGGCCCAGCAGCCGGAATCCAAGGAGACAAACGGCGACGAGCACGGCGAGCACGGGGCCGCGGGTCAGGACGCCGAAGCTGCCGAGGGCGAAGAGGATCTGGGCGAGAAGGGCGAGACCGAGCGCGATGGAAACGGCGAAACGCTCCAGCCCGCTCCCGCCGGAATCGGCGTCGATCCAGCGCCGGCCCGCAAGCCGGCCCACCAGCCGGCCGGCCACGTACGCCGTCGCCGACAGCACGGCGAGCACTAGGAGGTGGCGGGCCACGAGCCCGGCAACCCCGCCGAACGCAAGAACCATCACCGCAGCCGGAGCGCCTCGTTCAGGAAGGCGAGTTGGAGGCGCATCTGATCCCGCAGCGGCATGCCGCGCACGCCGCCCTCCTCCATCACTCTTGAGATCTCCTCAGTCTTGGCAAGGACCGCGCGCTCCAGCCAGCCGCGGAAGATCGGGTCGTCCGGCCGTCCGGTATCGCCCTCGGGCAGCGGCCTCAGGAAGATCGGCATCTCGGAGACGAACGTGAAGGGATCGCCGCCCAGCGAGCGCACATACTCCATGGAGCTGGGGCGGAACCTCGCGGCCATCTCCGGATCGCCCTTGGCCTCGAAGTGGGCGACCATCGAGCGCGAGTCCGGCCGGGTCGAGAACCCCTCGTCGATGCGACGGAACCCCTTCTCCCCTCCCCGGTCCACGTCGAACAGGCCGTAGCCCATGCCGCGCACCCGGCGGCGGAGCGCGTCGCGCATCGCGGTTGTCGGGTCCACGGGCCTGTCCACCCAGGCGGGCTCGATCAGGAACCAGGGTCCGGAGGCGAAGGCGATGCCGTGGAAGCTGGCGTGGAGGTCGAACGGCGCGCCGCCGGCCAGGAAATCGGCCACGGCCCGGTTCTCCGGCCGCACGGCGTCCGTGGAGTCACGCGGAAACCCGAACTCCATGTCGTCCCCCGGCCGCTCGCGCACCACATTCCTTAGATAGGGTCCGAGATCGAAGACCCGGTCCGCCTGGCCGAGGTGGTCGACGGCCGGCAGCGTGATGCGGCTCCAGGCCTCGTTGCGCGCCTCACCGTCCGGGTTGACGTGCGGCACCACGAACCAGGTGAAGCCGGTCAGGAGCGGATCGTCCACCGGCCGGGAGCCGAGCCAGGAGACCAGCTTGCGCAGCATGGCGGGGCCGACCGGCTCGTCGGCGTGGCAGCCGCCGATCAGCGACAGGCGGCGCGGACCGTGGCCCAATCGGGCGCCGAGAACCTCCCGGCCTTCCCGCGAACGGCCCAGCGGGAGCATCGAGGGGGATGGAAGGTCGGCGGCGAGGATCTCTTCGATGGGGAGATCGACGGGGGCTTCCGTGGAATCCGTGGTCTCGGTGGAAGTAGACACGGGCGAGCCTATCATTTTGCCCTCTCTGTCCATGGCCCCTGCCTTTGCGATAGGGTACAAACGCGGGAACCATGAGGACCGTCGCACCAGGCAGCACCGTACCCCTGAAAATTCCAATGAACGGAGGCATCGCATGAGATCTCGAACGTTGTTGGCGTCCGCCCTGCCCGCCCTGCCCGCCGCCATGCTCGCCGGCGCCCTGCTCCTCGCCGGTTCCGCTGCGCAGGCCCAGGGAGGCCGGGTGATGATCACCAAGATGTTCATCGAGAGCTGCGAAGAGATGGGGAACTGCGAGCTCCGGCTGACCTGTCAGACCGGAACCGACAAGAGCGCGGCCGAAATGATCCCCTCGGCCGTGGCCACCAACCCGCAGACGCTCCAGATCAACAAAGCGCTCCCCCTCTCCAACTTCCCCGTCAAGGTGACCTGCACCCTGTATGAGGACAACGGCTGGTTCGGCGTGTCCTGGGATGAGGTCGCGACCGCCTCGATCGACCTGGAAGGCGGCGGCAACTACGCCATGAAGCTGGTGAACCCCGAGCGCGCCAAGGTGGAGGTCAGCCTGGTCGCGGACAGCTTCCGGGCCTTCGCCGCTCCCGTTGCCCCCGTCAAGCCCGATGCCAAGCCCGGTGCCAAGCCCGCCGCCGGTCCCTCGGTCCGCTTCCTCGGCGTGTTCGAGAAGGACGCCGACCCCATGGGTCACGCCGTGATCCTCGGCCTGGACCAGGCGGCCTTCGTGGCCGAGTCCAAGAAGCTCGCCGAACAGAGCATCCACCCGACCGACATCGAGACCTGGACCGAGGGCGGCAAGCGGCTCTGGGGGGGCATCTTCCGCAACGGCCCGGACGCGAGCCTGCTCGTCCTCGACCTGGACGGCGACGCCTTCCTCAAGCGCTGGACCACCCTCAACAACGACGAGGAGATGCGCCTGATCGACCTGGAGGTCTACCAGGACGGCGGCAAGCGCAAGTTCTCCGGCGCCTTCCGCAGCGGCTCCGAGGAGTCCTCCTTCTGGGTCGGCCAGGACCGCGACGCCTTCCGCTCGAAGTGGCAGCAGCTCGCCAACGCCGGCCTGCGGCTGGTCGACGTCGAGGTATACAAGGGCGCGGGTACCAAGAACGTCTACGCCGGCGTCTTCCTCAACGCCGAGGGCAGCCACGGCATGTGGAACGCGGTGCCCTGGGACAAGTTCATGGAGCGGTGGCGCAGTGCCGGCGGCGCCGGTCTCGTGGACATCGAGTCGTACGTCGAGGACGGCAAGCGGCTGTACGACGGCGTGGTCCTGGGCGGAGGCGGCAAGGAAGAGGTCTTGCCGCCGACCCCGGCCGCCGCGCTGTCGGCCAAGTGGAACGAGATGCTGGCGAACGGGTTCCGCCTCACCCACTTCGAGGCCGAGCAGTAGACCCCTTACCGGTTCACCCCACCCCCCCCCCCCCCCCCCCCCCCCCCCGGGCGGGGGGAGAGGGGGCCCGACCACCCGCATTGCTCCCAAGGC
>JANMTS010000067.1:0-42323 GCA_031390755.1 Holophagales bacterium
TCGAATCCCGTTCGCCACTGACCGGTGCTCGCCTTCAAGCTGCCGAGCTGCACGCCTCGGCCTGCCCGGCCACTGAGCCGGGGAAAGACGTCGCTTCGAGTCCTCACCCCCCGACCCCCTCTCCCGGGGGGAGAGGGGGCGCCGCCACCCAAAAGCCAAGCAAGAAAGCAAAAGCAAGAAAGAAGAGCTGAAGAGGCGGCGGCCCTCTCCTTCCCCCGGGCTGGGGGTTCCCCCTCTCCCCCCGGGAGAGGGGGCCAGGGGGTGAGGACTCCGCGCGGTCCCGCCGGATCTTCGAATCCCGTTCGCCACTGACCGGTGCTCGCCTTCAAGCTGCACGCCCCAGCGCCCCCCGGCGCCCCCCGGCATCGCCGGAACGGCGAGACGCGCCCCGCCGGGAACGGAAGTACAATGCGGTGCCGGGCGCTCTCCAGCCCCCATTCTCTTAAAGCCTGGGAGACGATCGATGCCGGAGCCCGCAGATGTGACCGAGCTTCTCCTGGCCTACGGCCGGGGTGACCGCGGAGCCTTCGACAGCCTGCTGCCCCTCGTCTACGAGGATCTGCGGAAGGTCGCACGGCGGCAGCTCAACCGGGTGGGCAACCCGGACCGGGTGCTCGACACCACCGGCCTGGTCCACGAGTCCTATCTCAAGATGGTCGACCAGACGCGCGTCAACTGGTCGAGCCGCTCGCACTTCCTGGGCGTCGCGGCCCGCGCCATGCGCCAGGTGGTCATCGACTACGCCCGCCGCCGCGGCGCGGCCAAGCGCGGCGGCGGCGCCATCCAGACCACGATCGAGGAAGGCCACATCGCGGTCGAGGGCCAGGCCGACTGGCTGCTCTCCCTCGACCAGGCCCTCTCCCGCCTGGAGGCGCGCAACCCGCGCCTCGCCCGCATCGTCGAGTGCCGATTTTTCGCCGGCCTCTCCGAAGAGGAGACCGCGGAGGCCCTCGGCGTCTCCCTGCGCACCGTCCAGCGCGACTGGATGAAGGCGCGCGCCTGGCTGCAGGAGGATCTTCGTCCTGGAGGCCGATGACCTCTGGCAGCGCGCCGACGAGCTGCTCGACGAGGCCCTCGACCTGCCTCCGGGGCAGCGCGCGTCCTTCCTCGACCGCGCCTGCGGCGAGGACACCCGGCTGCGCGGGCTCGTCGGGCGGCTGATCTCCGCCGCGGAGATCGAGAGCTCTGAATTCAAATCCGGAGGCGCGCTCCAGGGGCCGCTCGGCGACCGCATCCGCACCGAGCTGGCCGAGGAGGAGTCGCTCGCCGGCCTGGAGATCGGCCGCTACCGCATCGTGCGCGAGCTGGGCCGGGGCGGCATGGCCGTCGTCTACCTCGCCGAGCGCGCCGACGGCCAGTTCCGCCAGCAGGTCGCCCTCAAGCTCCTCCAGAGCGGTCTCTCCACCTCGCACGTGTCGCGGCGCTTCGACCGCGAGCGCCAGATCCTCGCCCACGCCCGGCACCCCGGCGTCGCCCGCCTCCTTGACGGCGGCTCCGGCCCCTCGAACCGTCCCTACCTGGTGATGGAGTACGTGGACGGCCGGGCCATCGACCGCTACTGCGACGAGGAGAAGCTCACCCTCGACGCCCGCCTGGACCTCTTCCTCCAGGTCGCCCGCGTGGTGGAGGACGCCCACCGCAACCTCGTGGTCCACCGCGACATCAAGCCCTCGAACATCCTGGTCACCGCCGACGGCCACGCCAAGCTCCTCGACTTCGGCATCGCCAAGCTGCTCGACCCCGAAGCCACCAGCCCCGGAGAGCCGCCGGTCTCGGGCTCGGCCATGCGCCTCATGACGCCGGCCTACGCCAGCCCGGAGCAGGTGCGCGGCCTCCCCGTGACCACGGCGTCGGACACCTATCAGCTCGGCCTGCTGCTCTACATCCTGGTCACCGGCCGCTTTCCGTACGACCTGGGGAAGGGAGACCCGGCCGAGCGCATGCGGGCCATCGTGCAGCGCGAGCCGATGCGGCCCTCGTCCTCTGTGATCGCTTCAGGAGCGGAAGAGGAGGGCTGGTCGCCGCCGGGCCAGGGTCCGCGCACGCCGGCCGACATCGCGCAGGCCCGCAGCACCACGCCGTCCCGCCTGCGCCGCGCGCTCTCGGGGGATCTCGACGCCATCGTGCTGAAATCCCTCTGCAAGGATCCGGAGGAGCGCTACGGCTCCGTGGCCCAGCTCATCGGCGACATCGAGCGCCTGCGCAGCGGCCGCACCGTCACCGCCCGGCCCGACACCTGGACCTACCGCACGGGCAAGATGTTCCGCCGCCACGCCGCGGTTTTCACCACGGCCGCCGCCGCCGTGGCGCTGGTCGTGGCCCTGGGCCTCGTCTACACCTCCGGCCTGGCGCGCGAGCGCGACGAGGCGCAGCAGGAAGCGGCCCGGGAGGCCCGCGTCACCGGTTTCCTCCGCACCCTCTTCGTGGTGCCGCCGTCCGCCGGCCCGCTCACCCCGCGCCAGATCCTGGACCGGGCGGTGGTGAAGGTGGACCTGGAGCTGAAGGGAGAGCCGCAGGTGCAGGCCGACCTGCTGGTCCTCCTGGCCGGGATGTACCGCGACATGGGGATGCCCTCCGAGGCGCAGGCCCTTCAGCGGCGGTCCCTGGAGCTGGCGGCGGAGGCGGGAAGCACGAAAAATCGGGGCCGGTCCGGAACCGGCCCCGAAGGGAACGTCGACGGTATCGACGGCAGTAGATGACGTCACCCCCACGCCGACTCCGCGGCGCCGGTGGCTTGGTGACTTCGGAAGGAGCCTCGCACAGGCCGCGGCGGCGTTGATTCCACCGCCGGGGAGCTCCACTCTCAGGAGCCGGAGGGTCCGGCTCATCTCTCACATCTCTCAATACGCAGCCCGCGTCACAACCCCGTCACCGCCGGCCGCGCCGCCCGCCGCCCGCCGCCCGCCGCCGGCACCGCGGCCGTCCGAGTCCTGAATTCTGTTGTAACAACCCCGCAACTCGCAGCAGAAACCTCGTGGGCGTGCGGTGAGTCCCATCATTTCGCATCCAAATGCCCCTGAGTCGCATCAGAATGCAGGCGAGTCGCATCCGCAACCGGGTTTGTCGCATCAGAATCCCCGGTTGTCGCATCCGCGAGCCGGCATTCTGCTGCGACAAACAAGGTTTCTGCTGCGACAAACAAGGTTTCTGCTGCGACAAACAGGAATTCTGCTGCGACAAACCCGGTTGCGGATGCGACAAACCCGTGTGTCGCATCAGAAATCCCGGGAGTCGCATCAAACGAAGAGCCTGAAGCAGCGCCTCAAGACGCCGTTCCCGCTCACGTCGACCCTGTGTTTCTCTCGGCGACGAACCCGTGAGCCGCCAACATGGGGTTCCCGGGAGGCGGGCAGCCCCGAAGGGGCGACGGGATAAAGCCTGGGGTTTCAACCCCAGGAGCCCGCCAACCACCCCCGGAAGTCCCGAAGGGACGGCGGGTTTCGCCAAGGGCTTCAGCCCGCGGGTGGGGGAGGTGGTGATCCCTGCGTCCCTTCGGGACTCGGGGGGGAGGGAGGTGGCCGGTTCCTGGGGTTCAAACCCCAGGCTCTAACCCGATGCCCCTTCGGGGCGCAAGCGGGACGGCATTACCGATCGGTCACGGCTCTGCGGGTGGCTCCGGCTGTTCTTGCCATGCATTCCGACGGAGGTATACCCTTCGCGTAGACTGAAGGAGGAGTCAGAGCATGAGAATTCTTGACGGCGTGATCTCGTTGCTGGGCCTTTGGTGGAGTCTCGTCCAGCCGAGCGAGAGCCCTGACAGTCCGTTCACAGACGGCGCGTTGCAGATCGACCCATGGGGCTGATTTGTCGACTTACCCGTGGCACAGGTTCACGGCAAAGGAACCCGGAGGAGTCAAAGCATGAGAGTTCTTGACAGCGTGATCTCGTCGCTGGGCTTGTGGTGGCGTCTTGTCCAGCCGAGCGAGAGCCTTGACAGTCCGTCCACCGACCTCGCTCTGCATATCGACCCGCTGGGCTGATCGATTGACATGGGTGTGCAGAGCCGCTCATCGGTGGCTCAGGTTCACGGCAAAGGAAACACGGAGGAGTCAAAGCATGAGAGTTCTTGATAGCGTGATCTCGCTGCTGGGCTTGTGGTGGAATCTTGTCCAGCCGAGCGAGAGCCCTGCCAGTCCGTCCACGGACGGCGCCTTGCAGATCGACCCGTTGGGCTGAGCGCTTGAGTCAAGAGGAGCCCGAGCCGCTATCGTGTCTCGGCCTCCTCAGCGCCCTCGAACTTCAACCCAGGGTCGTTCTCCGCCCGATGGAGGAACCGGATGACCTTCCGCGCCAGCTCCACCGTCGCGGCGTCTCTCTTGGCGGCTTCACAGAAGACCTTCAGCGCGGCCAGGGCCTCTCGCTCGACACCCTGGCTACAGAAGATCCACGCCATTTCCTCGGCCAGGCGCCGGACCTCGCATGTACGCCCCTGCTCCAGCAGTAGCAGCGCCAGCTCCAGGCTCACCAACCCGCAGTAGAGCGGCAGTGCCGGCTCGTGGGAGGCGAAGGCGAGGCGGACCCTCTCAAACGTCCGTTCGGCCTCCTCGACGTGCCCAGCCCCAGCGGCAACAATTCCGCTCAGGTAGTCCACGCGCAAGAGATCGATCTGCTGGCCGCGCTGGCTCACAAGGGCTTGCGCTTGAGGAAGATGATCGGCAGCATCTGAGGCCTTTCCTTGAAGGCAAAGGTTGCGGATGCACTCGCACAGGATGCCAAGCGCCGTGCGCGGCTCCTGCTCTGCGTTCACATGGCGCATTGCTTCCTGGAGCGCATCGGTCGAAGCCTCAATATCGCCAACAGCACCTAGAATCTGTGCCTTGGTGAGCAGGAGCTTTCCGCGGAGTCCGCTCCTGTCAGCCGCGAGGGCTTCCTCAATGCGCTGGAGGGCCTCAGGAAATCGGCGCTGCTCCTTCCTAACGGCCGCTTCCAGGGCGCGCACGATCGCCTCCTCAAAGTACCCCGGATCATCGAGCGCGCCAGCCTCCCAGAACCGTGCCGCGGTGCCGAGAGCCGCGTCGCTTCCACGCAGGTCGTTCACCGCTCGGCGCGCATTGGCGACGTGAAACCAGGCGTAGCCCTCGCTTCTCTGCTGCAGTTGGTCACCGCCCAGGCAACGTTGGCCAATGTGCAGAGCAAGTTTCGCCAGTTCCAGAGCCTCCGCCGGGCTGCTCGGCGCAGTCTCAATGCTCTTCGCTGCCGCGAGCTCGCAGAGCGCCCAGCCCTGGAAGTCCTCGATTTCCTCAACCACCGCCAGTCGCTGCCGCGCATTGAGAGGCTCCAAGCGCTGCCAGAGCTCCGCCGCCCGGTTGCGTTCAGCAGCTTGCGTCAACGCAACCAGGGTCGGCTGTCGACTTGTACCGGCCGGCTCGACAATCGCCTCAAGAGTGGCTCCGCTCAAAGCCAACAGCTCTGCGAAGAAAGTCTCCGTCACGGCGCGGTTGGCCCGTGACCACCCATTCGCCGCCGCCCGGAAGGACCGAATCGCCCTCAAGGCGGGCGGAATCAGCTCGCGAGGAAACTGGCGGGCGTCTGCGGCCCGGTGGAGTGCCACCTCCGGAACTTCTCGATCGCCCTGGCTGTAGAGGGAAACCTGGCTGGAGGAAGTCCGCGTCACGGCTCCGAAGCCGGCCTGATCGAGCTTCAGGTCATGCCGAAACATCAGGTAGAGAAGTCGCTTTTCCTTAATCATCGACAACGGCGTTCTCCTTCCGAGCGAAGTGGCGTTGCTCGACCTGGGATTCGTGTCACCTTACCGGCGCACCATAGTGAGAGAGGGCGACAGCCCGAGCCACTACCGGCTCGGCCCGGGTTGCCCTCCGGGAAAGGAGTTACGGTATGCGTAAGCTTCGGAGCTTGGTGGTTCTGATAGGGCTGTTCCTGGGGCTGGCGGCAGGAGCGGCCCGGGCCGCGGAGGAGCCCTACTCTTCCAACGCCCAGGAACGCCACGGGCTGGCAGGGCTTACCCTTCAGCAGTTCAGCGCGCTTGCGGGCACCATCTGGCAGCAGGTGGCCTGGAAATGCTCTTTCGCGGGTGATGCTGCGCCAGACTCGGGTACGCCGCCAAGTGAGGATCCTGCAGGATCGTCCACGGATACTGCGTGGCAGATCGATCCATGGGGCTGAGGATCTGAGTAGGGGGGAGGCCGAGCCGCTCATGGGCGCTCGGCCTCCTCACAGTCATGAAACTTCAAATGTGGGTCGTGCTCCGCCCGGTGAAGGAACCGGATAACCTTTCGCACCAGCTCCACAGTGGCGTCGCATCGCTGGGCGGCATCGCAGAAGATCCGGACAGCGGCGAGGGTCTCTCGGTGAACTCCCTGACTGCGGAAGATCCACGCCATTTGCGTGGCCAATGTCTGGACTTCGGCCGAACGGCCCTGCTCCAACAGAAGAAGTCCAAAATCAAGGCTCACGAGTGCGTAGTAGAGTGGCAGCGGCGGCTCATGAGCGGCGAACCTGCGGCGGACCCTCTCGAACGTCTCCTCGGCTTCCTCAGCCTGGCCCGTTCCCGCGGCGACAATCCCGCTCAGAAAATCGACCCGTAGTGTGTCGACCTCATTCCCGAGAGTTTTCGCAAGCTCCTGCGCTTGCCGGAGTCTTACAGCGGCATCTACGGCCCGGCCCTGCCAGCAAAGATTCCGCATGTACTCGCACATGATGCCAAGGGCCGTACGGGGCTCCTGGTCAACGTCGACGTGGGGGAGGGCTTCCTGTAGTGCTTCGGTCGATGCCTCAATGTCGCCAAGTGCTCCCAACACCTGTGCCTTGGTGAGCAGCAGCTTCCCGCGAAGACCGCGGTTGTCGGCCGCGAGCGCTTCTTCGATTCGGCGGAGGGCCTCAGGGAAACGGCGCTGCTCTTTCCGAATGGCCGCTTCCAAAGCGCGCACGATCGCCTCATCGAAGTAACCTGGATCTCCAACTTTGCCGGCCTC
Organism: Holophagales bacterium; assembly: GCA_031390755.1. GTDB lineage: Bacteria > Acidobacteriota > Thermoanaerobaculia > Multivoradales > UBA5704 > DATMER01. Next base: position 6,933 of record JANMTS010000067.1, read on the forward strand.
CCAGAGCCTTGCCGCAGTGTCCAGAGCCGCGTCACTCCCGCGGAGGTCGTTCACCGTCCGGCGTGCGTTGGCAACGTGAAACCAGGCATAGCCCTCGCCTCGCTGTCGTAGCTGCTCACCGCCCGGGCACCGCTCGGCGATGTGGCGCGCCAGCGCCGCGAGCTCCAGAGCCTCCGCGGGGCTGCTCGGAGCAGCCCCGACGCTCTTGGCCGCCACAAGCTCGACCAGCGCCCAGGAGCGGAATTTGGGGGACAGCTCCACGAGCGCGATCCGTTCGTCGGCCTCCCGCCGCTCGAGACTCGCCCAGCGCTCCGCGGCCCTCGCCCGCTCCTGGATCGCTTCACTCTCCACCGCGAGCATCTTCAGCGCCGTTCGGGCAAACTCACTCGCCAGCTTTCCCACCTGGGCCACCACGCCTTCGATGCGCCGCCCCTGTCCGCCGGGCGACGCCTGCGCGGCAGCGCGGTTCGCCGCGAGCCGCTCCAGATTCTCGTCGATGATCTCCGGCTCGAGATTCATGAAGGAAAGGATGTATTCAAGCCGGCTCCGGATGAGCTCCTTCCTGCCGTGCTCGTAGTCGTTGAGCATCGTCCGCGAAATTCCGGATATCCTGCTCAACCGGGCCTGGCTCCATCCTGCCCCTTGCCGAAGAAACGTCAGAATGATCGCTAGGTCCGGCAGCGTATCGCTGAACATCGGCTCGCTCACCCCTCTCTTTAGAGAACGCCGTTATACAGCAGATGGTGCCTCTCGGCGGAAAATCGGGACATCCCCGGCCGTCTAAATTTTTGTTCTGCCGGGCTTCCGCCTCCCTGTCCCTTCTTGCAGGCGTAAATTTGCGCCAGGCCTCATTCGCGTCACCCTCCTGGTAGCCGCCCCGTGCAGGGGCTAGCGTTGCTGTCGGCGTGGCCACCGCCGCGGCTGAGATCAAAAACGTGGCACTAGGAGGGCTGGGTGGCAGACAGGGATCACGGGCGGCCGGCGACGGGTGCCGTCGAGGAGAGATTTGCGCATCTGGCGGTGGGCCTGTTGCGATTCCGCGTCCGCCTCGCTGGCATGGCGTTCGACCTGGAGAGGTTCGAGACCGCGCCAGGCGACGACATCCCGAAGGCCTCGCCGCCTTCCCGCGCGAGCCTTGAGGATCTGCTCGCCAAGCACTTCGATCCGCTGGTGCGGACTGTCTTGGTCGAGGCCGGAGGCCCCCGGGCAACCCTGCTGGAAGTGGTCCTCGACCTCGCAGCCCTGAAGAACCGTCTGCACACGGCAGTCCAGGCCCTCCCCCGGTCGCCAGACGAGGACGCCATGCTTGAGGGCGATCTCGCGCCGGACCTCTTCACCGAGATCCGGACCACGGTCAACGCGGTCAGCGGCGATCAGTTTGACCTCGCCATCGACAACCTTCTATGCGCGGCCGGGTACAAACAGCCCGGCGCTCAATCTCAGGGTTGCACCCCCGGGAGCCTTCGGTGTTGATTGCGCCTCTTTCTCGCCAGTCTGGAGAGACTGAAACGATATGACTCCGAGTCGAGCAAACCCTTTCGCCGTCGAAGACATGCGCCAGCTTGCCGATTCGATCCTTGCCCAACCGGGAGCATGGCCAGGCCCTGAACCGCCCGTGCTTTACAACCAGTTTCTTCGCGGGGAAACCACCACGGCCGAGAACCGGGCCGTCGTGCTTGAGTTGCTCAAGCAAGCGGGGCGGCGCTCCGAGGACGAGCGATGACCAAGGACGCTACCAGAGCAGGGGAGTCGGTGGGCCGGATTCTGGAACGCCGGATTCCCTCGTGGCCGGGTGGCGATCCTGGAGCGGGTGCCCGGGAGGACTGCGCGCGAGCCATTGAGCGGCGCCTCGGCCGGCACGCGGCCGACGCGGTTCGCCCCTGGCTCGATGAGCTTCCGCTCGGCCGGCTGGGAAGGGTGTGGAGCCGTCTTCCGTATGTCGAAGACACCGAAGAGCTCAGCGATCCGGAATGGAGGCTGGAAGCGTCTCCGGTGGGCGTGGCTGTGTTGGCGCGCCGAGCCTTCGCAGGCTCGGCGAATGCTGGGCTGCTCCTGGAGCTTCGCAGCCGGCGGTTCGGGCCTCCGGAGCCATTGGTGCTTTACACCGCGATCCCCTGGGCTCAGCACCTCAGGGAGCCGAGCCGGTTCGTCGCGGTCCTCGCGTCCGCGGGCTGGGCCGTCCTGGAGTGCAGCTCCCCGATCGAAGCCGCGCGCCTTTGCGGGGCCGTCGATTCGTCCATGCTGCGGGCAACCCGGCTCGGCCTCCGAAGCACTCTGCCGCCGAGCTTGCTGTGAATTATGATCCCCCCAGGAGGGCGGAGCATGATTCCCATCAACGCCGAGCTGGCGATCCCGGACGAGGAGGTCTCCTTCCAGACCTCGCGCAGCGGCGGACCCGGCGGTCAGAACGTTAACAAGCTGGAGACCCGCGTGACCGTCCGGTTCGACGTGGGGGCTTCGCCGTCGCTGAGCGACGAGCAGCGCGGGCGGATCGGCGAGCGGCTCGCGACGCGGATCACCCGGGCGGGGATCCTGCACGTCACGTCCCAGAAGCACCGCACCCAGGCCGAGAACCGGGAGACCGCCCTGGCCCGGCTCGTGGAGCTGATGGCCGAGGCGCTCCGCGAGGAGACGCCGCGCAGGGCCACCCGCGTTCCCAAGGCCACGAAGCGGCGCCGCCTGGACGAAAAGCGGCGCCAGAGCCAGCGCAAGCGGGACCGGTCCTCGGGCATTCCGGCGGACTGAGGTAGGATCGGCCGGGAAGGGGGTGGGGCACCATGGACGCCGTTCAGCGCTTCTTCACCGAAAACGAGCTCAAAGCCATCCGGGCCGCGGTCTCCGACGCCGAGGGCAAGACCTCGGGCGAGATCGTGCCCTTCGTCATCGCCGCGAGCGACGCCTATTCGAGCGCCGTCTGGAAGGGGACCGCCCTCGGCGCCCTCGCCGGACCGCTCGTGGCCGAGGCCGTCTATCTGCTGGGGGATCTCTGGGGCGGCGGCATGCCGCTCTGGATCGCCCTGCCCACGGCGGCGGGCGGCGCGGCCGGGTTCCTGATCGCCTCGTTCGTCCCCGCGGTGAAGCGCTGGCTCGCGGGCGGCGAGATGCTCGACCTGCGGACCCAGCAGAGGGCGCGGCGGGCCTTCCTGGACGAGGAGGTCTTCCGCACCCGGGACCGGACCGGCATCCTCCTCTTCCTCTCCCTGTTCGAGCACCGGGTGGTGGTGCTGGGCGACTCCGGGATCAGCCGGCAGGTCGAGCAGCGCCACTGGGACGGCATCGTCCAGGCGGCCGTGGGAGGCATCCGCGACGGCCGGCCGGGCGAGGCCCTGGTCCAGGCGATCCACCAGTGCGGCGAGCTGCTCGAACGCTACGGCGTGGCCCTGCAGCCGGGCGACACCAACGAGCTGGCCGACGACCTTCGGCTGGGGGAACGCTGATGCTCCGCCGCGGTCTGGCTCTTCTGTTCCTTGTTGCAGCTCTTGGGGGGGCGGCGCTGCCGCTCTCCGCCCTGGACGTGCCGTTCCTTGCCGGGCGCGTCAACGACCAGGCCAATCTGATGTCCGCGGACGTCAAGCAGAGGACCGAGCAGAAGCTCGCGGCCTTCGAGCAGAAGACCGGGGCCCAGGTCGTGGTGCTGACCCTGCCGGGCCTGGAAGGGGAGGCGGTCGAGGACTACACCCAACGCGTGGCCCAGGCCTGGAAGCTGGGCCAGAAGGGCAAGAACAACGGCGTCCTGTTCCTGGTCGCGCGGGACGACCGGAAGATGCGGATCGAGGTCGGCTACGGGCTGGAGCCCGAGCTGACCGACCTGGAGAGCGGCCGGATCCTGTCCGACGTGGTCGCTCCCTACTTCCGCAACGGCGACTTCGGCGGCGGCATCGAGCACGGCGTCGACAGCATCCTGGGGTCGCTGGAGGGCCAGGAGGTGGCGCCCGCTCCGCTGGCCGGCGGCCAGACCGAGATGCCCGTCGGCTCGCGCGTATTGTTCGGCCTGTTCGTGTTCGGCATCCTCGGCGTCTTCTCGATGACCGCGCTGGCCAGCAAGGGCTTCCAGAGCTGGTTCCTCTACCTCTTCCTGATCCCGTTCTACGCGATCTTCCCGACGATCCTGCTGCCCACGCTGGGGGTCTGGGCCGCGGGGATCTGGATCGTGCTCTTCCCGATTCTCAAGCTCCTGCTCCCCAGGCTGGGGGTCAAGTTCCCGGCCTCCTTGAGCGGCGGGGGCGGCGGGCCGTTCTTCGGCGGCGGCTGGGGAGGCGGTGGCGGCGGCGGAAGCTGGGGCGGCGGGGGAGGAGGGGGCTTCTCGGGCGGCGGCGGCAGCTTCGGCGGCGGCGGGTCGTCTGGAAGCTGGTGAGCCTTGAGTAGCCTTTGAAGAATGACCGGCCGGGACGGGGGCCCGCCGCCCCGGCCGATTTGGGATTCAGCAGCCGCTCGTGCAGTACACGGTGCAACGCGACGAGACGGTGCAGCCGACGCAGGTCTCGCCGGTCTCGGTCGAGGAGTTGCAACAGGTGATCGTCACACCGCCGACGATCCCCTGAAGCTCCTGGCCGGACAGGTTGCGCAGGGTCTCCTTGCTGAGGCTGAGCTTCTTCTGGAGCTTCTTCATACATCTCTCCTTTTGGCAGGCGGCCGCGGTCCGCCCTGGGCCGCGCCGTCAGGGTGCATCACCCCTCGGTAGAGAATGCGAGAATGGGCTCCCGAAGTCCGTCACCTTTCGCAACTGTTTGTTTCGCCCGCGCCCTGGCCATCAGGGAGCTGTAGATCTGCACCAGAAAATCGTAGAGGACCATCTCGTGCTCGGGACCGCCGGAGCGGCTGAACCGGTTCACGAACATGTGGAGATAGCTCGGCACGATCGTCTCCACGCCGGCGCCGAGCCGGTCCTGAAGCTGGCGGATGAGCGGAGCCGTCGCCTCGGATCGGCGCGCGAGGGCGTCCAGGGCCGGCTGGAGCTCCTCCGAGTCCTCATGGGGTCTCCCGGTGTCCGCCAGGAGGCGCTCCAGGGCGGGGCGCTCCTTGCGCAGCCGGTCGGCGACGGGGCCGCGCAGCACGTCCTGCCGGTAGCGGTGGGAGAAGCCGGTGCGGCAGCCTTCGGAGAGGCGCCGCCGGCCCTCGAGGTCGTAGCCGAAGTCGGCCATCATCCGGTCCATGCCGAGGAGGATCAGGCGCCAGCGCAGATCGGCTCCGGCATCGCTCGACAGACAGTCGAGGATGGCGGCCACGGCTTCGCTGTCGTGGGCGAACAGCTCCTCCGACAGGGCGATTCCCTGCGGGCCGCCATAGCGCTCGACCTCGCGCTCGTAGGTGTCGATCTGAAGCTTCCAGGCCGTGCCCGCCGCATGCAGCCGTTGGAACGCCGCTTCGAGGCGCGGCAGCACCGTGCCGAGGAGGCGGGCCGGCTCGCCGTGGAAGCGGACGCGCAGGTGCCAGTCCGGGTCGCCGTAGCGGATGAAGAACCAGCTCCGGGCGTCGCCCGCGGCCACGGCCTCGCGGGCGAGAGGGACGATCTCGTCGCGCAAGGCCTGGTCGCCGGTCGCGGTGCCGGTGTAGATCTTGGCGTAGAGCCACTCCGAGCCCGGAGGGAACGACCGCACGAGCGGAGCTGTCGGAGGCGTCGGAGCCGGGAGCGAGCGGACTGCCGGCTCGGCGGCCAGGCGAGGCTCAGCGGGGCGCGTGAAGGCGACCAGGATCTCATGGAAGAACCGGCCTTCAGGGCCGCGGACGACCAGCTCGTCCGGAGCCGGGAAGACCTCGACGAGCATGAATTCGCCGCGGTTCTTGACCAGGTCGAGGAACGAATCGAGGCTCAGCGGATTGTCGAAGTCGACCAGCAGCTCGTTGTCGTTGTCGAGCAGGGCGGCGAAACGGGGCAGCCGGCGCTCCTGTTGCCAGCGGCGGGCGAGGCGGAAGCGGACGGCGCCGCGGGCCGCGGCCGCGGCCTTGATCTCGGTCTGCTCGACCACCCAGCGCGCCCGCGACAGCACCAGCCGGCCGTGGGTGACGCGCGGCAGGAAGGGCGAGGCGTCGAGCTGGTGCCAGTTCCACATCAGGCCGTGCGACCGCTGCTGCCCCTGGAGGCTCGCGAGGAACCGGTAGACGCCGAGACCGCTGCGCTGGGGGTTGTGAGCGGTGCTCAGGCGCGGGATCACCTCGCGGTCGAGGCTCCGGGAGCGCAGCCGGACCCGGCTGCCTTCGACGGTCACCATCAGGTCGTCCACCCGGATCTGCCTCTCGCGCGGCGCGCCCGAGCAGCCGAGGTAGACGATCTCGTGGGAGCGCAGGACCGGCCGCGCCAGGACGTTGCCCACCCGGCCGGCCGGCAGATGGACGATCTCGGCGAAGACCGCATCCGGATGGCGGGCCTCCTCGGCCGCGAGGTGGCCGCGCACGCCGGCATGGATGCGCTCGTCCGCGTGGCAGAAGCGGCCGTGGAGGCGGACGCCGGACGGCCCGCCCGCGTTGTCGAACAGCAGCCGCCAGTCGCCGCTCTCCAGGGCCTCCGGCGACGCGGCGACGAGGGACGCCATGGCGTGGAACGCATCCGGCAGGGGATGGCGGCCGGTCTGCTCCAGGCGGGTGAGATCCTCGGCGGTCAGCTCCAGCTCCTGCCGGCCTTCGAGGAGCGTCCGGTTGAGCCGGCGCAGCAGCGTCGAGTCCCAGCGCGACCAGGGCACTTGGCCCCGCTCCTCGGGCGGGATCAGCGGCAGGTTCTCGAGCAGCGGCGAGGCCTCCGACGCGGCCCGGTTCGAGCGCCCGAAACCGATACCGCTCTCCTCGTCGAGCGCGGTGAGGAGGGGAACCTCCCGCCCGTCGCCGTAGCGCTCCTTGAACGCCTTGCGGAACTCGTCCAGCGGACCCTCGGGAAAGCGCGGCGTGATGCGGTGGATGAGCTGGACGGCGCGCAGGATCTCGTCCACCACCTCCGGACCCAGGCGCACCTCGGCCGCGGGCTTGGTCATGTCCACCTGGACGAGGCGCGACATCTCCACCGGCACGCCGAGCGGCTCCAGGCCGCGGGCGAGCTGCCGGTAGCGCTCCGCCCCCTGGCCGAGACCCAAGGCGTCGATCGAGGCCAGCTCGCGGTCCGCATTCGCCAGCGTCTCCCGGGCGGTCTCTGCAGAGGCGGCACCGCCGAGCCCTTCGAGCTGCTTCAAGAGACCCGGCGTGCTCTCCTCGCCGGTCACGGGAAGCTCCAGGTCCGGCACCAGGATCTGGCAGTCCACCAACTCCTGGAGAAAACCCTCGGCGTCCTCGAGAGTGATGTCGCCGTCGGGATCGCCGTCCACCACGGCCTGGGCGAGGGCGTCCAGGCGGGCGCCCCCGGCGGCGCGGGCGATCGTCTCGGTCAGGGCGTCGAAGGCGTCCACGGCCACGAGGTGGTAGGCGCGCAGCCGGCCGGCCACGCGGGCCTCGGCGTAGCGGAACTTGCCGGCGGTCTCGTACAGGCTGGTATTGGGCCGGTAGATCAGCTCGGAGCGCAGCGCGGGGTCCTTGCCCAGGTGCTCGCACAGGGCGAAGAGGTAGTCCATGTCGAGCCGGCTGTGCCGGCCGTAGTCGCCGCGCGCCCCAAGGGTGAGCCGGGTCCGGGCCGGATCGCCGCCGCCCGCCACCGATTCGACCGTCCCGGACGTGCAGCCCGAGAACAGCCCGAACGGCGTGGCCCGGGTCGCCATGCGCTGGACGTAGCGCACCAGCCCCAGCTCGGCGCGCTGCCCCTTCTTGCCGTCTGGATCCTTGCGCCAGTGGGCGAGGCTCTCGGTCAGGTCGGGCGAGGCCAGGAAGAGCGCTTCGCTCACCTCGGGCCGGTCGAGCAGGGCGCGCAGCCGCTCGCGCAGCAGCGCCCGGTCGTGGGCGAGCGCTTCGGCGAGCGCCTCGTCGCCGCACTCGGAAGTGTCGCAGGAAGCGGCGCGCAGGCCTTCGGTCCAGGCTTCGAGCTCCTCCATCGGCAGGAGAGGCGTGCGGAGAACCACCAGCTCCGACGCCTCGAAGTCGCGGTCAGGCTTCGTCGGGCTCATTTCGTTCCGTCCTTGGGGGAAGGGGATGGGGAAGGAGGAATGTCGCTCAGCAGCATGCGGTCCCAGGAGGGCTCGACCTCGGACACCGCGGCCAGCAGGGCGAGGCCGACCCCCGCGGCGCCGACGAGAACGCCGGGGTCGCTCACCCAGGCCTCCTCTCCGGGCTTCGACATGGGCTGGAAGCTCAGATACCCGCCGACCCCCTCGCCCGGGCGCCGGTGGTCCAGGGTCCGCCGGTACCACGCGGCCGCGGCGTCGCCGAGCTCCGGATCGCCCGTGGCCTGGTGCATGCGGTTGAAGAGATGAGCGAGGCCGGCGGTGCCGTGGCAGAGGCCGGCATCGTTCGTCTGGGCTTCCTGCTCGGACCGCCGCGCCGCGAGCCGGGCCAGGTGAACGGCCTCCGCCTCCCAGTCCGCGCGCCGGAAGCTCCGCGCGGCCGAGAGCAGGACGGCGGCGATGCCCGGGTCGCCGTAGCACCAGGCCGTGCGGGTGGGGCGGGACGCCTGGCCGGGCACCACCGAGGCGGGGAAGCCCGCGCCGTCGCCCAGGCGCTGGCCGAGCAGCCAGCGGACGATGCCCTCGGCGAGGCGGCGTATCCGCGGATCGCCGGCCCCGGCGCGGCGCGGATCCTCGACTCCGGCGCGATGCGCCGCGGCGAGGAACCCGAGGACGCCGGGCACGCCGTGCGCCACGCCGAGGTTGTAGCAGCCGTCCGGCATGTCGTCCCGCTGCCAGCCGGGAACCCACTCGGGAAGGGTGTGCCAGGTGATGCCCCCGTCCGACTCCTTCGACTCCTCGGCGGTCTCCTCCAGCCGGTCGAGAAGGAGTCCGAGCAGCCGGGCCGCCTCCGGATTGGGCAGGCGCTCCAGGAGATAGACGCCGAAGCCGGAGAGGCCGGAGATCAGCTCGGAGTTGAACCGCGCACCCGGCGTCGAAATCAGCTCCCGGAGGCCCTCGTCGAGGGCGGAGCAGAGGTCGTCCTCGGCCTCGAAGAACCGCCGCGTGAGGTGCTCGACCGTCCAGCCGATGCCCAGGAAGCCGCCGTAGAGGCTCGGGGGGAGGACCGACTCGCCCAGCGCGTCGATGGCGGAGCCCAGGAGATCGAGCGCACGGTCGCCGTCTCCATCCCGGGCGGCGTCCTCGTCCCGCGCGGCGGCCAGGTACGCGAAGAAGAGCGCCAGCCCGGCCGTGCCTCCGGAAAGGGACGACGACAGCGGCGCGGTGGAAAGCTCCTTCAAGTCGCCGGCGATCGCGTCGATGGCGGCCCAGCACCGGCGGGCGGTCTCGGGGTCCGCGAGAGGGGTCCAGGTCGTCATTTCATCTCGCTCACAATCTCCCTGTTTCCTTCCAGCTGCGCGGCGATGAGCTGCCGGTAGACGCCGGGGCGGACCGCGAGCTCGTCGTGGGTGCCGGAGTCCACGAGCCGGCCGTGCTCCAGCACCAGGATGCGGTCCGCCCGGCGGACCGTGCTCAGGCGGTGGGCGGCCACGATCCGGGTGGTCCGGAGCCGCTGGAGGTTCTGCTGCACCTTCTGCTCGGTGATCGCGTCGAGCGCACTGGTCGCCTCGTCGAGGATCAGCACCCGCGGCTTGCGCACCAGGGCGCGGGCCAGGGCGATGCGCTGCTTCTGGCCGCCGGAGAGCGACGCGCCGCCGTCCGCCAGGACCGAGTCGTACCCCATCGGCATCTCGCCGTTGTCGTCGTGGATCTCGGCCAGCCGCGCCGCCTCCATCACCCGGGCGAGCGGCAGCGACGGGTCTGACAGCGCGATGTTGGCCCGGATGCTCGTGCCGAACAGGTACGAGTGCTGCGGCACGTAGGCCATGTGGCGGCGCAGCCACTCCCGCGGCAGCTGCTCCAGCGGCCGGCCGTCGTAGAGCACCTTCCCCGAGTCGGCCTCCAGCAGCCCGGCGACCAGCCCGGCGAGCGTCGACTTGCCCGAGCCGGAGGTCCCGACCACCGCGATGAGCTGCCCGGGCTCGACCTCGAAGGTCACGTCCTCCACCGCGGGCGGCACCAGCGGGCCGTAGCGGAAGGACACCGTCTCCAGAGTGATCCGGCCGGAGAACGACGCCGGCTGCGGCCGGTCGCGGCCCTGGTGCTCGGTGGGGGTCGAGAGCACGTCGTCCAGCCGCTCCAGGTAGCTCCCCAGGAGCTGGAACTGCGAGGCGTTGCCGACCAGCGTCGCGAGGGGCGCGAGGAAGCCCGCCGCCAGCGCGGCCAGCGACAGCATGGTGCCGAGCGACAGATCGCCGGACATCACGCGCGAGCCGCCATAGAGGAGGATGGCCAGCGGCGACGCGAGGGACAAACCGTCGAGGATCGAATTGACCAGCACGTCGAGCCGGCCGCGCGAGAGCGAGACGTTCAGCTCGCGCACGAAGAGGTGCGACCACGTGTCCACCGCCCGCTGCTCGGCGCCGCAGGCCTTGAGCGCCTCGATGCCGGACAGCATCTGCACCTGGTAGCTCGACGAGGCCGCCTGCGCCTCCAGCGTCTCGGACATGAGCCGCCGCCGTCGACGCAGCGCCGCGACCAGCACCGTGATCCGCACCAGGGCCAGCGCGGCCACCAGCAGGCCGAGCCGGGCGTCCGCGACCAGCAGCAGCGCGAGATAGAACACCACCATCATCCCGTCCAGTGCGCCCGACAGCACCGTCGAGGTCAGGATCTCGCGGATCGTCGTGTTGCTGCCCAGCCGCATGAGCAGGTCGCCGCTCGACCGGTTCTGGAAGAAGCGGAACGGCAGATGGATGAGATGGTCGAGGAAGTCGAGCGTGAGCTGCGCGTCGAGCCGCGTGCGCAGCGCGAGCAGCAGATGGCCGCGGATCATCGAGCCCAGCAGCGTGAAGCCGACGAGCACGCCCGCGCCCGCGGCCAGCACCCAGAAGAGCTGGAAGTCGCCGCGCGGGATCACCCGGTCGACGAGCATGCCGGTGAGCAGCGGCACCGCCAGGGCGAAGAGCTGGATCAGGATGGACGTGAACAGGATGCGCAGGATCGCCGCGTCGTGGCGCAGCACCCGGGCCAGGTAGCGGCCGAGGAGCGGCGATTTCTCGCCGCCGCCCTCGAAGTCCGGCCCCGGCTCGAACGTCAGCGCCACCCCGGTCAGCGAGCGGTCGAGCTCGGCGCGGCGGACGAACCGGCGGCCGGCTCCGGGGTCCATGATCCAGGCGCCCTTGCGCTCGAACCGCTCCAGCACCACGAAGTGGGTGAACTGCCAGTGGAGGATGCTGCCGGGCTCCAGGTAGGCGAGATCTTCGGGATCGGCGATCTGGACCCCCCGGCCGCGCAGCCCGAAGTGCTCGGCGGCGCGCACCAGCGTGCTCGCGTCCGTGCCGTGCAGGGCGAGGCCCGTGACCTTGCGCACGTCGTCGAGCGACACCGTCTTGCCGTGCCAGCCGAGGGTCATCGCGAGACAGGCCGGGCCGCAGTCGGTGACCGCGGTCTGGGGCACGAAGCGGATGCGCCGCCGCGAGGGGATCAGCGCCGCGAGCGCCGGGAACCGCTCCTGGAGGTCGGGCCTGCCGTCCTCAGTCTTGCGCTTGATATTGCGCCCCATCTTGGGATCAACCATCCTGACCCTTCAGGCTCTTGAGCGCGGGCAGCAAGGCGAAGAGCAGGCGCTCCGACTTGACCCGCACCTCCGCCCGGCTCGGCATGCCATCGCGGTATTCGTAGGTCTTGCCCGCCACCTCGAAGGTGGCGGAGGGGAGCGGCGCCGTCACCACGGCGAGCGGGCCTTCGAGAGGGATGGTGTCGCCGGCCACCGGTCCGAGCAGCCGCCGGGCCTCGGCCGGTCCGATCACCTCGCCGGCCACCGAGCCCACGACGAGCCAGCGGTAGACGTAGGGGTGGCCGGGCAGCTCCAGCCGCATCCGCATGCCCGGCCGGATCTGGGGCAGCGCGCTCCCGGGCAGCAGGGCGACCACGGACGGCAGCTCGCGGCGCGCCAGGATCGACAGCACCGGCTGGCCCGCCTGGAGGAGCTGGCCCTGCGCCGCGCGCAGGTCGCTCACCTCGCCGTCCACGGGCGCCCGCAGCTCGCGCTCGGAGAGCCGGGACTGCGCCAGCTCGCGCTCGGAGCGCAGCGCCATGAGATCCTGCGCCACCACCGGGTCGGACGGCGCCTGCAACCGCTGCACGAGCTTGCTCTCCAACTCGCGGTCCAGCCGCCGGAGGCTCGCGGCCTCCTCGGCGCTGTAGAGCGTCAGAAGCAGCTGATCCTTGCGCACCCGGTCCCCGGGCTGCACGGCCAGCGAGGACACCGTGCCGCCCGCCGTCGCCGTGACCTCGACCCGCCCGCCCGCGCGCACCACGGCGACCCCCGAGGCGTACTCCGGAACCTCGACCACCCCGAGCGCCAGCGCAATCGCGGCGAACGCGGCCACCATCAACCAGAACGTCCAGCGCGTCCAGCCGGGCGCGAGCCGTAGCGGCTCCAGCGGCGTGACGATCATCTCCCGCTCCTGGAGCGCCCGCTCCCGGAACGGCCCCCGCAGCTCCGAGGACGAGTCCGCCTCCGGAGCGAGCGCCATGAGGAAGGGACTGGCGTGTACGGCCACCGCCTCCAGCGCCGCGACCTCGCGCGGCTCGAACGGCGGCTCCTGCGAGTCGCGCAGGGCGACGAGGACCGCCCGGATCTCAGTCGTTCCCCCCGTGCGCACGGGCACGCCGAGGAACCGGCTGGCCGGGTCTCCGCCGGGATTGTCGAGGTCGGCGTCGAAGCGGGGATCGTCTCCCGCGTGAGGGAGACAGAGCGTCAGGCCGGTCCGCAGGATGAAGCTGGCCAGCCCCACCGCCGGGCTTTCCCCCGAATCCGGCTCGGCGCCTTCGGCGGGGCTCCACAGCGCCTGCCGCTGGGAATCATAGAGAAGACATCGGCCGCGCTGCGCAGAGCAGGCCACCAGGATCGCCGCGCCGATCGCCTCGGCCAGCTCCGGCAGCACGCGGGCGAGCGCGAGGCGGCGCAGGATGTCGAGCGGCAGGCTGCCATGGGTGCCCCGCGGTCCGGCGAGGGGAGACGGGGCGTCCGGCTGCCGCAGGAGCGCCACGGCCGCGCTCTCGATCAGCCCTGCCAGGTCGCGGTCGGACAGCGGGCCGCGGGAGAGATAGAACAGCCGGTCGTCGTCGACCAGCTCCTGGAACCCGGCGAGATCCAGCCCTCCGACCGCCGGGCTGAGAACCAGAAACGAGCAGGCCGCCTGCGGTGCCTCCCGCCCCAACTCGTCCAGGACCGCGCGCACCTCGTCGGCCGCGCAACCCGGACCGAAGCAGACGACGGCGGGAACGCCATCCTCCCCGATCCCGGCCGCGAGGCCGCCTCCAGGCGCTGGCGTGAGCGCCAGCCCGCGATCCGAAAGCAGCTCACGCACGCGGCGCGGCGGACCTTCGGGGCCGACCCAGAAGACCGTGACGGACTCCGGATGGGGGTCGGAGTCGGGGATGGCGAAATCTCGCTTTGTCGTTTCCAAGGCTGTATCTTACAAAGGGCCGCGGGTCAGCCGCTCGGAGTCTATGAAAACCGCCATGAAATTGCTCAACTCGTCCTGTTCGATCCTGTTCGCCTCGGGTCTGGCCCTGGCCGGCCTCGCGGCCTGCCGGGATTTCCCGCCGCCAGCGCCGCCGCCAGCGCCGCCGGCCGCGCCTGCCATCGAATCCCCGGCCGACGCACCGGTTCCCGCGGACGGCCCTTCCTATGTAGGCGTGATCGTGGCCTCGGAATCCGTCAATCTCTCGTCCGAGCTGCGCGGCCGGCTCGAAAGCGTGAGCGTCCGGCCCGGCGACCGGGTCCGGAAGGGCACGGCGTTGGCGGAGATCCAGCCGCTCAATCTCCCGGAGCAGATCGTGAGCGCGGACGCCGCCGTCCAGGTGGCCCGGTCCGGCGTCTCCCAGGCCGAGACCGCCCTGCGTCTCGCCCGCGAGCGGGTGTCCCGGGTCGAATCCGCGCCGGACATGTTCTCGGCCGAGCAGCGCTCCGTGGCCCAGGGCGGCCGGGAGACGACCGAGAAAGAGCTGGAGTCCTCGCGCTCCCGCTTGGTGCAGGCCGAGTCCGAGCTTCAGCGCCTCCGCGGCCAGTCGGCCCGGCGCGTGCTGCGGGCACCGGTCGACGGCTGGGTCGCGGCGCGCCTGCTCGATCCGGGAGCTCTGGTCGAGGCCGGTCAGACCGTCGTGAGCCTCAAGCGCGGCGACCGGTCCATCCTCCGCTTCGCCGTCCCGCCGGCCGAAGCCGCGAGCTGGCCCGCCGGCACGAAGATTCTCTGGCGCCCGGAAGGCGGCGACGCCGGCCACCCCGCCGCGGTCGCCCGGGTGGCGCAGCAGGTCGACCCCGCCTCCCAGATGGTGTTCGTGGAGGCCGACCTGGGCGCTGCCGGGGGCCTGACCGACGGCCTGGTCCGCGACGGTCTGGTGGTGCGCGTGGCGCGCGCGGTGCCCCGGCTGTGAAGTCGTACACCGTCAACGAGATCTTCTACAGCTTGCAGGGAGAGGGGGTCCGAGCCGGAACCCCCAACCTCTTCCTGCGCCTCTCGCGCTGCAATCTCACCTGCACCAAGGAGACGCACGGCTTCGACTGCGACACCGAGTTCGAGTCCGGCCGGCGCCTGACGCTCGGCGAGATCGTGGAGGAGATGCGCCAGCTCACCACGGACTGTCAATGGATCATCCTGACCGGCGGCGAGCCCGCGCTCCAGGTGGACCGCGAGATGATCGACGGCCTCCACGCCGCCGGCTACCGGCTCGCCATCGAGACCAACGGCAGCGTCGAGCTGCCGCCGGGCCTCGACTGGATCACCGTCAGCCCCAAGGTCGCCGAGCACGCGATCCGCCAGCGCAAGGCCGACGAAGTGAAGTACGTCCGCGGCCACGGCCAGGCGATCCCGCGCACCGTGGTCGAGGCCGATCACCACCTGATCTCGCCCGCCTTCGACGGCGACCAGGTTGATTCCCGCGCGCTCGACTGGTGCATCCGCCTGTGCAAGGACAACCCGCCCTGGCGGTTATCGGTCCAGCAGCACAAGCTCTGGCGGGTGAGGTGAGGCGGCCGTAACGGATTTTTTGCGCATTCGCCTGAGGAAGAAAAGAGAGGTGGCCGTCTAGACAGGAATGGAGACACACCCTGGGATGCGCGCCCGCCCCTTCCTCGCCCTTCTCGTCCTGAGCCTGCTGACCGCCGGCTGCGGTCACGTCATCCGGGCGGAATTCGCCCCCAATCACGCCGGCAGGGATGTGGACTTCCGCCGCCTGCCCTGCGTGCCGGCCGGCCGGCCCACGGAGACCGGCCCCGACGACGTCCTGATCCGCTACTTCGGTGCCGCCGGGCTCTACGTGGAGTGGCACGGCACGGCCATCCTCACCGGACCGTTCTTCTCCAATCCGGGCGTCCTGAAGGCGCAATTCGGACGGCTCGTCTCGGATCCGGTCCGGATCGAGCGGGGCCTGTGGGGCATGGATCTCGGCAACGTGCGCGCGATCCTCGTGGGGCATTCTCACTACGACCATCTCGGCGACGTGCCCGCCGTGGCCGAGCGCGCCCCGAAGGCCGGGGTCTACGTGAACCAGACCGGCGCCAACGCGCTCGCCGGCATCGCCGGGCTGAAAGGCCGGGTGGACTCGGTGGAAGGCCCGCTCGGCGGCGACTGGATCACGCTGGCCGATGAGCAGAAACGGGCGCTGCCGATCCGCTTCCGGCCGGTGAAATCCGAGCACGCGCCGCTCCTGCCGCACTACCGGTGGCACCAGAAGGAGATCCGCGAGCCCTGGCAGACCGGGTGGGACGGCCGCCGCTTCTCCGAGCTTCAATCGGGCCAGACCTTCGCCTTTGTGATCGATCTCCTCGACGAGCAGGGGCAGGTCCGCTTCCGTCTCTATTACCAGGATTCCGCGGCCGGCGAAGGCTTTGGGGTGCCCGACTTCCTGGAGCCTGACGAGCCAGGAGTCGATCTTGCCGTCCTCTGCATGGCGTCGTTCCGTTACGTCGAGAACGACCCCGCGAGCATTCTCGAAGCCCTGCACCCTCGCCACGTCCTGGCCACCCATTACGAGGATTTCTTCCGCGATCCCCAGAAGCCCGTGCGCTTCGTGCCGCTGCTGACTAACCGTGCCGCCAACGAGTTCCTGGGGCGGGTGCGATCGGCGCAGCACGGAGTGAAAGAGGAAGCCAAGGAAAGGCCGATCGATCCGGTGTGCGGTCCGTCCAATCGGGACGCGACCATGCCTCTTCCTGGAGAGTGGCTGCGCTTCCGCGCAAGGAGCACCCCATGAGATTTAGACTGCCTGCCGTCTGGCTCGGTCTGATCGGAGCGTTCCTGACCGCCGGAGCCTCTCGGGCCGCCGTGCCGATCGACCCGATCGACCCGATCTGCGCCGACCCCCTGCCCTTCGTGCTCAACCTCGGCCTGCCGCGGATGCCGAACGCCGACGGCTCCGAGGCGGACCGCAAGAAGTCGGAAGAGCGCCTGCGGGAGCTGAAGACTGCCATCTCGACCCTGCTCGACGGCTTCTATCGCGAGCACGGCCGATGCGCCGGCAAGCGGCATCTCCAGGTGAACATCACGGTGGCGAGCGACTACGAGATCCTCGACTGGCTGAGCCAGGATCTGATCCAGGCCGCCGTGGTCTCCGACATGACGCTGTTTCTGCTCACCGAACGGGACGGGCTCGACCTGCGCAAGCTGGAGGTCCGGGACCGGAAGGTCGGCAGCCTCCTGCTTCCCGCCCTGACCGGGCGCCCGATGTCGGGCCAGGCCGTCTCCTCGGGCACGTCTGGCTGGCGCGCCCGCTCCAACCCGGGCGCGGACCTCGAAGATTTCAGCAACGAGATCTGGGAGGAATCCTCGAAACCCGCCCAGCCGGCCGGAACGAAACCGGAGCATCAGCCGAGGCACCGCCTCGTCCTCGCCTCGCATCTGTCGACGCCCGGATTTCTTGATCCGATCCTCGCCATCGCGGCCTGGCTGGAGCCGCGCCTCGCAGCTCTTCCCGGGGGTCCCGCCGATCCTGCCAATCCCGCGGAGCGGCGCGAGCGGTTCTGGGAAGAGCTCTTTAAGCACACCCGATTCGCCATCGACTGCAATTCGCTCGAACCGCCCGCGCCCGGCGCCGAGCGGAGCTGCTGGCAGGGGCCGGCGGGGGAGGCGATGCCGGGGCCGATCGAGATCCTGTTCCCCGGTGAGAGCGCGCTGCGCGGCGAGCCCGCGACCTCCGCGGTGGCGAAGCCGGCGGGCGGCACCGGCTACCGCGAGCATCTCGTCCTGGCCGGTGACGCGGCGGATCAGATCTTCTTCCCCGGCACCCATCTGCGGGAGGCGGTGCCCACCGAGCGCGCCAAGCTGCGGACGCTGTTCTGTGACCGCGTTCAGAAGGGGACTCCCTTGCGGGCGTTCGCCACCTTTCTGGACCCCGAGCCCCTCTTCGGCGTCCGGACGTTCGGCTTCACGGTCGACGAGGCCATGCGCCTGCTGCGCCAGGACCAGCGGACGACGCGCCCCGCCCTCGCCCTCGTGCTGCCGGGAGGAGGCGTCAAGGCGGCCTACCAGTCGCGGATCGTCGACGCGCTCTACGGCCGCGAGTATCTCCAGAATGTCCAGGCCCCGGCCGTGTCCGCGGCATCTCTCAAGGTGAGCTATGTGGTCGGCACGAGCGGCGGCGCTCTGCTGGGCTACTTCGTCTCGCAGCTCGATCCGCGCAAGCCCACGAACCTGACCCGGCTTCTCTGGCAGAGGGAGCGCACGAGCGCGGCCGAGACGGAGGACGATCTCTACCTGAAGAGCTCGGATGTCTTCGACGTGACCGACCTTCTGCGCTACGCGAGCGTGGTGGTGTGCTTCCTGGTTCTCTGCACGCTCCTCGGGTTCGCCTCCATCCCGGAGCGGGGGCCGCTCAACCCGACGCTGCACGGCGAGACCGAGACGCTCTATCTCCATCGCCGGCTGCGGCTGCGGTTCGTCCTCCTGCCGCTGTTGCTGGCGGCTCCCGTGCTGGTCCGGCTGTCCAACGGGCCGGCCGCCGCCTTCGAGCAGATTCCCAAGTTCGAGGGCTTCATCTACGCCGTTCTGACGATGCTCATCATGTTCGCCGACCAGTGCCTGGTGCTGGAGAAGACCGTCCGCGAGAAGGGAGCGCTCTGGGTGCCGCCGTGGCTTCCGCTGGCGATCGGCGGATCCCTGGTGGCGCTCCCGTTCGTGGCCATCGCGGCCGGCGGCTCCATGTCCGAGCCGCTCACGTTTCTTCCGGCCTACACGGTGCTGGCGCCTCTCGTGCTCTTCTGCGGCCTGATCCTGCCGCTGCGCATCCGGTCGGCGACCACCGGCAAGGGTCTGCGCGGTGCCGCCGGGCTGGCCTTGGAGATGGGGCTGCCCCTCGTCCTCGCCCTGCTGGGCTCCGGGCTCGCGGGCCGGTGGCTCGACCATTTTCCGCTGCCGTTCTACCTGGTCGGCTTCCTCGTCCTGCTGATCGTTCTTCTCGCCAACGTTCTCCTGCGGCCGTCGAGAACCCGAATCCGGGGCCGGGGCTGGTGGGCGGTGTACGGTCTGTCCCTGCTCGTGACCTCCATTCTCGTGATGCGTCTCTGCTGGCCGGAGACGCCGGACGACACGGCCGGGACGAGCGGGACGCGGCTCTCCGCGCACACCCTGGAGATCTCCGTCGGCACCTTCCTGCTCTGCGTCGGCCTTCTGATCCTCCTTGTCGGAGGTCTGGCGTGGGTGTACTCGTCCGGCCGGCGATACCACCTGAGACGGACCGGCGCCTTCTTCACCGCCTTCGTGGTGGTGCTCCTGCACGTGGTCCTCGTCTCGTTGATCCAGCTGACCGTGACGGTGGGCTGGCCGGACCTCCTGTCCCCGCTGGAGCTGACCTCGGAGTTCTGGATCTGGCTTCTCGGGGCGAGCCTCATCGTCGGGCTCCTCGTGGTCCTGCCCGCGGCGTTCGGCCGGAAGAGCAGCCGGTTCGTGAAGCCGCTACGCGGCGGTCTCCTCTTCCTCTGTTCCCACCATCCGAACGGCGATTTCGTGACCCGGCGGTTCTTCCGGATGGCCGCCCTCTCCGTATTCTCCCTGCTGTGGTGGAACGCGATCCTGGCGCCCGCCCTCTACGGCAACGGTCAGGCGAGGGACTATCTGAAGAAGGCGGTGGCCCGGTTCCAGAAGGAGTCCGGGCTGCCTTCGTACCAGCCGAGCGCCGGCTTCATCACACCCGCCAACCTCCTCGAGCCGGACGGGACGCGGTACTTCCTGTTCGCGCCGAGCGCCGAGTCCATGCCGGTCCTGGCCCGGAGGCCGACGGGGGGCGGCCTCTGGTGTGCCTACACCACGGGCGAGACGCCGGCGCGCGTGCGTCCGGGATGCCCGGACGTGCCCAGCGCCGAGAGGAGGGGAGACTTCCTGGAGCGCGTCATCTTCGCCTCGGGCTCGCCGTTCCCGATCTTTCCGGCCCACCAGCTCACCATGGGCGGCAAGGATGTCGGCCTCGTCGACGGCGGCTACTCGAACAACGTCCCCGTGGACGCGGCGCTCACCGTCAAGATGGAGCAGGTGCTGATCGTGGAGTCGACGCAGCCGGTGCCGCGCAAGACCGAGCCGTCCAAGGCGCTGGCGGGGCTTCTCTGGATGCGGGGCAAGCTGATCGAGAACCTCGGCCGGCTGCCGGCCTACCTGTTCGAGCGCTCGCAGCAGATCGACCGGCTGAGCAGCCGCAATCTGTTCGTCGTCTCCATCGCGCCGTCGCGGGACGAGCAGGGCTGGCCGCCGCTGTTCGACTTCCGCCGCAAGACGGTCAAGCGCATGGAGCAGGTCGCCGAGGCGGATCTCCTCCGGCGCGTGGGCATGGTGAGGAGTTGGGGAGTGCCGCAGTTCCCCCTCAACGTCCGGGTTCTGGGGGCTAAACCTGCTCGTCGAGCCAGCTCATGAGGTCGCCGAGCACCTGCTTCCTCCCGACCTCGTTGAGCACCTCGTGGAAGAAGCCCTCGTAGACCTTCAACCGTTTGCTGGGGCTGCCCAGGCGCTCGAAGACCTCGCGCCCGCGCTCGGGCTGGGCGATGGGGTCGGCGCTGCCGAGCAGAAAGAGGGTGGGGAGGTGGATCTCGCCGGCCCGTTTCAGCGTGTCGTCCTGCGCCTGGCGGGCCGCCGTGAACCAGCGCGGGCTCACCGTCTTGAACACCAGGGGATCGGAGACGTACGCGTCCACCACGGCCTGGTCGTGGCTCAGACCCTGGGGATCGATCCCGCTGTCCATGAGCAGCGTCGGCGCCAGGTGGGACGCCACGGTCCCCAGCGCCTCCTTGAGCCAGGGGATCGGCAGGGCCGGATAGAGAAACGGGCTGCTCACCGCCAGCGCCCGGAACGTCGAGGGCCGGTGGAGCACGTACTGGAGGCTGATCAACCCGCCCAGGCTGTGGCCGATCAGGAAGCAGGGGAGAGAGGTCGACACGCCGGCGCCACCGGCGCCGATCCGTTCCAGGAAGAGATCCAGGTCGTCCAGGTACTCCTCGAAATCGGAAACGTGACCGCGCACGCCCTCGGAGACACCATGGCCGCGCAGGTCCATGGCGTGGCATTCGTATCCCGAGGCGGTCAGCGCCGCGATCAGCTCGCGGTAGCGCCCCGTGTGCTCGGCGTAGCCGTGGACCAGAACGATCCGCGCCCGCGCTTCCGACGGCAGGTGGTGGTGGCCGGTCAATGAGAGACCGTCCCGGGTCTGGAGGATCGAGGAGGTTTCACTCGCCATCGAGTTGGTCCCTTCCGAGCGCGTCAGAGATATGCTGCCGGACCGATGAGCCCCGCCGGACCGACCTTCCGCACCGCCCTCGCCCGCGGTCTGCGCGGCCGGTGTCCCCGCTGTGGAGAAGGCACCCTGTTCCAGGGCTGGAACCACCTGCGGGATGCCTGTGAATCCTGCGGTCTGCGCTTCGAGCCCCGTACCGGCGACACCTGGTTCTTCATGTATGTCAGCACGGCCGGCCTGACCGGTGTGCTGGTCGTGATCATGTTCCTGCTGCGCCCGAAGGTGCTCTGGGTCGGGCAGGTGCTGGTTCTTCTCGCCGCCCTGGCCGTGATGGGCCTGTCGCTGCCCCTGCGCAAAGGGGTTGCGGTGGCCCTGGACTATCTCGTCAGCCGCGGCGCGGACGAGGGTGCGGACGAATAGCCCGCGCCCGCCCGCTTCATTTGGCCTTCGGCTGAAGCCGATCCAGCGCGTTCTTGGCGATGCGCTTCGCGATGTAGAGCGACCTGGGGGCGTTGGCCGTCTGGGCCGTGGCCACCAGGATCAGGTTCCCCTCCAGCACCTGGAGCTGCTGGAGCTCGCCGCCGGCCCAGAGAGCCTTCTGGCCCAGGCCCGGAACCTCCTGAATCTCGCCGTTGGTGAGCCGGCTCAGAAAGTCGCGGCTGGCCTCGATCTGGCGGGCCGCCGCCTTCGCGGACGCGGCCGCCCGGATCTCCAGCTTGAACAGCCGGGGCCGGCTGGAGGTGCCGGCGTTGTAGGAGCAGACCATGGGGTTGCGGTCGGAGGCGTCTTCCAGAGTGCTGCTCATGGTCGAAACCGATCCGTCGCCGTAGGCGAGCGCCTCCTGAACCGGAAAGAGCATGCACGCTTGGATGGTGGACGTGTCGAAGGTCGGGCCCTCCGGAACCTCGGAGCCGGCGCCGCACCCCGCCAGAGCCCCAAGCCCCCCGAGCATCGCAAGAACCAGAGCCATCTGCTTCGTCGTCGAACGGATCATCACGGTTCGCCCTCCCTGTGCAGGGACATTCTATCGTCTCTGCGCGAGTTGCGTCTTTCCGTAGACGGCAGCTCATCCCAGAAGGAATGAGCCCCATCCCCGATGGCCGAGCCGCTCGGCGAAAGGGAATGGACGCCATCCCCAATTGCCGGAAGGCCATTCCTCTTGCCCGGGAGGCCATTCCAGTTTCCCGAGAGGTCATTCCCAAATGCCGAGAGGCCATTCCAGTTTCCCGGAGGACCATTCCAGTTTCCCGAGACGCTATTCCCAATTCCCGAGAGGCCATTCCTCTTTCCCGAGGACTCCTACCTTCTGGGATGGCGGTCATCCCAGAAGGTAGGGGACTCATTCCTTTTGGGATGAGAGTCATTCCGGACGGGAGGAGGACCGCCTCAGCGCGCGCGGCGGCAGGCGACCCATCCCGCAGGTCTGGTAGAGTTTCCTCGGAGCCTTCCATGACCGAGCCTGCGACCCTCCAGACGAGCGACGGCGAGTCGAGCATCGCCCCTGGCTGCCTGCTGCCGGGGGCGGACATGACCGCCTGCGTCCTGGCCGCGATCCAGGAGCTGAGCGCGGCTCCCGATCTGCGCACGGGGCTGACCCGCATGGCGGGGCTGCTTCACGGCGTCCTTCACCACGACATCTTCTGCGTGCTGCTGCTCGACGATCTGGGGCGGGAGCTGCGCTTCGAGGTCGGGGTCGGCGTGCCGGCCGAGGTGGCGGAGCACTGGCGGTTCGGGATGGGGCAGGGGCTGGTGGGCACCGTGGCCAAAACGGGGGTCGGGGTCCGCGTCGGGGACGTGACCGCGGATTCGCGCTACATCCAGGCGGTGGAGCGGTTGCGGTCCGAGATGGTGGTGCCGCTGCCGTCCAAGGGCCGGACGATCGGCGTGCTCGACGTGGGGAGCTTCGCGCCGAACCACTTCACGGCCGAGCATGAGTCCCTGATCACCTCGATCGCGGGGTTCCTGGCCGGTGCGATCGAGAGCGGTCAGCTCTACCAGAATTTGCGGGAGCAGGCCCGGACGCTTTCGCTCCTGCACGAGGTCAGCCGCGAGCTGAACTCCATCCTCGACCGACGCCAGCTCCTGGAGAAGGTGGCCGAGCTGGTCCGACGCCTGATCGACTACGACATCTTCAGCGTGATGCTCTGGAGCGACGAGCGCCAGCTCCTGGAGCCGTGGATCGCCTTCCGGCGCGACGGCAGCGAGCTTTCCGGCATGGTGCCCGTGGCCCTGGGCGCCGGCCTGTGCGGCACGGCTGCGGCGCTGCGGCAGTCGCTGCGGGCTCCCAACGTCCATCTCGATCCGCGCTACACGCCCTGCATGCCGGGCATCGAGGTCAGCTCGGAGCTGGTGGTCCCGCTGATCTTCAAGGACCGTCTGCTCGGAGTGCTCGACCTGGAGAGCGGCGAGTACGACGCTTTCTCGTCGCGCCACGAGCAGCTCCTCTCGACGCTCGCCTCCACGCTCGCCATCGCCCTGGAGAACGCCCGGCTCTACGAGCAGGTACGGCAGGACGAGCAGCGGCTCAAGAACGACATGTCCATGGCGCGGCGCATCCAGGAGGCGCTGCTTCCCCGGTCCTCCCCCTGGCTTCCGGGATTCCAGATCGGCGTTGCCTACGAGCCGGCGCGCGACGTGGGCGGCGACTTCTACGACTTTCTTCCCTATGGAGAAGGACGCATCGCGGTCGCGGTGGGGGACGTGGCCGGGAAGTCGCTGCCGGCGGCCCTCTACGGCTCGTTCGCCATCGGCCTGCTGCGGGAGTACGCGGCCCACGGCGAGTTCCGGCCGGCGCAGGTGCTGGAGGACATGAACTGCAAGCTCCTCCACGTGCGGGTGGACCGCCGCTTCCTGGCGATGATCTTCGCGGTGGTGGACAGCGCGGACCGCAGCCTCACCGTCGCCAGCTCCGGCCTTCCGCAACCGTACCTGGTCCGGGGCGGAACCGTGGAGACGCTGGAGGTCAAGGGCCTGCCCCTCGGCCTGATGCCGAGCCAGAGCTACCAGGAGGTCCGGCTGACCCTGGAGCCTGGAGACCTGGTGGCCTTCTGCTCCGACGGAGTGGAGGAGAGCCGCAACGCCAACGACGAGATGTTCGGAGATCACCGCGCCCGGGAGGTTCTCCTGAGCCTCACCGAGAAGGCCCCCTGTGACGTGGCCGCCGGCCTTCTCGACGCCTGCCGCCGCTTCTCCGAGAAGGGCCGCGCCGACGACCGGACGGTGGTGGTGTTGAAAGCCGTCTGAGAGCGCTTGTCCGCGACGGGGTTTCTCCTGGGCGGAAACAGCGTTATGATTCCGCGAATGATTGAGCCGATGGTCCCCGCTGTGGCTCTTCCTTCATCGGAAGAGGACTGGCCTTTACCGGGGCGATGGACTTATCAGGATTACCTCCGACTCCCCGATGACGGCCAGCGCTATGAGGTCATCAGGGGATGTCTCTACCCATCGCCCTCACTCAACTTTGCCCATCAATCCACCCTTTCAAAACTCATGCTGAGAGCCTTTGACTTCGTGAAGAAGAAGGGCCTGGGAGTGGTTCTTCCGATTCCGTTCGATGTAATCCTTCCGCGAGGCATCGCGACTCCCATCGAGCCGGACCTTCTCTTCATTCGAGGGGAGAACCTGCCGCGGAGGGGAGCGCCGAACTTTCAAGGGGTTCCTGACTGGATCGCCGAGATTCATTCTCCCGGATATCAGTCTTACGACCGCGAGATCAAGCTCGCCGCTTACGAAGACGCTGGCGTGCCGGAGCTCTGGATGATAGATCCCGAATCCTGCGAAGTCTTCGCCTACGCTTTCGATGAGGAGAAGAGGCGGTATATCCAGTTGGACCGAGGCGGGATGGAGGACGAAGTCAGATCCCGTGTCCTCCCAGGATTTGTGGTGAAGGTGGGCGAGCTGTTCTGCTGAGCCCTACCGAACCCGGCGCCGCCGGTTGCGGATGTAGTCCGCCAGGATGAACTCTCCCAGATTGTAGGGCGAGGCGAAGTAGGCCCGGCCGCGGTTGATCTGGGTGAGCTTCTCGACGAAATCGGTCAGCATCGGGTCGGTCGCCAGCATGAAGGTGGTGATGACGACCTTCTGCCGGCGGCAGACGTCGGCCTCTTCGAGCGTCAGGTTCACGATCCTCATGTCCAGCCCGAAGGGGTTCTTGTAGATCTGCCCGTTCTCGGTGATCGCGGAGGGCTTGCCGTCCGTGATCAGGAAGATCTGCTTGTTCGGCTGCTTCTGGCGGGAGAGGAGGCCGCGCGCGAGCTGCAGGCCTTCCCTCGTGTTGGTGTGGAACGGCCCGGCGTTGATGTAGGGGAGGTCGGCCAGCGAGACCTGCTCGGCGCGGTCTCCGAAGAGGATCACCGAGAGGTGATCCTTGGGGTACTTGGTGGTGATCAGCTCGGTCAGTGCCAGCGCGACTTTCTTGGCCGGCGTGATCCGGTCCTCTCCATAGAGGATCATCGAGTGGCTGATGTCGATGGCCACGACCGTGGCGCAGGACGTCAGGTGCTCGGTCTCGAAGACCTCCAGATCCTCCTCGGCGAGGTTGAAGTCGCCGTGGTTGCGGCGCATCGAGTTCTGGAGCGAGCGCGCCGGGTCGAGCAGATGGATGTCGTCGCCGAACTTGTAGGACCGGGTCTCGGGCATCCGCTCGACGCCCTCGCCGGCCGAGGTCACCGGGTGGTAGCCGGGGCCGGAGCGGTCGAGCCCCGAGAAGATCTCCTCGAACGCGCTTCTCCGGATGCGGCGCTCGCCTCCGGACGTGAGCGCCGCGCCGCCCTCGCCGTCGCGCTGGATGAGATCCTGGTTCTCCAGGCTCGCGAAGAACGCTTCGAGGTCGATCTCGGAGGAGAGATGCCCTTCGTTCTGGAGATAGCGCATCCACTCCATGGCCTCTTCGACATCGCCGCCCGTGGCCAGCACGAGCTGATTGAAGAGGCGCAGGAGGTCCATCCCCGCAAGGAGGGCCCGGATCAGCTCCGGATCGAGGTAGAGGTACTGGTGCCGCATCAGCTTCTCGTCGAGTCGGGCGTCAAGGGGGTCAGTTAAGCAGTAAAGGGGATCAATTCAATTCACGTCGCCGCGTCCGCGTCCGCCGCCCGCTCCCTTGCGCGGCCGGATGAGCTGAAATTTCACCATCTCCTTGTAGCTCACCTGGCTGTCCATGTCGTTCCTGGCGAGCTTGAGGTGCTGGTGCAAGCCTTCGAGAACCATCTCGGCGGCGAGCGCCTTCTCCTGGGGCGTGCGGCCCATCCGTGCGACCAGGCTCTCGAGACCGGGCACGCGAGCGATCTCGGCGTCGTAGTCCGCGAACGTCTGCTCGTCCGACAGCGTGACGGAGTTGCCCTCCGCGAACCAGTGGACGATCTCGGCGTACGGCCCCTTGTCGTCCTCGCCGCCGCTGCCCAACTCCTTACCGATCTCGGGGAAGCGCTCCTCGAAGACCTTCTTCACCGCCTGGCCGACGAGCCGACGCGCCACGACTTCGGCGCCCTGCTGCTCGCCTTCGTAGACCATCTCGACCTTGCCGGTGATGGCGGGGAGCAGCATGTGGAGGTCGCAGAGCCGCGGATAGACCGGGTTGTCGCCGGTCGCGAGCGCGCGGCGCTCCAGGTTCGAGACCAGCAGCTCCAGCGCGGCGATCGAGACGCGGGCGCTGACGCCCGAGGACTGATCGACGAGCTCGCTGGTGCGGGCCGCGAAGCTGATCTCCTCGACCAGCACGCGCACGTCGTCCGGCACCACCACGTTCGGCACGTCGCGGTCGATCCAGGCCTCCTGCTTCGTGATGTCCGCGGCGATCTGGACGTCCGGCGGGTAGTGGGTGAGGATCTGGGACGAGATGCGGTCCTTGAGCGGGGTGATGATGCTCCCGCGGTTCGTGTAGTCCTCCGGGTTGGCGGAGAAGACCATCATGATGTCGAGCGGGATGCGCACGGGAAAGCCGCGGATCTGGAGGTCGCGCTCTTCGAGGATGTTGAAGAGGCCCACCTGGATGCGCGGCGCGAGGTCCGGCAGCTCGTTGATGGCGAAGATGCCGCGGTTGGTGCGCGGGATGATCCCGAAGTGGATCACCTCGGGGTCGGCGAACGTCTGCTTGCGGGTGGCCGCCTTGATCGGGTCGATGTCGCCGAGCAGGTCGGCGATCGACACGTCCGGCGTCGCGAGCTTTTCGTTGTACCGCTGCTCGGCCGTCATCCACTCGACCGGCGCGTCGTCGCCGGCTTCTTCGACAAGACGGGCGCCGCGGGTGGAGATCGGAGCGAGCGGGTCGTCGTTCAGCTCGGTGCCGGCGAGGACGGGAACCTCCGGGTCGAGCAGGGTGACGAGCGCGCGCAGAATGCGGGTCTTCGCCTGGCCGCGCAGGCCGAGCAGGATGAAGTCGTGCCCGGCGAGCAGCGCGTTGACCACGGAGGGGATGACCGTGCGGTCGTAGCCGAGGACTCCCGGGAACAGCGGTCCGCCGGCCTTGAGCCGGGCGCGGAGATTAGCCCGGACCTCGGTCTTGACGGAGCGCGGCGTGTAGCCGGACGCCTTGAGCGCGCCGAGAGTGCTGGGGCGTCGCATCAGTCGTGCAGCTCCGCGAGCCAGTGCTCGGCGTCGATGGCGGCGCGGCAGCCCGTGCCGGCGGCGGTGATGGCCTGGCGGTAGATCGGGTCCATGGCGTCGCCGCAGGCGAACACCCCCGGCACGCTGGTCCGGGTGGACGGATCGGCCACCTTGATGTAACCCACTTCATTCATATCGAGCTTTTCCTTGAAGATCTCGGTGTTCGGCTTGTGCCCGATGGCGAAGAAGACGCCCTGCGTCGCAAACTCGGAGTCGGCGCCGGTCTGGAGGTTGTGGAGCTTGACCGCCTTCACCCCCTCCTGCTGGCTGCCGACGATGTCGGTGACCACGCTGTCCCAGATCCACTCGATCTTGGGGTTGGCGAACGCCCGGTCCTGCATGATCTTGGACGCGCGCAGCTCGCGGCGGCGGTGGATGACCGTCACCTTGCTCGCGAACTTGGTGAGGAAGGTCGCCTCTTCCATGGCCGAGTCGCCGCCGCCGATGACGACCACTTCCTTGTTGCGGAAGAAGAAACCGTCGCAGGTGGCGCAGGCGGAGACGCCGTAGCCCATCAGCTCCCGCTCGGCGGGCAGGCCCATGAGCCTGGCCGTGGCGCCGGTGGAGATGATGAGCGCATCGGTGCGGAAGGTCTCCTCGTCGGCGCGCACGGTGAACGGCCGGTGGCTCAGGTCGACCTCGACGGCCGCCTGGAACTTGACCTGGGCGCCGAAGCGCCGCGCCTGCTCGCGCATCTTGTCCATCAGCTCGGGTCCCAGGATACCCTCGGGGAAGCCCGGAAAGTTCTCGACCTCGGTGGTGATGGTGAGCTGACCGCCGGGCTGATGGCCTTCGAGCACGAGCGGCGCGAGATCCGCGCGGGCGGTGTAGAGCGCCGCGGTGAGGCCGGCGGGGCCCGAGCCGAGGATGATGACCCGGTGGTACGGGTGCTGCGGTTCCGGATTGGACAAAGGAGACTCTCCTCCTGAGATGTTCTGCGCTGCCAGTATATCGAACCGCCGTCCTGGCCTGAGGTCTACGGTCTGGCAAGTACAACAGCGGCGAGGGGGAGAGGGATTCCGGCGAAGCCCGGTCGCGAAGTCCCAGGTGCCTGCGCGGTAGGAATCCGCCTGGGGCAACGCCGGCAACGCCCCAGGCTTGGGAGGTGGGTTCTGCCGCGCAGGCTCCTGAGTGCCTAGGTGGAGGTCGGGTTGGCCGGGGCGAAGTACAGGTTGTAGGTCTGCGAGAACGTATAGCTGCCGTAGTAGTAGAACTTGGCGTGCCAGTTGACGTTGATGTTCGAGAAGATGATGCAGGTCGGGTAGACCTGGTAGGTGAATGTGATGGGCATCGTGCTCTGCAGCGGCTGGAGCGCCAGCCAGACCGTCTGCGCGGCGAAGGAGAGGGCCGAGGTCGAGATCGACGGCAGGGCGGCCGGATTTCCGCCTGACTCGGCGCCGTCCGGGAAGCCCTGGCTCTCGCCGTTGTAGGGGGTCTGCTGGTAGAAGTTCCAGGAGTCGTCGTTGGTGAGCGTGATTTCCCAGTCGTTGAGGTTGTAGCTCACCGCGTTGGTCTGGCTGTAGCTGGCGTTCGAACCGAGACCGTCGGTGCCGGCCGACACGCCGACCGTGAACGAGGTCGAGGAGGTGTAGGTCGTCTGGCCCGAGACGCTCTGCGGCGAGCTCTGGTACAGGCTGAAGTCGCCCTGGCTCGAGCCGGCCAGCCCGGGTCCCAGGATCTTGAAGCCGCCGATCGTCCAGCCGAGGCCGCTGTCGTCGTTCTGGATGATGTCCGAGGAGTAGTTGCCCTGGTTGCCGATGATGGTCCACTGGACGGGGTTGGAGTACGAGAGATCGTCGTAGTAGATGCCCATCGACGCCGTGCCGCTCACGGTCTGGGTCGCGGCGGGGGCGCTGCTGCTGCCGCCGCCGACGCCGAGAGACGCGTAGATCTTGTAGGGCGTCGCCGAGTACGGGCAGCCGCTGGGCGGCGTGGTGCTCGCGAGGACGATGGGGCCGTGCCCCAGCTGCTCGAGCGTCTTCTCGACGTCCGCGGAGAACTCCTCGATGTCCTCGGGCGTGAGCTCGAGGGTAGCGCCCGTGGTGGAGCCGTCGACCTGGGACGGCTCGGAGACGACGACGTTGCCGTCCGAGTCACTGTAGGCCTCGACCACCATCATCTGCGCGTCGACCGGGCGCGGGGCGAGCTGCTCGGTGACCGAGTAGAGCCGGCGGCCATTCTCATCCTGCACCGGCACGATGAGGCAGGCGGCGCTCGAGCCGCTGCTCCAACCCTTGACCTTGTCGGCGAGGCTCTTCTTGTCCTCTTCCTGGGGGTTGAGGAACATCACGGGCACATTGGCGTCGAGGGCGGCCGAGAGCTGCGAGACGAGATCGCCCGTGGCGTCGACCGCCGTGCCGGCGCAGTCGACCAGAACCATCCGGAAGTCCTTGGGATCCTGGCTGCCGTCGGCGGCGACGATCTCGCCGGCCGCGGCGAGGCGCTGGTAGACGAGGGAGTTGGGGGTGCCCTTCTGGTACGAGAGGAAACGGGTGCTGTCCATCGGTTCTCCTTCCACAGAGTCCATTTGAAGCCGGGGAGCTTCCCCCGGACATCCCCCTAGTGGGACGAGCCCGCGATCTATCCCAGGATAGAATCCGGATCATGGCCATCAGCGTCTTCGATCTCTTCACCATCGGCATCGGCCCCTCCAGCTCCCACACTGTCGGCCCCATGCGCGCGGCCCGGCGTTTCGTCCAGACCCTCGAAACCGAGGGCCTGCTGTCCAACACCTCGCGGGTGAAGGCCGAGCTCTACGGCTCGCTCGCCCTGACCGGCAAGGGCCACGGCACCGACCGGGCCGTGCTCATCGGCCTCGAAGGCGAGACCCCGGAAGGCGTCGATCCGGCCTGGATGCCGGCGCGCGTGGTCGAGATCCGCGCCACTGGCCGCATCCGCCTCCTCGGCCAGTATCCTCAGAATGAAATCCCCTTCACCGAGAAGACCGACCTCGTCTTCAACCGCCGCGAGATTCTCCCCGTCCACACGAACGGCATGCGCTTCACCGCCTACGACGCGGCCGGCCAGCCGATCGAGGAGCGGATCTACTACTCGATCGGCGGCGGCTTCGTGGTCAACGAGGGCGCGGCGGGGGAGGACCGGCTGGTCGAGGACACGACTCCGCTGCCGAACCCGTTCCGCAGCGGCGCCGATCTGCTCGCGCTCTGCGAGTCCCGGGGCAAGGACATCTGGCAGCTCATGATGGAGAACGAGTGCGTCTGGCGGTCCGAGGCGGAGATCCGCTCCGGCCTGCTGAAGATCTGGGACGCCATGCAGCGCTGCGTCGAGCGCGGCTGCCGCGAGGAGGGCGTCCTCCCCGGCGGCCTCAAGGTGACGCGCCGCGCGCCGCAGCTCTTCCGCGAGCTGACCTCGCGCCCCGAGGACGCGCACAAGGATCCGTTGACCGTGCTCGACTGGGTCAACCTCTACGCCCTGGCGGTCAACGAGGAGAACGCGGCCGGCGGCCGGGTGGTCACGGCGCCGACGAACGGCGCCGCGGGCATCATGCCGGCGGTTCTGCACTACTATCGAAAGTTCACCCCGGCCGCCACGGAGGAGGGGGTGCTCCAGTTCCTGCTCACGGCGGCGGCGATCGGCATCCTCTACAAGGAGAACGCCTCGATCTCCGGAGCCGAGGTAGGATGCCAGGGGGAGGTCGGGGTGGCGTGCTCCATGGCGGCGGCCGGACTGACGGCGGCTCTGGGCGGAACCAACCCGCAGGTGGAAAACGCGGCGGAGATCGGGATGGAGCACAACCTGGGCCTGACCTGCGATCCGGTCGGGGGCCTGGTCCAGATCCCCTGCATCGAGCGCAACGCCATGGGGTCGGTCAAGGCGATCAACGCCTCCCGCATCGCGCTGCGCGGCAACGGCTCGCACAAGGTCTCCCTCGACCGGGTCATCAAGACCATGCGGGAGACCGGGGCCGACATGAAGACCAAGTACAAGGAAACCTCGCGCGGCGGCCTCGCGATCAACGTGATCGAGTGCTGACGGCGGATTGCGATAGATTTCGACGGTGCATTCAGACGGGACTTCAACCGGGAGGGAAGATACCCATGTTGGCCAGTGACAATCTGATTCAGGCGTTCAACCAGCAGATCGGAAACGAGATGGGCGCCTCGATGCAGTACATCGCCATCGCGTCCTACTTCGACTCCGAGACCCTTTCGGAGCTGGCGCAGTTCTTCTACCAGCAGTCGGAGGAGGAGCGCACCCACGCCATGCGCTTCGTGAAGTTCATCAACGACGTCGGCGGCCGGGTGGTCATCCCGACCCTGCCGGCCCCCCAGGCCGAGTTCGCCTCGGCCGAGGACGCGGTCTCGAAGGCCCTCGCCTGGGAAGAAGAGGTCACCCGCCAGATCTACGACCTCGTGGAGGTCGCCAAGGCCGACAAGAACTACGTCGGCGTCCGCTTCCTCGACTGGTTCGTGGAAGAGCAGCTCGAAGAGGTCACCACCATGGCCGACCTCCTCGCCGTCCTCAAGCGAGCCGGCCAGGACCGCCTGCTGTACGTCGAGGAGTACCTCTCGCGGCGGGGTAGGAACGCGCTTGAGAGCCCGGCGTCGCCGGGTGGCGGCGAATAGCGCAGATTTGATCGGAAAATGATCGTGTAGGGGCGGCCCTCGTGGCCGCCCTCCTCCGGCCGCAGGACAGATTTCCAGCCGCGTTCCATCCCATCCCCCGCCCAGGGCAGCCACGAGGGCTGCCCCTACGGGACAGACACGAACGGGGTCAGTCCTTCCGCTTGAGGAGATCCAACTCCTGGCGCAGTCGCGCCGACGCCTTTACGCTGCAACAAACAAGCTCAAGTTGCAACAGATAAGCTCTCCCCGCAGCCCGGAAACCTTTCCCTGTTGCAAAACAAGGTTTCCCGGTCGCCCGCCAAGGTTAAGTTGCAACAGAGAAGCTTGGGTTGCAACAAATAAGCTCTCCCGCTCATCGGGAAAGCTTATTTGTTGCAAGTTGAGCCTTCCTGTGGCGAAGGAAAGGATTCCCGTTGCGAAGGAAACGTCTCCTTGTTGCAGGTCGTCCTTCTCTGTTGCAGGTTGGGGTTGAGTTGCAACAGGGAGAGTCTTCCCGGAGGCCGGGAAAGCTTCTCTGTTGCAATCGGACGCGGCCCGGGGGCGTCGGCGGGTGGACGGGGGCGGGAGAAGGAGGTAAAGTTGCAACTTGGGCTCGCGTGTTGCAAAGTTCGGGGCGTTGTTGCAGCTGGCGGCCCGGCGGCCTTAGGAGGACAGGCTGGATGAGCAGGAACCTTTCCGTTGCGCAGATTCTCTCGGATCTGGAGACGCAGATCGCGCATTTCGAGGGTCAGGCCGCATCCCATGGCCGGCAGGAAGCATTTCACCGGGCCGAGCAGGCGCGATGCGAAGAGGAGGCCGCGCGGCTTCGCGAGCGCTACGAGGCGTTCAAGACGGCGTCGGCTGCGGCCGGGGAGGTCGTGCAGCGCCCGATGCCTGCGGCTCTGCGCGAGGAGACGCCCAAGGCGGCGGACGACAGCTCGACGAAGTCGACGGCCACGCTGATCTCCTGGGTGGTGGAGTGGATGCCCATGGGCGAGAGCTTCGGGCCGACCGCCGTGGCGGAGGAGATCAGTGCCCGGTGTTCGAAGCACCTTCGCCGTCCGGTGAACGTCCGCTCGGTCTCGGTGGGGTTGAGCCGCATGGCCGCGGAAGGCCGCATCAAAGTGGTCCGCAGCGGGCGAGCGCATCACGAGGCGCTCTACGAGCGAGTCTCTTCCAAGGCCGAGTCCTCCTAGAAGGGGCGCATCCGCGTGTCCGCGCGCCTGCCGTTCCGCAGCCGGTGGATCCTTCTTCCAGCCATCTCCTTGCTGGCGCTGACCCTGGCGCGCGCCTCCGATCCGCCGCGGTCTCTCCCCCCGGCACGCATCCCGGCGGATCTGGCGGCTCTCGGCATTCCGGTGACCGTCGGCGCGGCTCCCGGATACGTCGCCGATCGAGCCTGCGCCGTCTGCCACACCGACATCGCCAGGACGTACCGGGAGAAGGGGATGGCCCGGGCGTTCTTCCGGCCCCGGCCGGAGACCGACATTGAGGACTTCTCGGCGCCGCCGTTCTTCCACGCGGCGTCGGGTCAGACCTTCCAGATCGTCCGGCTTGGTAACCGCCTGGTGTTCCGGCGCTGGCAGACGGATGCGGCGGGCCGGCCCATCCACCGGTTCGAGACCGGGGTGGACTGGATCCTGGGCTCGGGGAACAACGCCCGGACCTATCTCTATCGGACGCCGAGCGGCGAGATGTTTCAACTGCCGCTCGCCTGGTACGGCAAGCCTGGGAGATGGGCCATGGCTCCCGGGTACGACCGGCCGGACCACGACGGTATCCTCCGCCAGGTCCGCCGCGAGTGCATGTTCTGCCACAACGCCTATCCCGCCGATCCGAATGCCCCGGCCGGGAGCGACGACCACAACGCGCCGCACCTGTTTCCCGAGTCCCTCCCGGAAGGCCTGGGATGCCAGCGATGCCATGGGCCGGGAGCCGAGCACATCTGGCTCGCCTCGGGCGCCATCGGCACGGCGGACGAGATCCGCGCCTCCATTTTCAACCCGGCGAGGCTCCCCAAGGCCCGGCAGGACGAGGTCTGCCTGACCTGCCATCTCCAGCCGTCCGTGATCCTCCCGGGGGTACGCCGGTTCGGCCAGGGTGACTACTCGTACCACGCGGGCGATCCCCTGGACGGCTACCTGATCCAGGTCGACGTGGAGGAGGAAGGTCAGCGTCCGGACGAGCGCTTCGAGATCAACCACCACGCCTACCGGCTGCGCCAGAGCCGCTGCTTCCTGGAGAGCGGGGGAGCGGTCGGCTGCCTCGATTGCCACGATCCTCACAGGGTTCTGCCGGAGGCGGAGATGACCGCGAAGGTGAAGGACACCTGCCTCGGCTGCCACGCGGCTTTCGCGTCGGCGCCGGCCGGGCACACCTCGGACACCGCGTGCGCCTCCTGCCACATGCCCCGGCGGCGGACCCAGGACGTGGTGCAGGCCGTGATGACCGACCATCTCATCCAGAGAGGGCCGGGAAGCCCGGCGCTCCTGGCGCCGCGGGCCGAGCGCGATCCCACGCTCATCGGCGTGAAGATCCTGAGCGGCGTGCCGCCCGGACCGCTGGCCGAGGTCTACCGCGCTTCCGCCGCCGTGCGGTCCGGCGGCGGCGCAGAAGCCGTGGACTATCTGGAGAAGAAACTGGCCGAAGCCCGGCCCATCGAGCCGGAACCCTGGTTCGATCTCGCCCAGGGCCAACTCCGCCTGAGGCGCTTCGCGGAAGCCGACGCTACGCTCTCCGCGCTCCTGGCCCGCCGGCCCGATAACCTGTTGGCGCTGGAGTGGCTCGCTCTGGCCCGAGCCGCCCAGGGAAAGCTCGACGATGCCATCGCCCTCACCCGCCAATCTCTGGCCGGCGGCTCAAATAGGGTCGAAGCGGAGTACAACTTGGGACGGCTCCTCGCCGCCAAGGGTCTGAACCCGGAAGCCGAAGAGCATCTCAAGAGGGCCGTGGCCCTGCGCCCGAATCTGGCGGCGGGCTGGTTCCGGCTGGGAGAGGTCCAGACCGCTCTGGGACGAAAGGACGAGGCGTTGAGGAGCTACGAGCGCGCGCTGGAGGTCGATCCCAACCACGCCGCGGCGAGGAAGGTGCTGGAAGAGAAGGCTCGCCAGTAGAAGGTGTTTGGAAAGGCGAGCATCGCGGCTTGGAGTCCTCACCCCCGACCCCTCTCCCATCTCCCAGCCCCCCCAACCCCGGGAGAGGGGCGCCACCACCCAAAGCCGAAAAACAAGCAAGAAGGTAGAGCCTTCCGCGCCACCCGTTAAATCAAGCCGCAAGAGGGCGGGGGTTCCCCCTCTCCCGGCGGGGGGTGGGAGGGAGATGGGAGAGATTGGATGAGAAGGCCAGTCCCCCCTGCGCAGTCCTATGATGGCTGCAAGGGATTAACGGGCTCGAGGCCCAGAGAGGAGACTGGCCATGGAAAATCTTAGCAGTGTCGCGACGAAGTTGGTCTGTGGTCTGGATTTGGGAGACAAGCACAGCCACCTGTG
>JANMTS010000069.1:0-3827 GCA_031390755.1 Holophagales bacterium
CTTCGCGTTTCCCACAGCCCGCCGGCCACGACGGCGATCCCTTCAACAGCAGGAAGAGCTACACTTACCGGCATCAACCCCCGGCTGGGGTGGCTCTCTTTCCAGCCGTTGCTCTGGCTCACTTTCCGGCCGTTGCCACCATCAGAGAGCGACAGGATCTTCGGTCCGTTCGCCTTGGGTGAGCTCTATGCGAACGGCGAAACCGGAGAGGTGGATCGGGACAAGGCTGTCTACTATTTGCAGTTGGCCTGGGAGAATGGGAATCAGGATGCGGTCAAGCTGCTGAAGGCTCTCGGAGCCTTTCCACCGGAGCCGAAGACAGGCATTCGGACATGAGCCCGGAGCCCCCGGCACTCCCGCCAGGCTTCGCGCGACCGGCAGACAGGTTGGGAGCAGCGGCGGGAGGGGAGGGAGAGGTTCCGCGGGTCGATGCAGGGCCAGCGCGACTCTGTCGGGGACCTGGAGGATTGCGGGGGCAATCCTGGGGATGGCCTGACCTCGCTCGCCAGAGCGCGATTCCAGAAGGAATGGGCATCCGGGAAGTTGGAATGGCCGCCCGGGCAGACGGAATGGCGGCTCGGGCAGAAGGGATGCCCTCCTGGGGAGCAGGGATGAGCCCTCGGGTGAAAGGTATGGCCCTCCGGGCAAAGGGAATGGCGGCTCGGGCAAAAGGAATAGCTGCCCGGGCGAAAGGGATAGCCTCTCGGACAAAAGGGATGGCCTCTCAGCCAAAAGGGATGGCCGTTCGGGAATTGGGGATGCGGACCCCGGCCTCGTGGAGCGTCCGGGCAACGCCTTGGAGTGGAGAGCGCCTCGAGGTTGGCCACCTTCGCGTCATCCCAGGCCACGCCGTAGTAGCTTTCTGGCAGGGGCGGTGTTGGGCTGGTTGGTAACCCCGACTCAGAGGCCGGACGCTGTCGCTCGCCAGCGACGGCAGCCGCGGAACCCGGGCGCAGATCGAGCTGGGCAGGTCGGTGGTGACGGCCCGGCCTGCGGGGTGAGGAGTCCGGGCGGGCTCGGCAAGCCCTCCGCCGGGGCGACGGCCGGCCCTGCCGGCTCGTATACCCCTCAAAAGAGCGTTCGACGTTCAGGAGAGGTCGTGGCCGAGCCAGAGATCAGCCATCCATCCAGCCCATGCGCGACGATCCCAAACACATCGGACTCGACGATCCGACCTACCAGGCGCTCCGGACCGCCGTTTTCTACGGCTCCTGCGTCTCGGGCTGGTGCCTCTACTCCTGGGGTGCGCTCCTGGCGCACCTGCGCAAGGAGCTGTCTCTCCGGAGGAGGCTCTGGCTGATCGGCATCTTCCTCTTCGCCTGGTTGCTCTTCCTGGCGGACCCGAACCGGCGCTTCGAATGGTGGTTGGACTGAGGGGCGCGTCTGCGGTGACGGCCCGGCCCGCGGGGGAGGCCCGCCCCTCGTTGCGGCAATCTGGCTGCCGCTGCCGGCAGGAGTGCCCACGGCTCGGGAGCCTTCGGGAGTCCGGCGGAGACGGGGAGAGGGGATCGGCAAGGCCCGGCCCGCCATCTGGAGCGGGGGAGCGGAGATCACGGCGCCGCTCAGTCGTGACGGCCCGGCCTGCGAACGAGGCCCACCCCTCATGTGGTAATCTGGCTGTTGCTACCGGCAGGAGTACCCATGGCTCTGCACAAGACCGCGATCGCAATCCCTGACCAGCTCCTTGCGGACGTTGACCGTGCAGCACAATCGCGCGGTGAGACGAGAAACCGGTTCATCACACGAGTGCTTCAAGAGGCTGTTCTTGCCCGGCGCGATGCCGAGGTTACGCGGCGTCTGAATGAGCTCTTCGCCGATCCCGGGTTGGCCGGGGCACAAGCTCACACCGCGAGCGAGCTCGACATCGCTGGAACCGATTGGGGTGATGAGCGCTGGTGATCCGCCAGGGCGATGTCTACTGGCTGCATTTCGGTGCCCCGGAAGGCTCGGAGCCCGCCGGCCGCCGACCCGCCGTCGTGGTTCAGCACGACCGGTTCAACCGGAGTGCCATTTCCACCACCGTCGTTGCAGCAGTGACCTCCAACCTTCGCCTGGCGGCCATGCCCGGGAATGTGCGGCTCCCGCGCGGTGAGGCCGGACTCCAGGTGCCCAGCGTCGTCAATGTCTCTCAGCTCCGCACCATCGATCGAAGTCGACTCGGTGAACGGATCGGGAGCCTCGGACCTGCGAGATTGCGCGAGGTCCGCGCGGGACTCGCTCTCCTGTTCGGACACGAAGGTGCAGCCGAAGAGGACATGTGAGGCGTCCGCGAACGGATGGTTCCTCCCGATCTCTGGACGACCGCCATGCATCTCCGGACGACCGCCACCCAGCTGGCGGTGACCGCCGTACAGCTGGCGATGACCGCCACACAACTGGCGGTGACCGCCGTGCAGCTGGCGGTGACCGCCACAAAGCTGGCGCTGAACGCCACAAAGCTGGCGATGACCGCCGTGTAGTTGGCGTTGACCGCCACAAAGCTGGCAGTGACCGCCGTACCGCTGGCAGTGACCGCCATACAACTGGCGGTGACCGCCACCAAGCGCGCGATGACCGCCAGCTGCGTGGCGGTCGTCCAGAGATCGGCGGGAACGAGTCCCGCGAGGCTCCGCGCGACCTGCAGACAGGTTGGGAACGACGCGGGGAGGGGCGGGAGAGGCCGTGCGTGTTGCCGCGTGGCCGGCGCGACTCCGGCGGAGACCTGGAGGAGAGGAGCGGTGATCGGCGCGACCCTGGCGGCCATGCGGAGCGCGGGAGCGGAGATCGCGAGGCCGCTCCACCTTGGCCAGACCGCTCTCGGGCCTGGCGTAGAATCCTGGGACGTGACCGAGCCGAAACTGCGCCTGATCCCGTTCACTCGGGCCGACATCGACCGCCTCCGGAGCTGGATCCGTTCGCCCGAGGAGCTGAGGCTCTGGACGGCCTCCAGCTTTGGCTTCCCCCTCACCCGCGAGCACCTCGAAGGCCACCTCCGCGACAGCGCCGAGCGCGGCGACCGGAGGATCTTCAAGGCCGTGACCGGAGACGGAGACGCCGTGGGCGATGTCGTCGGTCACATCGAGCTCGGCGCGATCGATCCGCGGAACCGGTCCGTCCGGATCGGAAGGGTGCTGGTCGACCCCGGCCGCCGGGGCCAGGGCCTGGGAGCCGCGATGATGCGGGCCGCCCTCGCCATGGCCTTCGAAGAGCACGGAGCCCACCGCGTCGAGCTCGGCGTCTTCGACGCGAACCCGGCCGCCATAGCCTGCTACGAGCGCGTCGGCTTCCAGCGCGAGGGTGTGCGCCGCGACTCGTTCCTGGTCTCCCTGGAGCCGCCGAGGTACTGGAGCGAGGTCGTGATGAGTGTGCTCGCGGAGTAGTCCGGGCGCAACGGAGATTGCGAAGCGCCGCGCCGATCGAGTGAGTGGAGGAAACGGCTCCCAGGCGGTGGAGTGGGAGTTCTAACCCTTGGAGGACGGCACGCCGCCCGCACCAGGGAGACCGGCTT
The DNA here is from genome assembly GCA_031390755.1 of Holophagales bacterium. Classification (GTDB taxonomy): domain Bacteria; phylum Acidobacteriota; class Thermoanaerobaculia; order Multivoradales; family UBA5704; genus DATMER01. The sequence continues at coordinate 3,488 of JANMTS010000069.1, forward strand.
CACGGGTGGCGGGGACGACCTCATGCTTTGGCGCGCCCAGTCCAGCCAGCGCCTCCATCACAGAGAAGCCAGCGACTCCCGAAACCTAAGGCCGGAGAAGTAGTCGAGGCAAGGGAGTCCTGGAGCTTCCGGACCATCTCCACGGTGACGCGCTCTTTCTCGGCCGCTTCCTGGAAGAGGATCACCGCGGCGAGGGCCATGAAGATCTTCAGGATCTCGGCGGCCAGGATCTTGATCTCTGCAAAGCGGCCTTCCTCCCGATAGAGAAGCGCCACGTCCAGACTGGCGAGGCCGTAGTCGAAGGGGTGCTCGCGGGTCTCGAATTCCTGTCTCACCTGTT
>JANMTS010000070.1:0-9205 GCA_031390755.1 Holophagales bacterium
AACAGGTGAGACAGGAATTCGAGACCCGCGAGCACCCCTTCGACTACGGCCTCGCCAGTCTGGACGTGGCGCTTCTCTATCGGGAGGAAGGCCGCTTTGCAGAGATCAAGATCCTGGCCGCCGAGATCCTGAAGATCTTCACGGCTCAGCAGGTCCACCGGGAGGCCCTCGCCGCGGTGATCCTCTTCCAGGAAGCGGCCGACAACGAACGCGTCACCGTGGAGATGGTCCGGAAGCTTCAGGACTTCCTGGCCAAGGCGAAAGGCGATCCGCGGCTCAAGGGCGGCGGGTGAGTGGCAGGTCAAGGCACGGTCGTCACCGTGTCTGTGTAAAGCACGTCGAGGTCGTAAATTTCCAGAAAAAGGATGATGAGGCGGTCCGGGCAGAGGTCGCCCCCTCCGAAAGTCATGTAGTTCTGCCGGCCGTTTCTACCGAACCAAGTCAGAGCACCCTGAAAGCTAATGCTGCTGGGCAGAGGGCTGGGAACCTTGCAATCCCGGGCAACGATCGTGCCGACACGGTTTTCGTTGAGGAGCGCCTTGAGCTTCCCGAGCTCCCCCGGCGCGAGTGTCCCTCGCAAGTACCTGGGATTCCCTCCTAAAATGCTCTTCGTAATCACAAGGCCGTCGCGATAGAAGAAGTGCTCCAGGAGGGTAAAGTCATCGCCTTCCATGTTCATCTGCAGTCGGATCAAGAGCCCCCTCACCGGATCCTGGGCTGCGGCAGCAGGGAGAGCCATTGAAAGGCCTATGCCGAAGGTAATCAACAAGGCGGGGCCGAACTTCTTGAGTTTGTTTGTCATGGCATCAGCCGGATGAATTGAAGGTTAGGCTCGCGGGATGAAGTGCTTCAGGGCGCCGTGTTGACCTGGTCGGAGTAATTCACGGGGAGCCCATAGATTTCGCTGAATAGAGTATTAAGCTCGACCGAGCAGAGTCCGTCCCCAGGATTACCGAAAGTCAGATAGGTCTGCCGGCCGTTCCTGCCAAACCAAGTTAACGCGCCATCAAAGGAGGAGCCGTTGGGAAACGGGTCTGAAACCTTGCAGCCGTGGGCAGAGATGAAGCCGACACGGTTCTCACTGAGGAGCGTCTTGAGCCTGACCAAATCTCCTGGGGCCAGCGCGCCTCGCAAGTAGTAAGCCGTGGCGTCATCCGCGCTCCGCGTGACCACCAGCCCGTCGCGGTAATACAAATACTCCAAAGAGGTCAGGCCCTGGTAGTTCAGGTTGATCTGTATGCGGATGAGCAGGCCCGTAGTGAAATCCTGTGCCGCCTCGGCGCAACCGGGTGCCAGCATGAAGAACCAGCCGCCTGCGAGCAAAACCAGACAGGCTTTTCCGAAATTGTGTTTCATGGCGTCACCTGTATAATCTGAGTTTTCCAGGAACAAGAGCCTCCGGAAATCGCAGCGTTTTCGCCAGCAAACCAGAAGCTCACGAGGTCGTTCGGATTTGTCTGGGCTCCCATGTAGTCGCCTACTTGACTTACCGGCTTCGTACAGCTTCCTGCTGCAAAAACGGTCGCCGGTGCGAACAGGGAATCCCCGACATATTTCGTGGTCCAGGCCGCGCTCAGGTACAAACTCGGGGAGCTTGCCAGAAATACGATACCCGCATGGCCGGCATTGTTTACGGCGATTCCTGGCATGAAGAATGAGAGTTCCGTTTCCTGATCCAGGCTCGCAAAGGTAACGTCCTGCTGGAAAATCGCGCTCAACGTGCCGCCAATATCCGCCACGAAGAACTGGAGAAATCGGATACAAGCCTTATAATAGTAATCGGAACCCACTTTGGTCCGGCAGTTGGTGACGTGAGCTGCCCAGAGGGTGTCACCCATTCCTGCGACCTGCATGACTCGGTTGTCCTTGGTTTTCAAGAGTACCCCACTGCCCGGCTGCTTCGCGTCCTGGGGAGTTGAGTAACCAATTCCCGCTTGCAGATTGAGGACATCCACGCGTGGGTTGCCGCCAGCCGCGTTCGACACTCGCCACACTCGGTAGGTGTAGGAAGGTTGGATAAAGCTTGGGGCAAGGACCGTGCTGACCATGTAAACTGGATTAACTCTCGTTGAGAACGAGGTAGGGAGGGTGTAGTGAACTGCTGGCTGCACGTGACCGTTTTCCTGGTTGGGGCCTGTAGTACCAACCAGGGCCGTTGCAGGATGGAAGATGGTGGCCGAATACTGAGGGCAATTTATTGCATTGTTCGCGAGAACAGATTTGTTGATTACTCGCAGAACGGCGTACTTGTAACTATAGCCCGGTGGGTTAAAAGTGTACTGGTCGTTGCTGATCAGGAATGCATCCGCGCCGACCCCAACCATCGGATAATCGGCCCAGGTCGGAGTGCCGTTGGCCTCCACCCGGACCGAGTTGATCTTATACCGGCACCAGCTTGCTGGCTCGAGGTCGGCCGGGGCCGAAGATCTGGAGACCGCCAGGTAGATGCTCGCCGTCTGCGCCGTGTTGTTCCGCTGGAGGGAGACCACGAAGTACCGGGTCTGCGGCCCGAGCCGGTCGTAGACCACCCGGGGATCGAACAGGACGCTCTCCACGGACGGGTCCGAGCTGAAGAAGGTGTTCAGGCTCTTCGTGGCAACGGCCGTCCCGGCGGAGGTCATGAGCCGGATGGCGTGGTTGGTCGCTTCGATCACTTGTGAGCCGCCTTTGCCGAGGGTCGTGTCCGGCTGCCAGAAGACGCCGTCCGAGCCGGCAGAGGTAGCATAGTCCAATCCGGCAAACGAGCGGTTGATCGTCGCCTTGGTGAGCGTTTCCTTCACCAAGGGCACGGTCACGTCCGGGCGCTGCGCGAACGGATCGCGGCCGGCCCGCCGCTTGAGCTCCCGGTAAAGCTCCGGGTCGATCGTGGATTCCGGCCCTTCCTCCTGAGGCAGCGCAGGCACCCTGTCGTAGTCTGGTGCATCCTCGGCCATGGGCTCTACCAGCTCGACCCCGACCGGCTTGATCTCCTGCACCGGCTTCGCGGCATGAAGCGCCGGGAGCCCAGCCGCGCCACTTACCAGCACCACCGCCGCCCACCGCCAAGCAGCGCCGGCCAACCGGCGATTGGACACAACTCTCTTACCTGCCTTCCCAGCATACCCCATGCACTCTCCTCTCCGAGTATCTACTTGTCTGAGTGCTTGCCGAGAGGCGAACGTGACAGAGCCTCGCGTACCGCCCTGGCCGCCGAGGTGCGCTGGAGAGAGAGTCACGGAGCCTTGGCGAGACGCTTCGCCGTCTCCCGAGGCGCTTCGCCGCCGCAACGAAGCGCTTCAGGCGCCGGCTCAGGCCTTCGGCAACGCGCCGAAGCGTTGATCCGGTCCGCCGAAACGCTTCGGGAGCCGACGAAGCGCTTCGGCGAGAAATTCAGCGCTTCGGGGAGCCGGCGAAGCGCTTCGCCGTGCGGAACCGCGCTTCGGCGGCAGGAGGAAAGGCTTCGCCGCCAGCCGAAGGGCTTCGGCGAGACGGCGAAGCGCGAGGTCACCAGCCCAAACCGTGTCCTTGCCGGCGTTCCCGGTCTCCCGGCGGCCCGGCTAGACGATCCATCATTCTCTGTAAAGCGCCTCCCGCTCTTCCCCGGTGGGTGGAACCGGGCTCCCCGTCCGTGATAAAAAGACCGCGCTCAACGGAACCCACCATGACCCGGAACGATGACCCGGAACCATAAGGCGCGGCGCATCCGCGAGATCCTCGACGGTCTCTACCCGACGGTCGACATCCCTCTCGATCACGTCGATCCCTTCACCCTGCTGGTGGCGGTGGTCCTGTCGGCGCAGAGCACGGACAAGCTCGTGAACCTGGAGACGCCCGCGCTCTTCGCCCGCGCCGGGACGCCCGAACGGATGGCCGCGCTGCCGGTGGAGGAGATCCAGCGGCTGATCCGCCGCATCGGCCTGAGCAACTCCAAGGCGAAGAACCTGAAGCGGCTCTCGGAGCTGCTGATCGAACGGCACGGCGGCCAGGTGCCGCGGACCTTCGGGGAGCTCGAAGCCCTTCCCGGAGTGGGCCACAAGACGGCGTCGGTGGTCCTTTCCCAGGCCTTCGGCATCCCCGCGTTTGCGGTCGACACCCACATCCACCGGCTGGCGGCCCGGTGGGGGCTGTCCGACGGCACGACCGTCGAGCGCACCGAGCGCGACCTGAAGCGGTTGTTCCCCACCGAGACCTGGAGCCAGGTCCATCTGCAGATCATCTACTTCGGCCGGGAGCACTGCCCCGCCCTCTACCACGACCTCGAAGCCTGCCCGATCTGCTCCTGGGCCGCCTCGGGGAAGCGCAGGCGCGAGGAGATCCGGAGGAACCTGAGCCTGCGGCGGAGATAGACACGCCTCTTGCAGCATAGAATGGTCTCAGAGGCCGGGTGTCTCCCGGCATGAAAGGGGCGCAGTGGCCAAGGTTCTGGTGGTGGAGAGGGATTCCGTGTTCGCCGCGGTCATGGAGGATCGGCTGCGCGTGGCAGGACACGAGGTGCGGGTGCTTGCCGACGCCACGAAGGCGCCGGAGGCCGCCTACGAGCAGCAGCCCGATCTGCTGATCCTCGACACGGGCGGCGCCGTGGCCGCGGACATCGTCCAGGAGATCCGCGGGCAGGATTTCACCCGCTCGCTGCCCATGCTCGTGATTTCCGACCACACCGAAGGCGTCGACCGCGTCGCCGCGTTGCGCGCCGGAGCCGACGACTACCTCGCCCGGCCGTTCGACCTGGAGGAGCTCGTCATCCGGGGCGAGCGCCTCGTGAGCGGCCGCGGTGCCGAGGCCATGCTCCAGGGCGACCTCGCCACGCATCCGCTGTGGGCGGTGCTCCAGTACCTCCAGCAGGTGCGGAAGACCGGATGCCTGCGCGTGAGATCGGGCAACACCTCCGGCAAGGTGGAGCTGCGCGACGGCGAGCCCATGAGCGCCCGCTGGCAGGCGCTACGCGGCCGGGAGGCCTTCCTCGCCCTGCTCTGCGCCGAGGAGGGCTCGTTCCGGTTCGACGGCTCGACGCCGCTCATCGGCGGGTCCGAGAGCCTCGCCGCCAACGAGATGCTCATGCACACGGCGTGGCTCAAGGACGAGATGGAAAACCGGCGCCAGTTCCTCCCGGCGACCGGCGAGCCGCTCCGGACGCTGACCGACTTCCTTCCCACGGTGAGCGAGGGCTTCGGCAATCTTCCCCTCCAGAGGATCCTCGAGCGCGTCCACCGCCAGCCCGGCGTCCGCCTCTTCGATCTGATCGCCGACGAAGCCGAAGCGCCGCTCACCACGCGCCTGGCCATCGCCTGGCTGGTCGAGCACGGACTGGTCGGAACCCGGGAAGCGATCTCCGACTCGGCGCCCCAGAACACCATGGAGATTTCAAGCGCCCTGGTCTTCGACGTGGCGGTCATGGCTCTCCTGGAAGCGGCGAAGAGGGCGGGGTTCGACACCACCGCCCTCCCCTGCCTCGTGCTCGTCGATCCTCCGGCCTGGCCGGCGCTCAGGAAGCTCTTCGAGGAAGCGCCCGGCTACCGCACCAACGAGGCTCTCCACAAGCTGGTCGAGCAGATGGAGCTGCGCAAGGCCGGCAGCGCCACCTTCCAGGTGGAGCGCGGCAAGCTCTCCCTCCACGTGCAGGCCCTCACCAAGGCGGCCCAGCCCCAGATCGGCGCGATTCTCTCGGGCTGTGCCGGGGTGCTCGCCTGGGTCCACGGAGCCGAGGGCGCCGAGCTGGCGCAGACGGTCGTGCAGCGGCTGGACAGCACGGGGGGCCGCGCCTCGGGTATGCTGGTTGCCGGAACGTCAGCCGTGCAGGCAGAAACCCAGCGCCTGAGCGACAACAGCAAGCGCTGGCGAACCAGCGCGCACGCTCCCAAGAGCCTCCTCGGCCTGTTCCGCCTGTTGCAGCCGAACGAGACCCTCTGAACCGACAGCTCTGACCTGACCCGAGGGATCCGTGCCCCGTCCCGCCGTCCTTCTCATTGATCCCGTGGCCAGCCGGCTGGACGAGCTGAGCCATGGCCTCGCCGCGGAAGGCTACGAGGTCGTGCCGGTGTCCGGCCTCGCCATCGGCCGGCGCTTCGCGCAGGGTCTCGGCGAGGCGCTGGTCGTCATCACCTCCCGCCTGGTCGCGGAAAGCCCGGACCGGGAAGCGCTGCTGGCCGAGCTTCACGCCGACGGCCGGCGCACCCTGGTTCTGCTCGGCGAGACGCCCGAGGAAGAGGAAGGCCTCCCGGAGTCCGTCTCCTTCCTCGCCGTCGGCGGGCTGGCCCTCGTGGAGATCGAGCGCCGGCTGCTCCTCGTGCTCCTCGGCCGCGAGGTCGGCGCCGAGCCCGACGTCCATCTGGAATCGCTCGTCGGGGATCTCACCCAGACCCCGCTCCTGGAGCTTCTGCGAGGCCTCAACCGGGCCCGGATCAGCGGCCGGATCGAGCTGCGCGGCGGGCAGGTCTGGCTGGAGCACGGAGAGGTGGTCGCGTCGTCGGCCGGGGCCGCCACGGGGATCAAGGCCTTCTGCCGGCTGGGGCGGATGCACGAGGGGCCGTTCCAGCTCTTCCCCGGCGATCTGGTTCCGGACCGGACGATCCAGGCGCCGCTGAGCTCCCTGATCATCACCGCCATTGAGGACTCCCTGGGAGAGTTTCCGGACGCCCGGGCGCGCCTGGAAGCCCGGGCCGAGCCGGGCTCGTTCCCCCTGAACCCCCTCCAGTTGCAGATCGTCCGGCTCGCCCAGACCAGCGCCACCTTGCAGGAAGCCCTGGACGAGCTGCCGTCGCGCGACGGCGAGATCGTCCAGGAGATCCTGGTCCTGGAGGAAAAGGGCTTCATCGCCCGCCGCGAGCCCCGGGTCCAGATCGTCACCGACTCCACCTCGGACCTGCCGCCCGATCTCGTCCGTTCGCACGGCATCGCGGTCGTGCCTCTCACCGTCGCGTTCGGCAAGGAGGTCTTCCGGGACCGGATCGACATCCATCCCGGTCAATTCTACAAACGGCTGATCGAGGGCAAGGTCCACCCCAAGTCGAGCCCGCCGACGCGGGAGGACTTCGCCGCCCGCTACCGCGAGTGGCTGGCCGCTGGCCACGACGTGGTGTCGCTCCATCTCTCGTCCCGGCTGTCGAAGACGTTCGAGCACGCCAGCGCCGCCGCGGCCGACGTCTACCAGCCGCACGCCCCGCAGCTCGCCGTGCTCGACACCGGCCAGGTGAGCGTCGCCCTGGGCATCCTGGCCCTGTTCGCCTCCCGCATGGCCGCCAGGAACGAGCCCGTGGACGTGATCCGCGAGAGGCTCCTGGCGATGGCGCCCCGCATCCACACCCTGTTCGTGGTCGACACCCTGGAGTACCTCGCCCGAAGCGGACGGATCGGCAAGGCCCGCGCGCTCGTCGGAGGTCTGCTCGGCATCAAGCCCATCCTGGGAGTCGTCGACGGCGAGGTCGTCCCGGTCGACCGCGTCCGGGGAGGCCGAGCCGCCCATCCGCGCATCCTGGAGCTGCTCCACAAGCGCGTGGACGGCACCCGCCCGGTCATCGCCGGCATCAGCCACGCCAACGCCCCGGTCTGGGCCGACCGTCTGCGAGCCCTCGTCCGGGATCAGTTCCAGGTCGCCGAGTTGATCCAGACCGAGGTCGGCCCGGTCGTGGGCGCGAACGTCGGCCCCGGGGTCGTGGGCGTCTGTTTGTTCCAGCCGACGGACGAAGAGATGGTCTGGATCACTCCGTAAGTCCTTCAGGCTCCTCCAACGCGCCGCAGGCTCAGGACCACCTCCCGCGGCAGCACCATCTTCGACCAGCCCGGCATCAACTGCGTTGCAACAATCGATGGGAGCACGAAGCCTGCCCGGGTTGCCCTGCCCTGCAACACCTGGATCAGCTGCCGCTCGATCGTGTCCGCCGTGCCAACCCTCACCTCGGCCTGTCGCACCGAGAGGAGGTCGTAGTGCGAGGCGTGAACCGGTTCACAGGGCCGCCCGGCGTCGCTGGTCGTCTCAAACTTCACGTAGCCCACGAACGGCCCCGTTTCGACGGGCACGAGCGCGTAGATGAGAGGGGCGGACGTGGATTGCCTGAAGGCGTCCGCGTAGTGCTTGCAATAGGCGAGATGGTACGGACCGACGTTCTCAGTCAAGTGGCCTCCTTTGCCATTCACAACAAGCTCGGCGGCAGATCGCTCCGGAGACCGAGCCGCCTTGCCCGGACCACCGCCGAATCGACGGCGCCGCACAGGCGAGCCGCTTCGCGCGGAGAGCTGCACTCCAGAACGGCCCAGCCTGCGGCAGCGAGGCTCTCGACGAACCGAGCCGACTCTCTCAGGTGCTGAGCCCACGGTATTGCGGTGTAGAGCACCAACGGCTCCGGAGGCCCGAACCGCCGGGTGCGCAGCTCCAGGAGCAGCCCGGCTCTCGCCGAGTCTGCGAAGGCTCGGCGGGCCAGCTCGACCACGCCCACCGGAGATGCTTCCAGCGTCCATTCCGGATTGCTGAGCGCTTCAACGTCGTCGACATACGGAAGACGGCTCCAGACCTTGCCCAGCCGGCCGAGCGGCAGCTCATCGAGCCACGGGCGCACCGCGTCCGCCGCCTGCCGGCCGAGGCGCCGCTCAATGGCCTGTGCGCAGTCGCCCCGGACACCCGCTCCAGGCTCGCCGCCCGGCCACGTCGGAATCCGACGTTCCAGAACCCGGCCCGCCGGCTCCTCGTCGAGGTACCTGTTGGCTTCGCAAGGCTCCCCGTGTGGGCCTCCGCGAGAGGTCATCGGCTCAGACCGCCGTTTCCACGAGCTCGCCCTGGCGGCCGGTCTCGAACAGGAGCAGCGCGCGCCGCCGCACCTCCGGCTGGCTCTCGTCCACGCCCAGCTTGATCCAGGTGGCGAACCAGCGGCCATGCGTGAATTGCACCCGCAACTGGCACTCTTCGGGGGTATGGGGAGCCACCAGGACGTCACCCGGGGCGTCCAATACCCGCAACGCGAAGTGATGCCGCACCACCCACTCGTAAAGGGCTTCGCCGGTCCCCGGGTCGTCCACCATCAGGTCCAGGCCCCGCGGGGCGCCGCCGATCACGGACTCGATCACACGCCCGGCCTCCCACATTGCCAGCAGGGCTGGTTCCACCACCGGGCCGATGGCGCGCCCTGGTGAGTGCTCGACGAGCTCCAGCAGGATCTGCTGATGAAGCTTGCGAAGCGACTGTTCCAACTTGGGGTTCACCTTGGGGTCCACGTTGGCCGGCGCGGCCGGCGGCTCC